>JAJEBR010000039.1 GCA_022822445.1 Gemmatimonadota bacterium | reverse complement strand
CGCATCGGAGAGCATGTCGAGGTAGTGGGCGATCGTGGTCACGTGTCCTGCGCCCCGGAGTCGTCCCGCCAAGCGGTCGAGCTTGACGATCTGGCCCGAGTATTCCGGCACCAGGTCGACGAGTTGCCGCATGAGCGCGGGGCGGTCGACGCGCGTGAGGGCCAGGATGTCGCGTCCGAAGACCGGAGCGATGATCGAGTGGGCGACGTAGCGCCGCCACGTCTCCAGGTCCCGGATCAGGGGCGCCGCGCCGGGGTAGCCGCCGAAGTACAGGTACTCGTCGACGGTGAAGTCGAAGGCGTCGACCATTTCCTGCAGCGACCAGTGCCGCACGGCGAACGGAATGAACCGCCCGGCGAGGCTCTCTCCCCGGCCCGTGAGGAGCGCCCAGGGCGCCGATCCCAGGATGATCACCTTCAGGGGGCATTCCGTTTCCCGGTCCCGGTCCCACAGGCCCTTGACCGCACGGGACCAATCCGGGATGTCCTGGATTTCGTCGAGCGCGAGCACGAATCCGCGCGGGTGTTCCCGGGCCCTCCCGCGGGCCCACTCCCATACCCCGATCAGCCAGTCGGTGTTACGGCGGCGGGAATCCGGGACAACGGTCGCGTCCGGCCGACCGAGGGGACGGTCGTGCGGCGCCTGCGGGTCGTCGACGGCGACGATGCTGCCGTGAAGTCCGGCTGCTCCGAGGTGGCGCAGCGCCTGCCGGACGATTGTCGTCTTCCCGGACTGGCGCGGCCCGGTGATGGCGACGATCCGGGGCGGCAGTCCGTCATCCGGAAGAAGGCGGACGAGGTCGTCAACGTGGGGGCGTTGGTAGGGACTCATGACGAATAGTAATCAGCTATGATGATTTCAACAATGAGTAATATACATTGATTATTCTGATTTCACGGCCAAATCGGAATAGCGACTGGTCGCCTGGTCACCCACGGTTCAACGTGGGGCGGCAGCGTCCGGATCAAGCAGTCCGGGGGAACGCCAGCCCGACCCCCTCCTCAGACCAGATCTTCCCCCGCGAGCCCCAGCTGCTCCAGCACCTCGGGCGGCGGCCCGTCGAAGCTCGGCAGGGGCACGTTGCCCAGGTAGCCGAGATCCCGCATCCCCTCCTCGGTGGTCCAAAAGGCGGTGGAGCACATGTCGCGGAAGGCGTCGAAGAAGCGGGCCTGCGGTTTCAGCTCCTCGGGGGCGTCGGGCTCGAAGCGGACGAGGTCGCAGATCTCGTGCTGCTGGGCGGTGGTGAGGGCGGGGAAGTCGGCGGCGCCGAAGCGCTCGCTGGCCGTGCGGTTCAGCCACGCGAGGCCGCCGCGCAGCTGGGTCAGCTGCTCCGTGTGGAAGGGCGCCGAGACGAATTCGTTGACGTAGTCGGGGACGCCGACCTCGCTGGCCGCGGGGGAGCGGTCGTCGGCCGGAATGATCACGTCGGCGAGCGCCGCCACGTAGCGCATCTCCTCGTCGGTGAGGACCATCTCCCAGGGGACGATGGGCGCGAGCATGTCGGGATCGGTCGGTGTGCCCGCGGCGAGGGGGTTGCTGGGGGGAAGGGGGTTGAACCCCGACAGCTCGGTGTGGGCGGCGTCGGTGCCCGCGCTGCCGCCGGATCCGCCGCTTCCGCCGTCTCCCGGCGCGCACCCGGGCACCGTCGCGCCCAGGGCCGCTCCCGCGGCGATCACCTTGAGCGCGCCGCGGCGGGAGATGGTGTTGGCCGGCTCGGCGGGTGCTGACGCGGATTCGGGTGCCGGATACGGCCCGCGGGTGGACGTGTCCTCGCTCATCCGATGCTCCTCTGCCTGAGCTGCTCGACGATGTAGTCGCTGGCCCGCCAGGCGAGCGCCATGATCGACAGCGTCGGGTTCTTGTCCGCGTTTGACACGAAGGGTGCGCCGTCGGTCACGAAGAGGTTCGGCACGTCCCACGACTGGCAGTACTGGTTCAGCACGGAGGTGCGCGGATCGTCGCCCATCATGGCGCCGCCCACCTCGTGGATGATCTGTCCGCCCTTCGAGATCGCCCTGGCACCGTCGGTCTGAACGGTGCTCAGCAGCTGTCCGCCCATCTCGTCGACGATCCCGGCGAAGGTGCGCTGCATGTGGAGCGCCTGGTTCTCCTCGTGGGCCGCCCACTTCCAGTGGAACTTCAGCACGGGGATGCCGTAGCGGTCGACCTTGTCCGGGTCGATCTCGCAGTAGCAGTCCTCGTTGGGGATCATCTCGCCCCGCCCGTCGAAGAAGAGGAAGCTGCCGTAGTAGCGGCGGCAGTCGTCCTTGAACTGCCGGCCGTAGGTGCCCCCGGTGAGGGGCTCGAGGCCGCCGAAGGCGCCGAAGCCGGGCATGCGCCGGCCGCCGCCGAACTCGATGTGGTAGCCGCGGGGGAAGTCGAGCCGGCCGGCGAGCTGCTCGCCGTAGAGCCACCACGGCATGTACATGTGCATCCCGGACGAGCCGTCCTCGTTGTGGGGCGGCAGCGCCTGAAGCGCGGGGATGTGCGAATACACGCCCGCGCCGACCGTGTCCATGATGTACCTGCCCACGAGGCCGGAGGAGTTGGCCAGCCCGTCGGGGAAGTCGCTGCTGGTGGAGTTGAGCAGGATGCGCGCGCTCTCGCAGGCGCTCGCGGCCAGCACCACGACGCGCGCCCCGGCGAATTCGTCGAGCAGCGTGGTCCGGTCGATGTAGTGCACCCCGGTGGCGCGTCCCTGCGAGTCGACGGTGACCTCGCGCACCATCGCGTCGGTGCGGATGTCCAGGTTGCCGGTCGCGAGCGCGGGCGGCAGCAGCACGGTGGTGGACTGGAAGTTGGCGCGGATCGAGCAGCCGCGCCCGCACGGGGTCGCCCAGTAGCAGGCGGCGCGGCCGCGCATCGAGTCGGCGGTGACGCGCCGGGCGAGTTCGTTGTCCGGGAAGAGTTGCCCGGGCAGACGGTCCGCGTCCTGGGTCTGCGACATGATGGCGAGGTGCGCGGGGATCACCGGAATCCCCATCCGCCGGCATGCCTTGCGGGTCAGCAGTTCATAGGCGCGCGGCTTCGGGGGCGGCTGCAGGACCCCCGGAGACGAGTTCGGCGTGTTCTCCAGCCCCTCGTTCGACCCGTAAACGCCGATCAATGTCTCGGTTTTGTCGTAATATGGCGCGAGATCGTCGTAAGACATGGGCCAGTCGAAGCCCAAACCGTCGCGGGAGCGCGGCTTGAAGTCGTATTCGCCCATCCGGAGCGAGATCCGTCCCCAGTGGTTCGTGCGCCCGCCGAGCATCCGCGAGCGCCACCACATGAACTCGGATCCGTCGGCCACCGAATACGGCTCGCCGGGGACCTGCCATCCGCCGTCGACGGTCGCGTCGTAGAATCCGAAGGGCTTCGCCGACCCCCCGGCCCCGCGCAGCGGCGCGTCCTTCGGGAGCTGGAACATCGGCGTCTCGCGCAGGGGGTCGTAGTGCCGGCCCGCCTCCAGCAGGAGCACGCGCAGGCCCGAGGTGGCAAGGATGAATGCGGCGATCCCGCCGCCGGCCCCCGAGCCGACAACGATCGCGTCGTATTCCGGGGCTTGTTTCATCGGTCTGCCTCTCACTCTTCCTCGGGCGCTCCAGGCGCCAGCCGGTTCGCGCGGAAGATCGGAATCTCGAAAATGTACCGGCTCGCCGCCGACTTCAGCCAGAAGTTGCCCTCCTGCTCGGCCATCGTGAGCGACGCCAGTTCGTTGCCGTCGGCGTCGGTCGCCACCACGGAACGGTCGGGTGCCTCCGGCATCTCGGATGCGTCCGGCGCGAAGCCGCTCGCGCGCAGCGATGCCAGCTCCTGCAGGATGCCGCGCACCGTGGCCGCCTCCGCCTCCTCCCCGCCCACCGCCCAGGTCGAATCCTGTCGCTGGTAGACCTCGGTCCCCCCTGCATGCGTAACCGCGATCCGGGCCACCGCCGCGGTGTCGGCGCGCAGCACGATCTTGTCGCGCCAGTCCACCAGCGGGCGGGCCGCCGCCGAGCGCAGGTCCCCCTCGATGACGCTGACCGGGTCGGAATCCGGCAGGCGCGCGTACGCGGTGCGGAAGCGGTTTCCGGTCTTGCCCAGCAGGATGGGCGGCGCGTCCCCGGCGGTGAAGGTCCAGGCGCTGTCCGCCGTCAGGCCGAAGCGCGCGTGGTTGGCCGGATTGGTGCCTGCGATCCCGGTCACCTCGGATTCCTCGACGCCCCGGATGAGGCGTTCGACGGCGCTCGAGTCGGCCTCGAAGCCGTTCGCCGTCCAGGCGCCCGCGTTCAACTCCAGCCGGATCGTGCCTTCGGGCCCCTCGATGACGAAACGCTCGTGGGGCCCGGCGGCGATCCCCTCCAGCGCGGCCGCCAGCCCGGGATCGACGGAGCGGGAACCGCCGCCGCCCCCCCGTGCCAGCGTCACCACCAGGTAGAGCGCCCCCACCACGACGAGGGAATAGATGCAGGCGCGCAGAGTCCTCTCGCTCATTCGTCCGCCTCGCTTTCCGCGTCGGCCATTGTGCCGTCACCGCCGGATTCGCCACCATTGCCCGGCCCGCCGTCGCGGCCCGGCCCACGGCCACCGCCCGGCTCGCCACCGCCTGCACGGCCTCCGCCCGGCCCGCCATCGCCCGGCCCGCTCTCACCCCCCGCCGCCACCAAATCCCCCCACCTCCGCTGCGCCCGGGGCCCACGCCGCGTCACCCGCGCAACCCCGAACAGCGCAAAGAGCGCCGGCACCCCGATCAGCGACCCCCACTTGAGCGCGTTCCGTCCCCCATCGGACTCGAACGCCAGCGTCGGCGGCGTCCGGTCCTTCGACCGGATGGCGATCAGCGCCTCGTCCTGGGCCAGCCAGTCGATGGCGTTGGCCGCGAAGATCAGGTTCTGCGCATTGGCCTGCGCGAAGTCGTCCTCCAGGAAATCGGAATCCCCCACCGCGACGATGCGGCCCTCGCCGCCCGCCGACGGGTCGATCGCCACGGCCAGCGTCTGGATCCCGACCTCGTCCTGGGTCGCGCCGATCGGGAAGCTCGGGTCGGCCATCATTCCGGGCGGACGCGTGCCGCCCGATTCGGTGGTCGTCCACAGCGCCGTCACGGCCGAGTCGCCCTCCTCCCAGGTGAAGGGTGCGGCCCAGCCGAAGGTGGCGTTGGCGAGGTCGCGGCTGGTGGGGTGATCGTCCCCCCGGAAGGCCACCGGCCAGAGCGGGTAGGCGCGGACCACGTTGAAGATCCCCTGCCGCATCTGCACCCGCTCGGCCGAAGCCATGTCGAAGACGATGTCGCCGGAAGCGGTGACGCCGTACTCGGCCAGAAGGTCCTCCAGCCCGCTGACGACCGGCATGATGGTCGGGGACTGCGGGTTGAAGACATGCCGCTCCATGAGCAGAAGCGCCGCTCCCCCCCGGTTCAGATAATCGCGGATCGCGTCCACGGCGTCGGTGGAGAGCGGGCGGGCCGGGCCGGCCACGACCAGCACGTCGATCGAGTCCGGAATGAACGCGGGCGGCGACGCCGAGTCGGGCTCCAGCTCCGCGGTCGTGACCGAGTAGCGGTCGGCGACGCTCTGGCGGAAGGCGCCGAACTGGAAGGCCTCCTTTGCGTCGAACCCGCGCGCGAAGGCCAGCGTCGGGCGGTGCTCGGCCGTCATGCGGGCGATCGCGGAGACCAGCCGGAACTCCAGGTCGTCGGTGCGGTCGATGACGGGGATCGTCTCCTGCTCGTCGGCGTAGGTCAGCGCGAGTCCGAAGTAGCCGCGCTTCACCTGCAGCTCGTCGTCGCGCAGCACGTTGAACTCGATCTGCACGATCCCCATCGAGGTGGCTTCCTCGGCCTCGTCGTCGCCGTCGTCGGGGTTGACGCTCCGCACGGCCAGCATCCCGTTCGAGGCGCCGTCCATATCGGCCACCAGGTCGCGCACGTCGCGCACCCGCAGCTGGATCTCGGGGGGCAGGTCGTCGCTGGTGAAGAGCGTCAGGTTCACCACGTCGTCGAGGCCGCCGAGGATGTCGCGGCTGCCGCTCGACAGGGTGAAAAGGTTGTCGCGGGTGAGGTCGACACGGCCGCGCACGTACCCGCCCAGCAGGTTGAGGAGCACGACGGCGAGCGCGATCACCGCCGTGCCGAAGCGCAGGCGGCGGTAGGCGTCGCCCGCGTGGCTGAGCCGCTCCCGGCCGAGCGCCGCCACCGCGAGGAGGAGGAAAAGGCCGCAGGTGGACGCGAAATAGAGGAGGTCCCGCAGGTCCACGACGCCGCGGGCGATGTTCTCGAAGTGGCTGATCACCGACAGCTGCGCGGCCCAGTTGCCGAGCACCGGCGGAAGGCCGATCTGCACCACCGGCGTGCCCAGCAGCACCAGAACCATGCAGATCGTGGCCCCCAGGATGAAGGCCGTGATCTGGTTCCGGGTGATCGACGAGGCCCAGATCCCGATCGCGATCATCTGAGCCGCCAGCAGCGCCGCTCCAAGGTACTGCGCCAGCATGATCCCCGGATCGGCCTCCGATGCCATCAGCACCCCCAGCGCCATCGGCAGCGTGCCGGCGATGGTGATCATCACAAAGAGCCAGTTGCCGGCGAACTTGCCGAGCACGATTTCCAACTCGGTCAGCGGCTGGGCCAGGAGCCATTCCAGCGTGCGGCCGCGCCGCTCCTCCGCCAGGCTCTTCATCGCCACCGCGGGAACGAAAACCACCAGCAGCCAGGGAAGAAGGTCGAAGAAGGGCCGCAGCGTCGCGTAGGACATCGCGAAGAGCGACCGGAAGGCCAGGTAGAGCCCGAGCCCCAGGAATGCGATGGCCAGTACGTAGGCGGTGGGCTGGTCGAAGAACCCGCGCAGCTCCCGGCGCGTGATTTCGGAGACTTGCCTGAAGCTCATTTCGCCGCCTCCTCTCCGCGGGCGCGGATGGCATCGGGCCCGGGTCCCTCGGCTTCGGCCCCCGATCCCACGGCATCGGTCCCGGACACCTCGGCGTCGGCCCCTGCGGCCCCCACGCCTCCGCCGCCCGGCGCTCCATCCCCCGTTGTCAGCTGCCGGAACACCTGCTCGAGCGTAGCCCGTTCCCGGCGCAGTTCCCACAGCACCCAGTCGCGCTCGGTCGCCAGCCGGAAGATCTCGGGGCGGAGTTCCTGGTCCGCGGCCGCCTCCAGTCGCACCCGGACCCGGCCGTCCACCGGTTCCGCCGAGTGGTCCGCGACGCCGGGAAGGGCCCGCAGCGCCTCGGCCACGCCGTCGCCGGCCGCCTCCACCGCGTAGTGGGAGACGCCCCGGGCCGCGTCCATCAGCTCGCCCACCGTTCCGTCCGCGGCGATCGCGCCCTGCGAGATGATCAGGAGCCGGTCACAGGTCGCCTCGACCTCCTGCATGACGTGGGTGCTCAGGATCACCGTGCGCTCGCTGCCCAACGAACTCATCAGCTTGCGGATCTCGACGCGCTGGTTGGGATCGAGCCCTTCGGTGGGTTCGTCGAGCACCAGGATCTCCGGCTCGTGGAGGATGGCGCCGGCCATCCCGGTGCGCTGCCGGAACCCCTTCGAGATCTCCCCGATCGGGCGAAAGAAGACCTCTTCCAGCCCCGTTTCCTCGACCGCACGGCCGATCGCGGGACGGGTCGCGGCGGAGTCCATCCCCCTCAGCCGCGCCACGTATTCGAGAAATTCACAGACGAGCATGTCGTCGTACAGCGGGTTGGCCTCCGGGAGATACCCCACCCGGGCCTTCGCTGCGGTGAGGTCCTCGCTGATCGGAGCGCCGTCGAAACTGATTGTTCCGCCGTCGGGCTGCAGGGTGCCCGTCAGCATGCGCATGGTCGTCGTCTTTCCGGCTCCGTTGGGTCCCAGAAACCCGACGACCTCGCCCCGGTTCACCGTGAAGCTGGCCCGGTCCACCGCCGTGATGGCCCCGTACCGTTTCGTGACACCTTCTACCGCGATCATCCGTCCTCCTTGATGAGTCCTCCAGTGTTGCAACCGCAAGAAAACCGCGTCGGCAACGATGACTGGCGCGGCGGGTTGCGGCGGCCGGAGCAGGGCCTTGTGTGGGGATCCTGCACTCCACGGCGCGCCGTTTGCGGCCGCCCGTTTGCGACCGCGGAAAAAAGAATCTACGTTTGGGGCGAAAACGTGTCCAGCGCGGGAAACGCGTCCGGTGCCCCACACCGTACAGTGCACGAAGAATCGTTACCGGCGCGTGACCCGTGGGAATTTCGCCGCCGAGCATATTCCAGTTGCACGTGACCGCTGCACGGAGGCGGAGGTGCCGGCCTCGGCCGAAATGATGACCGCAAAACCCACAGACGGGAGGGATGGAACATGAAGCGACTTCTATCGTTATTCGCGCTGCTGCCACTGGCGGCACCGCTCAGCGCCCAGCAGAACGGGACGGTCGCCGGGAGGGTGACCGTCGACGGATCCGCACTGGCGAGCGCCCAGGTGGTGCTTTCCCAGTCGATCACCGGATGGCAGTACGGTGGCATTACCAACGAGGACGGCCGGTACGAGGTCGCCGACATCCCGGTCGGGACCTACAGCGTCTCGGTCGAGCTGATCGGATACACGACCGAAGCCCAGGAGATCACGCTGACCGGGGGCGAGGTCGAGACGGTCGACTTCGACATGGTGCCGTCGGCGGTGTCGCTCGGAGGCCTGGAGGTGCTCGCGGAGCGCGCGGAGCCCCGGCGCACGCCCGTCGCGTTCTCCAACGTTCGCAAGGCGCAGATTCAGACCCAGCTCGGCTCGCGGGATCTGCCCCTGGTCCTGAATCTCACCCCGTCGGTGTACGCCACCGCCCAGGGTGGTGGCGCCGGCGACGCCCGCATCAACGTGCGCGGCTTCAGCCAGCGCAACACCGCCGTGATGATCAACGGCGTGCCGGTGAACGACATGGAGAACGGCTGGGTCTACTGGTCCAACTGGGACGGCCTCGGCGACGCCGCCACCAGCATCCAGCTGCAGCGGGGGCTCAGCGCGATCAACCTCGCCACCCCGTCGATCGGCGGCACGCTGAACGTGATCACCGACCCGAGCGCCCAGGACCCCGGCTACACGCTCAAGCAGGAGTTCGGCAGCGGCAACTTCCGCAAGACGACGATGACCGCATCCACCGGCCCGATCGGGAAATTCTCGATGACCGCGTCGGGGGTGCGCAAGGAAGCTGACGGGATCATCGACGGCGCGTGGACGGATGCGTGGGCCTACTACCTGGCATCCCAGTACAAGTTCAACGACAGCAATCGTCTGGAGCTCTACGCCGTCGGTGCCCCGCAGCGCCACGGGCAGAACCTCTACAAGCTGAACATCGCCACCATCGATCGCGACTTCGCCTTTTCGCTGGAGGACTACGACCGCGAGGCGCTGGCGCGCTTCGGGCTCGAGGCGGGGCGCTATTGGAGCCCCAACGTGGGCGGCGTGAGCCCGAGCTACGTCGGCAGGCAGTTCACGAGCACCGGGCCGGGTTCCGGGGTGTTCAGCCGTCGTGACCGCGGCTTCATCAACGAGCGGGAGAACTACTTCCACAAGCCCCAGGTCAACCTGAACTGGTTCACCTATCTGGGCGACGGACTGTCCGCCAACACGGTGCTGTACTACTCCGGCGGCCGCGGCGGCGGCACGGGAACCTACGGTTCGCTCGTCTGGGACTACACCTTTACGCAGCGTTTCGCGGACTGGGATGCGACCATCGCGCGGAACGAGGACAGCGACAGCGGATCCCGCGGAATCCTTCGCAACTCGGTGAACAACCAGGACACCTACGGCCTGATCACCAAGCTGCAGAAGGTGTTCGGTTCGGTGGTTACGGAGGCGGGACTCGACTGGCGGACCGCGACGATCGAGCACTACCGCGAAGTCCGCGACCTGCTGGGCGGCCGCTACTACAACGACTGCTTCCGCGGGTGCAGCTCCGACTTCTGGAGTGACGCCGAGGGGAACCGCCTGCTGGGAGACAAGATCAACTACCACAACGAGAACGACGTCAACTGGCTTGGCGCGCACCTGCAAGCGGAGCAGTCGACTTCGGCCGGGTCCTTCTACGGGATGGTCGGCATGTCGCGGATCTCGTACGACTTCACCGACTTCTTCACCCGCGGCCCCGCCGGCGGCTTCCTGCAGCTCAACAGCGGTGGACTCACGGGCTACCAGGTCAAGGGCGGAACCGTGCGGAACGTCAGCAACGAGTGGTCCGTCTACGGCAACGCCGGTTACGTCTCCAAGGTCCCGATCTTCGACGGAGTGATCGACGACAACCGGGGCATCAAGAACCCGGACCCCAAGAACGAGACCTTCCTCTCCTTCGAGGCCGGAACGCGCTTCCGCTCCATGGGCCGGAGCCTGTCGCTGGACGCGAACCTCTACTTCACCCAGTGGAACAACCGCACCCGCAACCAGTTCATCCGCAATCTGCTGGGTGACAACCAGGACGGGCTGGTCAACCTGCTCGGCGTGAACGCGCGCCACATGGGGATCGAGGTCGAGGGTGCCTTCCAGCCGGCCGCCTTCCTGCGTGTCGACGCGGCGCTGTCCTTCGGGGACTGGACGTACACCAACGATCCGAGCGGGACCTTCAAGCCCGATGACCGCCAGGCCGAGACGGAGGAGTACACATTCTACCTTGACGGGCTGCTGGTCGGTGATGCGCCCCAGTTCCAGCTCGCGTATGCGGTGTCGCTGAATCCGACCGGCGGCTTCTTCATCCAGGGAGTCGGCAAGACCTACGGCAAGCACTACGCCGACTACGATCCCTTCGGGCGTACCACTACCATCGACCGGGGGGTCCAGTCGTGGAGCCCGCCGGGGTACACCTCCTACGATCTGCACATGAGGTACAGTCTGCCGGAGGAGATGGCCTCGGCCTTCGGCGGGGGCACCGTGAAGCTCTTCTTCAACGCCTACAACATCTTCGACACGATCTACGTGCAGGACGCGCGGGACAACTCCCGCTTCAACGGATACCGGAACGACGCCGAGCGCGAACGCGGGGCGCTGAGCCACAAGGCCGACGACGCCGAGGTCTTCCTGGGCTATCCCCGCTCCTTCAACTTCGGCTTCGAGATCACCCCGGGGGCGCGCTCCCGACTCCGCTGATCTCGCTACAGGGGCCGCCGGGGTGTTTGTTGCCCCCCGGCGGCCCCTCCGCTTCTGGTGGATCTCCCCTCGCTTCGTCGCGCGTGCCGCGCATCTCGGGCGCTCCCGACTCTCCCCCGCGACCCCCGCCTCCTGGGTCGTCTCTACTGCAGCACCCCCGCCAGCAGTTGATGGACAGCGTCCGGGTTTTCGGTGTTGAGCCAGTGCCCGCCCTCGACCTCGTGGAGGACCACGTGGCCGGTGCGGCGCCCGGCCGCGCGAATCCGCTCGACGTCGGCCTCGGCGAGCACGCTTGACCCGCGGGCCTTCACAAAGTGGATCGTCGTGCCGGGGGGCGGCGACTCCGCGATGTCCCACGCGTCGACGCGGAAATAGTCCCGCAGGTAGGCCTCCATCTCGTCCGGGTCGAGCCGCCACCCCCACCCCTCCCGTCCTCTCACCGCATTGATCGCCATCCAGTTGGCCACGAGTGGCGAGTACCCCTCCCCCTCCACCGCCCCCACCACCTCGGCCCGGCTCCCGAACGGACCCGGATGGCGCCGCAGCACGCCCAGCATGCGCCACGCCCCGCCCCCCGGTCGGCCCGCACCCGGCGCCGAGTCGATGATCCAGAGCTGCTTGGGCCCCACCGCGCGTCGACGCGCATGGAGCAGCGCCACCTTCCCGCCAAAGGAGTGCCCCAGGACCGCGTCGGCTGCCCGGCCGAGGTGCTCTTCGAGCCGCATCAGGTCGTCGGCGCAGGCCTCGACGGTGTGCGGATCCAGCCGCGGCGACCGCCCGTGCGACCGCAGGTCGACCAGCACGATCCTCCACTCAGGCCGCACCCGGACCAGCCGCCGCGCGACGCTCCCCCAGTTGCGGCCCGCGCCGTAGATGCCATGCAGCAGGAGCATTTGCCGCGACGGTGAGGTTCCCGGCCGAGACAGTGAGCCCCCGGACCGTGACAGTGAGCCTCCGGACCGTAACGGCCCAGCCCCGGACCGCGCCCCCGCAGCCCCCTGCGCCGTGATCACTTCATGGTGGAGGATCGACATGAAGTATCTTATCATCGGCGGGCGTGCTCCCGGTGGCCGCCGGTGTCGCCCGCACCCGCCCACCAGCTACCCGACCACTGAAGGCACGCCAAGTTGAAGCTCACAGCCCGCGCCACGTTCGCCCGCTCCTCCTTCCGCTCCAGGGCCCTCGGCGCGATGCGGGCCGTCACCGCTCCCACCCCGCTCCCGGCCGTCGCCGCCCTCACCATCCTCGCCGCCCCCACCCCCCTCGCCGCCCAGCTCCCCCCCGTCCCCCCCTCGCCGGACGCCCCCGTCGCGATCGCCCGCCTCTCCGGCCCGATCGAGCTCGACGGCGTCGTGGACGAAGCCGCCTGGGACGCCGTCGCCCCCCTCGACATGACCATGTACACGCCCAACTTCCGCGGCGCGCTCACCGAGAGGACCGAGGTACGGATCGCGCATGACGACCGCTTTCTGTACGTGTCGGGGCGCATGTACGACACCGACCCCGATCAGATCCGGGTCGGCACCTTCTACCGTGACCAGTACAGCGGCGACGACATCCTCGCGGTGATCATCGACAGCTACAACGACCACGAGACCGCCGTCTGGTTCGTCACCAACCCCGCCGGCGTTCGGCAGGACCGCACCGTCTCCAACGATGCCGAATTCACCAACGGCATGCCGATGAACTGGGAGTGGAACTCGTACTGGGACGTCGCCACTGCGCGCAGCGACGAGGGCTGGTTCGCCGAGCTCCGAATCCCGTTCTCCACCCTGGGGTTCCAGACGACGGGGGGCGAGGTGACGATGGGCCTTATCGTCTACCGGATGATCCCGCGCAAGAACGAACGGCAAACTTTCCCGGCCCTCGATCCCGGCGGGGGCCGTCTCGGGTTCGCCAAGCCGTCCCGGGCCCAGCGGGTCGTGCTGCGGGATGTGCGGCAGACCGCGCCACTGTACATCACGCCGTATGCGCTGGGCGGATTCCGGCGAACGCCGACGCTCGCGGAGCCACCCGTTGCCCCGCAGGCCGAGTGGCGCACCGAGCGGGATCCCACGACCGAGGCGGGGCTGGACCTCAAGTACTCGCCCACCTCCAACCTCGCGCTCGACCTCACCGTCAACACCGACTTCGCGCAGGTCGAGGCCGACGACCAGCAGATCAACCTGACGCGCTTCCCCCTCTTCTTTCCCGAGAAGAGGCAGTTCTTCCAGGAGCGCGCCTCGACCTTCGACTTCAACACGGGCGGCATGAACAACCGGATCTTCCACAGCCGCCGGATCGGGCTGGACGCGGGAGAGATCGTCCGCATCTACGGGGGTGCCCGGGCGGTCGGAAGGCTCGGCGGTACGGACTTCGGCCTTCTGAACATGCAAACCGCGCCGGGCGGGGACCGGTCCGCCGAGAACGTCGGGGTGGCGCGGCTGCGCCAGCGGATCCTGAACGCGAATTCGGCGGTTGGGGGAATGCTCACGACGCGGCTGGGCTCGGCCGGGCGAAACAATACCGCGTTGGGACTCGACGCGGTCGTGAGGTGGCTGGGTGACGAATACGCGATCCTGCAGTGGGCGCACACCGTCGACGAGGCCACCGAGCAGGAAGGAGGACTGGAGTCCGGGCTCTTGAGGGGGCGGCTGGAACGGCGCCGGGACGACGGGTTCTCCTACTACGCCGAGGCGATTCGGGTCGGCGCCGACTACCGGCCCGGGCTGGGTTTCCAGTCACGGCGGGACTTCAGCCACGGCGGTGCGCAGCTGCGCTACCGGCAGCTCAGCAGCGAAACGTCGCCCCTGGTGTCGCGCGCGATCCAGGTCGGCACGGCCCACTACTTCCGCAATGGGGACGGAACCGCCGAGTCCCGCGAAGTCCGGCCCGAGCTCGAGTTCGACTTCCGCCAGGGTTCGAATCTGACCTTCGGCGGGCTGTCGAGCTTCGAGAGCGTGCGCGAGCCGTTCCCGATCTCCGAGGTGGTCGTGCCCGCCGGCGAGTACTGGTTTCACGAGGCCACCTTCATGTTCCGACTGCCCCGCAGCAGCCGGTACCGCGGCGAGTACAACGGGTCGGCCGGCACCTTCTACGACGGCACGCGGCTGAGCCTGGCACTGAATCCGGCCTGGGTCCTTTCGAAGTACCTGGAGGTCGAGACCGGCTACGAAGTCAACCGCCTCGAATTCGCTGACCGGGGTGTCTCGACCACCACGCAGCTGGCGCGCCTCAAGTTGAATACCGCCCTGAACCCCCGCGTCTCGTTGAGCACCTTCGGGCAGTACAATAGCGCGATCGGTCAGACCACCTTCAACGTCCGCTTCCGCTACCACTTCCGGGAGGGCACCGACCTATGGATCGTCTACAACGAGGGACTCTACAACGAGCGCGACAATGGCCTGGGCCCCCGGCGGCCGTTGTCGTCCGGTCGCGCGGTGATGGTGAAGTACTCGCACACGTTCGTGGGATGAAGCTACCGGAAGCCATTGCCGACCTGCCGTCCACCCGCAGCGGAAGTGCGCCGGCGCGGCAATTCCGGCGGTCCCGCTTGGTGCATCGTGTGTCGCACACCCGGCGGTCCGACTCTGTAGTCCGACCCTGTAGAGGTGTCCGGCCGCGCCGTCCCGAGTTTTTTCCCGATCGGGAATATTTGGGGTGTTTTTTTCCCGTACGGGAAAATTTTCTGATGAGACTGTCGCACCAGGCTGCTAATTTTCCCGAGCGGGACAATTCCCATGACGCCTTCTGAAATAGGTAGTATCGTGCGCTCTGTGCGCCGGTCCCAAGGCCTGCGACAGGATCAGCTCGCGGGCGTGGCCGGCGTTGGCGTGCGGTTCCTCTCGGAGCTGGAACGCGGCAAGACGACGGCCGGGGTCGGAAAGGTGCTCGCCGTACTGGAGGCCCTGGGGTGCAGCCTGCATATCGAGGCCCCCCGCGCGGATCCGGACGGTGTCACGCGGGTGGTGGCGACGGAACCGCCGTGGGTGCGCCGGCGCCGATCGTGGAGGCGGCCGCAGCTGTGACGGAAACCCTCAGCGTCTGGTGGGACGATGTCCTGGTCGGTTGGCTGGGCCCTGGCCGATACCCGGAGGCGCGGCTGGCGCGGACAGCGCGATGAGGGCGACGGCGAGGGCGAGCGCGGTGCTGCACCGCTTTGGTGGATCGCTCGCCGTGTCCGCATTGGTTATGGCCTCCGCCCTTGCCGCCGCGCCTCCATTGCGGGACGCGGTCACGCTTCAGGTCGTCTCCGGCGCGGAGCTCCACCAGCCCCTCGGCTACCTCCTCGGCGCACCCCTCTTCGGTGTCTGGGACACGCTGACGCTCCTCACGGTCAGCCAGCACTACGCGGTTCTCGGCACACTGATTGTGATGTACGCGGCCTGGCGGCTGGTGGCGGCCGGGCGGCTGATGACATCCAGGCGGCTGGTGACGGCCGGTTTGCCGGTGGAGACCCGACGCCCGGTGGCGGTTCGACCGGCAGGTGTCAGACTCCGCCCGTTGGTGCGCCGCCTCGCGCTGGAACCCCTCCTCGCGCTCGGCGCCCTCGCCGCCCTGCTCGCCTTCTACACGGCCGCGGCCCTGATCCCGCGTCCCATGACCGGGATCCGGCTCGCATCCGACGACCACCTCGCGGTGAACTTCCATTCGCACACCAACCAGTCCCACGACGGGTGGTCCCTCTTCACGGCTGCGCGCAACCGCGCATGGCACGAAGCCGGGGGGTTCGATGCGGCCTACGTCACCGACCACTACACCTGGGCGGGCGTGGACGAAGCGCTCCCGGAGAACCCGGCGCGGTCCGGCGACCGCACCGTCCTGCTGAGCGGCATGGAGGTGCGGTTGCGCAACCGCCACACCAACATCCTCGGCGACCGGTCCCGCTATGTCTTCGCCCTCGACAGCACCTGGCACCACCTCGACCCCGACTTGATCGCCGCGGCAAGCGACCGGGGCGCGCCGCCCCCCACGATGCTCTACGCCCTCCCGGGCCCCCTCGACCAGATCGTGCCGCTCACTGACAGGGAGCCCGCCGGTGTGATCGGCGTCGAACTCAGCGACGGGGCGCCGCGCGGGCTGGAACAGGTCCACCGGCAGCGCGGCGAGATCCTCGCGCTCGCCGACTCCATGGATCTGGCGGTGGTGGCGGGCACCAACGTGCACGGATGGGGACGCACCGTCCCTGCCTGGAGCGTGATGCGGATCCCGGGGTGGCGCGAGATGTCGCCGGACGAGCTCGGTGGCGCAATCGAGGAACTGCTGCACCGGGAGCGCCGCCGCGCGGTGACCGTGGTGGAGCGGCGAATCCCGTACCACGACGGCAACGCGGCCGCGCTCGCCGCGACCGTCCCCTTGCTCGCGTGGGAGCACTTCCGCGCGCTCACCCTCGCCGAGCGGCTTTCGTGGCTGGCCTGGGCCGCGCTCTGGATGGCGGTGCGCGCGAGGGCCGCGGCGCGCGTCAGGGCGGGGGCAGTGCCCGGGCGGGGGCACCGCCAGGGTGGAAGGCGCCGTCAGGGCGGGGCACGCCGCTAGGGCCGCCCATGTTCGCCGTCTACCTGGAACTCGGCTTCGAGCACCTGCTCGACCTGCGCGGCTACGATCACATCCTCTTCATCGCGGGACTGTGCGCCGCGTATTCCCTGACCCGCTGGCGCGAACTGCTCGTGCTTGTGACCGCTTTCACAATCGGCCACTCGGTGTCGCTGGCGTTGGCCACCCTCCGGCTGGTGCGGGTCGACACGTCGCTGGTCGAGTTCCTCATCCCCGTCACGATCGTCGTCACTGCGGCCACCAACCTGGTCGGCCTGCGGCGAATGGGCCGTGCGAGGCAGCCGCGAGCAGGCCCCGCCGGGCGCGGGCGAGAGGGCCCTGCCGGGCACCCGCGAGAGGGCGTCGCCGGGCAGGGGCACCAGCAGCCCGCCGGGCACCGCGTCGCCGCGCGCCCCCTCCGCTACGCGCTCGCCCTCGGCTTCGGCCTCATCCACGGGCTGGGCTTCTCCAACTTCCTGCGCATCGCGCTCGGCGACGAGCGGAACCTCTTCGTCCCGCTGCTGTCCTTCAACATCGGGCTGGAGCTCGCGCAGATCGTGGTGGCGGGCGCGGTGCTCGCGCTCGGGGCCGCGGTCACCTGGGGGGCTCACGCGGTCCGGACCGCCGCGGCGCCTGCCACCCGCCTGCCGCAGAAAGCCTGGAACGCCGCCGTCTCCCTCGCCGTCGGCGGCATCGCCGCCACCATGGCCGTCCAGCGCTGGCCGTGGTGACCGCCACCGCCACTTGCTGACCGTCCGCCGGGCGCGCGGCCGCCGGCATGGCCGATTGCCCCCGCGGAATCCGACCCGCTAATTTGGTCACGGGCGACCCGCCCGGGCTCGCCCGCCAACGCCAGCCATCAACGGAGTCGGGCAAATGAGTCTTCAGACGGTTCACAAGAGATTCGCCGCCATCGCGGCGCGGGATGCCAGCGGAGGGCGCTTTCCCGGAGCGGTTCGCATCACCGCCGCCTTCCTCGCCGCCGCCGCAACCCTCCTCGCCATCGCCCCCGCGGCCCACGCCCAGTGGACCCCCGTCAAGCCGGGGAGCGACAACATCGACATCCTCGGGCACATCCCCCTGGGCCCGCGCCTCTCCGTGGCCGACATCGACATGGAGCAGGAGATGGACCGCCCCTACGCGTACGTCGCGCGCATGGTCTACGGGGACATCGGACCGAAGGGCCTCGACATCATCTCGATCGCCGATCCGGAGCACCCCGAGGTCCTCTACGAGTGGCGGATCGAGAACCAGGACCTGCACATGCGCACCGGTGGCATGGACGTCAAGCACTTCAAGATCGGCGACCGCTACTACGTCGTGCAGTCGCTGCAGTTCGGGCAGGGCGGGCCGAACCCGGACCTGGGCGCGGTCGTCCTCGACGTCACCGGGCTGCCCGACGCCTCCACCGTCCGCGAAGTCGCCCGCATCCGCGAGCCCGAGCTCCCCGGCGGCTTCCACAACATCTTCGTCTACAAGCACTCCGACGGGCGGGTCCTCCTCTTCAGCACCGTGCGCGGCCCCTTTGCCCACGTATACGACATGGCGCGCGTCGTCTCCGGCGACCTGGAGAACGCGCTGGTCGGCCGCGTCCCCGTCCCCGAGACCGAGTTCAACCGCGGTGGCCGCGGATACCACGACTTCTACGTCGGCTATCACCCCGACACCGGCGAGGACCGCTTCTACGGCGGCGGCAGCGGCGGCTACTACATCTACGACGTCAGCGACCTCGACAACCCCGAGCTGCGCGTCACCCTCGTGGGCGTCAGCGGCGTGCGCGGCGGGCACACCTTCACCCCGAGCCCCGACGGCCGCTACGTCGTCGCCGAGACCGAGTACCAGTACGCGCCGATCCGCATCTTCGACCTCCAGCCTGCCCTCGACGGCCAGGTCACCAACATCAGCCGCCCCATCTCCGCGTGGACCGCCGACTGGCAGAACCTCGTCCACAACCACGAGGTCCGCTGGCCCTACGTCTTCGCGTCCGGCTACCTCGACGGCCTCCAGATCTTCTCGCTGATGGACCCCGAGAACCCCGTAACCGTCGGCTACTACGACACCTACACCGGCCCTCCCAACCGGGACCGCACCCCCGTCTTCAACGGCGCCTTCGGAGTCGACATCCGCAACGCCGACGGCCTGATCGTCGTCAGCGACATGACCACCGGCTTCTGGACCTTCCGCATGGACGGATTCAGCGGCTGGAACGGCGAGGACTGGGGCGTTCCCAACATCTCGTCGGCCCAGGACTGGGACAACGGGCCGGTCAAGCGCCCGATCAGCTGACAGAGGAGGGGTATGTTGTATGGCTATATGGGTCCGTGATATGGCTGGATGGGTCCCGGAGAGGAAGGGCATGAGCAGGGGGACTGGATCCGGGCGACCGGGAGGCTGGCTCGCACTCGCGGCGGCGCTGGCCGTCATGGCCGCGGCTCCAGACGCCGAGAACGCCGGGCGGGTGGCCGGCTCGCCTTCCGAGGTGGCCGGGTTGCTCGCGGGGTGCGGCCCCGACTACTACCGCTTCCCCATGGTGTCGACCCGGCGCGTCCCCGGCACCGGCAACGCGACCGGAGTCGGCGAGATCGTCTTCGCCAGGTCGCCCTTCGGCATCTCCCTCACCGAAGACGGCAGCTACCTCTACGACTTCACGGTCCGCTTCGAGCGCCTCAACCCGGCGCGCACCGGCACCTACGTCGTGTGGACCACCACCCCCGAGCTGGACGAGATCGTGCCCGCCGGAGAGATGACCGACCCGGCCGCCTTCTCCGGCAAGGTCGCGTGGAACAAGTTCCTCGTGGTCGTCACCCTGGAGCCCGCCTTCGACCCCGACGCGGCCACGTGGACGGGCCCCATCGTGATCCGCGGCATGTCGCGCAGCGGGATGATGCACACGATGGCCGGCCACGGCCCCTTCGAACAGGAAAACTGCGCGGCCTACGGGTATGAGTAGCCCATCGACTGGCAGGCATCACACTTCCGCTACCTGTCGCGCTTCCGCCATCCCTTGTTTCCACCGGCGAACGGAGATAGGGTAGATACGGAGTTACGCTTTCTACCCCGGAAGACGACCATGGGACTCAACATCAAGAATGACGAGACCTGTCTGCTCGCCCGCGACCTCGCCCGGCTGACCGGTGAGACCATGACCGGCGCGATCACCGTCGCGCTTCGCGAGCGGCTCGCGCGCGAGAGGCGCCGGCGAGACCTGGATGGCCGTGTCGCCGAATTGCTGGCCATCGGCCGACGCTGCGCCGAGTCGCTGGAACCCGGGCCATCGGCGATCGAACATGGCGACCTGCTGTATGACGATCAGGGCCTTCCCGGGTGATCGTCGATAGCTCGGCGGTGCTCGCGATCCTGTTTGGCGAGGCGGACGCGCGGCGTCATGCCTCCGCGATCATGGCTGCGTACCCATGCCGCATGTCCGTCGCCAACGTACTCGAGGCCTCCATTGCCCTGGAGCGTCGGGGCGGCGCGACGGCTGCCCACGATCTCGATGCGCTACTGGAGCGGGCGGAGATCGAGCTGGTGCCCATCACGGTGGAACACCTGGAGGGGGCGCGCCGTGCGTGGCGCCGCTTCGGCAAGGGAAATCACCCGGCCGCCCTGAACTTCGGCGACTGCTTCGCGTACGCGCTCGCCAGGACGACAGGCGAGCCGCTCCTGTTCAAGGGCGGCGATTTCTCTCAAACCGATATCGAAGCGGCGTGACCGTGCGACCGGCCCGGACCACCTCGGCTTCTTCGGCGCTGCAGTTGCTCGCTGCCGTGCTCGTTGTCCCCGCCGCACCCGCGGCCGCCCAGGAGATGGACCACGCCGGCCACATGATGATGGGCGGCGGCTGGCGCATGCCGCCGATGGATCCGAACATGCCGATGATCCCGGGGCTGGAGATGGCGCTGCCGCCGGTCGAGCCGTTCCTCGCGGCGGCCGGCATCGACCTCATGACGCTCCCGGAGGCGCGGCCCGGCGAAGTCGTCCACCTGGAGCCCGGCGACACCTTCGACGTCGAAGTCTCGATCGTGCGGCGCACGCTCAACGGCCACACGGCCGCGATGTACGGCTACAACGGCCAGTATCCCGGCCCCCTGATCGAGGCGCCGCAGGGCTCGACCGTCGTGGTGCGCGTCACCAACCGGATCGAGAGTCCCACCACCATCCACTGGCACGGCCTCCGCCTCGAGAACCGCTTCGACGGCGTCCCCGGCCTCACCCAGGACCCGATCGGGGTCGGCGAATCCTTCACCTACGAGCTCCACGTCCCCGACGCGGGCATGTTCTGGTACCACCCGCACGTCCGCGAGGACGTCCAGCAGGACCTCGGCCTCTACGGCAACCTCCGCGTCACCTCCCCCGACCCGGACTACTATGGCCCCGCCCACCGCGACGAACTGCTCGTCCTGGACGACATCCTCATGGACGACGCCGGCTTCATCCCGTGGGGGAAGGAGGCGCCCACCCACGCGCTGATGGGGCGTTTCGGCAACGTGATGCTCGTCAACGGCGTGACTGGACACACGCTGGGCGCGCGCCCCGGCGAGGTCATCCGCTTCCTCCTCACCAACGTCGCCAACACCCGCACCTACAACGTCACCTTCGGGAACGCGCGGGTGAAGCTGGTCGCGTCGGATGTGGGCCGCTTCGAGCGGGAGATGTGGGTGCAGAGCGTGGTGATCGCGCCGGCCGAGCGGTACGTCGTCGATGTCGTCTTCCCCGCGGCCGGGGAGGTGGCGATCGCCAACACGATCCAGGCCGTGAACCACTTCAGGGGCGAGTTCTACCCGCACGTCGACACCCTCGCGCTCGTCACCGTCGCCGGCCCGCCCGTCGACGACGAAGTCACCCGCGCCCACGCCACCCTGCGCACCAACGAAGCCGTCACCGCCGAGACCGCGGCCCTGCGCGCCCACCTCGGCCGCCCCGCCGATCACACCCTCGAGGCCACCGTCCGAGTCCAGGGCCTCCCGCTCCCGATCGTCCGCTCCATGGAGATCGACACGCTGTACATCCCCCCCATCGAGTGGAACGACGCGATGCCGATGATGAACTGGCTGTCCGCGGGCACCCAGGTCACCTGGATCCTGCGCGACGCCGACACCGGCCGCGAAAACGAGGACATCCACTGGACCTTCCGGCAGGGCGACCTCGTGAAGATCCGCGTCTTCAACTCCCCCGACTCGTTCCACCCCATGAACCACCCCATCCACGTCCACGGCCAGCGCTTCGTGGTGCTCGCCCGCGACGACACGCCCAACGACAACCTGGTCTGGAAGGACACGGCGATCGTGCCGGTCGGCTCAACGATGGATATCCTGGTGGAGATGTCGAATCCCGGCGACTGGATGCTGCACTGTCATATCGCCGAGCACCTCAGCGCGGGGATGATGTTCCACTTTGCGGTGGAGGGGTAGAGCGGACCGGCCGCTCACAGGGGGTCTTCACGGACCCCTATTCGGGAACGCTTCAGGTATCCCCGGAGGGCTCCCAGCCCTTCTTCTTGAGGGCCCAGACGACCCCCGCGATCAACAGCAGCGAAAACGAGCCCTTGATCAGAAGGGGCGAAAGCACCCACCACCACGACCAGTCGATGTGACCGGTCAGCTTCAGCCAGATGAACATCAGGCCGAGCATCGAGGTAAAGCCCGGGAACTTGCCGATTCTCAAGGACTTGAGATAGCGTTCAACGGGGTCGCGGGCCGGGCGTTTGCGGCTTTTCCGGGAGTTGGCGGAACCGGTGGCGTCCGTGCAGTCGGCGGAATCACCGTCGGCAGCGGAATCACCGTCGTCGGTGGGATCAGGGGCGTCGGCGGCGTCGGCGGCGTCGGCGGCGTCAGTGGAGTTGTTGGCGTCGGTCATTTGGGTCCTCCGGCTTGCTCTTTTCGGGCCTGCGGCGCGGTGGCGGCCTGTTGGGGTCGGGTCCATCTCCATAATACGTATGGGCGGCGGAGAATCTTCAAGTGGTTCCTGTTCATGGGGGTGATTGGGGGTCGACGGGCCGAGAATCGGCCGGTTCGTCCGGATAGCTCAGGATCATTGAAATACGTGCGATGGCCGTTCACATTTCAAGGAAAACCGAAGTTCGGAGTCATGGTGAAGCCGAAGCCGAGGGACCAGCACACCCGTCGTGGCCGGCGAGGCGTGGGTCTTCTACCCGCCGGAGGATTGCTGGGTCGCGGCCGCGCACACCGCTCCTGGCGACACGAGCGAACATGTCCTGACGATCGTCGACCGTTTCCTGACCTCCGGCGAGGGGTGGTCCATGCGCAATCACCTCGAGCTGTTGACCGTGCTGTCGGTGAGCGGCCGCGGGCACCGGGACGTGGCCGAAGGGTCGGCAGTGCTGGGGCTCCGGCGGCTGGAACTGCTCCGCAGGGTGCTGGGCGAGTACCGGACCCGGGAGGCCGATGCGGTGACGCTGGGTTGGATCGGCGCACTCGGGAACGAGATCGCGTACACCGGCGAGGGCAGCGCCTGGACCGTGAGCGACGAGGCGTATCTGAGCCTGTACGAAAGGCACCGGGAGGACCCGTTCGCCGAGGAGATCCTGTGGAAGTACGCGAGCGAGTCGGATGCCTACTCCTGCGAGGGTGATCCCAATTGCCATGTGGAGCAGGCCGTGAACAAGAGGCTGGCCAGGTATTGGACCGACTATCCCAACGGTCGCCACATCGCCCAGGCTGTCGTATTGGGACGGACGGTGATCGGCTACGGCCTCGAGCAATGCAGCGCCGCGCGCGCGGCCGGGCCGGACTCGCGGGAGGCGAGAAACTGGCAATGGTACAGGTGGGATGTGAGGGGGCCGGGTATCGTGCGGGCGTTGCGCGCGTCGCTGGAGGAAGTGAGCGAAGCGGACAAGGCGCCGCTGATCGCGAGGCTGGAGGAGCTGGAGGAGTGTGCGGCGGAAGTGAAAGCGCCATAACCGACGGACAAATAGCTCTTTGGACTTGATCGCGTCATAATCGGCGTATAGAATAAGATCCGTATTCCGGTTTCCTCGGGACCAGTCCCCCGTCCCCTCGGGGATGGCACACACCCCGCTGGGAGGCACCGAGCCATGAGAGCGATCGTCGCCACGAGCCGAACCCCGGATGTCCTTCGTGAAGTGGGCGGGCGGCTGAAGGCGCTTCGTCTTCAGCAGAACCTGCGGGTGAAGGATCTGGCCGCCGACGCCGGAGTGAGCCCGCGTACCATCGACCGGCTGGAGGCCGGGCGGAATATCGGCACCGAGAAGCTGGTGCGGGTGATGCGGGGACTCGGCCGGTTGCAGGCGTTCGAGGCGTTCATCCCGGTGCCCGAGGTGTCGCCGTACGATGTCGAGAGGCTGAAGGGGAGGGTTCGGCGGCGGGCCAGCCGCCCGCGGACGGAGCGCCGGGGTGACCGTGGCCGATGACGTGAGGGCGCGGGTCGGGCTCTGGGGACGCGAGGTCGGCATGCTGAGGGAGGAGGCGGACGGAAAGATCACCTTCGAGTACGACCCGGGATTCCGCACGTCGGGGCTCGAGATCTCGCCGATCCACCTTCCGGCGGGCCGGCGGGGGCCGGTCACCTTCCCGGAACTTGCCCGCAAACCGGCGTTTCTCGGCCTGCCCGGCGTCTTCGCGGATGCCCTGCCGGACCAGTTCGGCAACTCCGTCATCCGGCGGTATTTCGAGGAGCGGGGTCGGCCGGCCGACGCCATGTCGCCTCTGCAGAGGCTCCTGTACATCGGTGGCCGGGCGATGGGGGCGCTGGAGTTCCGTCCCCCATTGGATCCGTGGTGGGGCACGGAGGCGGCGCTCGCGGTCCGGGACCTCGTGGACCAGGCCCGCAGGGTCGTCGAGGGGGACGTGTCGGTTGCAGTGCCGGAGATCATGCAGGTCGGCGGCAGCGCGGGAGGGGCCCGGCCGAAAGCGCTGATCCTCTGGGACCGGAACAGTAACCGGGTGCGCTCCGGGTTCGCGCGCCCCGAGCCCGGTGAGGAGCCCTGGCTGATCAAGTTCGACGGGGTGACGGCGGACGCGGCGGGACAGGGGATGCGCCGTGCCCGCAGTCCGGGCCCGTGGGGGAGGATCGAGTACGCCTATTCGCGGATGGCGAAGGAAGCCGGGATCGACACGCCCGAGACGCACCTGCTTTGCGACGGGGCGTTCGCGCACTTCATGGTCCGGCGGTTCGACCGGGTGTTCGACGACGCCACGGGAACCTTCGCCCGGCTTCACTACCACAGCCTGGGAGGGCTCCAGCACATCGACTTCAACGATCAGTACGTGTTCAGCTACGAGGGCTTCTTCGACACCATCCGCGCCATCGGCCTCGGCCAGCGCTCCGTGAACGAGGCCTTCCGGCGCATGGTCTTCCACGTGGCCACCGTCAACTTCGACGACCACGTCAAGAACTTCGGCTTCCTGATGAACCCGGCGGGCCGCTGGCGCCTCGCGCCGGCATTCGACGTGACCTACGCGGAGAACGAGGCCTGGACACGCCAGCACCAGATGTCGGTGAGGGGGAAGTTCCGCGGGATCGCGCGGCGTGACCTGCTGGAGGTGGGGGAGATCTTCGATGTGCCGGGGGGCGGGCGCGAGATCGTGGCCGCGGTGGAGGACGCGGTCGGGGGGTGGCGGGACCAGGCCTGCGCCGCGGGCGTGCCGGGCGGGATGGTGGAGTGGGTGGAGGGGCGGGTGGGGATCGTCGGTAGCCGAATGTGAGGACTTCTCTGTTGGTCGCGGGTATTATTCCCGCAGTTTTTCCCACATGCAGTCAAGAAGTCCCGTCTCCCTGAAGCCGTTGTCATCCAGACAGTGACGGTGAGTGAATCGCTGGGCCACGAAGCCGCCGCTTGACACAGGTGCGCCGAGGCATAGACTCAACGCCTGACCCCAAAAAACGAGCAACCCAAGGAGACGTGACGATATGGATGCGCAAGTGAATTGGAGCCGCGATGCCGGAGTGCTCGTCGCGTCGCTGTCCGGCCGTGTTGACAGCGGCAACAGCGCGGCCCTCCACGAGGCCCTGAAGGAAGGGATCCCGGAGGGGGAACGAACACTCGCTCTGGACTGTGGCCAGCTGACGTACATGAGCAGCGCGGGCCTGCGCGTCCTGCTCGACATGTCCCAGAGGTTCCGCGGGCCTCGCAAGGCGATGGGCCTGTGCGGGCTCCCCGAATCGATCGACAGCGTCGTCCGGCTCAGCGGGTTCGACAAGATCATCCCGGTCCATGAAACGATCGCCGACGCGGTCGCGGCGATCTCCGGCAAGGTCGACGTTGGCGACGGCGCGCCGCGGAGGGAAGCGGTCGAGAAGGCGGACGAAGAGGAGGAATCGACCGGGGGGTTCCGGTTCCGCCTGGGGAAGCGGTCGACGACGATATAGCGGGGGGGCTGATTGCCATTGGGTGACCGTGGGCGTTGCAAGTTCGTGGGTGTCTGCGTTGCAAACTTGTGATTCAGAGCGTTGCAAACTCGTGAATGAGCCGTTAGACTTCCTCCTCATCGATCGCCAATCGCCCGCTCTGCATCCGTGGATCCTGATGGACAACGACCCTGCCAATCCCGAGGGCACGAAACCGATTCCGCCGAGGGAGATCACTCGCGACTTCGTCATCGGCGTGCGTTCCGTTTTCGGACACGGCGTCTACCGGCGTCGCGTCGCCGACCGGGAACTGAAGCGTCGCCTCGCGCGCTCGGATGCAGTGCTGGTCGAGGGACCGCGAGCTTCCGGCAAGACGTCCCTGGCCAGACAGGCGGCGGCCAGCGAGGTGATGCTCGACGCCGACCCATCCGCCCGCAGAGCGGCCGAGGTCGATCCGGGCCTGCTGCTTCGCGGGGAGACGCCGCGGCTGATCGACGAATGGCAAGTCGTGCCCGAGGTGTGGAACCATGTGCGACACGCCGTTGACGAGCGTGCGGGAAGGGGGCACTTCATTCTGACAGGTTCGGCGGTGCCGCCCGACGACATCACCCGGCACAGCGGCGCGGGCCGGATCACGCGCCTGAGGCTTCGTCCGATGTCGCTCCTCGAGTTGGGGCGTTCGACGGGCGAGGTGTCGCTGGCACGGCTGTTGGCGGGAAGTCCCGCTCCCTCCGTGGCCGCGGAGTTGAGCGTGGAGGAGATCGCCGAACTGGTTTGCGTGGGCGGCTGGCCGGGGCACCTCGGGCCGTCGGAGGAGGATCCACCGCTTTCCCCCGAGGACGCGATCGCGGAGAACCGGGACTACCTGGGCGAGATCCGCAGGACCGACATCCAGCGTGTCGACGGGGCCCGAAGGGATCCGGCACGGGTCGGACGGTTCCTCCAGTCGCTTGGCCGCAACGTTGCGACCTGCGCAAGCCTGGCCACACTGGCGGCGGACCTCGGTGGGCCCGACCGGAACATCGACCACCACACGGCGCGCTCCTACATGACCGCGCTCGAACGGCTCATGATCGTGGAGGACCAGCCCCCCTGGGCGCCGCACCTGCGGTCACGGTCCCGGCTCCGGACTGCTGCGAAACGGCACTTCGTGGACCCGTCGCTCGCCGTGGCGGCGCTGAGCGCTGCGCCCGGCCACCTCTTTCGCGATTTCGAGTGGTTCGGCCTGCTCTTCGAGTCACTGGTGGTGCGGGACCTCCGCGTCTACGCCCAGGCCGCGGGGGCGACCGTGCACCACTACCGCGACAACACCGGCCTCGAGGTGGACGCGGTCGTGGACGCCGGGCCCGGCCGGTGGGCGGCGTTCGAGATCAAGCTCGGTGCCGGGCGGATCGACCGGGCCGTACGGTCGCTGCTCAAGTTCGCCGGTCGGGTGGACACGGAGCGGTGCGGAGAGCCGGCGGCGCTGGGCGTCATCGTCGGCAGCGGGTACGGGTACACGAGGCCGGACGGGGTGGCGGTGATTCCGGTGGGGGCGCTGGGGGTTTAGTAGACCGGAAAGGATGACGACGGCGAGCCGCGCCGCCGACCGATGTAACGTCGGCTTTACAGAATGTAAAGTGTAGTTGTCTAATGGTCCCGCCCGGGGGGGAGGTCCTCGACGGTGGAGTTGAGGAGGTTGGTGGGGGGGGCGTTGACCGTGTCCCGGGTGGGCGGATACCCTATCCGCATCGTTTGAAGGGCAGGCTCCTTTGACTTGCGCCGGTAGAGATTCGCAGGGTGCCGCAAGGGGTCGCCCTCGGAATCGGAGGCAAGTGACCATGAAGCGCACCCGGATCATCATCGCCGTCGGCGTTCTGTCGTTCCTTGTCGGCGCCCTCGTCTCCCCCATGCTCGGATGGCGCGGTCCGGAGAGACTGGAGGCGGAGTCCGAAGCCGCGATCGACCTGCCCGCTGCAGTGGCCCAGGTGTGGTTTCCCTCGATCGACGAGTACGACAACGGGGGCGAAGTGCTCGACGATGAACAGTTCAAGCAGTTGATGGCGGCCCTCGACGCCGCGATGAGCGCCGAGGAAACCGTGGCTGACTTTGCCGGCGAGGCGAGCTTCCACCTGGCGAACTTCGCCCGGCGCCTCGTCGTGCCCCGGATCACGGAGCCGCAGCAGGAGGTGATAGCGGACTTTCTGGCCGCTCTCGGCGAGCAGCATCCCGATCATCTTCAGCTGACCCAGCGTCAGGGGACTCTCCTGACCTCGCTGTACCCACCGAAGCCCACCGATGACATACCGGTATTCTCCCGAAGCGTGGACCTGCTCCTGAGCAACGCCGAGTTCTACGCCGATGGCGGGGACTTCGAGGACGGTCAGGTGGACCGGATCCTGGCCACGCTGCGTGCGATTCTGAACGCACCGGAAGTCTCCGACCGCTTCGAAGAGGAGGCCGCAACCCACCTGAGGCACGCCGGCTTGCTCCTGCAGTTCGGCCGTCTGTCGCCCGAACAACTGGCGCGGGTCCTCGCGTACATGGATGAAGTCGCGGCGGCGCATCCCGAAACGGACGTGATCGCGGACACCCGCTACATCATCGAAAACCTGACGCCTGGGAGGGTCGCGCCGAACATCACCGGGAAGGACACCGACGGTGTGGAGTTCTCGCTGGAGGATTACCGGGGGAAAGTCGTCGCGCTCGTTTTTTCGGGGCACTGGTGTGGTCCCTGCCGGGTGGAATATCCGTTCCAGCGCGCAATGGTGAGTCTCTATGAGGACACGAACGAGGATGCGGTCCTGCTGAGCGTGAACTCCGACCCCGTGCTGGAAACGATCCGGGCCGTGAAGGTGCGGGAGTCGCTGGCCTATCGGACCTGGTGGGACGGCCACGAAGAGCTGTCGGTCGAGGGTCCGATCGCGACCGAGTGGCGTGTCGGGGGATGGCCGACGATCTACATCCTGGACGAAAAGGGTGTGATCCGCTATGTGGACAGGCGTGGCGCCGACATGATCGCGGCGGTAGACGAGCTGCTGAAGGAGAAACGGTGGGCGGCGCTGGAGGCGAGCATGTTGGGGACGGTGGAGGATCCCGAGGGGGACGGGAAGTGATCCCCGTGCGAGAGTTTGCCGTCCTGGTCTTCGCACTCGCCTCCGGCTGGGCGCCCAACGCCGAACCGACAGAGATGACACAGATCGATGTGCGGATCGACACCGTTCCCCTTCTGACCATCGGCGACAAGCCGGAGGACCCCCTCTACCAGACGGTCGGCGCTGCGTTTGTGGGCGACGAACTGGTTCTGGCCGAGATCAGTTCGGGCACGCTCCGCTACTACGATCAAGAGACGGGCGAGCTTGTACGGACCGCCGGCGGAACGGGAGAGGGCCCGGGAGAACACCGGATGCTCAGCTTCTTCCAGGGCGACGGGGAATGGCTCTACACATACGATTTCGCGCTCATGCGGCTGACGGTCTTCGACGGATCCGGAGAGGTTGAGAAGACTGTGGGCATTCGTCCGTGGGAAGGCCGTGGCCACCCGCTGGTTAGGGGCGTCTTCCCCGATGGTTCGCTTCTCGTTGCCTCGTCGGTCCAGAACAGGGGCGCGATCGAGTCTCCGACGGTCGAACGAGTTCGCTGGACGCTTGCCAGGTATGACAGCCTGGGGAACTTCGTGGACAGCCTGGGCCACTACCTTTCCAGCGAGAGCCTGTGGGTGCCCTTTGGATCAGGAGGTGGAGCGAGTGGCCGGTGGACGGGACCCTTCCAGCGAAGCGCTGCCGCCGGCGTGCTGGACGACGGGTACACCGTATTGGACAACATGAACGCTTCGATTTCCGTTTTCGACCAAATGGGAAGACCGATCCAGGAGCTGGGTTCCGAAGTCCGGCCGGAACCGAGGGCGCTGACGGCTGAAGACCGTGGTGCCTTTCTGGAGATGGGCCGGATCGCGGGCTGGGAGCTGCCCGAGTTCTACCCCTACCATGTGAGCATCCGGGAACTGAACAGTTTGTTCTGGGTCATGCACTATCACGACCCGAGGACGGCGGGGAGCAGTTGGACGCTCTATTCACGCGACGGTGACCGCGTGGGGCGAGTAACGGCCTCCGAGAGGTTGGTGGTGCTTGCCGCCGATGATGACATTGTGGCCGTGCAACGAGTTGACGAACTGGGTGTGGAGACGGTGGAGCTTCGACGGCTCGTCGGATGGCCGCGGCCCTGACTTGCCCAAGATGACCAGAACCACAATCACCCGCACGATCCACGCGCCCGTAGAAACGGTCTTCGAGGCCGTGTCCGACATCTCCAACTTCAGGGAGGCCGTGCCGCACATCGTGCGCGTCGAGTTCCTGACGGAGTCGAGGGTCGGCGTCGGGACCCGCTTCCGCGAGACGCGCATGATGGGGAAACGCGAGGCCTCCACCGTGCTGGAGGTCACCGAGTACGTGAAGAACGAGCGCGTGCGCCTGGTGTCGGATGCCGGGGGGGCCGTGTGGGATTCCCTCTTCACGGTGACGCCGGTGGGCGATGGGCAGGGCACGAGGCTCGACCTGGTGATGGAGGCGCGGCCCTACCGGCTGTTGTCGCGGGTGTTCGTGCCGTTGATGAAGGGGGTGGTGGCCGGGGCGGTGGAGGGGGATATGGACGCCGTGAAGGGGTGGGTGGAGGGGCAGGGGGGGTAGTGCCGGACAGGGTCACCAGTCCGTCTGCAGCAGGACCCGGTTGACGGCCGCCGGACTGAAGTCGTCCGGATCGAAATCCTCACCAGCCCAGCTCCGGATGTGCTCGTGCTCCGGGTGAGCCGGATTCCGCAGGACGTCGAGCATCTCCTGGTAGCCCCAGACCCCTCCGCAGTCCTCCGGCGGACACCGCCGCTTGCCGCTGATGCACTTCGGCAGCCGAACGCCGCGGTCTTCGGGGACCATCTTCTGCAGTGTGACCCTGTGCTCCCAGGAGTCGCCGAAGTCGTACTCGTAGGTGATCCAGTCGCCCTCGCGGGCCAGGAGGTGGCTGATCCGGTACTTCCTCTCGTCACGGTCCGCGGGCGTTCCCGGCATCCTCCATTCGCCATCCCACGGGCTGGGGATGCTGTAGCGCTCCCTGTCCTTCCTGAACATGTGGAGGTGGCAGTCTTCCCACCCCATGACCACCTGGATGACCTCGTGCAGGCGGTCCAGCTTCATGAAGGGCGACACCAGCACGCGGCGCCACACGGGGGGCTTCGTTTCCGTCAGGACGATTCTGAGTTGGTAGGTGACGGGGGCGGACAAGTGGGACTCCTGTGAGAAACGGGTCGCGTCGCTGGCCGATGTAAGGTCGGCATTACAGAATGTATGGTGTGATTGTCATGTTGCGCAGTGACCTGGTGGAGAGGGTGACGAACGTGCCCAAGTCCGTATGGCAAGTCGCTGGAATCCCCTTGGCCGGCACCGCATCCCGTCACTGGTCGAGAATCTGATGGCTCGAAAGAAGAAACGTAGCGGCAGGGCGGCGAGGCGTCGCCGCAGCGCGAAGAAGCGGTCTGGTGGAGGCGGTCGGGCCGGCGGAGGCAGCCAGCCCGGCGGAGGTGGGCCAAGCGACGGAGTTAGCCAGCCTGGCGCAGGCAAGCCTACCGGCGGGAGCAGCCAGCCCGGAACAGGCAGGGCAACCGGTGGGCTGAATGTGCCGCCGGACGATGCCGAGGCGGTCGGGCGGCTCCGGCAGGTCCGGCAGGCGGCCCGTCAGGGTGATGCCGAAGCTCAGAACGCCCTGGGAGCCGCTTACGCCGAGGGCAGGGGCGTCAGGCAAAACCTCCGGGAGGCCGTTCGCTGGTACCGGATGGCCGCGGCGGGCGGGTCCGGCCTGGCCGAATACAACCTCGGGCTTCTGGTCGCGGGCAAGTTCTCCGGGGTGCTGGACGAGCCGGACGCGATGAGGTGGCTGCGGAAGGCTGCGGAAGACGGGAGCACGGAGGCGCAGTTCGACCTCGGGTGCCGGCATATCCTCGGGATCGGAGTTCCGGAGAACGCACCTGCGGGTGAGCAGTGGCTTGCGGCGGCCGCCGAAGCGGGGTTTCCGGACGCGGCGCACGCGCTCAGCAAGCTGTATGAGACCGGGGCGGAAGGCGTGGAGGAGAACGAGGGAAAGGCCGTGGAGTACCTCCGGCAGGCGGCCGAAGGGGGTGTCGTGGAAGCACAGGGCGAACTCGGCGCGGCCTACGAGGCAGGGCGGGGAGTGGAAGAGGACGACGCGGAGGCCGCGAAGTGGTACCGGATGGCTGCCGATCAGGGGCACAACCCGTCCCAGGTCGCGCTCGGTGTGATGTGCCTGTTCGGGAGAGGGGTGGAGGAGGACCGGGAGGAGGGGCTCAGGTTGATGCGGGCGGCGGCGGAGGGTGGTGGGGCGGATGCGCAGCGGACGCTGAAGGAGATCGAGGAGCAGGTGGCGGGATGGGATCCGGAGCCATGGGAGGGATAGTTGCAGGATTCAGTCGAGTGGGTGTATTCACTAAACAGTGAATTCAGTCCTGTGAGTGAACCATGACCAAGCACATCCACCTCGCCGCCCTGCTGCTCGCCCTCGCCGGCGCGATCCCCGAACCCGCCGCTGCCCAGGGCCGGCAGATGGCGGTGTTCGTCTCTCCGAATGTCGTCTGCCGGGTGGCGCCTTCCCCGTCAGCCGATGTGGCGGGGATCCTCCGGCCGATGGACAATCTGAGAGGATTCGTCATCGAAGTGGAGCGCACGGAGACGGGCGCCGACGGAGAGGAGTGGGTCTGGGTTGGCCCGGCCTACACCAAATGGGCGAGCCTGTCCGAGGGGTGCTGGGTTCCTGAATCCGTGCTGGCTCCGACCGAGAGTCGCAGACTGACGGAGGGCCATCTCCTGCTCATCGCCGACCGCCTGCTCACAGCGCCCGAACGAGGAACGCTGGCCGACGTGCTGGCCGTGTACAACCTGTTCGGCGATCGGGGCTACCGGGAGCAGGTCGCGCAGTTGCCGGCCCTTGGTGTTCGGCAGAGGGATCTGCTCGACCGGGCGCTGCAGTTGGTGGAGGCCGGGCGGCTGGCCGAGCGCGATCCGCTTGTGCTGGCATGGCTCGAATCGCTTGGCGAGGAGGCCGGAGCGGCGATGCCGTCCTGGACAACGCCGCCGCGTGAGTCGGCGGACGGGAGGGAGCTGGCGATCATTGCGCCCGATGTCGCGTGCCGCGCCGCTCCCGCAGCCCGCGGAACGCTGCGTGGGGCGACGCTTCGCCTGGACCATCACTTCACGGCGGAGCGGGCCGACACCACGGTGTCCGGAGAAGACTGGACCTTCGTGTGGGATGGCTGCTGGGTACCCGCGTCGGAGACGGCACCGGGCGACACCGACGAGCACATCCGGGCGATCGTTGAGCGGTTCATGACCGCGGACGACGGGAGGTCGACCGAGAACCTGCTGTGGGTCTACAACGTGCTGTCGGGCCGGAAGACGGGTCACCGGGATGCGGTCGATGCGTCGGGGCTTCTGAGCCTGCGGCGGCTTGAAGTGATCGATGACTGGCTGGGGACCTTCACGTTCTTCAATGCCGATCCGCTGACCCTCGCCGTGGTCCGGTCGCTCGAAGAGGAGGTCGCGTACTTCGAGCCCGGGGGAATATGGACCCTGCGCGACGACGCGTTCCTGACCCTGTACGCGCGGCACCGGGGCGGGCCCGAGGCGCATGAGGTCCTCTGGAAGCTTGCGACGTCCGCGTCCTCCCACGACTGCGAGAGCGAGTTCGCCTGTTACGTGCGCGTCCTGATCGTGAACAGGGTTGGCAGGTATTGGGTGGAGTACCCCGGTGGCCCACACGTCACCGAGGCTGTAACACGGGCGCGCGACCGGCTGCAGTGGTGGCTGGACGGGTGCAGCGCCGCCCGGGATGCGGAACCCGGGTCGCGTGAGGCGCGATGGTCGGAGGTGGTGGGGTGGGAGGGGAGGGGGGAGGAGGCGGTGGCCGAGTTGAGGAGGTCGCTTGGGGCGGTGGCCGAGGACGTCAGGCGGCCGTTGGTTGAGGTGCTGGACGGGCTGGAGGGGTGTGCGGGGGGCCAGCAGTTCCTCCCCCGTCTCGCATTCGATGATATGATCACCGATGCGGGCGACCGCCTCCGGATCCGTGGTGTCGTCCAGTAGCCTGGACACCCGCTCAGCAATCGGTTGACCGAACTTCAGCCTAGCCAGCCGCCGTACCACGTCGGCACGTCCTTCCATCCGGCCCCGTCCGAGCCCCTCACGATGTGCCTGCTCCTTTTGTTCCTCCACACCTGCGTAGACCATTCCTGCTTCCTTCAAAGATTTCACGTCCTCGAGTACGTCTTCTCCGATCCCCCACGAAGCGGCCGCTCCCAGCACCCATTCCCGGAACGCCTCACGGAGCCTCGCGTGTTCGGGTCCGCGGTACACCGCGAGCACCTCGCGGACCACCCGTAAAGAGCACTTGACGTTCTGTAAGGTTTACCTGTCAAGTCGAGGGCAGTTCTTCGAATGTGGGATGTATCGGGCCCACGATTGACTTGGGCTCGGGGCGTCAACGCCCTCCGAGAAACCGAAAGCGACCCGGCCGCGTAGTAGCCGCTCGTTGTTCGATTCAACAAACACGACTGGGAGTGGCGATAATGAGGACGGGCATGATAGGTGGGATCGGGCCGGCGCTGTTGCTGGCGGGGCTGGGAGCGGGGGTTCAGGGGCAGGAGCGGGAGTCCGGGGCATCGGCGAGCTGTGCTCCGATTGTGCCGGGATGCTGTGGGACCGGCGAAGCGCCGATTCTGCAGGCGGCGCGCGTCAACGACGCGGACATCACGGTCGACGGCGTGATGGAGGAGGCGGCCTGGCGAACGGCCGCGGTGGCCGCCCGGTTCACTCAGTTCGAGCCGGACGAAGGGCTTTCCGCGACCCAGAGCACCGAGGCGCGCGTCCTCTACGGCGCCAGCGCGCTGTTCGTGTTCCTGCGGGCGAACGACTCCAGCCCGGACGAGATCGCGAGTCAGTTGACGCGGCGTGACCAGGAGTCGTACTCGGACCTGCTGGGCGTGGTCATCGACTCCTACTTCGACCGGCGCACGGCCTTCCAGTTCGTGGTCAATCCCGCCGGCGTGAAGCAGGATGTCTACCGGTTCGACGATACCGGCGAGGATGCGGGATGGGACGCGGTCTGGGATGTCGCGACCGCGCGCGACGACGGCGGGTGGAGCGCCGAATTCCGCATCCCCTACTCCCAGCTGCGCTTCCGGGACCGGGAGGAACAGACCTGGGGAATCAACTTCCTGAGGCATCTCGCCCGCCGGGCGGAGCTTTCGGTGTGGGCACCCACGACCCGCGCCGACGGCGGCATCGTGTCGCAGTTCGGGGAGCTGCGCGGGCTGCGCAACCTCGATCCGCCCCGGCGGCTGGAGGTCCTTCCGTACTCGCTCGCCAGCCTGCGGCGCGCCCCCGGCGACGAGGCCAACCCCTTCTATCGCCGCAACGACGCGGCGGCAGCGGTGGGCGCCGACGTCAAGTACGGCGTGACCTCCGACATCACCATCGACCTGACCATCAACCCGGACTTCGGGCAGGTCGAGGCGGACCCGGCCCAGGTGAACCTGACCGCCTTCGAGACCTTCCTGCCGGAGCGGCGCCCGTTCTTCCTGGAGGGCGCGGGCATCTTCAATTTCGGCATCGCGCTGGGGGACGGGGACGACGCCAATGAATCGCTGTTCTACTCGCGCAGGATCGGGCGCGCGCCGCAGGGCTGGGCGGATCCGCAGGGCGGGTTTGCGGATGCCGACGATCAGACCACCATTCTGGGGGCCTGGAAACTCTCGGGTAAGACGGCCGGCGGATGGTCGATCGGGGCGATGCACGCGATGACCTCCGAGGAGCGCGCCGATGTCGCGCCGGGGGAGGGCGATTCGTTCCAGCAACCCGTCGAACCCCTCTCCAACCACGGGGTCCTGAGGCTGCAGAAGGACTTCGCGGAGGGCCGCTCGGCCGTGGGCTTCATCGGCACGGCGGTGAATCGGGACGGCGGCGTGGCCGAGGAGCTGGGGCTGAGGTCGGCGGCCTACACCGGCGGCGTCGATTTCAGGCACCGCTTCGGCGGCGACGCGTGGCAGCTCGAGGGGTACGTCCTCGGCTCGTACGTGCAGGGCTCGGCGGACGCCATCGCCCGGACGCAGCGTTCGCCCGCCCGGTATTACCAGCGCCCGGACGCGGAGCATGTGAGCTACGATGTCGAGCGCACCAGCCTGGGCGGAGGCGCGGCCAACTTCGGAATCATGAAGTTCGCGGGCAGCCCGTGGCGGATGGGCACCGGATTCCAGACGCGCACACCGGGCTTCGAGGCGAACGACCTCGGCTATCAGCGCGACGCCGACTATCTCGTGCACTGGGTCTGGGGCGGATATCACAACACCACGCCCCAGGGCCCCTTCCGCAGCTGGCTGGTCAACCTGAACGCCTGGAACGTGTGGAACTACGATCGGGATCGCGCCGGGACCGGAGGCAACCTCAACGTCAACTTCCAGCTGCAGAACTTCTGGCAGGGATACGGGGGCGTGAACCAGGAGATGAGCGCCTGGTCGGACGGCCTCCTGCGGGGCGGGCCGCTCTTCCGGACCGAGGCCCAGACCAACTTCTGGGCGGGACTGGGCAGCGACGCACGCAAGCCGGTCAGGATCAACGTCAACTCCTGGGGCAACGTGCGTCCCGAGAGCGATTCCTGGTCGGTCGGCGTTGCGCCGACGCTGAGCGTGCGGCCTTCGGGCAGAGCCACCTTCAGCCTCGGAACCAGCGTCAGCCGCAACCTGGACGACCGCCAGTGGGTCCGGCGCATCGACACCGATGCCCCGAACTACCTGTTCGCGCGCATCGAACAGACCACCGTGGGGCTGACCGCCCGCATGGAATACGCCTTCACGCCGAACCTCTCGCTGCAGCTGTACGCCCAGCCCTTCGTGGGATCCGGCAGCTACCGCGAATTCAAGCGGGTGGCCGACCCGCGCGCGGAGCGGCACGCCGACCGGTTCGAGGTTGTGGAGGCGCGGCGGGCGGGCGACCGCTACCGGACTGAGCTCGACGGGCACCCGGTGTCCTTCGGGAACCCGGATTTCAACTTCAAGCAGTTCCGGTCCAACACGGTCGTCAGGTGGGAGTACTCGCCGGGATCCGCACTCTACGTGGTCTGGTCCCAGGGGCGCAACCACAGCGCGCGCACCGGCCAGTTCGACTTCGACTCGGACCTCGGAGATCTCTTCGGCGTCATGCCGGACAACGTCTTCATGGTCAAGGTCAGTTACTGGCTGTCGAGGTAGGGGGGGACACGGCGCTCATCGCCAAGGCGTGGCAAGCCCGCCGCCAGGCGCTCGAGTCGCCACCGAAGGTGTGAGGGAGTGCGAAGCGCGCCTGGCGGGAGGGTGAGTCAGCCCTCCCGAACCTGGCTTTCGACTCTCGGCGGAGCCGTCGGCTCCTCGGTCGACGGGGAAGCTCGTGGTGGTTCGGGGGCGTTGGAATAGCGCGATGGGACCGGTTACTCACTTGTGGGGGACGATGTTGTCGGCACAATTGTAATGAGAGCTTGACGTTTTGTAAGGTTTGCTTGTCAATACGGATATTTCGAAAACCGGCCCGTGGTCGCCGCCCCTCCAGTTCGCTATCCTGTACACCGTACACTATTCAGGAGGGGATTCGCCCATGGCCCGCAAGCCAAAGCGCCCGCGGAAACGCAGGAAGCGCCCGCCGATGCGCGGAAGATCGCCGGCGAAACGTGGGGAGCGCCCCGGAGGCGGGGAAGGCGGGGGTCCGCGAAAGGCCCAGCCCGACGCACGCACGCTCTTCCTGGCCCGGAAGGGGGTCGCCGCCGCGCAGTTTCGGCTCGGCCAAATGCACTTTGTCGGCGAGGACGGATTGCGGCCGGACGCGGCCCAGGCGGTCAGGTGGTTCCGGGCCGCGGCGGAACAGGGTCATACGGAGGCCCAGTTGGTGCTTGCCGAATGCTACCGTGAAGGCGATGGAGTGGAGGAGGATTTCGAGGAGGCGGCCCGCTGGTTCCGCGCAGCCGCGGACTCGGGGGACATTGACGCGTCGTTCGAACTGGGGATGATGTACGCCGACCTGCTCGCCGACATGGACGACGACCCGGAGGCGGAAGGGCGGCTGGCCGATGCCGCGGCGGCAGGATACCCGCCGGCGCAACACCTGATGGCCGCACTTCGCGGT
>JAJEBR010000007.1 GCA_022822445.1 Gemmatimonadota bacterium | reverse complement strand
CGGTGGTTCGACATCGACTTCGAGCGCAGGACGATCCTCTGGCGGGCCGAACACGACAAATCCGGCTGCGAGCACGTCACGCCCGTCACCGACGAGGCCCTCGACACGCTGACGGAGGTGCGGGCGATGAATCCCGCAACGGGGGAGGCTCCGGTGCTGCCCGCGCCGAGGAATCCGCTGGCGGTTGTGGGGGCCGCGCGGTTGCACGCTTGGTGGCAGAAGGCCCAGATTCTTGCGGGACTGGAGCCGAAGCCCGGCAGGGGCTGGCACTCGCTGAGGCGGAAGTTTGCTTCCGACCTGATGGACCAGCCGCTGAAGGTGCTTTGCCAACTCGGCGGCTGGAAGACGGCCAAGACGGTCCTTCGGTGCTATCAGCGGGCCGACGAGGGACAGCTTCGGAAGGCTCTGGAAGACCGCTGCCGGGCTCGCAACGGAAGTCGAGAGTAGCGGGAGTCATTCAGCGGGAATCCGGGCTGCCGATGACGCAACTACAGGCACCACAACGAGATGCCAATCCAAACGTACATGCCGGCCCGGCGCCTCGGCACTCTCGTTGGCACGCGAACTTCCGGGACGGGACACTGACGTGAGCTTCCTGACTCGCCGCTCGAAGCGCCGGGAGACGCAATACTCCGACGATCTGCGTCTTGCCAGTTATCCCCCTCCCTATCCTGACGGCTGGTACCGGCTGTTCCGGTCGAAGTCGCTCAGACGCGGGCAAGCGCGCTACCTGGAATGCCTGGGCCGCGCACTGGTCGTCTGGCGCAGCGAGGACGCGGACGAAGTATTCGCGATGTCGGCGTTCTGCCCTCATCTGGGTGCGAACCTGGCGGGCGGCCGCGTCTGCAGGGATCGCATCGAGTGTCCCTTTCACGGCTGGCAATTAACGGGCGACGGACGGGTGGCCAGTGTGCCCTACAGCGACACCGTGCCCACCCGCGCAGCGACCGAGAGTTTCCCCGTACAGGAGGTGCACGGGCAGATCTTCATGTATCACCGGGGTGGCGGAGCCCGGCAACAGGCTGGCGAACAGGTTCCGTACCCGGTCCCCCGCATCCCGGAAGTCGATGACGGAACCTTCGTCTTTCGCGGGCACTACGAGGCCGGTCGCACCCGGATGCACATCATCGAGCCTCTTGAGAACGCGGTCGACTCTGCGCACTTCGGCCACCTCCACAACCGACTGACAGTGCCCTGGACTCGATTCCCGATTCCCGGCGCGGCCATCGAATACACGACGCGGCTGGACTTCGACGCTGCCCGGGCGAGCTACAGCATGCCGCTCCTCGTCGAAACCGTGTTCAACGTCTGCGGCCGTCGCATGGAACGCAGCCTGACAAGGACTCGAGTCATGTTCACGGGAGTCGGCAGCATCATGAACCTCAGGATCAAGTTGCCCAGGGTGGGCGTCGTGGAGATCGTACAGACCTATCTGCCGATCGGACCACTCGACCAGCAGGTCGCTTTTCATTGGTTCGCAGAGCGCAGCGTCCCGCGACTTCTGGTCTGGAATGCGGTCGGAGGCTGGGTCTCCCAGTGGCGCAACGATGTCCGTATCTGGGAAGAAAAGGCCTTCACGGCCCCCCCTATGCTCTCCCGAGACGACGGGCCCGTGATGCGTCTGCGGGGCTGGTACCGACAGTTTTTTCCCGAACTGGCAGCCAGCCCCCGATCGCCCCGCGGTCGAAGTGACCACCAGGCCCGACCATGAAAGCCGCGCCCGCTCGCGCCGTCCCGATGGCGGCACTCCTCGCCGCCCTCGCCTGCGCCGCCCCGGCAGACACAGACCCCATCCGCACGGCCGACCCCTACGCCCGCGGCTACACCGACGACGACTTCCCGCGCGTCCAGGAGCTCGCGCCCGGGGTGTATTCCTACGAGCAGCTGCGCTCCGCGGGCCAGGAGCGCTTCACCACGGTGAGCATGTTCGTCGTCACCGCCGGCGGCGTTCTCGTCGCCGACGGCCAGGGCAGCCCGGAAGAGACGCGGCGCCTGGTGGAAACGATCGCGGGCATCACCGACCAGCCCATCACCCACGTCGTGGTCTGCTCCGACCACGGCGACCACACAGCCGGCAACTCCGAGTTTCCGGCCGACGCCCGCTTCTACGCGCACCCGACCTCCCAGGCCGTACTGCAAGCCACCGCCGACAACCCCATCCGCCCGGCCACCGCGCCCCCCGTCGTCGTCCCCACCGAGCTGGTCGAATTTGCCGAGACGCTCCACCTCGGCGGCCGCGAGATCCGCCTCCTCTTTCTGGGGCGTGCCCACACCGGCGGCGACCTCGTCGTCCACCTCCCCCAGGAGAAGGTTCTCTTCATGAGCGAGGCATACCTGAACCGCGTCTTCCCGGCGATGCGCTCTGCGTACCCGTCGGAGTGGGTGGCGATGATCGAGGCCGCTCAGGCGATGGACATCGACATCTACGTGCCGGGGCACGGGTTCGTCGATTCGCCGGAGGTGCTGGCGGAGGAGCTGGAGACCTACCGCCGCGCGATGGTCCAGGTAATCGAGGAGGCCACGCGCCTGCACGCGGCCGGGGTCGAGTTGGGGGCGGCGGTCGAGCAGGCGGAGTTCGGCGACCTGGAGAGTTGGTCGCTACGGTCCAGCCAGGCCGGCCGCGCCATCGGCCGCGTGTACATGGAGCTGAACGGGGAGCTGCCGCCGGGGTAGCCGGGCCCTGGTTACCTGCCGCGCCGATGGGAAGCCACCTGCGTTTGTAGCCGCCCACGCGCGCGTGCCGCCACTGGCCGAACCGCCGCCGCCGGGGTATTCTGTTCCGGCGTGCGCAACGGGCGCTCAAGCGCTTGAGCGGGCACGCACTTCATGCGATCCAACCCCAGGACCCACCCGGAGGGACATGTGAAACCGACGACTCGGACCCTCACAGCCGCCGCGCTGCTCCTCGCAGCCGCCTGCTCCTCGCCCCAGCCCGCCTCGCGGCTGACTCCTCCCTCTCCGCAGGCCGGCCCTGTCCAGCCGGGCGAATGGCGGCACTGGGGCGCCGACGCCTCCAGCACCCGCTACTCGCCGCTCAGCCAGATCGACGCGTCGAACTTCGAGGAGCTGGAGGTGGCCTGGATCTGGAAGAGCGACAACTTCAGCCCCTCCCGCGAACCGCTCCTGCGCGCGACCCCGATCTACGTGAACGGCACCCTCTATTCGGTGGCCGGATCCCGGCGGACCGCGGTCGCCATCGACCCCGCGACGGGTGAGACCCTTTGGGCCTTCCGCGAACCTTCCACCAAGCGGTGGGAGGACTCGATGCGGAAGAACTACGGCAAGGGCGTCGCCTACGCGGAGCCCGGCGGGCGCCCCACGATCTACCTGGTGACCCCCGGGTTCTTCCTGCACGCGCTCGACCCCGGGACCGGCCGGCCCATCGGGTCCTTCGGCAACGGCGGAATGGTCGACCTGCTCGGGGACCTCGGAGACTGGGAGCACCACCCCGAAGACGGACTGCCCCCCGAGGTCGGCTACATCACCAACTCGTCCCCGCCGATCGTGGTGAACGGGGTCGTCGTGGTCGGGAATTCCCACGAGCAGGGGTACTACCAGTCGATGCAGGAGAACGTGCCCGGGAACATCCTCGCCTACGACGCGGCGACCGGCAGGCACCTCTGGACCTTCAACGTGATTCCCCAGGAGGGCGAATTCGGCAACGAGACCTGGGAGAACGACGCGTGGAAGTGGACTGGGAACGTCTCGGCGTGGGCACCGCTTTCCGCCGATCCGGAGCTGGGCCTGGTGTATGTGGCCACCGACCCGCCGACCGTCGACTACTTCGGCGGCTTCCACCCCGGCGACAACCTCTTCTCCACCACCATCCTGGCCCTCGACGTGCGGACCGGGGAGCGCCGCTGGCACTTCCAGACCGTGCACCACGACGTCTGGAACTATGACAACCCCACCGCACCCAACCTGGTCGACATCACGGTGGACGGACGTGATATCAAGGCGCTTGTGCAGACCACCAAGCAGGGCTGGGCCTACGTCCTCGACCGCGAGACCGGCGAGCCCGTCTGGCCGATCGAGGAGCGGCCCGTGCCGCAGTCCGATGTGCCGGGTGAACATCTGTCCCCCACGCAGCCCTTCGTCACCCGCCCCGCCCCCTACGAGTTGCAGGGCATCACCGAGGACGACCTCATCGACTTCACCCCCGAACTCCGCGCCCAGGCGCTGGAGATCGTCAGCAACTACCGGATGGGCCCCCTCTTCAATCCGCCTGCGCGGGCGGACGGTCCCGGCGGCCCATCGATCCACTGCCCGGGCGCCAACGGCGGCGCCAACATCCCCGGCGGCTCGGCGGTCGACCCCGAGACCGGAGTTCTCTACGTCGCGTCCACCCGCGGCTGCAGCGCGCCCCGCCTGATTCCCGGCACCGACGTCAACCCCGACTCCAACGTCGAGTGGGTGAGCATAGGCCCGGGCGGCGTTCGGGGCCCGCAGGGACTTCCTATCACCAAGCCCCCCTATAGCACCATCACCGCGATCGACCTCAACACCGGCGATCACATCTGGCAGATCCCCAACGGTCAGACGCCGGCCTCCGTCCGCAATCACCCGGCACTTGAAGGGGTCGAAATCGGCAACACGGGCTCGCGGGGCCACGCCACGAAGCTCGTCACCAGGACGTTGCTCATGTACGGCGAGGGCCGCGGCGCGGCGCCGGTCTTCCGGGCCGTCGACAAGATGACCGGCGAGGAGCTGGGCGCGGTCGATCTCCCCGGGTCCACCATCACGGCGCCCATGACCTACATGCACGAGGGCGTCCAGTACGTCGTGGTGGCGATCACCATGCAGGGGAGCGCCGGGGCTCTGGTGGCGCTGCGGTTGCCGGAGTAGGGGGTCGCAGAGGGACTACGCAGGCAGAAAATGTAACGTAAACATTACATTCTGTAATGTAGTGTTTACGACGGAGGAACAAGACGATGGCGCGAGCAACGACCGCCCTGGCCGCGTTGACCGGCCTGTTCCTGGGCGCGGTGGTGCCCCCCGGCCTGGCGAACGGCCAGGAAGTGCCGCTCCGAACCGGGTCAATTCAACTGGAGACCGAGTTTGCCGGCGATCAGCCATTCGGCCGCATCTCCTGGCTCACGATCACTGCCGAGGAAGAAGTCTGGGTCCTGGACGGATCCGCCAACGTCTTCTACCTCATTGGAATTGATGGCCAGGTGGTGGCCAGTTTCGGACGCAGCGGGGACGGCCCCGGCGACCTGTCCATGCCCTGCTGCCTTAGAGTGGACGCGACAGGCCGTCTGTGGGTGCAGGGCATGACACGACTGGACATATTTCGGCTGACAGCTGACCAGGTGGTCTTTGAGAAGCGGCTCCTGAACGAGGTTTTCCTGCATGACAATTCCCTGATGTCGTTCGGGGCCAGGCCTCCGGTCCTGCTAACGGAAAGCAACACGGCTCTGGTTCGAGCAGCGCGTATGGGAAACAGCGATAGGCTCGAGATTCACCTGTTCGAAATCGACTCGAGCGGCGAGACCGTGCAGCGATGGGCGTACCCCGAGACGCCGGAACCTGATAGGATCATGTACGAGTTTCCCCGCCGCGGCGGGCAATTTATTCCGCAAATGCTCCCGTATGGCAGTCGATCCCATCTGGCACGAAGCAGCAAGGCGATGTACGCCCTGGTCACGACGAAAGCATATGAGGTTGCAGTTCACGATCTGGACGGCGCCGTCGTTGCCCGGATCTCGCGACCGGACGTCCAGGGGCCGTCGGTGACCGCGTCCGAGCGGAGCCAGGCCGAGGCCCAGGTGCGCCAGTGGGACCACAGGCCGCAAGGAGGGTCGGAGGGATTATCCCCCAAGTGACCATTCCCGCGCGAAAACCGGCCGTCAACCGCATCTGGTTCGACGCCGAGGACCGGCTGTGGGTATCGCTGAGCGTCGACGGGGATGCTGTGATGTCGGAGGCTGATGTTTACGATACCACGGGTGCATTGCTGTTTCGCGCTCAATGGCCACGGGGAGTGGAGCTGCGCCACGGAGCCGCCCGGGGCACGGTCGCCTGGGGCATCGCAAGGGGTCCGCTCGATGAGCCCCGCCTGGTGCTGATCCGGTTCAGGGATCAGGGATCCGTCAATGACATACATGTAGGAGGGCGCTCAGAATGACCCGAACAACAGCCGCGTTTGCCGCCATGACCGGCACCCTTCTCGCCGCGGGGTGCCTGCGCGATGCCCCGCCCCCCGACCACACCGCCGTCTTCACCGGCGGCGCGGGCGAGTGGGTCGACCTTTCCCACGCCTTCGGGCCCTCCACCATCTACTGGCCCACCGACACGGCGGGCTTCCAGCTCACCGAACTGGCGTATGGCCGGACGGAGGGCGGGTACTTCTACGCGTCCTACTCCTTCGCGTCGGCCGAGCACGGCGGCACCCACCTCGACGCGCCGATCCACTTCGCCGAGGGGCGCATGACGGCGGACGAGATTCCGCTGTCGAGCCTGATCACCATGGCGTCGGTGGTCGATGTCTCGGCCGGAGCCGACGCCGACCCCGACTACCTGCTGTCGGTCGAGGATCTCACCGCGTGGGAGGCCGAGCACGGTGAGCTCGCCGATGGCACCGCGCTGCTCGTCCGCACGGGGTGGTCCTCGCGCTGGGAGGACCGCACCGCCTACCTGGGCACGGATCTCACCGGGCCCGAGGCCGTGCCGGAGCTGCACTTTCCGGGGATCGGCCCGGAAGCGGCCCAGTGGCTGGTGGACAACCGCAACGTCGCCGCCGTGGGGATCGACACGCCCAGCATCGACTACGGCCAGTCGAGCGACTACCGCGCCCACGTGATCCTGTACAGCGCGAACATGGTGGGGTTCGAGAACCTGACGAACCTGGACGCGCTGCCCGCGACGGGCGCCGGGATCGTGGCGTTGCCGATGAAGATCGTGGGGGGGAGCGGGGGACCGCTCAGGGTGGTGGGGTGGGTGCCGGGGTAGCCACTTGATGGGCTTCGGCCATTTGCTCATCGGCGTTGGCCCGGAACGCGATCTGGTCCGTCGCCTGGAATCGGAAGGAGACCTTTCCGGTCGCCTTGCCGCCGAAGTCGGACTGCGGCGTGAAGCCGCCGGGGAACATCTCCTGGTAGGAGAAGCAGCTCGGGTCGTCGAAGACCCGCTGGAGCGCGACCGGCGGTCGGTGGGTTCCTGTTACAGACCTCTTGGACCCATCCGCCTAGCCCGACTGAAGGCTCAAGGGCGTCACAACGCACTCGAATCCGCGAAGTGGGTCGGCACGAAGCGAGAATACGAACACTCCTCCGTCAGCCGTGCGAACGAACTTGACGTATTCGTCGAAGTCGCGACGCGCCAGCAGTTCCCCCGCCACCGGATCGAGCACCTCGATCGTGGTATTCAGGAATCGATTCATGTCCAGACCCTGAGGAAGCGGCATCTCTGCTTGCTGTCTGCCAGCATTCGGCATCAAGGGTGTGAACGACTGCGGCGCCTGCCTCACGGCGACCCACAGCAGTCCATCCGCGTCCTGTAGGATGTCCGCGACGCCCGGCCTTATCGGAGCCTGATACGGAGCGCCAAACGCGAAGCCGACGCCCGGCCTGAAGGAGCTGAAGTCTCGTTCGATTCGCGTCTTCTCTTCTCCGTCCAGCCCGTAGCGGCTGATGTGGTAGCGGTTCACCGGGGCGCTCCAGACGCCCACATGATCGTTGGATCGCGCCAGGATGCGGCGCAGGCTCGGCTCCCCTGGCGCGGCCTCGCCTGGCACGGCTCCGATGCTGGCGCTGATCGTCCCATCGCGCCGGAGAATCTGCACGGGCGTGATGCCGACCTCGGATCGAAGCATGGCTTCGACCGCGATGCCGTCTCGGAGCACCACGAAGGCACCAAAAACCAGGACGGGCATGCTGACCTTATCCAGAGCGGCTTCGGCGCGTGGAGCGAGCGTGTGCAGGTGCGGAGGATTGACGGCGTAGATCGTGTCGCCCTCTCCAACGTCGATCAACAGCGGGATTTCGGAGTCGAACTCACCTGGGCCCCGCCCGATCCTTCCGTGGGACGAGAGGTAGCTGCCGTCCGGGCCGAACGCCGCAATCAGCGCGTCCCCCAGAAGCGGACCCGCAATGTAGTTCCCGCTTCGGTCGCGCGCGACCCCAGGAGGCAGGTCGCTGGAAAACCGAAGGCGGTCCTCCGGGGCGGCCAGGACCACGGGCGACCCGGTCTCGATCCGGCAGTCCGGACAGGCGATGTCATCATCGATTTCGACGACCGTCTGGCCAAAACCCGACACCGACGCGTACATAGAAAGGATCGCCGCGACCAGCGTCGGTGCCGTCGCCCGCCAAGCATGAGTCACCACTGCACTTGGGGGGCGAAGATGCTCTTTACGAGGGGAGTCGTCCATGAGATCCCCCTATCAAAGTGCTAAGCTGTGTATCGATGCCACCTCGGCCAACTCTTTCGGAAGGACGTACTTCGCGACAACGTACTGCGAGCATGGCGACCTGAACAGGAGCACACGTTTCTCAGCGCAATAGCTCCACCATTCGATCGACCATCGCGTGAGCGCGGGATGCAGACCGCGTCAAGGCATACCTGGAAGACGCGCAAACGGACCCGGGTTGACCCTCGGCCTGGTGCTGACGACCGGGCCCGGGCAGGGAGCAAGACCCCGGCGAGCCCTTGCGAGCCCGCCGGGGTCCTTTTCACGCGATGCGGCCAGCCGTCACCGTCCAGCTGGCTTGGCGCGTTTCTCTACCGCGTCGCCCACAGCCAGTCGTAGCTCAACCGCAGGTAGTAGTAGCCCCCGTTGAAGCCGAAGGGAGTGCTCTCCGGGTAGAGCGAGCCGACGCCGCCCGAGTTGGGGTTCTCGTCCGGGTAGGTGTTGAACAGGTTGTTCGCGCCCAGGGCGATCGTCGCGTTGTCCGCCAGGGGCATCGAAACCTCGGCGTCGACGAGGACGCGCGAGCCGTAGCGGTGCTCGGGGTCGCTGAGTTCGGAGTCGTAGAAGCCGTCGTAGTAGGTCCCCCGGACCAGGGCGTCCACCCGTCCCAGCTGCTGCGACAGGCTGAGCACGCCGCGGTAGCGCGGGAGCGCCCGCTCGAGCTGGTCCACGCGCGCGTCGTTCACGACTTCCGGATTGCGCTCGGTGACCTCGGTGCCGGTGTAGTTGAAGAGCAGGCTCACGTTGGTCGCCTCGCCCGGCGAGTAGTTCGCCACCAGGTCGATGCCCTGGGTCAGGGTCGCGAAGTCGTTGGTGAAGAAGCGGAACTCCGCGAGGTTCGCGGCGCTCGTCACTCCCTCCGAGACCAGCTTCGTGACCTCGTCCGGCGTGAGCTTGAAGGTGCTGGTCTGCGCGAAGCGGTCCGAGATCGAGATGCGGAAGTAGTCCGCGGTGAGCCGGAACGCGCCCGCTTCGTACATGACGCCCCCGGTCAGGCTGACCGAACTCTCGGGCTCCAGCTGCTTGCCGCCCTTGGTCGCCGCCACCGCCGACGTGGAGGGGATGGTGCCGCGATTGACCAGGTCGCCGAGGTCGATGTCGAAGACCGTCGAAACGTTGAACGCGTTCTGCTGACCCGGGGTGGGCGCGCGGAAGCCGATGTTGGCGTTGGCCCGCAGCGCGATCTGGTCGGTGGCCTGGATTCGGAAGGAGACCTTTCCGGTCGCCTTGCCCCCGAAGTCGGAGAAGTTCTCGTAGCGGCCGGCGATTCCCACGGCCCAGGCGTCGTCCGGCCTGCCCAGGTTGAGGTCGGCGTACGCCGCGGTGTTGCTGCGGGTCCAGTCGCCGGCGGCCAGCGGGCTGAAGCCGGGGAATCCGTTCGACGAAGAGCTGAAGCCCTGCGCCGCATACGGACCGATCTTCCAGGATTCGTCCTGGCCCTGTCCGATCTCGAAGCGCTCCTCGCGCTGCTCGAATCCGGCCGCCACGTTGGCCATCTCGTTGACCTGATAGGAGAGATCGAGATTGAGGTTGATCTCTTCCTGGTTGTACAGGCCGGGGTCGAAGTCGGTGGGGGTGTCGGGACCGAGCGCCGCATTCACCGTGTTGTAGATGAAGAAGTCGGCCTGGTTCCTGCCCCAGCTCGTGCTGGCGTCCCAGTTGATGCCCCCGTCGGTACGCCCCTTGACGCCACCGACGATCGAGGCGTCGAAGACCTCCCCGCCGAACTGCGGCGTGAAGCCGCCGGGGAACATCTCCTGGTAGGAGAAGCAGTTCGGGTCGTCGAACACCTGTTGGAGCGCGACCGGATCGGGGACGTTGTTGGTGATCGTCACGACCGGGCAGTCTGCCGATCCGAGGCCCTTCGCCTGCAGTACGTCACCGATCAGAAGGGTCTCGCCGCCATCTCCCGAGAAGACGCCGCCGCGGGTGTTCGGATTCCGGAAGAAGAAGCCGCCGTCCACCCGCTTGGTGGCGACGTTGCCGAAGGCATAGACCTGCTCGTTGTCGTCGAAGTTGTAGCCGGTGTTGAGCCAGACCTTGAGGTCGTCGGTGACCCTGGGGGAGCCCCAGACCTGTGCGGTCGGCGTCCGCACGGCCGTGTTGCCCGCCCTGACGAGCGCGGCCGCGTCGTTCCGCTGGATGGCTCGGTCCGTCGGCTCCTGGTTGCCGTACTCCACGCTGAGGTTGGCGAACCCGAACTCGCCGAGCGGAATGCCGAAATTGCTCGCCACCGCGACCGATCTCCCGTGACCGGCCCAGTTGCGCTCCGCACCGTCGACGAACTCGTCGCCGTCGAAGTGCTGGCCCTGTTTGACCTGGACCGATCCGCCGGAGCGGTCGTTCTTCAGCTGGAAGTTCAGCACGCCCGCGATGGCGTCCGAGCCGTACTGCGCCGAGGCGCCGTCGCGCAGCACTTCGACCTGCCTGAGCGCGATGCCCGGAATGGACCCGATGTCGGGCCCCTGGGCGCCATCGGAGAGGCCGGCGCCCAGCCATGAGATGACCGCGCCCCGGTGCCGGCGCTTGCCGTTGATGAGCACGAGCGTGTGGTCGGAGGCGAGGCCGCGCAGGTTGGCGGGACGGGTGATGGTCGCCGCGTCGCTGATAGGCTGGATGTTGACGTTGTAGGACGGGACCACGTTCCTCAGCAGGAAGTCGATGTTGGTCTCCGCCTGGCGGGCGATCTCCCCGACGGGGATCACGTCCACCGGGACCATCGATTCCGTGACGGTTCGGGGCCGCGAGCGGCTCCCCACGATAACGAGCTCGTCGAGGGCGAAGGCGGCCACATCGAGCGAGAGCTCAAGGTTGGTGGTGCCGCCGCTGGAAACCGTGACTTCCTGGGTGAGCACCGCGTAGCCGATGAGCCGGACCTCGAGGGTGTGGGTGCCCGCGGCGACGCCGGAGATGGTGAAGGCGCCGCCGGGGTTGGTGTAGGTGACGATGTCGAGCGCGGGGATCGCGACCCGGGCGGTGCCGAGTCCGATCCCGCTGTCCGCGCTGCGGACGACGCCGTCGATCGTGCCCTGGGCAAGCGCCGCGGTGGGCACGGCCATAAGGGCCAGAATCAGGAATCCTCTTCTGATCATGCTGTTGCTCCTTGGTTTGAATCGGTGTGTAGAATCGCGCTTGGGCGCTGAGTTGCGGTGATGACGAGCATGCAGACCGCAAACCAGTCATGGGGACGACCTATCCTGCGCTGCTCGTGCCCGGCGAATGGTCGGACGAGGGAGTGTCCACGAGCTGTGGAAGTCGGGCGGAAGATAATCGTACGTGTGACTGGCGGTGGCGGGAGTTCGGCCCGATCGGGCCAGGCGCGCCGCTCGTCAAGTGCGGCACACCCTACCTAATCTAGCGTATACACATCTGCACGTAAACTGTTTCAGCCCCCGTGTTCGGAGTGCCGGTGTTTTCGACCCTTGGCGCCGACCTCGCCCGGGCGTGGGCTGCTACACCGCACCCCGCGGCACCACCCACTCCATCGGCTGCCCGGTGACGTCCGCGATCCGGTCGAAGTCGGCGTCGTAGTGCAGCAGGACCATCCCGGCCTGCTCGGCGGCCGCCGCGATGATCAGGTCCGGAATCGGCATGCGGTGTTGGCCCCGCTCCGCCAGCACTCCCTGCACCTCGATGGCGCGCTGGAAGGTCGCGTCGGACAGCGGGACGTGCCGGTAGGCGAGCGCACGTCGCCGGCGCGCCCTCGAATGCTCGCGGGCGTTGCGGGTCGAATACAGGACCTCCAGGTCGATGATCGCGCAGGTGGCAGCCTCGCCCGCTTCGATGATGGGCTCGATTCGGGCCTGCACGAGGGTGTGCGGCATCCGCGCCAGGGCGCTCTTGTCGATCAGGTACGGCATGGTCGTCGGGGCGGGCCCGTCAGTATCGCCACGTCTTCGACATCACCCGCTCGTCGCGCAGGTCGAGCCCGTCCATCTCGATCAGCGCCCTGACCTCCCGGCGTCTCGCCTCCTGCCGCTCCACTTCGCGCAGCGCTTCGTCGATCGTCTCCTTGATCGACGAGGTCCCGAGCAGAACCCGCACCCGCGCGATCAGGTCATCATCGATTTCGACGGTTGTCTTTCGCAGGAGATTCCTCATTGGGACAGGGAGATATATACGAGTGAGCACGTCGAATATATACGAATTCATCAGAATTGTATATCCTCTGCCACCGCAGGGCTGGATTCGCGCACCGCCCCCGATAGATTACCTGTAGTCAACCCAACCCGAGGTGCCGGAGAATCATGAAGACAGCAGTCGCGGGCACACACAGGCCCGCAACCGATATCGAGCGGCCGCCCTTCAAGGTGGCCGACCTTTCCCTGGCCGAGTGGGGCCGCGACGAGATCCGGCTGGCCGAGCACGAGATGCCCGGGCTGATGGCGATCCGCCGCGAACTGCGCGCCAGCCAGCCGCTTGCCGGCGCCCGGATCATGGGGTCGCTGCACATGACGGTGCAGACCGCCGTGCTGATCGAGACTCTCGTCGAGCTCGGGGCCTCCGTCCGCTGGGCATCGTGCAACATCTTCTCGACGCAGGACCACGCCGCGGCGGCCGCGGTGGTCGGGCCGAACGGGACCCCCGACGACCCGCAGGGGCCCGCTGTCTTCGCCTGGAAGGGCGAGACGCTGGAGGAGTACTGGTGGTGCACCGAACAGGCGCTTTCCTGGCCGAGCGGCTTCGGCCCCACCCTGATCCTCGACGACGGGGGCGACGCCACGCTGCTGGTCCACAAGGGAGCCGAGTTCGAGGGACTGGGCCGCGTGCCCGACTTCGACCCCGGCGCCGACAGCGAGGAGTACGGCGTGATCCTCGATCTGCTGCGCGCCCACCAGCGGACCGACGACGAGCGCTGGCGCCGGATCGCGGCGGACATCCGCGGCGTCTCCGAAGAAACCACCACCGGCGTGCACCGGCTCTACGAGATGGCGAAGAACGGCACCCTGCTCTTCCCCGCCATCAACGTCAACGACTCGGTCACCAAGTCGAAGTTCGACAACATCTACGGGTGCCGTCACTCGGTGATCGACGGGCTCAACCGCGCCTCGGACGTGATGCTCTCGGCGAAGGTGGCCGTGGTGATGGGGTACGGCGAGGTCGGCAAGGGGTGCGCGCAGGCGCTGCGGGGCCAGGGCGCGCGCGTCATCGTCACCGAGATCGACCCGATCTGCGCGCTGCAGGCGGCGATGGAGGGCTTTCAGGTCGCGCGCCTGGAGGATGTGGTCGAGACCGCCGACATCTTCATCACCGCAACCGGCAACCGCGACGTGGTCACGATCGACCACATGCGCCGCATGAAGGACAAGGCGATCGTCGGCAACATCGGCCACTTCGACAACGAGATCGACATGGCCGGGCTGGAGGCGTCGGAGGCCGTGCGCAAAACGATCAAGCCGCAGTTCGACGAGTGGACCTTCCCGGGCGGGCGAAGCATCCTCGTGCTGGCGGAGGGCCGGCTGATGAACCTGGGGTGTGCGACGGGCCACCCGAGCTTCGTGATGTCGGCGAGCTTCTCGAACCAGGTGCTTGCGCAGATCGAACTGCACCGGCGGGCGGAGGATTACGAGCTGGGCGTGCACATGCTGCCCAAGGAGCTGGACGAGAAGGTGGCGCGGCTGCATCTGGATCACCTGGGGGTGCGGCTTACCGAGCTGACGGTAGAGCAGGCGGAGTATCTCAAACTATCCGTGGACGGCCCGTTCAAGCCGGAGCACTACCGGTACTAGGCGCGGTGGCGGCGAACCTCCCGGCATCGGCGCGGCAATCGGACCATTGTACGCGCGGCGTGCCCGGGTTCCTGCGCAGAGTTCGCCGCCCACCGCTGCTGGCCGCGACGATCGCGCTGGCCACCCTCTCCTGCGAGCAACCCTTCGATCCGCTGCTGGGCGCCTGGGTGTCCGTCGGATCCGTTGGCACGCCGACGACCTATGTCTTCCACGAGGATGGCCGCGCCGAGTGGATTCTGAAGCTGAGCGAAGGAACGGACACTTTCGAGGTCGCCTGGCAGGCCGACTACGGGACGACTCCGATGCAGCTGGACATGGGCCCCTGGGGAAGCGGACCGCTCGCCGGCCAGACGCTCTATGGAATCGTGGAGCTGCAGGGGCCGGACCGTTTTCGGGTCGACTTCGAGCCGGCCGACCCCGACGGCGACGGCTCCGAGCGACCGGTCACCTTCTCGGAACAGGCGGTGACGTTCGTCAGGAAGATCAACTAGGCTCGCCATTCGAATGTCGGCGGCTTGCGGACACGGGTTCCCCGGTCCCGCCAACGCCTCGGGGGCCGGGAGCAGCACGATGCCGTCCCCGACCCCCGATTGCGCGTCACCGCTGCGCCGAAGCGCCCGGCCGATCGCTAGTTCCTGCGGCTGACCTCGATCTTCCGGCTGAGAGCCTCGTCGGCCTTCGGAAGCCGGACGTTGAGCAGGCCGTTGTCGAACTCGGCCGTGATGCCCTCGGCGCTGATGGTGCGCGGCAGGGTGAAGGAGCGGCGGAAGGAGCCGAAGCTGCGCTCCACGAGGTGGAACTTGCCGCCCGCCTCGCCCTCGTCGCGCGTCTCGCGCTTCTCTCCGGAGATGGTGAGGACGTTGTTCTCGAGGCTGATCTCGACCTGGTCCTCGGACATCCCGGGGAGCTCTGCGGTCAGCAGGATCTCGCCGTCGCGCTCCTCCACGCTGACCGGAGGCACCCAGTCGGAGCCGTAGGTCAGGTTGCCGAATCCGGCGTCGCCGAAGAGGCGGTTCATGCGGTTGGCGAAGGCATCGAGGTTGTTCCAGTTGACTGGACGGTAGGTGTGTTTCGTAAGCGACATGTGTCGAAGTCCTTTCTGTGAATGGGTTTCGTTTGACTCGGCGGCCGGGAAGCCCGTGGGCTGCGTTTCTTGCCGCAGGGCATTCGGTCGACCGCGAAATCCATCGGCAGACTTCGTGCCAGCAGGAATCTGCCATTTTGACAGGAAAGGGGTGATTGCGCGGCGGGGATTCTGCCAAAATGGCAGAACGTCCCGGAATTGGTTTCCCCTTACCCCGATTGAAGTTACACGATTTGGCGGCTCGGGTCCCGCCAATTGACTCCCGCTAACTGGCGGAAGGGTTGATCCGCCGCTCCGCGAGCGCCTTCTTGAGCCGGTCCTCGTCGGGTCTCTGGTAGCACTGGAGCACCGTCTGTGCCGTCCTCCAACCTCCCAGTTCGCAGAGCACCTTCAGCGGCTGGTCCATGAGGTCGGAAGCAAACTTGCGCCTGAGCGAATGCCAGCCCCTGCCACGCTTGCGCTCCAGTCCGGCGAGCGATTCGGCCTTGTTCCACCAGTCGCGCGCCACCGCGTGGCTCATACTCCTGTCGGGGTCCCTAGGCGCGGGCAACACGGGAGCGTCGCCGTTCCCGGGGCTCTTCTTCCGCGCCTCTTCCAGCACACTTATCGCCTCGTCGGTCACGGGTGTCCGATGCTCGAACCCTGTCTTATCGTGCTCCGCACGCCACCAAATCACCCCGTCCCCCATGTCGATGTCGCACCAACTCAGGTGGCGGATGGCGCCGATTCGGTGGCCCGTCTCGTGCGCGAGCACGAGCGCCACGCGAAAGCGCCAATCGATCTGGGCAGACACCCGGAGCAGCGCCTCGTACTCCGCCTGAGAGAGAATCACCCGGGTTGGGTTCTTCTCCCTGGGCACCCTCAAGCCCTTCAGGGGGTTGGAGTCGAGGAGAAGTCGTCCCGCCTCGTTCCGCGACCTCGCGGCCCAGTTGAGGACCGCGAGCAGGAACCGCAGGTCTCGTTCGACCGTCCTGTCGGAAACGGGTCTCCGGCTCGGTCCGACCCTGCCCGCGCGCCGCGCCCGAATGAACCGGTCCCAGTCGCGTTGCGAAAGCGTTGCGGGCTTCCGGTCCTTCCCGAAGAACCGGAGGAACATCGCCAATGCACCCCGGTCGTATTGCCGGGAGCACACGCTCTTGGTCGGCGTCACCTCCTCACCGTAGATTTCAAACAGCTTCTCCAGAGTGAGCGGCTTGGGCTCGGCTTCCGCCTCGCCGTTCAGGTCCGGGCCGACGAACCCGGCCGCGAATTCGTCCGCCTGCCGCTTCGCCCTCGCCCAGTCGCGGTGTCCGAGCGACCGGGTGAGCCTCCGCCCGTTCTCGCGCCATTCAATCTGGAAGTTGCCGGTCTTCGGGTCCGGGAAGATCCTGACCCGGTTCCGGCCCCACTCGCCGGCGCCGTACGAGCGCCGACTTCGTTTCGTGCGTGCCATCGTCCGATTCCTCTCGATTCGATGGACTGCACGATCTGCGCGAACGAAGTATCGCGGAGAGCGGGTTTCTCCGCCAGTGCGTTCCTGGGACCAGGGTTGCCGGGCACTGGGACTCTCAAGCCGTTCGAGACGGTCGAAGGGGCGTTGCCGGGAGGTTCAAATAGCAGTCGGCCTTCCAAATCTTCGAGTCGTGGGCTACGGTTCAAGCGCTGTTTTCAAGGTGACGCTTGGAATCGACGCGGGAGGTTGATCTAAGACCCGAAATGGACGGGTCGGTGCCCGGATGGAGCCGCACATGTGCAACAGACCCGATGTGCGCGGAATCACCGTTCGGACGTGCAGGGCTTCGTCTACGCAAATCCCTGTCCGGATTGCGGTTGTGCCACGGCCTGCGGGGCGGCTGTGCCGCGCCGGAAACGGAGGCCGTGACCGTAGCGACCCCCCTCTTTCGATGCCCGTTGTGGCATCGAGCGGGGTTGGGATGTGCATACTGCATCCCACCCCCCAGCGGGGTCGCTACGGACCAGCGGTCCCATGCGGGAAGGCTACAGGCGAGGCGGAACGGGGGCGTCCCGAGCGCTTGCTCGACCATGCCTGACCGCCCCACGGCCAGCCGGTCGGCGAACGGGTGATCCGCCGCCTCGGAGC
>JAJEBR010000011.1 GCA_022822445.1 Gemmatimonadota bacterium | reverse complement strand
GGGGACAACGTGCAGATGGAGGTGGAGTTGATCACGCCCATTGCGATGGACGAGGAACTCCGCTTCGCGATCCGTGAAGGCGGCCGCACCGTGGGTGCCGGCGTCGTCACCGCAATCATCGAGTAGGAGTACCATGGCAAGCGCGACCAGCCCGATCCCTGCGAGGGGACCGAAGGGGATGACGAACCGGATCCGGATCCGCCTGAAGGCTTTCGACCACTGGATCGTAGACCAGACGGCGGCCGACATCGTGCGCACCGCGCAGAAGACGGGCGCCACGATCCGCGGGCCCATCCCCCTTCCGACCCGCCGCCAGCGCTGGACCGTGCTGCGCTCGCCCCACATCGACAAGAAGAGCCGGGAGCAGTTCGAGCTCAGGACGCACAAGCGCCTCATCGACATCGTCGAAAGCCGCCCCCAGACCATCGACGCTCTGACCAAGCTCGACCTCCCCGCCGGCGTGGACGTCGAGATCAAGGTGGACTGACGATGCCTGGACTGATTGGCAGGAAGGTCGGGATGACCCGCGTATTCAGCGAGGAGGGCCGCTCGGTACCGGTGACGGTGCTGGAAGCCGGGCCGTGTTCCGTCGTGCAGGTGAAGAACGAGGAGACGGATGGCTACGCGGCCGTCCAGGTCGGTTTCGGATCCAGGAAGCACAAACGCACCAGCAAAGCGGAGCTGGGCCACGCCGCCAGGGCGGGACTGGATGCCGCACCACGCCTCATCCGCGAGTTCGCCGCCGCGGACGGCATCAGCTACGAGCCCGGCCAGCAGCTCACCGTCGAGATGTTCGAAGCCGGCGAGCGGGTGCGGGTCACGGGGGTGTCCAAGGGTCGCGGATTCCAGGGCGTGGTCAAGCGGCACGGGTTCACCGGCCGCCCCGCCTCGCACGGACACCCGATGTCGCGCACACCGGGCTCGATGGGCCCGGGCACCGATCCGTCCCGGGTGATCAAGGGGAAGAAACTGCCCGGACGCATGGGCGGCGCCCGCAGGACGATCCGGAACCTGGAGGTGGTGCGGATCGATTCGGAGCGGAACCTGATCTTCGTGCAGGGAGGGGTTCCAGGGAGCAGGAACAGCTACGTCATGATCCGGAAATAGACGCATGTACCAGGCCCGCTACATCAGGACGGACGGCACCGCCGACGGAGAGTTCACTCTTCCGGATGCCCTCTTCGACGGGGTCATCCACGAGGGCGCCCTCCACCAGGCGGTCACGGCCTACCTCGCGAACCAGCGCCGGGGAACCGTCCACAGAAAGAACCGAAGCGCCGTAGCCGGAGGGAGCCGAAAACCGTGGCGGCAGAAGGGAACCGGGCGGGCACGGCAGGGCACCATCCGGGCCGCGCAATGGCGGGGAGGCGGCCTGGCGTTCCCGCCGCAGCACCGCTCGTGGACCCGGCGCGTCCCGAAACGCATCCGCGCCCTGGCACATTCCTCAGCCTTCAACAGCCGCGCGGCCGAGGGCCGGGTGGCGGTCATCGAGAGGTTCGACTTCGATGAGCCCCGGACGCGCAAGCTCACGCAACTCCTGGCCGCGATCGCCGGTGAGGGCAAGGTCCTCTTCCTCACCCACGGAGTGAACCGCGACCTCTACCTCTCCGGGCGCAACCTCGCAGGCGTGCGGGTTCTGCCGTTCGGGCAGGAGTCATCCTACGACGTCGTGTGGGCCGGAACGGTGATCATCGAGGAGGCAGCGCTCGCCACCATCGGCGATGCGGCGGAGCACGATGGCAGTCCTCGCCGACGCCCCCTGGCAGGCGCGACCGCGGCCGCCGACGCAGGTGAGAACGAGGAGGAGGCCTGATGCGCGAAGCCTGGGACGTGATCGTATCGCCGGTCGTCACCGAGAAGACCACCGAGCAGATGGAGACGAGCCTGTACACCTTCATCGTGAACAAGCGCGCCAACAAGCACGACATCACGCGCGCGGTGGAAGCGCTGTGGGACGTGAAGGTGGAGGACGTACGTACCATGCGCTACCCGGGCAAGGCCAAGCGAGCCCTTCTCGGCCGAATGGCGAAGAACTGGGAGCTGGGCCGCCGGCCGTCCTTCAAGAAGGCGGTCGTACAGCTGGCCGAGGGCGACGAGATCGAATTCTATGAGATGGGTTGATTCATGGCGCTGAAGAAATTCAAGCCCGTAACGCCGGGCACCCGCTTCCGGTCGATCACGGCCAAGGACACCGTCACCCGCAAGGGGCCGGAGAAGTCCCTGACCGAACCGCTCACGCGTTCGGGGGGGCGGAATCATCACGGCAGGATCACGATGCGCCGACGCGGCGGAGGCAACAAGCGCCGCTACCGCATCATCGACTTCAAGCGCGACAAGCACGGGGTCGTGGGGCGGATCGCGGCTGTCGAGTACGATCCCAACCGGTCGGCCTTCATCTCCCTGGTGCACTACGAGGACGGCGAGAAGCGCTACATCCTCTACGTGAGGGGGATGGGGGTGGGCGACACCGTCGTATCGGGGCCGGACGCGGATGTCCGCCCCGGCAACTCGTTGCCGCTCGAGCGCATTCCCCTCGGCACGGTGGTCCACAATGTGGAGATGAAGCCGGGCAAGGGCGGGCAGATGGCGCGTTCCGCGGGAGCCGGGGTGCAGGTCGTCGCGAAGGAGGGAGACTACGTCACCCTGCGGCTCCCCTCCACCGAAGTCCGCCGGATTCACAGGCGCTGCATGGCGACCATCGGCCAGGTCGGGAACGCCGACCACAGCCTGCGTTCGCTCGGCAAGGCGGGGGCGACCCGTTGGCGGGGACGCCGCCCGAAGGTGCGTGGAGTGGCCATGAACCCGGTTGACCACCCGCTGGGCGGCGGCGAGGGCAAGGCGTCCGGCGGACGTCCCCCTGTGACCCCGTGGGGCAAGCCGGAAGGCGCCAAGACGCGCAAGCGAAAGAAGGAATCGAACAAGTTCATCGTCCGCGGGCGCAAGCGCGGCAAGGCGACGCGCTGAGCGCCGGACCCGAGAGGAGACTGGACAGGGGCAATGGCACGGAGTGTGAAGAAGGGCCCGTTCATCGATGAGAAGCTGCTCCGCAAGGTGGAGTCGATGAACTCCCGCAACGAGAGGACGGTGATCCGCACCTGGGCCCGCGCCTCGACAATCTCCCCGGAGTTCGTCGGACACACCATCGCGGTTCACAACGGGAACAAGTTCATCCCCGTTTACATCACCGAGAACATGGTCGGCCACAAGCTCGGCGAGTTCTCCCCAACCCGCCTTTTCCGCGGGCACGGGGGCAAGCTGGCCGACAAGCGGTCGAAGAGGTAGGGGTCGGCAATGGAAGCGCGCGCGATCGCCCGGCACGTCCGGATGAGCCCGAGGAAGGTCCGCCTGGTCATCGACCAGATCCGGGGCCGGTCCGTCAGCGAGGCAATCTCGCTGCTCACGTTCTCGAAGAAGGCGGCGGCGGTGCCGGTGGGCAAGACGCTCCGGTCGGCCATTGCCAACGCGCAGGACCTGGCGGACCGGGACGGGGAGTCGGTGGACGTGGATGAGCTGATGGTCGCGCGGGCCTTCGTCGACGAGGGCCCCACGCTCAAGCGGTGGCGGGCGCGCGCCATGGGCCGGGCATCGCCCCGGCGGCGCAGAACGAGCCACATCACGGTCGAAGTGACAGCGAAGGAGAATTAGCGGATGGGTCAGAAAACCCACCCACGCGGGTTCAGGCTGGGCATCGTCGCCGACTGGCGCTCGCGGTGGTACGCCGAGCGTGACTTCCCGAAGCTGCTGAAGGAGGACCACACGATCCGGACGTACCTGCACCGGCGGCTCCATCACGCGGCCATCGCCAAGGTGGAGATCGCGCGCAAGCCGTCCAAGCTGGTCGTCACGGTGCACACGGGACGTCCCGGGGTCGTGATCGGGAAGCGCGGCGCCGAGGTGGACAAGCTCCGCGACGAGCTTGCCGTGCTGACCAACAGCGAGGTGTCGGTGAATGTGGAGGAAATCAAGCGCCCCGAGCTGAGTGCGCGCCTGGTCGCGGACAACGTTGCCCATCAGATCCGGCAGCGCATCTCCTTCCGCAGGGCCATGAAGAAGGCCGTGCAATCCGCGATGCGCGCGGGCGCGGAGGGAATCCGCATCCAGTGCGCCGGCAGGCTGGGCGGTGCCGAAATCGCCCGCACCGAGGGCTACAGCGAGGGCCGCGTACCCCTTCACACGCTGCGCGCGGACATCGACTACTCGCACGTAGAGGCGGCGACGACCTACGGCGTCGTCGGCGTGAAGTGCTGGGTCTTCAAGGGCGAAGTCGTCGAGGAGCGGTTCGGCCGCACCTATTCGGCCGGGCCCTCCCAGATCGCGAGGAGCTGAGATGCTTGCACCGAAACGCATACGGCGCCGAAAGACCCACAAGGGGAAGATGCGCGGAAAGTCCTACCGCGGGAGCAAGGTCTCCTTCGGCGAGTACGGCCTTCAGTCGCTCGAGGCCAGCTGGATCACCAACCGCCAGATCGAGTCCGCCCGGGTGGCCATCACCCGTCACGTCAAGAGAGGCGGAAAGGTCTGGATCCGCATCTTCCCGGACAAGCCCATCACGAAGAAGCCGGCCGAAACCCGCATGGGCAAGGGCAAGGGCAACCCCGAGGAATGGGTGGCCGTGGTCAAGCCCGGGCGGATCATGTTCGAGCTGGAGGGCGTCCCGATCGAGACCGCGCGGCGGGCGATGGAGCTGGCGTCGTTCAAACTCCCGGTCAAGACCCGCTTCGTCGTCCGCGAGACCCAACTATGAACCTGTCGATCCCTGGAGTGTCATCGTGAAGGCAGAGGAGATTCGCGAACTGGAAAGCGCGGAGCTGGGACACCGGCTCGGGGAACTGAAGATGGAACAGTTCCGGCTGCGCTTCCGGAGCGCCACAATGCAACTGGAAAACCCTAAATTGTTGCGGGAAATCCGCCGGGAAATCGCCCGGATCAAGACCATACTGCACGAGCGCCGGAGTGCGAGCGATGAGTGAAGTCGTAACGAGGAGCCGGCGCAAGGTGCGCACCGGCGTGGTGGTGGGAGACCGGGCCGAAAAGACGGTCACGGTACTGGTCGAGCGCCGCCTCGCCCACCCCCTCTACGGAAAGCAGATCAAGCGCTCGAAGAAGTATCACGCCCACGACGAGGAAAACGAGTGCCGGGTCGGAGACACCGTCTCGATCATGGAGACCCGGCCGCTGTCGAAGACCAAGCGTTGGCGTGTCGTCGAACTACTGGAACGGCCTGCCTGACGGCCTCGCGCGAAGGAACTGGATGAGATCAGATGATCCAACAGGAATCGATGCTGAAGATCGCCGACAACACCGGCGCCAAGCGGGCACTCTGCATCCGCGTGCTGGGCGGGTCGGGGCGGCGCTACGCGCGGATCGGCGACCGGGTCATCGTCACGATCAAGGATGCCGTGCCCAACGCCCCGGTGAAGAAGGGTGAGGTCATGGAGGCCGTGGTCGTGCGGACGGCCAAGGAGATGCGGCGGCGCGACGGGACGTACATCCGCTTCGACGACAATGCCGCCGTTCTTATCAACGCCCAGAAAGAGCCCAGGGGCACCCGCATCTTCGGTCCCGTCGGGCGCGAACTGCGCGAGAAACGGTACATGAGGATCGTGTCCCTCGCTCCGGAGGTGCTCTAGCGATGGCCAGGCACGCGACCAGGATCGTAAAGGGAGACCGGGTAAGGGTGATTCGCGGCAACCACCGCGAAGCCGAGGGGACGGTGCTCAGGGTGCTGCGGGGATCGGACCGCGTGATGGTCCAGGGCGTAAACATGCGCAAGCGGCATGTCCGCCCGACCCAGGAGAACCCGGAGGGGGGCATCATCACCTCCGAAGCCCCGATCCACCTTTCGAACGTGATGCTCATCGATCCGGCCGGCGGCGAGGCCAGCCGCATCCGGATGCGGGTCGAGCCTGACGGCTTCAAGGAGAGGATCGCTGTGAAGAGCGGCAATCCGGTGCCGAAACCGGGTTGATGAAGCGGAGACGCTGAGGAAATCATGGAACCACGACTTCAGACCCACTACACGGAGGTGGCGAGGCCGGTGCTGCAGGAGCAGTTCGGCTTCGCAAATCCGCATGAGATTCCGCGGGTCCTCAAGGTGACCCTCAATGTGGGCGTCGGCGAGGGCAGCAGAGATCGCAAGCTGATCGATTCGGTCGCGGAGGAGCTGGCGGCGATCTCGGGGCAGAAGCCAGTCATCACCCGGGCCCGGAAGTCGATCTCGAACTTCCGCCTGCGCGAGGGCATGCCTGTGGGTGCCACCGTCACGCTGCGCCGCCGGGGAATGTGGGAGTTCCTCGACCGCTTCGTGTCAGTCGCCGTCCCCCGCATCCGGGACTTCCGCGGCCTGAAAACCCGTTCCTTCGACGGACGCGGCAACTACACCATCGGTATCCGCGAGCAAATCATCTTCCCCGAAGTCGACTACGACCGCGTCAAGCAGATCCACGGAATGGACATCTCGGTGATTACCTCGACCAACAAGGACGACCAGGCCTACGCCCTGCTGAGGCAGCTCGGTTTTCCCTTCCGCGGCGAGATTCCCGTCATCATCGGGGGCGCCCACGCCTGAGTGAGGAGACGAACACGCATCATGATGACCGACCCCATCGCCGACATGCTCACCCGCATCCGCAACGCCGGAAGCGCGGGGCACCGGTGGGCCGACGTGCCACTTTCGAAGCTGAAGGTGGAGTTGGCGCGCATCCTGAAGGAGAACGCCTTCGTCCACGACTACAAGGTTCTGAACGACGGACGCCACGGGCTGGTCCGCGTCTACCTCAAGTACCACGAGGGACGACCGGTGATCGGCCGCATCTCCCGCATCTCCCGTCCCGGCCGGCGGCGGTACGTGGGCGTCGGCGACATCCCCAGGGTGAGGAACGGCCTGGGGATCGCGGTGCTGTCGACATCGCGCGGCCTGCTCTCCGACCGTGCCGCGCGGGCGGCCAACGTGGGCGGCGAGATCCTCGCCGAGGTCTGGTAGGAGGTTCCATGTCACGCATTGGCAAGCAGCCGGTGACGATCCCCGCCGGTGTCACCGTCACCCTGGAGGGGCAGCACGTCGCGGCCAGGGGGCCCAGGGGCGAACTCGCGCTCGACGTCCGCGACCCGATCACCGTGAGTTGGGACGGCGAACCCGGCGGGACTCTCGTGGTGAAGCGCCCGACCGACCAGAAGGAACACCGCGCGCTTCACGGCCTGACCCGCGCCCTGGTGGCCAACATCGTCCAGGGGGTGAGCGAGGGATTCAGCAAGACGCTCGAAATCGTCGGGGTCGGCTACCGTGCCGAGGCGAAGGGCAAGGGTCTGCAGCTCAGGCTCGGATTCTCGCACCACATCGATTTTCCGGCCCCGGAGGGGATTACTCTCGAGACGCCGAACCCCACAACGATCGTCGTCAGTGGGGCTGACAAGCAGCAGGTGGGGCACACCGCCGCCGTGATCCGGTCGTTCCGTCCGCCGGAACCGTACAAGGGCAAGGGTGTGAGATACCAGGGAGAATACGTCCGGCGCAAGGCCGGCAAGACGGCCGGAAAGTGACGGTCCGACTCACGATGATCAAGACAAGCAAACTGAGGAAGAGCCGCCGGCTCCAGCGCCGCCGCCGGCATGCCCGCATCCGCAAGAGGGTGCACGGCACCGGCACGAGGCCCCGGCTGGCCGTGTACCGGTCGCTGACCAACATCGAGGGCCAGGTGATCGACGACGACCGGCAGCACACGCTGGTGGGGCTTTCGACCCTGGCGTCGGAGTTGCGCGACGCCGCCGCCGACAACGGAAGCGGCAAGGTCGGGGCCGCCCGGGCCGCCGGGAAGCTCCTGGCGGAGCGTGCCACCGAGCGGGGCATCGACACCGTGGTGTTCGACCGCGGGGGATATCGTTATCACGGCCGGGTCAAGGCGTTCGCCGAAGGCGCGCGTGAGGGAGGACTGATCTTCTGATGGCCAGAGACAAGAGACCGCCGCGCGAGGGCGCCGAACAGGTCGAGAACCTCATCCACATCAACCGGGTGGCCAAGGTCGTGAAGGGGGGGCGCCGCTTTTCCTTCACCGCGCTTGTGGCCGTCGGCAACCAGTCGGGCCGCGTTGGGATCGCCCACGCCAAGGCCAACGAGGTCGCCGAGGCCATTCGCAAGGCGTTCGAGCAGGCGCGCCGCGAGATGGTCGACGTGCCGATCATCAACGGCACCATCCCGCACGACATCATTGGCCGCTGGGGTGCGGGGCGAGTGCTTCTCCGCCCGGCCGCACCCGGAACCGGCGTGATCGCGGGAGGCCCGGTGCGGGCGGTGCTCGAGGCCGCAGGCTACACCGACGTGCTGACCAAGAGCCTGGGGACGAACAACCCGATCAACGTCATCCGCGCCACCCTTACCGGGCTGGAGAGCCTGGACACGGCGTACGACGTGGCGGCCCGCCGCGGCGTGTCGCTGCAGGAGCTGGGAGTCGCGAATCATGGCTAGGCGAATCAGGATCACGCAGGTGCGGAGTGCCGTCGGGCGCCAGAAGATCCAGCGGCGCACTCTGGAGGCTCTCGGAATCCGGGGGCACCAGCAGTCCGTAGTGCACGATGACACACCCGCGATCCGCGGGATGGTCGCCAGGATCGACTATCTGCTAGAGGTGACGGAGGTGGATTGACCGATGATCGAATTGCACAACCTTCGCCCCCCGAAGGGGCCCCGCCGGGCGCGCAAACGCGTTGGCCGGGGACCGGGTTCCGGGAAGGGCAAGACGGCGGGAAGGGGTGAGAAAGGGCAGAACTCGCGCTCGGGCGGCGGCGTGCCGGCGTGGTTCGAAGGCGGGCAGATGCCATTGCAGCGCCGCATTCCGAAGCGCGGCTTCACGAACCGGAACCGGGTCGAGTACCAGGTTGTGAACGTCTCCGATCTTCACATCGTGGACGGAAGGGCCACGCCGGAAGCGCTCAGGAAAGCCGGGCTGATCCGGTCGCTGCGGACACCGGTCAAGATCCTCGGCAACGGCGAGATCAGCACCGCGGTAGACTGTGCGGTGCACGCGGCGAGCGCCGCCGCCCGGACGAAGATCGAGGCCGCGGGAGGCTCGGTGACGCTGTTGCCCCTGCACGGTGCGGAACGCGCTGGGGAAGGGCGGTAGGGGGCGTTCATGGCCAACCCGATCCCAAACCTCTTCCGCGCTCCGGAGCTGAAGGACAAGATCCTCTTCACGCTCCTCATGATGCTGATCTACCGGCTCGGATCGCACATCACCGTGCCCGGGGTCGACGTAGTAACGCTACAGGAGCGCACGGCCCAGTATTCGAACACCTTCCTCGGCTTCTACGACCTCTTCGTGGGCGGGAACATCAGCAGGGCCACGATCTTCGCCCTGGGGATCATGCCCTACATATCGGCGAGCATCATGTTCCAGTTGCTCAGCGCCGTCTTTCCCACCGTCCAGAAGCTGCAGCGGGAGGGGGAACAGGGCCGCAAGAAGCTGACCCAGTGGACACGCTACACCACCGTGCTCCTGTGCGCCGTGCAGGCGTTCGGGTACGCGTCCTTCCTGCAGACCCTGGGCGTCGTCAATTCGCCTGGAATGGGCTTCGTCACCACTACCTTGATCGTCCTGACCGTCGGCGGCGTCTTCGTCATGTGGATGGGGGAGCAGATCACGGAACGGGGCGTGGGGAACGGCATGTCGCTGATGATCCTCTTCTCGATCATCCAGAGCTTCCCCGCCACGGTGGCCGGGGTCACCGAGTCGATCCAGAACGAGCAGATGACCCTGTTCGGCCTGATCCTCCTGGTGGCGATGATGGTGGCCATCACGGCCGGCGTGGTCGCGATGACCATGGCTGCCCGCAAGATCCCCATCCAGATCCCGCGCAAGGTCGTGGGGCGGGGCCGCATCCGCGAGGGCCAGAAGAGCCACATCCCGCTCCGCATCAACTCCGCGGGCGTGATGCCGATCATCTTCGCGATCTCCTTCATGGCGGTCCCGAGCACGATGGCCGCCTTCAGCAGCATCGACGTCGTCCAGGACCTGGCGAACATCTTCCAGCCGCAGACGATGGTCTACTACATCACCTACGCGGCGCTGATCATCTTCTTCACGTACTTCTACACGGCGATCATCTTCAACCCCGTCGACCTGGCCGAGAACCTGAAGAAGCAGGGAGCCTTCATCCCCGGCGTGAAGCCCGGCGCGCGCACCGCCCAGTACATCGACCGGATCCTGACGCGCGTCACGCTGCCCGGGTCGGTCTACCTCGCGATCATTGCGCTGATCCCGTCGTGGATGTTCAGCTACACCGGCAATCAGAGTCTGATGTTCGGCGGGACGAGCCTGCTGATCGTGGTCGGGGTGGGCCTCGACACGGTGCAGCAGGCCCAGCAGCATCTCCTGCTGCGCCACTACGACGGATTCATGAAGAAGGGCCGGGTGAAGATGCGTGGCCGCCAGCGCTACATGTAGGATGCCGGACGTTAAATCGGCGGGCAGGATCGTCGTGCTCCTTGGGGCGCCGGGGGTCGGCAAGGGAACGCAGGGCGTACGCCTCGGACGTGAACTGGGGTGGGCGCATGTCTCCACCGGCGACCTGCTGCGCGCCGCGCTGAGGGACGGCACCCGCCTGGGGCTCGAGGCACGCAGGTATATGGACGCCGGCGAGCTCGTCCCCGACGGGGTGATGATCGATCTGGTCCGGGAGCACCTGGCTGGACTCGAACCCGGGAGAGGGGTTGTCTTCGACGGCTTCCCGCGGACCGTGCAGCAGGCCGAAGCGCTCGACCGGGCGCTCGCGCCGGAGGGACGGGCGGTTGGCGTGGTCGCGCTCCTGGACGCGCCGGAGTCGGTGCTCTTCAAGCGCATCTCGGGACGCCGCTCTTCTCCCGGCGGCCGGGTCTACAACGTCTACTTCGACCCGCCGCGACGCGACGGGATCTGCGATGAAACCGGCGAGCCGCTGATCCACCGCGCGGACGACCAGCCGGACACCGTGCGCACCCGGCTCGCCGTCTACCAGAAGGCCACGGCCCCGCTGATCGGCCACTACGACGCGAAGGGGATCCTGGTGCGGGTCGGTGCCGAGGGAGACATCGACCAGGTCTATGCTGCGCTCCACGCGGCGGTGGGCGGGCACCGCGCGGCGCACGCCGCCACGACGGGCCGCTGAGCGCTCGATGACGGCAAAGAGGGCCGGAGGGATCCACCTCAAGTCGAAGGCCGAGATCGAGGCCATCGGACGCTGCGGGGCGATAATCGGGGCGCTCTTCGCCGAACTGCAGCCCCGGGTCGAGCCGGGCGTCACCACCGCCGAGCTGGACCGCTTCGCCGACACCTTCGTCCGCGCGCACAAGGGGGCGGTGCCGGCTTTCAAGGGACTCTACGGATTCCCCGGAAGCGCCTGCATCAGCATCAACGAGGAGGTGGTCCACGGAATCCCCTCCCGGCGCAGTCTGAAAGAGGGCGACATCGTGTCCATCGACGTGGGGGTGAAGCAGGGCGGCTGGTGCGCCGACTCCGCCTTCACCTTCCCCGTGGGGGAGATCGGTGCCGAAGCCGCGCACATCATGAAGGTGACACGGGAGTCGCTGCGGGCGGCGGTGGCGGCCGCGCGCCCGGGCAACCATGTGGGCGACATCGGCGCCGCCGTGGTGGATACCGTGCGCGGCACCGGCCTGGCCATCGTCCGCGACCTCGTCGGTCACGGCGTCGGCCGCGCCATCCACGAGGAGCCGCAGGTTTCCAACATCGGCCAGCGCGGCTTCGGTGTGCCGCTGCGCGAGGGGATGGTCCTCGCGATCGAACCGATGCTCGCGCGGGGGAGCGAACGGATCGCCACCCTGGAGGACCGCTGGACCGTGATCACCGCCGACCGCGCACTCTCCGCCCACTTCGAGCACACCGTGGCGGTCACCGCGGACGGTCCGCGCGTGCTGACCGGCGGCGGCATCTGGGATGAGCCGGAGTGGCGAACCGAGACCACTGCGCTTCCCCAGGATGTTCGGATACGTTAACTTAATATGCTGTGCCCTATACGGGCTTCAGGAAACCAGACCGGAGGTCGGAACGCATGAAGGTGCGTACCAGCGTAAAGCCGATGTGTGAGTACTGCCGCGTCATCCGCCGCAAGGGCGTCGTGCGGGTGATCTGCAGCAGGAACCCGAGACACAAGCAGCGCCAGGGCTGAGGGGAGGATTCGTGGCACGCATAGCCGGGATCGACCTCCCCAGGGGCAAGCGCATCAAGGTGGCGCTGACCTACCTCTACGGCGTTGGCGACACGGGCTCGAAGCGCATCATCGAGGCCACGGGGATCAATCCGGATCTCCGCACCCACGAGCTGAGCGACGAGGACGCGAGTCTGTTGCGCCGCGAGATCGAGCTCAACCACAAGGTGGAGGGAGCGCTCCGCACCGAGGTGTCCATGAACATCAAGCGACTCATGGACATCGGCTGCTACCGGGGCCTGCGCCACCGCCGGGGGCTGCCCGTGAGGGGCCAGCGCACCCACACCAACGCCCGCACCAAGAAGGGCCCGCGGCGCGCCATCGCGGGCAAGAAGAAGGCTCCCAAGAAGTAGGACGGGAGCAGCATCGGAGACCCGTAACGCGCGGATCGGACCCGCAGGCCCCCGCACGGAGGAAGGCATCGCTTGGCAAGAGCCAGATCGACAAGACCCAGGAAGACCAGGAAGGTCGTCGCCGCGGACGGCGTCGCCCACATCAAGGCGACGTTCAACAACACGCTGATCACCATCGCCGACCAGTCCGGAGACGTGCTGGTCTGGGCGTCGGCGGGCACCGCCGGCTTCAAGGGATCCAAGAAATCCACCCCGTTCGCAGCCACGATGGCCGCCGAGCAGGCGGGCCGCGAGGCCCACGCCATGGGGGTGCGCAACCTGGTGGTGCGGGTCCGGGGCCCGGGCTCGGGCAGGGAATCCGCGATCCAGGCGCTCGCGTCGGCGGGCCTCAACATCCAGTCGATCCACGACGTCACGCCGCTTCCGCACAACGGGTGCCGCCCGCCCAAGAAACGCCGCGTCTGACGGAGACGGAAGAAGAACTCAGCAATGGCACGATACACAGGTCCGGTCTGCAAGCGCTGCCGCCGGGAGGGACAGAAGCTCTTCCTGAAGGGCGCGAAGTGTTACACGGAGAAATGCCCGGTCGAGAGGCGCCAGTACCCGCCGGGGCAGCACGGCCCCGCGTCGGTCCGCCGCCGCAAGCAGTCGGACTACGCCGTCCAGCTGCGCGAGAAGCAGAAGGTCAAGCGGATCTACGGACTCCACGAGAAGCAGTTCCGCAACCTCTTCGAGTACGCGGCCGGACGGCCCGGCGTCACCGGCGAGAATCTGATCATCGCGCTTGAGAGCCGTCTCGACAACGTGGTGTTCCGCATGGGCCTGACGACCAGCCGGCGCCAGGCACGGCAACTGGTCCGTCATCGCCACGTGCAGGTCAACGGCTCCGTCGTCAACATACCCAGCTACAGGCTCTCGGCCGGAGACGAGGTCGCGCTCAGGATCGGTTCCCGCGAACTGGAGCTGGTGGACGCGAGCCTCGCCGCCCGTTCCCGCCCGCAACTCCTCGACTGGCTGGCGCTCGACGAGAAGAAGCGCGTGGGCAGGGTGGTCAGGCAGCCGACCCGCGGGGACATACCGCTGGCGGCTCAGGAGCAGCTGATCGTCGAACTCTATTCCAAGTAGTCCGCAGTCGGGGGCGTCGTGGACGCGTCGGCGAATCCCGAACGGATGCAACAAGATGAGGGGGACAACGAGGTGAATTCGGAGAATCTGGAGAATATGGAGATTGATCTTTCCGGTCTCGTGCTCCCGGAGCGCATCGAGATCACCGGCATGTCGGAAGACGGCCGCTCCGCCGACTTCGTCATGGATCCGCTGGAGCGCGGGTTCGGGCACACGCTCGGCAATTCAGTGCGCCGGGTGCTTCTTTCCTCGCTTCCGGGCGCTGCGGTGCGGGCATTCCGGATTACCGGCGTCGTGCACGAGCACCAGACCATCCCGTCCGTCGTCGAGGACGTTCACCAGGTCATCCAGAACCTGAAGTCGATCGTCCTGAGCCTGGACGAGGACGTGGATGCGGTGGTCCTCGACGTCCGCGCGAACAGGGCCGGGCCGGTGACGGCCGCGAAGATCCGCGGACCGGCTTCGGTAACGGTCCACAACCCGGATCACCACATCCTGACCCTGGAAGACGACCTGGAAGTCGGCATCGAACTCTACGTAAACAAGGGCCGCGGCTACGTGCTGGCCGACCAGCAGGAGCCGCCCGAGGACGCGCCGGTGGACCTGGTGCGAATCGACGCCATCTACAACCCCGTCCTCCGCGCGAGCTTCAAGGTCGAGGAGACGCGGGTGGGGCAGCGCACCGACTTCGACCGGCTCATGCTGCATGTGGAGACGAACGGAGCCGTGGACCCCGAAAGCGCGGTCAGGTATTCGGCCGAGCTCGTGCGCCGGCACCTCGAATACATGTTCTACTTCCGCGAGGGCGGTCCCCCGCAGGAGGACGAGCCGGCGCCGGAGCCGGTGCCGGAGAAGTTGGCCGAGCTGCTGGAAACCTCCATCAACGATCTCGCGGAACTGCGCGTCAGATCCCGCAACTCGCTGCAGAGGGAGTCGATCGAGACCCTGTCGGACCTGATCGGCCGCACGGAGGAGGAGATGCTCGCGATCGAGAACTTCGGCCACAAGTCGCTGGGTGAAATCTACGAATTCCTTGGTCTGCACAACCTCCGATTCGGCATGAAGACGAAGCGTGGCGCCGATGGCCGCCTCTACTGGGCCGAAGAGGCCGCGCGCGCCGGAGCGGGGGACTAGCCGGGGACTTTTCAAGTTCCGCGGGCCCCGTGCCCGCGGGAAGGAACAGCAGAGAATGCGTCACAGAAAGAAGGGCAGAAACCTCTCGCGGTCGCCGAGTCACCGGCGTGCACTCCTGCGCAACATGGCCACCTCCCTCTTCCGCCATGAAAGGATCCGGACCACCACCGCCCGGGCCAGGGAACTGCGTCCGTATGCGGAACGGCTGGTCACGCTGGCCCGGCGGGGGGATCTCCACGCGCGGCGCCAGGCGGCACGGCGGATCGCCGACCGCGAGGTCCTGGGCAAGCTCTTCGACGAGATCGGCCCCCGCTATGCCGACCGACCCGGGGGGTACACGCGCATCCTGAAGCTGGGTCCGCGGAAGGGGGATGCCGCGGATATGGCGCTCATCGAGCTGGTATGATAGAATCCTGCCGCAGGATGCGACGCCGGGCACCGGATCCGGAATCCGGATTCGACACCGCCAATTACCACAAACCGGTATCAGAGGAAGGCAGAATGCAGATGTTCCCGAAGTCCCGCGCGGGTGCCGTGAGACTGTCCATTCCGTTGATGATCCTCTCCTTCCTGGCGATGGCCGGTTTCCTGTACTGGCTGTCCGGATACGAACCCCCGGAGGTTGAGGTGGTGGACGATGTAGTCACCGAAGACGGCCTCAACGAGGTGCCGTTCGACGACTTCGTCATGGGGACCCAGAGCTACATGGGCCAGGAAATCACTCTGCGACTGGTCGACGTCGAATCCACAGTCGGCGACAGGTTGTTCTGGACGATGCTCCCCGGCAACAATCCGTATCTCATGCATGTCTCGGATGAGGCGCTGGCCGACTCGGTCGAGGTCATCGGTGGACTCAGGCTGGACATCACCGGAACGGTCATGGCGCTTTCCGACTCCTTACTGGACGTATGGATGGAGGCCGAGATCCTCAGGAACGAAGGCGACCGCCTGCAAGCGATGTTCGCAGTCGACAAAGGGGATTACTTCCTTGTCCGGCGCTTCGAGATGGAGGACGAAGGCGAGTCCGGCGACGGATCCGGCGAGTCCGGCGACGGATCCGGGGAGTCCGGATAGCCCGGCGGATCGGGCGAGCCGGCTGCGGTCGACCCCTCGGAGTCCGGCGATCCGGTTTCCCGCGCGCAGGGCGCTGGCGCGGCTCCGGACGTGGCCAGGGCCCGGGAAGCGTCCGCTCCGCCTCCCGCATATGTGACCGATGAGCCAGGCAACCCGCATGTCCTCCGGCGATGTGATCTTCGGGGTGGTCGGACTCGGCTACGTGGGGTTGCCGCTTGCGGCCCGGGCCGCCGCCAGGGGCATCCGGGTCGTCGGCTTTGACGTGAACCCGGCGGTGGCCGAGAGCGTGAACGCGGGCCGCAGTCACATCTCCGACCTTTCCGACTCGGAGGTCCGGGAAGCGCGCGGCCGCGGAACACTGGAAGCGACGATCGACATGTCGCGGCTGGCCGACTGCGACGCGATCGCGATCTGCGTACCCACACCGCTGTCCAGGACCCGGGACCCCGACATCCGGCACATTCTGGCGGCCTCCAGGGCGGTGGCCGCCTCCCTGCGGGATGGACAGCTGGTGCTGCTGGAATCCACGACCTATCCGGGAACGACCCGCGAGGTCGTGCTTCCGATCCTCCGCGGCGCCGGTCTGGAGCCGGGGAGCGATTTCTTCCTGTGCTTCTCTCCGGAGCGCGTCGATCCCGGCAACGACACCTGGAAGATCGGCAACACACCGAAGATCATCGGCGGGGTGACGCCAGCCTGCACGGAGGCCGGGGTGGCGTTCTACACCCGCTTCGTGGACGAGATGGTGCCCGTCTCCTCCGTCGAGGCGGCCGAGCTGGCGAAGATCCTCGAAAACGCCTTCCGCGCTGTCAACATCGGGCTCGTCAACGAGATGGCGCTGATCGCCGACCGCCTCGGGCTGGACATCTGGGAGGTGATCGACGCCGCAGCCACCAAGCCCTTCGGCTTCATGAAGTTCACGCCGGGCCCCGGGCTGGGTGGGCACTGCCTCCCGGTCGACCCCCACTACCTCGCCTGGAAGATGCGGACCATGGACTTCCGCACGCGCTTCATCGACGTGGCGGCGGAGATCAACGCGGAGATGCCGGCCTTCGTCGCGGGCAAGGTCAGGGAAGCGCTGAACCAGGCCGGCAAACCGGTCAAGGGCGCGCGCGTCCTGCTCCTGGGCGTGGCCTACAAGAAGGATGTCGATGACGTGAGGGAGTCGCCGGCCACGGCGATACTGGAGCTGCTGGCGAGGGACGGGGCCGAAGTGAGCTACCACGACCCCTACGTTTCGATGTGGGAGGCGCGCGACGGTCTCCCGCTCACCTCCGTCGCCCTCACCTCTGAACGTCTTGCCGGTACGGACGTGGCCGTCATCGTGACCGACCACTCCTGCCTCGATTTCGAACGCATCTTCCGCCTGTCGCGCGTGCTCGTCGACGCACGCAACGCGACCGGCTCGATCAAAGCCGCCTCGGCCGCCGCCGCCGACCGGCGGTGGATCGTGAAGCAGACATGAGAATCGCGGTCGTGGGAACCGGGTACGTGGGGCTGACGACCGGCGCCTGCCTGGCCGAGACCGGCAACGACGTCATCTGCGCCGACATCCTGAAGGACAAGGTGGAAGCGCTGGAGCGCGGCGAAATCCCCTTCTACGAGCCGGGTCTGAGCGGGCTGGTCCGGCAGAACGTCGCCGGGCGGCGCCTGTCCTTCACCACCGATGTGGCCGGGGCGGTGCGCGCGTCCTACATCATCTTCATCGCGGTGGGCACGCCGCCCGACGAGGACGGTTCCGCCGACCTCAGCGAGGTGGTGGCCGCCGCCTCCGACATCGGGCGCGCGATGGACGGCGAACGCATCGTCATCACCAAGAGCACGGTGCCGGTGGGGACGGCGCGGCTGGTTCGGGAGGCGATCGAGGCCGAGACGGAGCATCCGGTGTACGTGTGCTCCAACCCGGAGTTCCTGAAGGAGGGGGCCGCGCTGAGCGACTTCCGCAAGCCCGACCGGGTCGTCATCGGCGTGGACGACCCGGCGGCCGCCGAGGTGATGAAGACTCTCTACGCGCCGTTCGTGCGGACCGGCAACGAAATCCTCGTGATGGACACCGCGTCCGCCGAGATCACGAAGTACGCAGCCAACGCTATGCTCGCGACGCGCATCAGTTTCATGAACACGATCGCGCGGCTCTGCGAGCAGACCGGCGCCGATGTGGACATGGTCCGTCTCGGTGTCGGCTCCGACCGGCGCATCGGCCCGACCTTCCTGTTCCCTGGCGTGGGGTACGGCGGTTCCTGCTTCCCCAAGGACGTGAAGGCGCTTGCGGGCACGATGAAGCGGCTCGGGGTGGATTCCTCGATACTCGACGCCGTTGAGAGCGTCAACGAAGACCAGAAGCGGCTGCTCCTGGAGCTGGCGGTCGACCGATTCGGGGAAGCGTTGCACGACAGGACTTTTGCGGTATGGGGATTGGCCTTCAAGCCGGACACGGACGACATGCGGGAAGCGCCCAGCCTGGTCACGATCCGGGGACTCCTGGAACGCGGGGCCCGGGTGGTGGCGCACGATCCCGTCGCGATGGCGGAGGCCCGGCGGATCCTGGGCGACGCCGTCGAGTACCGCGACCGGAATTACGATGTCCTCGAGGGTGCGGATGCGCTCCTCATCCACACGGAGTGGCATCCGTACCGGCACCCGGATTTCCCCCGCATGCGCTCGCTCCTCAGACAGCCGGTGATTCTGGACGGGCGGAACCTCTACGCCCCGGCGGCAATGCGCGAACTGGGCTTCGAGTACCATTCGGTGGGGCGCCGCCCGGTCCTTCCGGGAGGGTCCGGCTGATCCGTGCGCGTCGCGATCACCGGGGCGGCCGGGTTCCTGGGCTCCCACCTCGTGGACCGGTTCCTCGCGGAGGGGTGCGAAGTCGTCGGGGTGGACAACTTCATCACGGGCGCGCCAACGAACCTTGCCCACCTCGAGGGCCATCCCCGGTTCCGACTCGTCGACCACGACATCTCCCGGCCGCTTTACCTGGGCACGAAGCTGGACGGCGTCCTCCACTTCGCCTCACCCGCGAGCCCGGTGGACTACCTGGAACTCCCGATTCAGACGCTCAAGGTCGGCTCGCTGGGCACCCACAACACGCTCGGGCTGGCCCGGAAGCACCGGGCCCGCTACCTGCTGGCCTCGACCTCCGAGGTCTACGGCGATCCCCTGGTCCACCCGCAGCCCGAGAGCTATTGGGGCAACGTGAACCCGGTCGGCCCGAGGGGGGTCTATGACGAGGCAAAGCGCTTCGCGGAGGCGATGACGATGGCCTATCACCGGGCCCACGGCCTCGACACCCGCATCGTGAGGATCTTCAACACCTACGGGACCCGGATGCGGCCGGGCGACGGGCGCGTCGTCTCCAATTTCATCGTGCAGGGGCTGCGCGGCGAGGCGATGACCCTGTACGGAGACGGATCGCAGACGCGGTCGTTCTGCTTCGTGGAGGACACCGTCGATGGAATCTTCCGCCTCTACCACTCGGGGTGCATCGACCCCGTGAACGTCGGGAATCCGGACGAATTCACCATCCGTGAGCTGGCCGGGCTGGTCATGAAGGAGACCGGGAGCTCGGCCGGGCCGGAGTTCCTGCCGCTGCCGGTCGACGATCCCGCGGTGCGGCGTCCCGACATCGGCATGGCTCGCCGGACGCTGGGTTGGTCCCCGGTGACGGACCTGCGCGAGGGCCTGCGGAGGACGGTGGCGTACTTCCGGCGGCTGGTGGAAGAGGAAGACGTGCGGCCGCGTACGCTGGGCGGGACTTGACTATGGTCCCCGCCTTTGTGGAACCTCATAGGGTGACCGCAGTAACAATAGACGGGCCCGGGGAGATCGCCCGGGACCATATCCCCGCGGGATGGAATCAGGTGGAAGACGGAAGACTCGGACCAGTGCGCACTGCGGCAGCCCGTGGCGGTGGCCCGCGGGAGGGCCGGATTGCGCTACGGTGCCCGGTGCGTGAGGGGCGGCGGGTCGTCCACCTGCTTCTGCTCGTGGCGCTGCTCGCCGCGGGGTGCGCTTCCGACCCGAGCGAAGATACGGCCCGGCTGCGCGGTGATCTCGCGTTAGCGCGCGGCGACTACGAGGACGCGCTGGCGGAGTACCGGCTCTCGCTGCTGCGGGAGGATCCGGGTGCCGAAGGGATGGTGCGCGCCGCCCACGTCTACATCGAGCTCGGCCGGGTCGACGAGGCCCGGGCGCTCCTCGACCAGGCCATCCTGCAGGACAGCAGCTACGTCGACCAGGCCGTCTCGGATTTCGTGGCGCGCGCCAAACGGGAGCTCGCGGACGGGGACCGCTACGGCGCCGCCTCCGCGATGGAGGCCGCTTCCCACTTCCGTCCGGGCGTGCGGGCCCGGGGGTTGAACCTGCCGCTGGCCCGCCACTACAGGGACAGCGGCGAACACCTGCGGGCCCAGGCCCTCTTCCTCAGCGCGCTCGGCGAGCACCGCGCCGACCCCGACCTCCTCTTCGAGACGGCGCTGGCGCACCTCGAGATCGGGGATTGCGAGCGCGCCCTCGGATTCTTCGAGGAGTTCGCGGACCTCGCTCCCAGGCGCGGGCAGGAGGCCTACGCGCATGTGGGCAGGTGCGCCTTTCAGCTTGCCGGGGAGATCGCGGAGGGACTCGAGGAGGAGGGCGCGACCGAGGAGGCGCTCGCGTACCTGGACCTGGTGCTGGAACTGGGCGAACCCAGGATGCTCCTCTCCCGGGTCTGGTTCACGAAGGCCGAGATCCTGGCCGGCCTGGGCGAGTGCGCGGCGGCGATCGAGGCCTACCGCATGGTGCCGGACTCGGATCCCGCCGGATCGGGGCCGCTCAGCCGCACGGCGCGGGAGCGAGCGGACGAGATCCGCTTCGGACAGGGAGAAGGACCGTGCTGAAGCGTTCGATCGCCACGGGTGCCCTGGTCGGCCTGCTCGGCGCGGCCTGTTCGTCGGTACCGCCGTATTCCGGGTGGACGCCGGAGCAGCTCTACGAGCACGGACAGCGCGCCTTCGAGGACGGCAACTGGGGCGAGGCGCGCCGGGCCTTCGAGCGGCTGGTGCTGCAGTTCCCGACCTTCGATCACGCGGTCGACGCCCGCTACTACATGGCCCGCTCCTTCCACGAGGGCAGGGACTTCGTCAGCGCGATCGCCGAGTTCACCCGCATCGTGCAGGTCTACCCGGACCATGTGCTGGCGGCGGAGGCGTGGATGGGGCTGTGCGCGGCCTACGCGGCCATGTCCCCGCATCCGCAGCGGGACCAGACGCCCACCATTCAGGCGCAGATCAACTGCAGCAATGTCGCCAACGACCTCCAGGGCACCCCCATCGGAGATTCCGCCGCGGCCCTCATGCGCCGCATGGACAACAAGCTGGCCGAGAGGGCCTACGGCGAGGGCGACCACTACTTTCGGCACCGGCTCCTCGATTCGGCCGAGCTGTACTTCCTGAATCTCGTCGAGTTCTATCCGAACACCGGGTCGGCCCCCAGGGCGATGGCCCGTCTGGTGCAGATCTATGAGCGCTGGGGGTGGGACGACCAGCGGGACGAGTTCCGCAGACGGCTCCTGGAGACCTTCCCCAACTCGCCTGAAGCCAGGGCACTGGGGGTCCCGGCGGCGCGCGACACCCTCTCGCCCAAACGGAGCCGTGCTCCTCCCGGAGACTAGCCGTTCGTGGTGAGTTCCGGAGGTGAGCCGGGGAGAGCCGCCTCCCGGATGGGTACTGCGCGTCCCGGTGGGGATGCGGCCCACCGGATCGGCGTCTTCGGCGGCACCTTCGACCCGCCACATCTGGGTCACGCGATCGTGGCCGGCGAGGTGGCAGATGCACTCGCGCTGGATCGTCTTCTGTGGGTGCCCGCATCGATTCCGCCGCACAAGACCGGCCGGATCATCACGCCGGGTGCCGTGCGGCGGCGCCTCGTCGAAGCGGCGGTCGCGCACGACCCGAGGTTCGAACTGTGTGACCTGGAGCTGGAGCGCGGAGGCGTGTCGTATACCGTTGACACTTTGAGGAGACTGAAGGCCGACCACCCCGGCTGGTCGCTGTCGCTGGTCCTGGGCAGCGATCTGGCGGGGGGGCTGCCGAGCTGGAAGGAGCCGCGGTCCGTCTTCGAGCTGGCCGAGCTGGTGGTGATTTCCCGGGCCGGAACCGGCGCCGGTTCCGGTAGGGGAGTGCCCGCCGCCGGCAGCATTCGCGCCGTCCAGGTCACGCCGGTCGACATCTCGTCTTCGAAGGTTCGTGAACGGGTCCGGCAAGGGTTGTCCGTTCGTGATATGGTGTCGCCCGCCGTATTGGCCGTTATTGAGACCGAAGGCCTCTACCGGGCTTGAGCGTCCGTCCCGTTGGGGGGCGGCGCGGAAACTGCCGAGGAAAAGGGAATGATCAAAGGGATCATCAAGAAGATCGTCGGGTCCCGCTACGCCCGCGAGGTCAAGCGTCTCGCCCCGCTCGTCGACGAGATCAACGAGAGGTACGCGGCGCTCGAAGGGCTGTCCGACGACGAAGTGCGTGGCAAGACGCAGGAGTTCAGGGACCGGATCGCCGAACACACCGGTGAAGTGATGGGCGAGATCGAGGCGATGCGGGCGCGGAAGCACTCCACCACCGACCCGGATGAGCGGGAAAGCCTCGGCCTCGAGATCGGCAAGCTCGAGGAGGACTACCGGGAACAGCTGGCCGAGGTCCTGGAGGAGATCCTCCCCGATGCCTTCGCGGTGGTGAAGGAGGCGTGCCGCCGGCTGATGGGCCAGGAGGTGACGGTCACCGGCCACAAGCTGGAGTGGGACATGATCCCCTACGACGTGCAGCTCATCGGGGCCACGCAGCTTCACCGGGGGCGCGTCGCCGAGATGGCCACCGGCGAGGGGAAGACGCTGGTCGCCACCATGCCGCTCTACCTGAACGCGCTGGCGGGGCGCGGCTCACACCTCGTCACCGTCAACTCCTACCTCGCCCAGCGGGACGCCGAGTGGATGGGGGCGATCTACGGCGTCCTCGGCCTCACGGTGGACTGCATAGACCTGCACGAACCCGGCACGCCGGAGCGCCGCCAGGCGTACCACGCGGACATCACCTACGGCACCAACAACGAGTTCGGCTTCGACTACCTGCGCGACAACATGGTCCACACCCTGGAGCAGCGGGTCCAGCGCGCGCACCACTACGCGATCATCGACGAGGTCGACTCGATCCTGATCGACGAGGCCAGGACCCCGCTCATCATCTCCGGGCCGGTCACGCGGGACACATCCACGCCCTTCAAGCAGATGGCGCCGGTGGTCGGCGCGCTCTACCGCAAGCAGACCCGGACGGTCAACCGGCTCGTTGCCGAGGCGGTGCGCGGCCTGGACTCGGAGGAGACCGAGTACGAATCCGGCGAGAAGCTCCTGGCGGCGAAACGCGGTGGGCCCAGGAACAAGCGCCTGATGAAGCTCTTCGCGGACCAGCCCTCGGTCGTAAGGCTCGTGGAGAGGACCGAGGCGGACTACCTGCGCGACAAGCGCCTGCACGAGATCGACGAGATGCTGCTCTTCGCGATGGACGAGAAGGGCAGCAACGTGCACCTCTCCGACGCGGGGCTGGACGAGCTCTCGCCGGGAGATCCGCAGGCCTTCGTCGTGCCGGATCTGTCGGAGGTGGTCGGGGAGATCCAGGAGGACGAGTCCCTGGCGGTGGAGGAGAAGCGCGCCAGAATCGCGGAGCTGGAGGAGGAGTACGCCGACAAGTCCCAGCGGATGCACGTCATCCATCAGCTGCTCAAGGCCTACACCCTCTTCCACAAGGACGAGCGCTACATCATCGGCGAGAACGGCCAGATCGTCATCGTGGACGAGTTCACGGGGCGGCAGATGCCGGGCCGGCGCTGGAGCGACGGGCTGCACCAGGCCGTCGAGGCCAAGGAGGGCGTGGAGATCCGGGGCGAGACGCAGACGCTCGCGACGATCACCATCCAGAACTACTTCCGGATGTACGACAAGCTCGCCGGGATGACGGGGACCGCGGAGACGGAGGAGACCGAGTTCCACCAGATCTACAACCTCGACGTGTCGGTGATCCCCACCAACCGCCCCATCGCGCGGGACGACCGCGACGACCTCATCTTCCGCACCAAGCGGGAGAAGTACCTCGCCCTCATGGACGAGATCGAGCGCCTCAACCGGCTGGAGCTGCCCGTGCTGGTGGGAACGACGAACGTCGAGGTATCGGAGACCATCTCCCGCATGCTCAAGCGGCGGGGTGTCACGCACAACGTCCTCAACGCGAAGCAGCACAAGCGCGAATCCGAGATCGTGGCCGAGGCGGGCCAGCCCGGCGCGGTTACGATCGCGACGAACATGGCCGGCCGCGGCACCGACATCAAGCTCGGGGCCGGGGTGACGGATCCGCGCACCATCGACTGGACCAACGGGCGCGAGCTGGAGCTGGACAGCGTGGTCGCGACCGATCCGACCCGCTACGAGGACCTCGAAGGAAAGCCCGGCGACCACCTCGTCGAGATCGGTGGCCTCCACATCCTCGGATCCGAGCGCCACGAGGCCCGCCGGATCGACCGCCAGCTGCGCGGCCGCGCCGGCCGTCAGGGCGACCCCGGAGCGTCGCAGTTCTTCCTCTCGCTCGAAGACGACCTGATGCGGCTCTTCGGCGGCATGGAGCGGATCGCCAACGCGATGGACAGGATGGGCGCCGAGGAGGGCGAGGTGATCACCCACCCGCTCGTGACCAGCTCGATCGGGCGGGCCCAGAAGCGGGTGGAGGGGAACAACTTCGAGGCGCGCAAGAAGCTGCTGGACTACGACGACGTGATGAATCAGCAGCGCGAGGTGATCTACGACCTCCGTCTCTTCGCACTCGAGGGCGGGGAGGACCTCAAGGGCGAGATCTGGGAGATGGTGCACCACGTCATGGAGGCCGTCTTCGAGGACTACCTGCCGGACGCGGGCCTCCACGAGGGGATCGACGTGGGAGGGCTGCGGCAGCGGATGCTGCTCGACCTGCACACCGTGCTGCCGCATGTGGAAGCCGAGGAGGACCCCGAGGATGTCGAGCGCAGGGAGGTGCTCCGGGTGGCCGAGGAGGCCGTGCAGGAGTCCTTCGAGCGAAAGATCGAGTCGCTCGGTGAGCACGCGGAGCGGGTGATGAGCTTCGTCATGCTGTCGACCATCGACACCAAGTGGAAGGATCACCTCTATGATCTCGATCACCTGAAGGCCTCGATCGGCTTCCGCGGCTGGGGACAGAAGGACCCGCTCGTCGAGTACAAGAAGGAGGCTTACCAGATGTTTGTGAGCCTCATGGACGACATTCGCCGCAGCCTCACGCAGCAGTTCTTCCGGGTGCGGCTGGAACAGCGGCCGGCGATGAGCTTCCAGCCCCAGCGGCGGCTGTCGTACTCGGGGCCGTCGGAGACCGCCGGCAGCGGCATTCCGACCCGTGCGGGCGGCCGGCCGGCTCCCGGAGCGCGGCGCACGGCGGCCGCGCCGGCCCAGGAGGTGGATTCGATGGGCATCGCCGCGTCGGCGAGCGGGGGATCGGCCGGCGGTGCCATGGGAAGGACCACCGATGTCCGCCGTCTGGCCACCAACCGCGGCGAGGCGCGGCCGAAAACCCCGATTACCGGCGGCAAGGCGCCCGCGCGCAACGCCCCCTGTCCCTGCGGAAGCGGGAAGAAGTACAAGAAGTGTTGTCTCGGGCTGTCGGGGTAGCGGTCTGCCGGGAGGCTCCGCCAACGGCGCGTCCGCGGGAGCGCCTGCAGCGCTTCGGGCCCGGCCCTCTCTCCGAACAGGAGCTGCTCGCGCTGCTGATCGGGGCCGGCGGCAGGGACGCCCCCGCCCGCCACCTCGCCGAGCGCGTCCTGGACCTCTCGGGCGGGCAGCTGCGCGAACTCGCGCGCATGGACCACGGGCGCCTCGTGGCGATCCCCGGGATCGGTCCCGCCGTGGCCGCCAGGATCGTCGCGGCGATCGAGCTGGGCCGGCGCGTCGGGTCGGCCCGCGCGGATCACAGGCACCCGATCATGGGGCCGGCCGATGTGCACGACATCTTTGCACCCGCGCTGGCCCACCTCGCCCACGAGGAGTTTCATGTCCTCCTTCTCAACTCCCAGAACTGCCCCATCTGCCAGCGCCAGGTCACGCGGGGCATCCTGGACGCGTCTCTCATCCACCCGCGCGAGGTCTTCCGGGACGCGATCGTGCTCGGGGCGGCAGCGCTGATCCTGGTCCACCACCCGTCCGGGAACCCGGAGCCGTCCGCCGAGGACCTGAAGGTGACCCGCCAGCTGAGCAGGGCCGGCGACCAGCTGGGCATCCCCGTCCTCGACCACATCATCGTCGCGGGCGACGCCTTTGCCTCGCTCGCCGGCCGCGGATGCCTCCGGGGCGCCGAGGCGCATTGAAGGAATCCGCGTCGGCCAACGTATTCAGGGAATAGGCCTGTTCGTGCGCTCGGCAGCGCCCACCCACATCCACTGCCGCTTCGGCGGCCTTTGCAATCCCGCCTCCGCCCAACCCGCCATCCGCATCGGTCCACGCCTCCATTGCCAATCCCGTCCCCGCCCACACCCGCCATCCGAAGCGGTCCAGGCCGCCGTTGCCAATCCCGCCAATGTACCCGTTATCTTTCAGCGGGCGGCAAGCGCTGCGCCGGCGCCCGCGGGGCGACCGGATGCGCGCGGACCCATCGCCCTGCCTTGTACAACCAATCAGGAAAGAGGACCATGAAGAACTCTTCGACCCAAGCCTTCGTTCTATTCTGCCTTTTCGCACTGGGGTCCGGCGCCGGACGCGCCGCAGCCCAGCAGTACAACCCGACCGACCCGATCCCGCCCGATCCCGCCGTAACCACCGGCACGCTGGGGAACGGACTCACCTGGTTCGTCCATGAGAACGACGAGCCCGAGAATCGCGCCGAGCTGCGCCTGGTGGTCAACGCCGGCTCGATCCTCGAAGACGACGACCAGCTCGGGCTGGCCCACTTCGTCGAGCACATGGCCTTCAACGGGACGCGCAACTTCGAGAAGCAGGCGCTCGTGGACTACCTCGAGTCGATCGGGATGCAGTTCGGCCCCGACGTCAACGCCTACACCAGCTTCGACGAGACCGTGTACATGCTGCAGGTCCCGATGGACGACCCCGAGGTGCTCGCCACCGCCTTTCAGATCCTGGTCGACTGGGCGGGCGACATCCTCTTCGACCCGGAAGAGGTCGACAAGGAGCGCGGCGTGGTGATCGAGGAGTGGCGGGGGCGCCGGGGGGGCGCGGCCCGGATCCAGGATGAGCAGTTCCCGGTCATCTTCCACGGTTCGCGCTACGCGGAGCGGCTCCCGATCGGAGACACCGACATTCTGCGGAACGCGCCCGCCGAGCGGCTGCGCCGCTTCTACGAGGACTGGTACCGGCCGGACCTGATGGCGGTCATCGCGGTTGGCGACTTCGACGGAGATGCGATCGAGGCGATGATTCGCGAGCACTTCGGCGGCCTGCAGGGCCCGGACAACCCGCGCCCCAGGACCGAGACGGAGGTCCCGATCGACCATCCGCCGCTGATCTCCATCGCCACCGACCCCGAGATGCCCCTGGCGCAGGTTTCGGTTCTCTACAAGCAGCCGCCGAGCCCGCGGGGCAGCATGGCCGACTTCCGCCGTGCCCGGGTTCGATCGCTCTATTCGGGGATGCTCAACGAAAGACTCAACGAGCTGACGCTGCAGGCCGAGCCGCCGTTCCTCTTCGCAGGCGCGGGCGGGGGCAGTTTCGTGCGCGGAGTGGACGCCTCGGAGTTCAATGCCGCAGTCCCGGAGGACGGGATCGAGCGCGGACTCGACGCGCTGCTCACGGAGGCCGAGCGGGTCGCGCGGCACGGGTTCACGGCGACCGAACTCGACCGGGAGAAGGCGTCGCTGCGCCGCTCCTACGAGTCACGTCTCGCAGAGGCGGAAAACAGGACGTCGGGCTCGCTGGCCAGCCGCTACATCTCGGTGTTTCTGAACGACATTCCCTACCCCAGCGTCGAAACCGAGGTGGAACTCCTCGACGCCGTCCTCCCCGGAATCACGCTGGAGGAGACCAACTCCTTCGCGCAGGGGTGGCTGACCGAGCGGGGGCGGGTGATCACCGTCGCCGGACCGGAAAAGGAAGATCTCGAAGTCCCCACCGAGGAAGACGTGACCGCCGTCTTTGCGGCGGTTGCCGCGAAGGAGATCGAACCGTACGAGACGGAGGATGTCGAGGTGCCGCTGCTGGCCATGGTGCCTACGGGCTCTGGGGTCGTATCCGAGGAGGCAGTGGACGAGATCGGCGTCACCATCTGGGAACTCGCAAACGGCGTGCGCGTCGTGCTCAAGCCCACCGACTTCCGGGACGACCAGATCATCTTCTCGGCGACGAGCCCCGGGGGCACCTCGCTGGCATCGGAGGAGATACTGGGTAACGCGCGAATGGCTTCGGCGCTGGTCACGCAGGGCGGAGTCGGGGAGTTCGGCCCGATTGAGCTGGGCAGGAAGCTCTCCGACAAGCGCGCCATTGCCTCGGCGTCGATCGGGTCACTGACCGAGGGGATCAGCGGCTCGGCGTCTCCGCAGGACCTGGAGACGGCGTTCCAGCTCATCTACCTGCGCTTCACCGCGCCGCGCAAGGACGAAACGGTCTTCCAGGCCTTCCAGTCCCAGATCGACATGATGGCCAACATGGGGCTGCAGCCGAGCACTGCGCTGGGAGACACGATGGCGGTCTACATTGGACAGGGGCACCCGCGAGCGGGACAGACCTTCGACGAGCAGATCCAGGAAATGCGGGATGCGGATCTGGATGTCGCCATGGACTTCTATCGGGACCGCTTCGCGGACGCGTCCGACTTCACCTTCTACTTCGTGGGCGCCTTCGACCTCGACGGCATCCGGCCGCTGGTGGAGACCTACCTGGGCGGCCTGCCCAACCTGGGCCGGGTGGAGAACTGGGTCGATCACGGGGTGGATCCGCCGCCGGGCGTAATCGACAAGGTCGTGCACAAGGGGATCGAACCCCAGAGCCAGACGACGATCATCTTCGCGGGGGACGCGGCGTACTCACGCGAGGAGTGGACGGCGATCAACGCCATGGGCGAGATCCTCCAGATCCGCCTGCGGGAGCTTCTGCGCGAAGACCTGGGAGGCACCTACGGCGTCGGCGTTTCGGGTACGATCAGCAACCGGCCCGACGAGGAATACTCGGTCAGGATCCAGTTCGGCTCGGATCCGGAGCGCGCGGACGAACTTGCCAGGGTCGTCTTCGACGAGATCGAGCGGCTGAAGACCGAGGGGCCCGACGCCGAGACGGTCGACAAGGTCCGCGAAACGCAGCGCCGTGGCAAGGAGACCAGCCTGATGCAGAACGGATACTGGCTGAGCCAGCTGTCCAGCTTCGAAAGCTCGGGGTTGGACATCCGGCTGATCCCGTCGTACGAATGGGTCGAGGGCTGGACAGCGGAGCAGGTGCAGCAGGCCGCGAACCGGTACCTGCGCACCGACCGGTACATGAAGTTCGTGCTCCTTCCGGAGAACAAGGTGGGGTAGGGGATCCGTGACGGTGTTCCTCACGGCCGGATCCCCGCGCGGCCTGCAAGACTGACCATGCCCGGATCCGACTACGCGCGCCGGGAGCGCATCCCGGTGCGCGTGATGGAGCACGACGAGATCGCCGCCGAGGTGGCGGGACGCATCGCGGCCCTCATTCGCGCACGCGCAAACGAGGGCCGCGATGCCGTTCTCGGCCTCGCCACCGGCTCCACTCCGGTCGGTGTCTACCGGGAGCTGATCCGCCTCCACCGCGAAGAGGGGCTCGGCTTCGCAAACGTCGTCACCTTCAACATCGACGAGTACTTCCCCATGCGGCCCGGGAGCATTCACAGCTACCACCGCTACATGCGCGAGAACCTGTTCGACCACGTCGACATCCGGCCCGATCGGTGCCACATCCCCCGGGGCGACCTGCCCGAGGACGAGGTCGAGGCGCACTGCGCGGACTTCGAGCGGCGCATCCGCGACGAGGGCGGTATCGATCTGCTGCTCCTGGGGATCGGCCGCAGCGGGCACATCGGCTTCAACGAGCCGGGTTCGGCGCGGGATTCGCGCACCCGGCGGCTGTACCTCGACACGGTGACGCGCGCCGACGCCGCCGCCGACTTCTTCGGCGAGGAGAACGTGCCGCCCCAGGCGATCACGATGGGGGTCGCCACGATCCTGGAGGCGCGCGAGGTGGTGCTGCTGGCGACCGGCGAGCACAAGGCCGAGATCGTGCTGCGGGCGGTGGAGGGCGACGTGCACGCCGACGTGGCCGCGACCTTCCTGCAGCAGCACCGCGCGGCGACGGTGTACCTCGATCCGGCCGCCGCCGCCGATCTCACCCGCTTCCGCACACCGTGGCTGGTCGGGGACGTGGAGTGGACGCCCCGCCTCGAGACCGACGCCGTCATCTGGCTCAGCCGGCAGACGGGCAAGCCCATCCTGCACCTCGCGAACGAAGACTACCGGGCGCACCACCTGGGCTCGCTGGTGTCGGGACACCGGTCGGCCGAGCCGCTCAACGGCGACGTCTTCAACGCGCTCATCTCCAAGATCCGGGGCAAGAGCCGGCTGCCGCGCGGACAGGAGATCGTCGTCTTCTCGCCCCACCCCGACGACGACGTGATCTCGATGGGCGGGCTGCTGCGGAAGCTGGTCGAGAACGGCAACCGCGTGACGGTGGCGTACCAGACGTCCGGCAACATCGCGGTCTTCGACCACGAGGTGCGCCGCTACCTGGACCTGATGCGGCGCGCGTCCCACGTGATCGAGCTGGGCGGTCCGGAGGCGGCGGAGGCGGTGATGGCGTCGGTGGAGGAGCAGCTGGCGCGCAAGGAGCCGGGCGACGTCGATGCGCCGGTGGTGCAGGACCTGAAGCGGATCATCCGCGAAAGCGAGGCGTCGGCGGCGATCGAGGCGCTGGGGCTGGCCAAGGACCGCGCCCGCTTCCTCGACCTGCCCTTCTACCGGACGGGCAAGGTCCGGAAGAACCCCATCTCGGAGACGGATATCGAGATCGTCGCGGAGCTGCTGGAGGAGGTGCGCCCGACGATGGTCTTCGCCGCCGGCGATCTCTCGGACCCCCACGGGACGCACCGGATGTGCCTGGAGGCGGTCGAGCGCGCACTGGCCCGCTACAGCGGCGATCCTCCCCTGCTGTGGTACTACCGCGGCGCGTGGGTGGAGTGGGGCATCAGCGAGGCGACGGTCCTCGTCCCGCTCTCGGAGCACGAGATGCGCGCGAAGATCCAGGCCATCTTCCGCCACGAGTCGCAGAAGGACTCGGCGCCCTTCCCGGGGGCGGATCCGCGCGAATTCTGGCAGCGCGTGGTCGACCGCAACCGCGAGACCGCCGACCTGCTGGCGTCGCTGGGGCTGCCGGCGTACCGGGCCATGGAGGCGTATGTGACGACGCGCGGCGGGGAGCGGGTCGACGCACAGGAGATCCCGACGGCGTCGCTGGGGGAGGAGGGGGGTTGAAGGGGGATTGCGGGTGGCTGCCAGTCCCGTTGGATTCCCGGAGTGTAAAGAAAACACGACAAATTGTAATGTTGGCATTACATAGGGAGATGCGTGAGCGCCGGGCCAGCCCGGATGCATCGCCGCACGAATGCAGCGGGGACTGACCCCTGGCCATGCCAATGCAAAGCCTGCCAGGGCCTTCACCGCCGTCCCCGATTCAGTAGATTACCTTCCCCCGTAACCCACTCGTGGGCGCCGCGGTCAAGCCCGGATCCGTCGCCCGCCAGATGCAACGCGGACTCATTCCACGGGCAGTTGGGCGTCCGGAATGCGCCGGACCGCTTATCGTTCCCGCAACTCCCGGCCCCGGACGGTGTATCACGGCATTGAGGTCTTTCACCATGCACAAATGTCCTGTCTGCGACGCAGAAGTCGCGATCTCCGAAGATCCCGTCGAGGGAGAGCTCCTCGAGTGCCAGGAGTGCGGCGTCGAACTCGAGATCCTGGCCCTCGGTCCGATCACGCTCGGCGAAGCGCCCGACGCGGAGGAAGACTGGGGTGAGTGACCGGGTCCGCCGCATGCAGCCCGCCGACGCCACTGCTCCGCACAGCCTTGGTCCGGCCGGAGCGTGTGAATGAGGGTCGGGTTCCTGCATTCCCTCATCCGCAAGGACGAGAAGCTGCTGATCGCCGAGCTGAGGAAGAGTGGCGACATCGAGCTTGTGTTTCTGGATGACCGGAAGCTCGTCTTCGACCTGGAGGCGCGGCCCGGTGTGGACGTGGTGCTGGAGCGGTCGATCAACCACTCCCGGGCGATGCACGCACTGCGCCTGTACGAGGGGGTCGGGACGGTGTGCGTCAACGCGTACGAGGTAGCGCGGCGCTGCGGGGACAAGATCCTCACGGCCGCCTCCCTGCGCGACCACGGGGTGCCGCAGCCGGAGGTGCGGATCGCGTTTACGCCCGAGTCCGCGCTGGTGGCCATCGAAGAGCTTGGCTATCCGGCCGTGCTCAAGCCGGCGGTGGGCTCCTGGGGACGCCTCCTTTCGCGGGTCAACGACCGCGACGCCGCCGAGACGATCCTGGAGCACAAGGCGATCCTGGGGAGCTACCACCACTCGATCTTCTTCGTGCAGCGGTACGTGGAGAAGCGCGGCCGCGACATCCGCAGCTTCGTGGTGGGGGACGAGTGCGTCGCCGCGATCTACCGCACCTCGGATCACTGGATCACGAACACCGCGCGGGGCGGGCGGGCGAGCAACTGCCCGGTGACCGCGGAGCTCGCGGAGGTGTCTCTGCGGGCCGCGGAAGCGATGGGCGGCGGCGTGCTCGCGGTCGATCTCTTCGAGGCCGGCGGCGCCTTCCTGGTCAACGAGGTCAACTACACGATGGAATTCCGGAACAGCATCGACGTGACGGGGGTGAACATTCCCGAGCGGATCGTGTCCTACCTGCGGGAGGCGGTTCGGTGAGCGGTTGGCGTCTCGGGCGGAGATGGCCGGAGAGGGCCGCGGGTGCCCCGACCGGAGGCGTTCGGTGATCCGGGTCGCGATCGCCGGGGGATCGGGGTACGCGGGCGGTGAGCTGCTGCGGCTACTGCTGGCGCATCCGGACGCCGAGGTGGCGCAGGTGACTTCGGAGCGCCTGGCGGGGAAGTTCGCGCACCGGACCCACCCCAACCTGCGCGGCCTCACGCGGCTGCGGTACGTGCCCCTCGGCGAGCTGTCATCCTGCGATGTCCTCTTCTCCTGCCTCCCGCACGGCGCCTCCGCGCGCCACATCGACGCCTTTCTCGCCAACGCGGAGCGCGTCGTCGACCTCGGCGCCGACTTCCGCCTCGGCGACGCCGACGAGTACGAGCGCTTCTACGGGCAGCCCCACCCGCGCCCCGGCCTCCTCGGCCGCTTCGTCTACGGGATCCCGGAGCTGAACCGGGAAGCGCTCAGGCGCGCCAGCCTGGTGGCGTGCGCGGGGTGCAACGCCACGGTCTCGATCCTGGCGCTCCGCCCCCTCTTCGCGGAGCAGGTGGCGAAGTCGGTGGTGATCGAGGTGAAGGTCGGATCGAGCGAGGCGGGCAACCGCGCCAGCGATGCCAGCCACCACCCGGAGCGCAGCGGCGCGATGCGGTCCTACAAGCCCACCGGGCATCGCCACCTGGCGGAAATCCGGGCCGTGCTGGACGGGATGGGGGCCGCGCGCGCGGGCGCCGAGGGAGCGGTGGCCGAACGGGTGGGCGCCGAGCGGGTGGTCGCCGCCGGGCCGTCGCGGACCGGGGCCGGCCCGAGCGTGCGCGCGCCGGCGTGCGACATCCACTTCTCGGCCACCGCGGTCGAGATGGTACGGGGTATCCTCGCCACGTGTCACGTCTTCTTGAGGGAGGACCTCGACGAGAAGGCGCTCTGGAGGATCTACCGGCGCGCCTGCGCGGACGAGCCTTTCGTACGGATCGTGAAGGAGCGGACGGGGATTCACCGCTACCCCGACCCGAAGCTGCTGGCCGGGTCCAACTACTGCGACATCGGCTTCGAGAAGGACCCGCACGCACAGCGGGTGGTGGTGATGGCGGCGATCGACAACCTGATGAAGGGCGCCGCGGGGCAGGCCGTGCAGGCGTTCAACATCATGCACGGGCTGCCGGAGAGGCGCGGGCTGGAGTTCCCGGGACTCCACCCGGCCTGAGGGCGGCCGGAACCGAAGGGAGACACGGCTGATGTGCCGGCTGCTCTGCGTCCGCAACGACGGAGGCTTCGAGATGGCGGAGCACCTCGCCACGCTCGCGCGGATCGCCCGTGACAGCCGGGAGTACCAGGGGCACGGCTGGGGGTGTGCCTGGCTTGAGGACACGGGAACGGACGGTGGGCGGGCCAGCGACGACGGGCCGGACGAGGGTGGCACTGCGGGCGGCCGAGCGAGCGGCCGAGCGAGCGGCGAAGAGCCAGACGGCGGCGGCATCTCCGCCTGCGGCCACCGCGCCCGTTGGCGCTTCCACCACGACATCGCGCCGATCTGGGAGGACGCCGCCCGCCCGGCAGGCCGCACCACGCTGCTCGTCGCCCACGCCCGCAGCGCATTCCGCGACGAGGGCATCCGCGTCGAGAACAACATGCCGTTCACCGACGGCGAGCGGGTCTTCGCCTTCAACGGGGAGCTGCACGGCGTCCGCATCCGGGAGCGCGGGCGGATCGGTGCGGAGAAGGTCTTCAACTTCGTGAAACGATTCGACCAGGGCGACTTCGGGGCCGCGCTCGTTCGCGGCCTTGACGCAATCGAGCGGCGAACCCGTCACATGCGCGCCCTGAACGTCGTCGTCGCCGACACCGCCCGCCGCGTCCACGTCGCGTCTCGCTTCCGCGAGGATCCGGCGTATTTTCAAATGCACACGGCGACGGTGGACGGTGCCCACGTCCTTTGCTCGGAACCCTATCCGGCGGCGGCGGCGCGGGCCCACTGGACTCCGGTCGCGAACGGTTACACGGGAACACTCTGAGAAGACCGGGAGCTGCCAATGCTTCTGATAAAGGTGGGCGGTGGCGCGAACATCAACCTCGAGGGAGTCGCGCGTGATGTGGCCGGACTGGATGATCAGATCCTGATCGTCCACGGTGCCAACGCGCTGCGCGACGAGCTGGCCGCCCGGCTCGGTGTGGAAAAGCAGGAGCTTACCTCGGTGTCCGGCTACACCAGCGTGTATTCGGACGAACCGCTGATCGACGTCATGCTGATGGCGTACTCGGGGTTGCGAAACAAGCGGTTCGTCGAGCTGCTGCACCAGAACGGCGTCAACGCGGTCGGCCTGTCGGGGCTGGACGGGGCGCTGGTGCGCGGGATGCGCAACAAGGGAATCCGCGTCCGGGAAGGCGGCAAGACGCTGATCAAGCGCGATCTCTCCGGCAAGCCCGTCGCCGTCAACCGCAAGCTGCTGGGATGGCTCCTGGCGAACGGACTCACGCCGGTGGTGACCTCCCCCATCATCGACGAGCGCAACGTGGCGATCAATTCGGAGAACGACGACATCGTGAGCCTGCTGGCCCTGGCCCTGCGTCCGACCTGGGTGATCCAGTTGATCGAGGCGCCGGGGCTTCTGGAGGATCCGGACGATCCGGCGTCGGTGGTGTCGCTGGTCCCGCCGCAACAGCTGGCCAGGTGGGAGGACCGGGTTGGCGGCCGCATGAAGCGCAAGCTGAACGCGATCGCAAAGCTGACGCAGGTGCGGGGGATGAAGGTGCTGATCGCGGACGGACGCACCGAGAAGCCGATCTCCGATGCGATGGCGGGCAAGGGAACGGTGATCGGGTGAAGGGGGACAGGGCCGGGAGCGGAGGGGTGGGCCGGCCCTGGCGCCGATGATGGAGCGCGCGGCAGACATCGAGCGGCGGTGGGCGCTGGAGGTCTTCCCGAAGCGCGACATCACGCTGGTGCGGGGCAAGGGGGCGGAGGTCTGGGACGACGAGGGGCGCCGCTACATCGACTGCGTGGCCGGGATCGGGGTGGCGAGCGTCGGACACGCCAACGAGGCCGTGGCCGACGCGCTGGCCGAGCAGGCCCGGATGCTGGTTACGTGCCCGGGGATCTTCTACAACGACGCGCGGGCGCGGCTGCTCGAGAAGCTGGCTTCGATCGCGCCGGAGGGGCTGACGCGGGGGTTCCTGTGCAACTCGGGGGCGGAGAGTGTCGAAGCGGCGATCAAGTTCGCGCGGCTGACGACGGGGCGGGCTGGGGTCGTGTCCGCGATGCGGGGCTTTCACGGGCGGACTCTGGGTGCGCTTTCCGCGACCCACAAAGCGGCGTATCGCGAGGGATTCGGGCCGCTGGTGCCGGGGTTCTCGTTCGTGCCCTTCAACAACGCCGAAAAGCTGCGCGCCGCGGTGGGCGATGAGACGGCGGCCGTCCTGATCGAGCCGGTCCAGGGAGAAGGCGGGATTCGGCCGGCAAGTGCCGAGTTCCTGCGGGCGGCGCGCGAGGTGTGCGACGAGACGGGCGCGCTGCTGGTCTTCGATGAAATCCAGACGGGTTTCTGCCGCACCGGGAGGATGTTCGCCTGCGAGCACCACGGGGTTTTCCCCGACATCATCTGCCTCGCCAAGGCGATCGCCGGGGGCGTGCCCACGGGAGCCGTGATGGCGAACGACCGCGTCCGGCTTCCGCCCGGCAAGCACGGCACCACCTTCGGGGGCAACCCGCTGGTCTGCGCGGCGGCGCTGGCGGCGATCGAGTTCATGCAGGCGGAGCGGCTCGCGGAGCGGGCGGAGGCGCTGGGCGCGCGTTTCCGGGAACGCTTCGAGCCGCGGATGCCCGCGCGGGTTCGTGCCCTGAGGCAGATTGGCCTCATGATCGGCGTCGAACTCCGCGAGCGGTGCCGGTCCTACATCAACGCGCTCGGTGATGCGGGTGTGCTGACGCTGCCGGCGGGCACGACGGTGATCCGTCTGCTGCCGCCGCTGGTGATCACCGAGCCGGAGCTCGACGAGGTGGTGGAGGTGCTGCTGCGGGTGCTGGGGTGAGGGGCGAGTGCGCCGCGCCGGCGGTCCGTCGGGATCGGCCCGGGTCACCTGCGGGGCCTGACGGTCCGTGGAATATGTCCCCGCTGCATTCGGCCGGCGATGCGCATCCGCGCTCGCTCGCGGCGCTCAACCGGATCACACTGTAAAGCAAGCATTACATAGTGTCATGTGTTCATTACATTCTGCGATTTCCGAAGCGCCGCTCCTCAACGCCGGGATGCTGAAGGGGAAGCCGTTCCGTCCGTCTGGAGACGGCGCGGGCAGGTGATCGGCATCCGTGCGGAGGAGGGCGCGGCGGAGGTCGCGTGGACGGAGCCGGCGACCGGTTCGGTGCATCCGATGGCGCTCTCTCTCGATGTCTCCAACCTGGAAGCGGGCGACTACGAACTGAGGATCGCCATGATGGCTGCGGACGGACGCACGGCGTCAACCACTCGGACGTTCCGGCTGGAGGGCTGAAGGATGGCGGTGGCCTCGCGCCTCGCCGCCCTCGGCGCTCACGCGGGTCATCCACGGGACTGCCGAGGCCCTGCCGGGGCGGCACGGGTTTCCTCTTCCAGGGCGCCGAGGGCGAAGAGCGGGGCCCAGCTCTGAAAGCGCTGGCCGCACCCGCGGCCCGTGCGTGAATCGAAGTTCTCGCGGCACATCCCCGTGCGGCGCAGGTCCGCGAGGAACATGTCGGCGCCTTTCCACGCGAGTTCGGAGGCGAGGCGGCGGAAACCGTAGCGGCGAAGCCCCTGGAGGACGAGGTAGTTCATCGGCGGCCAGATCGATCCGCGCCAGTACTGCTGGTCCGCGAAGGCGGGGTCGTCTCGGGCGATGGTGGGGAGGATCCACGTGCCCCAGAAGCGATGGGGGTCGCGGAGGGTCTCGATCATGCGTCGCGCGCGGGCCCGAGAGGGGATGCCCGCGATGAGGGGGAGGAAGTTGGAAGCGGCGACCCGGGTGGAGTGGCCGGTTGGGAGTTCATCCATGTAGAGACCGGCAGGTTCCGACCAGAGGATCCGGTTCATGGCGGCGGCGAGGCGTCGGTAGTCGGCGGCGAGGCGGTCGGCGGAGGGCCGGTCGCCGAGAATGTGCGCGATCCGGGAGAGACATTCGAGGTCGAGCGCGCGGTAGCTGCACAGGTCGACCGCCGACATCGCAAGGATCTGGCGCTCCGGATCCCACTCCGCCTCGTCCCAGAGGGGGAGGTCGTCCTGGCCGGACTCCCAGGCGGCGCGCTGGTGGCCGCTCGCCCCCTCCTCCCAGGGAGGCACGTGACCCTGGCCGGGGACGAGTTCCGTGTCCGAGCCCCACGACAGGAGTTCCGGGGTGATGCCCCCGCGGCGAGGCCTGCCGTTCCTGTCCGCGACCCACCAGTCCGACCAGGCGAGAAGGCCGGGATAGGCGTTGGCCAGGGCGTCGAGATCGGGGTGGGTACGGTACAGTTTCAGGGCCGCGAAGGAGCCGACGGGGGGTTGGGAGCGGTCGGGGGTTCCGCCGCCGCGACTCCGCCAGTTGGGAACGTTGCCGTTCGGGTAGCGCGACTCGATGCCGGCGAGGAGGGCGGACCATGCGAGTTCGCCGGAAGCGGTGGCCAGCAGCAGGGCGTTGAAGAAGCTGTCCCAGCCGAAGACCGTCCAGTCGTCGGGGATGGGGCCGGGGTCCGGATCGGAGGTGGGGCCGGGGGCGCGGATGGAGGGGTCCCGTACGGGGCCGCGAGGCTTCGGGAAGATCCACCGCCTGCCGGCGGGGACGTAGAGGCGGCCGGTCTCCGGTTGCAGGAGCACCATCCACATGAGGTTGTCGGTGATGCTCTCGACGAGGCCCGGGTGGGCCCCGGAGCGGGGGCCATCCCCCCCCCACCCCTCCCTCGCGTCCTCGATCCAGCCATCCACCCCGCGCACCAGCCGCACGGCCCGCGCTGCCGGGTCGTCGCCCCCCCACGCGGCTACCATCCGCACGCCACCGGCCTCCCCGTCCCCGACTTCGAGTCCCCTCGCGACCTCGCCGCGGTCCGGATCCGGCGCCTCGCACGCTTCCGTCCCGGCCGCGAACGCGGCGGCGACCTCGGTGCCCTTGAGCCGTGCACGCCACCTCCCGTCCGCACGCCCCACCACCCACCGCCCCTCCCACCCCCACGGCGCGTCCCCGATCACCTCCAGGCGGCCGGGCGCCTTCACCTTCGCGCGCAACGCCACCGCGTCCCCCCGGCGCGACCACTCCAGGATCAGGGTGCCGGCCGAGGGCGCCGAAGACGGGGACGGTTCCGCGTCCAGGTCGAACTCGACGCGCGCATACGAGCCATCGGGCGCGTGGGGACCGGCCCGCGAGACCATCCAGTACCAGTCGTCCCGGTCGCGGCGTGAGCCGTCCGGCGTCACGAATGCGAGCCGCAACCCGATCCCCTCGTCCGCCCCGGCGGCGAAGACCAGGCCGGCCCAGCGGTTGGCCTCCAGGGCTCCGACGAGCATCAGGTCCGGCCGTTGGCTACTGTTCGCACCTCGACGCTCCTTGTCGGACGGGCTGCCAGGGTGCTCGGAGACATCGCTGCAAGCTAACCGGAACCTTCAAGGCATTTCCAGCACATTCGTCCTGCCGCGAAGTGGTGCTCGGGCTGGCCGGCACCTCCGCGGTTCGGCGAATGCGGGCGGAGCTGCCGGTGCTGCTGCGGTTGGTGAAGGAATGCGGGGACGGGGACTTCGAGCGGTACACGGCCCGTGCGGTGCGGGCTGCGGTGGGCCGGAGGAGTTCCTGGCTTGCGTGCGGGGAGAGTGAGGTTCGGATTCGCCGTCTGAAAGCGAGGTGGCGTCAGCCTGCGTCGATGGCCGCGATTCGGGTCATTGGGTCACCAATACTCCACGGCAAGGCCCTCGATCCGGTGGAAGCTGCGGCGGTCGAGGGTAGCCACGCGGTAGCCGAGGTGCACGGCCGTGGCCGCGACCATCAGGTCGTGGGCACCGATCGGGGTGCCGGTGCGCGCCAGCCGAACGCCAAGGGTCGCGTATACTCGGGCGACCTCGAGATCGAAGGGTATCACCGGCAGCACTTCGAGCCAGCGGCCGGCAAACCTCTCGGCGCCGACGCGCCGGACCCCGGCCAGCCGATGAAGGCCGTACAACATCTCGGACGCGGTGATCGCGGCTATCGCTACGGGCTGTTGTCGCCGGTCCGGCGCGCCGAACACCCGGTCCGCCTTGAGCAGGCCCTGTTCGACCGCGATCAGGACGCTCGCGTCTAGCAGCGTTCCCAAGGACTCTTCGGCACCTCGGCGCGGTTGAGGAATGCAACCCCCTCCTGGACCGCGCAAGCGTATTCCGGACCCGCCGAAGGATCCGAGGTGGAACGGGCAAGTTCGACGAAGTCGGCACCCGTGAAGACCCGGTCCTCCACCGGACCGATTTGGGCGACCGGCTTTCCGCGCCGCTCCACCAGGTAAACCGCACGGTCCTCGCGCACTCGCGCCAGAACCTCGCCGAAGTTCTTCGCTGCTTCGGTGGCGCTTACAACCCGCGAGCGGTCGGATGATCCGGTTGGTTTCGACATGCTCGCAAATTGCGGATATTACGGATATTCCGCAATTCCATGGGAGCCCCTTGGAGGAGCTCCTTGGCCCACCCCCTCAGGGCCCCGTCGGAACCAGCCTCAGCGTCACGGTCCGCCGCCCCTCGCCCGCGGCAAACGCCACCATGAACCGGCCGCCGCCCATCGCGGTGCGCCCCGCATCTTCGGCCGCCGGCGCCGGCGACACGCTCACGCCGTCCTCCACCGGCGTCGCCTGCACCGCCGTCCCGTAGAGGTCGACCAGGTACTCCTGCCCGGCGGTGCCCTCGACGGTGAGGAGCCAGCCCACGCCGTCGCGCTCGAAATCGATGACGCGCAGTCCGCTGCTGCGCTGCCCGGGCTCCAGGTCGAACCGTGGGTGGGCGACCGCCAGTCCGCCCCGCCAGCTGATGACCACCGTCGCGCTCTGGCCCTCGGCCAGCCGGAAACGGGGCGTCGACAGCCGGGCGCCGGGACCTGCGGGCTCCGGTTGTCCTCCCACCTGGTCGGCGCCCTGCAACGCGACGTCCATGTACTCCGCACCCAGCGGCACATCCGGCCTGAAGTCGACCGTGACCTCCGGCCCGCCGGTGTTCCGAACGGTCGTGCGGCGCTCGCCGCCACCCGCGGTCCAGCCGCCCGTGATCTCCACGTCGAGCGTCGTCTCGCCGACCCTCAGCCCCCGTGCCGCCGCGTCGCGCCAGTCCGCCGGCAGCTGGGGTGCGATGCGGGCGACGCCCTCCGGCGCGTTCGGCTCCCACCCGAAGACGCCGCGGAGCAGGGGGGTCGCCACCATCGAGGTGGCGAAGAACTGGTGGGGGACCGTCTGGTCGAGTGGTTGATAGAAGTCGCCCGAGAAGAGCTCGCCGTGGCGGCCGAGGCTCCAGTCGAAGGTCATCTGCTTGATCGCGTCCATGAGGTGGTATCCCGCCCACGGGCGGCGGTAACGGTACTGCGCCCAGGACGCGAAGCCGGTCACGAAGGGCCAGACGGTGCCCATGTTGTACTGGAGCGGGTGATACAGTTCGCTCTCCGTGGACAGCATGTGGGCGCCCCAGTCGGATGAGATGCGGTCGCCGGCGATTCTGCGCAGCGTCCCGCGGGCCCGTTCGCCGTCGAACAGTCCGAAGGCGGCGGCGGCGGCCGGCCAGACGGTCAGGTTGTCGTTGGTGGTGCCGTCGGAGAGGATGCCGAAGGCGTGGTGGCCTTCCGTCTCGCGCCAGTAGGCGTTGTTGAGGGTCGCGTTCGCGACCGGGGCCAGTTGCGTGGCCGCGTCCAGCACCTCCGCGTCGCCCATGCGCCCGGCCATCTCGACCGTGCCCTCCAGCGCCGCGACCCACACTCCGGCCAGGTAGATGTCCTGATGGAGCGCCGCGCCGAGCCCGCCGACCTCGACCGCGCCGAGCCCGCCCACCGTGTTCTCGATGATGCCGTCGCCGTCGGTCTCTGCGGTCAGGCACCATGCCCACGCGCGCCGGTACGCCGGCCAGAGTTCGCGCAGAAGCTCGTCGTCGCCGCTCGCGCGCCAGTACAGGTAGAGGGCATACATCCAGTGGGGGGTCGTGTCGGCGTGGTAGTAGGCGTAGGGGTAGGTGTCGAACCAGTCGATGTGCGCGGCCGCCTGCGAGATCTCGTGGGTGATCTTGCCGTCGTCGCGCTGGTATTTCGCGAGGAAGCGGAGCTCCTCGGCGACGAGCTCCCACTGGCCCAGGGCGTCCATGGCGTAGGTGTTGATCATCGCGTCGCCGCCGAAGAACCAGCCGAATCCGGGCCGCCCGCCGTTGCGCGACAGCCCCCAGCCGGCGACGAAGCCGCACCCGAGGTCGGGGTTGCAGACGCGCTGCTCCTCCAGGTTGATCTTGGCCCACTCCAGCGCGAGGTCGAGGGAGGGGTCGGGGGTCTCGACGGAGGCCGTGGAGGCGAGCGCGTGGTCGGCCCAGGCGCGGGTGTCCCGGTAGAGCGTCTCGGCGTTTGCGATCAGGCGGCCGTAGCGGGCGAAGACGGTGTCGCGCGGGACCGTCCCGGCCGCCACCGCAATGGGGACGAACTCGCGCCGGGCGCGCTCGGGGTCGACCGGGATGACCATCGTGCGCGGCGCGTCGCCGAGCTGGTGCGCGGGGTGCTCGACCGAATTCGTCGCCCACGGCGAGCCGACGACCGCGTTGCGCTGCTGCAGGCTCTCGGAGAGGACGAAGGTGCGCCGCCCGCCGTCCCAATAGGCGTACTGTCCGCCCAGCGACGCCGGCCACATGTAGTTCAGCACCGGGTGGAATTCGGCGATGATCTCCATCGGCTCCCGGCTGTCGACCTCCAGGAGCACGAGGATCCCGGACGCGGCGGTGTCCCGGGGCGCGAGGATGTGCTGGCGCACCTGGAAGGCCGCGTGGCTGTAGGTGATGGTGGCCAGTTCGGGGCGGATGTGCACCGTGCGCGCGACCGCCTCGCCGGGGATCGGGGCGCCGTAGCTGGGCGTCGAAAAGGAGAGGCGGAAGCCGTTAGCGACCTTGAGCGGATGCACCCATAGCTCGGCCTGGCCGGTCTCGACGCCGAGCCACGCCGCGCGCGGACCGGTGACGCCGAGGTATTCGCCGGGTCGTACGGGGCCGGTCAGCTCGATGGGCGACGGGTGGATGGCGAAGCGGGGGACGGAGAGCGTGGCGAGGTCGCCGGAGGGGGGGTCGGGGAGGCGCTGGGCGGTGGCGGGGGCGGGGAGGGCGAGGAGGAGGATGGGGGTGGTGCAGGCAGCTACCCGGTATCTCATTCCCCGCCTCCTTTCGTGGACTCCGCTCTTCAACGCTCACGAACGATGAACCGCGCTCGGTAGCGTGGCAAGTCGATCCGGTGTGAGGGCTTGGCAAGACCGCTTCGAACCGGCCGCTTGCGGCATTGCGATTCTGTCGATGATACTATTATGATATCATATCAATATCATTCACGGATTGGAAACTCATTCATGCCCGACCTGGCGCTTCGCGGAATACCCGCCGACTTGCATCGAGAGCTCAAGTCGGCGGCGCGCCGCAACCACCGCAGCCTCAACGGCGAAATCCTGGCCCGCCTGGCGGCGTCCGTCCGCCCGGGCCCGGTGGACCCGGAGGCGCTGCTGGAGCGGATCGGACGCCGGCACCAGGCAATCGGCCCCGTCGACCTGGGCGAGGCGTCGCTACGCCGAATGAGGGACGAGGGGCGGCGGCGGTGGGCCTACGACGACTGATGCAGCGAGTCCACCGCCATGCCCGGCGCCCCCGGCGGATCCGAGCCTCCCGGTGCGCTCCGGCCCGCCGGGCCATCCGATGATCGTCGTCGACACGAACGTCATGGTGCGGCTGGTCGTGGGCGGGCCCAAGGGTGCCTCCGCCGCGCGGCTCTTCCTGCAGGATCCCGAGTGGGCTGCGCCCATGCTCCTGCTGAGCGAAGTGAGGAACGTGCTGCTCGGGTTCGTTCGGCGGGGCGCGATGACCGCCGCGCAGGCCAGGGCGATGTGCGACGACGTGGCCGCTGTGCTGGGGCCGCGGGTCGTGAGGGTGTCCGCGGCGCGTGTGATGGACGTCGCGCTGGAGTGTGAGCTCACCGCCTGCGACGCCGAATTCGTGGTGGCGGCGCGGGAGCTGGGGGTGAGGCTTGCGACGCTGGACCGCGCGATCCTGACGGGGGCGGGAGACGTGGCGATGGCGGTGGAGTGACGTTGACGGGAGCCGTGGAACAGGTTCCCGTTGCAATTCGGACGGCGGTGCATCCGGGCTGAACTGCGGCGCTCCGGCACTCGCGATGTAATCACCCCGCCAGCTCGCGAAACCCCAGTGCGGCCGCCACCTTGGCCTGGCGCCGGTCGCGGGTGACGAACGAGATCGTCCCGGGTTCGGGCGCGACATAGAGGGCGGTGGCGATGTGCCACAGATCGGCCCCGCGAAGGTTGCCCGCGGCGAGGGCGGTCTCCATTTCGCGCGTGAGCGGCCGGTCGGTGAGGATCCAGCCGATGCGCGCCAGAAGATGGCCCGGGACGGGCCGCCCTTCACGCTGACACGTCGCTCGGAGCTCCGCTTCCAGCAGGTTGGACGAAACGAGGCGGGAGAAGCAGACGAGGTCGTCCGCCAGGGCCGCCGCCCCGTCTTCGTCGAAGGCGAGGGCCACGATCGCCGAGGTATCGACGTAGGCGACGCTCATTCGTTTCTGTCGGCGAGGAACCTCGCGAGCCCGCCGGGGTTCGGCTCCCCGCGTGTGAGCGGACTCCGTGGATCCGCGGCAGGCACCACAATCCCCCGTTTCTCCAGCGCCTCGAAGTGCTCGTCGATGCTGGCCGCCTTCGCTTCGATCGGGCGGATCTCCGCGACGGGGTCGCCCCGGTAGGTGACGGTGACCGTGGTGCCCTCCCGAACCAGGCGCAGTACCTCCGAAAACCGGGCCTTGGCTTCGTAGGTGGAGTAGATCGGGCTCATGAGGATAATCTGACTAGTCTGACTAGTGCGATCAAGTCGGATGTCCTGACGTTCCCGCGGCCGGGAGCGGACACCGGTTTGCGGACGGCGGCTCAGCAGCCCCCTTCCGAGGTTCGGATGATCACGCTGCTGCGGTCCCCGTCGATCCGGATGAGGATGTACTCGGCGCCCTCGTAGTAGCGGCCCCACAACACGCCCAGTGTCATGCTCTCCGGCGTGGCGCTCGTGGGCCCCGTTGCGTCATCCGTGGGCCCCGGTGCCGCATCCGCGTCTCCCCGGCCGCCATCGAAGCGGAAGAGTCCCAGCCAGTGGAAGCTCCTGTCCAACTTGTTTCCTTCGGAGACATCGGCAAAGCCGAGCGTACTCCGGATCCGGTCGAGCCCGGGGATTTCGTCTTCCGTGTGGACCGCGGCCGGCGTGCGCGTGAACGCGATCCCCGGCCGGTCCGTGCCGCGACCGGTCTCCGATGTCGGCTGCACGTCCCGGTCCGTCCGGATTGCCCAGCGGTTCAGACAGTGGGCTTGCGCCAGGACCAGCTCCGCAGTCGAAAGGGGCAGTCCCTCTTCGCTCCGGGAATAGAGGAACCAGGAGGTCGGGACGCCGGTGGCGATCATGTCGGGGGTCCAGCCCAGCGTGTCCGCCGCTCTGCCGGGATGACCCCAGTACTGCCTGGCGTCCGGCCAGCTCCAGACTCCGTCTCCGGTGCGCACGGCCTCGATTCCTTCCAGGGCGACCAGGCTGGCCCAGGGAGCGTTGTCCCAGGAGCCGTCCAGGTAGCGCGCGATCGGCACCAGCGTCGCGTTGTCGTCTCGGTCGGCGATTGCGATCCACAGCGCCTCCGGATCCTGGGTGGCCGGAGAGCCGGCAACCGCGGTCGGCGATGGGGAATCGGGTGCGACGGCGCAAACGCCCAGCGCGACCGTCAGCGCTGCCGGGGCCCTGATCCGGCTCAGCACATCGACCTCTCTTCGCTGGCGACCATCCGGGGTCGGTCACCGTGAAGTTCGATCACCGCGTGCTGGACGCCGAGGCCGGCCCGGAGCCGGTGCAGCACACCGATCGTCATGTCGTCGAACCGGAAGACCCCGAGCCAGATGAAGTCCGGATCCCGGGTCGCCTCCGGGTCGCGTAGTTCCAGCTCCGCCACGACCCGCTCGGCATCCGGCCATTCCTCCGCCGGGAGCACGGCTGTCGGGGTGCGGCTGAGGGACACGCCGGCGGTCCGGTAGTCGCCCACGTCGGGGAAAACCTGCCTGCTCCGCCTGGCCTGCGTGCGCACCCGCCAGCCGACCGCGCACGGGTGGTGCCAGAGACGGAGTCCGTCAGTGCCGAGGGGCATCCCCTGGATTCGCTCGGAATGAAAGTACCAGCGGTCGGGGACGTTGACCGCGACGGCGCTTGCGGGGAATCCGGTCGTGTCCACCGCCCGGCCCGGCTCGGGCCACGTCCGGCGTCCGTCGGGCCACCGCCAGGTGGAGGAATCGCCGACGGGCACTGCCGCCAGGCTCTCCAGCCGGAACGGGACAGCCCAGGGCGGCAGGTCCCAGATCCCGTCGGCGTAGCGCCCGATCGGGGTGAGGAAACCGGATACGTCGGTGATGGCGACGATGAGGGGGTCGGCGGGTGGGGGAGTGGGGAGTGGCTGGTCGGCGGTGCAGGCGAGGGTGGTGAGGGCGAGGAGGCAGACGGGGAGGAGGGGGGTGGGGCGGGGGTGAGCCGTTCCGGCGGCGACTCCGACAACCGTGATGGCGGGGCCCGACATGGCGTTTCCTCCCGTCCTCGTCAACCCTCCATGACCCTCAGCACCCGCTCCGGCGTGAACGGCATGTGACGAAGCGGCCGCCCCGTCAGCGCCGCGAAGGCGTTCGCGACCGCGCCGGCGGCCACCGGCACGCCCGGTTCGCCGAGCCCCATCGGGGGCTGGTTCGACGGCATGAAGCGGACTTCGATTTCGGGCGTCTCGGACATGCGCAGGATCCGGTAGTCGTGGAAGTTGGACTGCTCGACGCGGCCGTCCGCTAGGGTGAGCCGCTCCGTGAGCGCGGTGCTGAGCCCGTTGACGATGCCGCCCTCGATCTGGGCGCGGGCATTGTGGGGCTGCACGATCGTACCGCCGTCGCAGGCGCACCAGAAACGGTGCACGCGGATCCTGCCGCTCGCCTCGTCCACCGAGATCTCGGCCACGCCGGCCGCGAGCGACCCGCTCCGTTCCGCGAAGGCGACTCCCCGGGCGCGTCCGCTCGGCGGGCCACCGCCCCAGTCGGCCATCCCGGCGACCTCGTCGAGGACCGCGACGGCGCCCGGCGTGCCCCGCAGGAGCCTCCGCCGCAGCTCGACCGGGTCGACGCCCTCCCCGCGCGCGATTTCGTCGATGAACGTCTCGATCGCGAACTTGTTGGGACCGTGCCCGACCGCGCGCCAGTGCTTTGTGCGCACCCCGTGCCTGGCCGTGCGCATCTCGATCCGCTGGTTCGGGATGTCGTAGTACGGGATCGAAATCCCCGAGGCGAGCAGGCCGCGGCCGTCCCCGATCACGGTGTGCGTCCAGGCGGTGAGATCGCCGGCAGCGTCCACCCCGGCGGTCAGCCGCTGCAGCGACATCGGCCGGAAGGCGCCGTACTGCAGGTCGTCCTCGCGGGTCCAGATCAGCTTCACGGGTCGCCGGACCGCCTCGGAAAGCTGCACGGCCTCGACGATGTAGTCGGACATCGTGCGGCGGCCGAGCCCTCCGCCCAGGTAGCACGGGTGGAAGGTCACGCTCTCGAGCGGCACGCCGAGCGCCCGCGCGATCGCTCCCCGGGCCGCGTCGGGCGCCTGGGTCCCGGCCCAGACCTCCGCGCCGTCGCCCGTCGCGTTCACCGAGGCGACCGCGCCGAGCGGCTCCATCTGCGCGTGATAGACGTAGTCGTTGAAATAGTCGGCCTCGTAGCGCCTGGCCGCACCGGCCATCGCCGCAGCCGCGTCGCCGCTCTCCGACATCGGCCGCCCCTGGCTGGGCCCGTCCGCGATCCCGGTGTACGCCGCCAGAGCCGCCACGCTGTCGAATCCTTCCGCGCGCGCGCCCCCGGCCCACCGGATCTCCATCGCGTCGCGCGCGGCGAACGCGTCCTCGACCGTCTCGGCGATCACCCCGACGCCGTAGTCCAGCGTCACCGTCGCGACCACGCCCGGCCGCCCCCGCACCTCGGCCTCGTTGAACGACGCCGGGGCCGCCTCGTGCACCGGGGAGCGCACGATCGTGCCGTAGAGCATCCCCGGCACCTGTACGTCCAGGGCGTAGACGGCGCTGCCGTCCGTCTTGTCGGGGATGTCGTGGCGCGGCACGGAGTGGCCGATCAGGCGGAAGTCTCCGGGCGACTTGAGGTCGGATTCGGCGACCTCGGGCAGCTCGTCCGGCACCTGCGCGAAGGCGGCGATGTCCCCGTAGGAGATCCGGCGGCCGCTCCCGGCGTGCACCACCAAGCCCGGCTCGGTCGCCAGTTCGCCCACCGGCACGCCCCACTCGCGCGCGACGCTGTCCAGCAGCACGCGCCGGATCTGCGCGCCCGCCAGCCGCAGGTTCATGTAGTACCCGCGCACCGCCATGCTGCCCGCCGTCATCATCGACCCGCCCCGTCCGCGTCCGCCCCCGCCCCAGCCGCGCCCGTACACCGCAGGCTCGACCGGCGAATGCTCGATCCGGACCCGGCTCCAGTCGGCGTCCATCTCCTCGGCGAGCATGACGGGCAGGGCGGTCATCGAACCCTGGCCCATCTCGGACGCCGGGCTGTAGATGACGACCTCGCCGTCGGTCGCGATCCGGACCCAGGCGCCGAAGGCGTGCTCCGCGGCGGAGGTGTCGGGGGAGTCGGTGGGCGCCAGGGCGTCCGGCAAGCCCCGGCGATAGTTGACGACGCCGGCCGGGCCGAAGACCAGCGCGAAGGACAGGCCGCCGCCAGCCTGCCTGAGGAAGTTCCGCCGCGATTGCGTGTGTGCGTTCATCGGCTTCTCCCTGCGGGCGCGGTGTTCGCGGCGGAGGCGCGTTCGATCGCGCGGATGATCCGGCCGTAGGTTCCGCAGCGGCAGAGGATCCCGTCCATGTGCTCCACGATCTCGTCGCGGGTAGGTGACGGGTTCGCCGCCAGCAGGCTCGCGGCTTGCATGAGCTGGCCCGACTGGCAGTACCCGCACTGCGGCACCTCCTCTTCGATCCAGGCGCGTTGCAGCGCGTGGGACCGGTCCGGCGAGAGGCCCTCGATGGTCGTGACCTCCCGTCCCTCGACCCTCGCCAGCCGCAGGCGGCAGGACTGCACCGCCTCTCCGTCGAGGTGGACCGTGCACGCCCCGCACTCGCCGAGCCCGCAGCCGAACCGGGTCCCGGTCAGGCCGAGCCGTTCGCGCAGTACCCAGAGGAGCATCGAAGTGCCCGGAGCGTCGCTGGTGACCGGCTTCCCGTTGAGCGTGAAGGTGGTTGGCATGAGGTGGCTCCCGGCTGGAGGAGTTCGGTCGGTCGTCTCGAAATTACGACAGTGCCGGGAGGGTGGACAATCGGAGGGATGGGACACGGGGGGCGCCGCGACTTGCCCGCGGAGCGCCCGCGCGACAGGGGCTCAATCCCCCGGGAGCCGCTCCCGGCCTGGCTGCTCCACCGGCTCCCGCTCCTGCCGTTGGCGCTCTTCAAGCTGGTACTCCAGAAGTTCCACCTTGTCCTTGAGATCTTCCAGCTGTTCGGCGTCCCTGGGACCACGGAGCAGGCGTCTGCTGACGAACAGAACGGCCGCAGTCCCGAATCCGAGCGATATCAGTACCAGCAGGATTTCAAGGGGTCCAAGGTTGAAGGGCATGAACCAGTCCTTTGTTGACGTGTGCCAAATTGACGAAGCGCACGTTCCAGAGGTAGCGTAGCCACGGGTTCAACGCAAACCGGGCAGAGGGAAGGCCTCCGGCAAGCGGGCCCGCAGCGGACAGGCCTGCGGTAGGCGGGCCTCTCCGCAGACAGGGCCCACCGCAGACAGGCCCCACCGCAGACAGGCCCTCCCGCAGACAGGCCCGCGGTAGCCGGGCCCCAGCAGAAAGGTCGTTTCGTGATGTTCTCGCATTCCACCCCGTCCGCGCTCCACCGGCCGTTTCTCTTCACCGTCGCGCTCGGCCCGGCCATATGCCTCAGCTTCGCCGTCCCGTCCGCGCACGCCGCCGCCCAGGAGGAGCCGCCCTCCACGCCGCCGGCGGGATGGGAGGCGACGGCGATCGACTATTCCAACGTCCCGTATCCCCATCCCGTCAGCTACCTGGACGTGCGCCTGATGGGGCAGGACCACCGCATGGCGTACATGGACGTCGCGCCCGAGGGGGAGGCGAACGGCCGGACGGTGGTCCTCTTCCACGGGATGAACTTCTTCGCGGCGGCGTTCGCGCCGACGATCGAGGCGCTGACCGGGGCCGGCTTCCGGGTGATCGCGGTGGACCGTCTCGGGTACGGCCGGTCGTCCAAACCGCTCATCCACTACAACCTGCACATCCCGGCGCGCAACACGAAGGCGCTGCTCGACGAACTCGGCCTCGAGCGCGTCGCTGTTCTGGGGCACTCGATGGGCGGGATGGTGGCGACCCGCTTCACCTCGACCTACCCGGAGGTCGTCACGCACGTGGTGATGTCCAACCAGATCGGCCTCAGCGATACGCGGCCTGGACGCCCATGGTCCGACCCGGAGGCAACCTACCGGTCCGTGCTTGAGCGGACCTCCTACCAGTCCGTCCTCGCGGGCCACCGGCGCTACTATCCCGACGGTTGGCGGGACGAGTACCTGCCCTGGGTCATGTACCAGTACGGACTCACGCTGGGCGGCGACTGGCCCCGCATGGCCCGGGTGCGCGCATCCCAGCAGCGGATCCTCTTCGAGGACCCGGTGGTGCACGAATGGCCGACCATCGAGGTCAAGGCCCTGGTGATCGGCGGCGCGGACGACCGCCTCACCCGCGACTTCGCTGGCCAGGCCCGCAACGTCGCCGAGCAGCTGCGCAACGCGGAACTGGTCCTCTTCCCGGGGGTCGGCCACGTCCCGCACTTCGAGATCCCCGAGCGCTATCATGCGGCACTGGTCCGGTTCCTGCGGTCGGATCCGGACGAGCCCGCGGATCAGGGGTGGCGGTAGGGGCCAGGAGCGACCGAGGGGTGCCGAGGGGGTCAGCAGCCGCCCTCGCTGGCCCGGGCGACGACGCGCCCGCCCTCACCCTCGATCACAATGATGCTGAACCCTGAACCCTCGTAGTAGCGTTCGTGGAGCACCCCGAAGGTGACGTCTCCAAGGGTATCGTCCTCGAAGCGGAAGATGCCCAGCCAGTCGAAGATGCGGATGAACTTGCCTTCGGTGCTCTCGACGAACCCCAGCTCCTCGCGGATCCGGTCCAGGTCCGGGAAGTCGCTTTCGGAGAGCACGGCCGACGGCCTGTGGCTGAGCGCGACGCCCGACAGGGTGGGGTGAATCCCCGAACTCCCGGGTCCCGGCAGCCGGTTGCGGTCCGTTGCGACCGCCCACCGGTTGAGGCAATGGGTCGACTCGATCCGCAACGCGGCGGTGGCCACGGGAAGCTCCTCGAGCCCTTGCGGGAAGACGAGCCAGGACGCGGGCACGCCGGTCGCGATGAGCCCCGGGGCAAGGCCGCTCCTGTCGAGCGCCTCCGGGTCCGGGTCATCCCGGAGCGTGCTCGGGTCGGGCCAGCTCCACACTCCATCACCCGACCTGACGGCGACGATCTCGGTGAGGTCGAACACCGCGGCCCAGGGGGGCACCTCCCAGTCGCCGTCTTCGTAGCGGGCGACGGGCGCCAGCGAGCCCCCGGTGTCGGCCACCGCGACCCACAGCGTGCCTGGTGTCAAGGTGTCTGTCGTTCCGGGCGGTGAATCCGAGGATCCGGGTTGGGCGAAGGGTGCGGCGGCCCTGGCGCCGGGTTCCTCCTCGGAACCGGCCACGGGGTCCTCCCGCGACCTGAAGAGGTCGTAGCAGGGCTCGTTGCGGACTTCCGCTAGGATCCGTCCGACGTCCCCGTCGATCTCGATGACCGCGTACTGCGTACCAGAAGCGCCGCTGGTCCGGTCCAGGACTCCGAACGTGACATCGTCCACGAGGAAGAAACCCAGCCAGCCGAACCCGATCTCCGTCGGCCTTCCTGACGGGCTCGGGGAACCCTGTCCGTCGCCGAACCCCAGCTCCTCCCGGATCCTCCCGGCCGCCGGTACGTCGGCAGCCGAGAGCACGGCCGTCGGCGGGCGGCTGAGCGCCACGCCCGCAGCGTTGAAGAGGCCGCGATAGGGGAAGAGGTCAGCGGCGAACGGTCCCCCCTCCTGGGTGTCGACCACCCATCCGATCCCGTAGCAGCTTTTGTTCGCGAGGCGCACCGCGAAGGTCTCAAGCTGCATGTCCTGTTGCTCCGCGCCATAGATGTGCCAGGAGTCCGGCACGCCCGCCGCGACCACGTGCCCCGGGTGTCCGAGCGTGTCCAGATCCCGGCCCGGGCCGTCCCAGGTTGCGCGCCCGTCGGGCCAGCTCCAGGAACCGTCCGCGCCGGGCAGGGCCGACAGGCGTTCCATTTCAACGGCTCCGGCCCAGGGCGGACGGTCCCAGACGCCGTCTGCGTAGCGGGCTACCGTGGTCAGCGTGCCTTGCCGGTTTACCGCCGCGATCACCAGAAGGTCCTCTGGCGTGGGAAGAGGCGCAGGCGGCCGGGCGCAGCCGGAGCCGAGGGCCGCCAGAACCAGGGCGCTGAGCCAGTGAGGCGGCGCAGTCCTCATCACCGTCCTCCGATCGCGAAGCGGCGGACCGTGTTCGCCACGGACCCGTCCGGTCCGGTGATCTGAATCTTCAGGTCGTAGTTTCCGTCCTCCAGCGCCTCGACGTCCACGCCAAGCGCCATTGGGTGCGTGGATCCCGACGCCGGCTCCGTCCAGGTGACAGACGGCGCGGGATCGGCCGGCCTTCCGCCGAGTGTGCGGAGAACGCGCGTCAGCATTCCCGCGCCCTCCCGCTCCAGCGCCAGCGAGACCTGCATCGTCTGTCCTTCTTCCAGCCCGTAGACCTCCCAGTAGGCGATCATTTCGTTGGCGGACCCGATGCGCGTCTGTGGGAGCATCTCGGCTACCGCCTCCTCGCGGCTTTCCGGCAAGTCCGGAAGCAGGGGGTTGACGAGGAGCGGATCGGACAGCACCAGCCCGCCCGCCTCCAAGGGCATCACTCCCTGCCGCATGCGGGCCACGGCGCCGCCCGGACCGTAGGCTTCGATCGCGGCCAGGAGGGGAACGGCTTCCACGTTGGCGGCGAACGACGGGCCCATATCCGCCGCGGGGATCCGGTGCTGGACAAAGAAGCCGTTCGGCCCGCCGCTGGCGATGAACCGGGTCACGGGTGAACCGAAGGGAATGGCGTCGAGATCGGCGGAAACCGCCAGCACCGGCGAATCCCCGTCCATGAGGCGCGCCACCTGCCCGGGCACCTCGAAGACGGTGCCGTACTCCGTGGGGGTGAACCCTTCGTCCCACCGGGAGGCTTCGAGTTCGTAGTCGAGCGCCTCGATACCGTCCTCCACCAGCGACGCGGGGGTGAACCGGTAGCGCGCCCCGTTTTCGCTCTTCCAGGTCTCCAGGTCCCGTCCCCGCGGCTTCCAGGAGTCCGGATGTCCCCTGCGGGTGACGTCGATGTGGTAGGCGGGCAGGGTTCGTCGGTTGTAGACGGCCCGCCGCAGGCGCTCGTGCAGCAGCAGTTCGAACCTGCGGGTGAGGTGTTCGGTCCAGCGGTCGTTCCCGGGCCTCGAGAGGAGGGGGTCGGAGAGCCACCAGAAGCGGTCCTCGAACTGCGAGCGCTCCGGTCCGGGGCAGGGCAGGCGCCGGTAGGAAGCGCCATCGCTCCCGTCCAGAAGCTCCCGGATGTCGGTGAGACGGCAGGCGAGTTCGGGATCGGCGCCCTCGAGCGCCGAACGGTAGCGGTTGCCGGCATCGGCGGAACGCCCGGCCCGGTGGAGCGCGAGACCCATCACGAGGTCGCACCACCACCCGGCCGCCCGGCACCGGCGGGCCTGCTCGATGGCGTTGCGTGTCCGCCCGACCCGCGCGAGCCCGTAGACGGCCTGTGCGACCAGGGACGGGTCGTCGGGCCGATCGCCCACCGCTCCGATCAACTCCATCACGAACTGAACCCGCACGGCGGGTGTGCGGCAGTCGAAGACGCGCCGGCAAAACCAGTCCTCGTGGTCTCCTCCGAAACAGTTGTCGCCCCTCTCGGCCAGACAGTCGATGCTGCGTGAATCGGAGCTCAGTTCGCGCAGGTAGTGGTTCCTCAGGACGTTGCGGATATCGCCGCGCAGCTCCCGCTGCCATTGGACCTCCTGGGCGTGGGCGGGGGCGGGGGACGCGGCGGTTGCGACCAGCGCAAACAGCGTCGGCGCGGTTGCCGTGAGCGCGAACACTCCCGGCGCGAACACGCGCCGTCCGAAAGCCCGCTGCGGCCTGAAAACCGGCAGCCCGAGGACCCGCATCATCGCCGGCCCACCTTGAAGCGGCGCGTCGTTGTAGCCACCGAGCCGTCCGGCCCCGCAACCTCGAGGTTCAGGTCGTAGTCACCATCACGCAGCGCGTCCACGTCCACCATCAGCGACATCGGGTGGGTCGGCCCGGACGCTTCTTCGGTCCAGGAGACGACCGGAGCCGGCGGATCCGACCTCCCGCTCAGCGAGCGGAGAATGCGCGTCACCGTCCCGGCGCCCCCGCGCGACAGCGCAACCGAGATCCGCATCGGCTGTCCCTCCTCCAGGCCGTAGACCTCCCAGTAGGCGATCATTTCGTTCGCGGACACGATCCACGGCTGCGGCAGCATCGAATCCACCGCCTCCTGGCGGGTCGCGGGGAGGTCCGGTATCAGCGGGCTCACAAGGAGCGGATCGGAAAGCACCAGCGTCCCCGCCTCCAGCGGCATCACCCCCGCGCGCATCCGCGCCACGGGCCCCTCCGGGTCGAACGCTTCGATGGCGACCACCATCGGCACCGCCTCGACGGTCACCGTGAACGACGGGCCCAGGTCCCGCGTCGGCAGGCCGAGACCGACGAAGGGGCCGGTTGGTCCGCCGCTGGCCATGAACCGGCTTTCGCGGGAATAGACGGGGGCGGCGTCCAGGTCGGCGGAGACCGCCAGCACCAGTGAATCCCCGTCCAGGAAGCGGGCGACCTGACCCGGAACCTCGAAGACCGGTCCGTAGTCGAGGGGGGTGTATCCCTCATCCCACCGGGTCGCTTCGAGCTTGTAGCGGAGCGCCTGGATCCCGTCTCCCACGAGGGATGCGGGGGAAAAGCGGTAGCGGGACGCCTCCAGGCTTCTGAAGGCTCCCATGTTGTCCCGCGAATCGGGGTGCCCGCGGCGGGTAACCGTGTTCATGTACACGAGATTGTGGCTGATGCCCCTGGCACTGAACAGGTAGTTGGGACGGATGACCTCCCAGAGGTGCTCGTGGAGCAGCAGTTCGAAGCGGCGCGTGACGTGCTCGGTCCAGCGGTCGTTCCCGGACCTCGTGAGAAGAGGATCCGAGAGCCACCAGAAGCGGTCTTCGAATTCGCGCCGCTTCGGGCTGGGGCAGGGCAGATCCGACCAGGTGGCTCCGTCTCGCCCGTCCAGGAGGTACTCGATGTCGGTCAGCCTGCAGGCGAGTTCCTGGTCGGCGCCGAACAGCCCCATCTGCAGGTGGCCCTCCGCGTCGACCGGGCGCTCCGCCCGCTGATGGGCCATGCCGAGGACCAGATCGCACCACCAGCGCGCCGCCTCGCACCCTTCGGCGACTTCCAGCGCGCGGTCCGTGTACCGGAGCCTCGCCAGCCCGTAGACCGCCTGCGCAATGGTATGCGGGTCGTCGGGCCGGCGCCTTGCGGCCCGTTCGAGTTCATCCATGAACTGGTACATTGCCGCTTCCGTCCGGCACGGCGCGATGCTCCGGCAGCGGTAGTCCTCGTGATCGCCTCCGAAACAGATGTCGCCCTTTCTCCCGAGGCAGTCGAAGCCCCCGGAGCTGCTGATGAGTCCGCGCAGATAGTGGTTCTGCACGACGGCGCGAATCGGGTTCCGCATCGGCTCCTGCCACGGGACTTCCTGCGCGTCGGCGGGAGTGGCCGCACCGGTTGGAGCGAGGGTGCCCAGGGCCAGCACGAACGGTCCGAGGAGGAGTCCCCGCGTGCACCGGGAGCGGCGAGGCGCCGCGTGGGGAAGGCGCCTCATCGTTCGCCCACCCGGAAGCGGCGGATCGCGGTCGCCACGGCCCCGTCCGGCCCCGCCACCTCGATCGTCAGCTCGTAGCTGCCTTCTTCCACTGCTTCGAGGTCCAGCGCGAGGGACATCGGATGGGTCGGTCCCGCAGCTTCTTCGGTCCACGTGACCACCGGCGCCGGCGCGTCCGACCTGCCGGTGAGCGATCGCAGAACGCGCGTGACAACCCCCGCGCCCTCCCGCGCCATCGCGACCGAGACCCGCATCGGCTGCCCATCCTCCAGTCCGTAGACCTCCCAGTAGGCGACCGCATCGTTCGCGGACCCGATCGACGCCTGGGGGAGCATCGCATCCACCGCCTCCCGGCGGGTCGCGGGCAGGTCGGGGAGCCGGGGATCGACCATAAGCGGGTCGGAGAGTACGAGCGGGCCCGCCTCCAGCGGCAGCACGCCCTCGCGCAGCCGGGACACGCCGTCGTACCCGTCGAATGCCTCGATCGCGACAACCGTCGGCAGCGCCTCGACCCTCGTCATGAAGGATGGGGTCAGGTCGCCTCCCGGTCGCCCCTGTCCCACGAAGGAGCCCACCGGCCCGCCGCTGGCCACGAAGCGGATCTGCAGCGGATTGACGCGCGCGGTCCTCAGGTCGGCGGAGACCGCCAGAACCAGCGAATCCCCGTCCATGAAGCGGGCGACCTGTCCGGGCACCGCGAAGAATGGGCTGTAGTCGGCGGGGCTGTAGCCTTCATCCCACCGGGTCGCCTCGAGTTCGTAGCGAAGCGCCTGCAAGCCATCCCCGATCAGCGATGCGGGGGTGAAGCGGTAGCGCGCCTCCTTCTCGCTCCTCCAGCGTCCGGTGTGATCGAACGAGTCGGGATGCCCCCTGCGGGTGACTTCGTCGATGTAGAGAAGGAGGCTGTCGATGGCCCCGGGGCCCAGCAGGAAATCGCGATCGACCGCTTCGCGAAGGCGCTCGTGCAGCAGCAGCTCGAACCGCCGGGTCAGGTGCGCGGACCGGCGGTCGTTGCCGGGCGCCGTGAGGAGGGGGTCCGAGAGCCACCAGAAGCGCTCCTCGAATTCGGTGCGCTCGGGCCCGGGGCAGGCCAGCTGCCCGTAGGTTTCCTCGTCCCGGCCGTCCAGCAGATGGCTGATGTCAGTCAGCCTGCAGGCCAGCTCCGGGTCGGCCCCCAGCAGTCCGATCTGGTAGTGGCCTTCGGCGTCAAGCGGGTTTTCCGCACGGTGATGGGCCATTCCGAGGACCAGATCGCACCACCAGCGGACCCCATCGCACACTTGGGCGACTTCGAGCGCGCGGTCCGGATCGCCGAGTCTGGCCAGCCCGTACACCGCCTGGGCGACCATATGGGGGTCGGCCGGACGGCGCCTCGCGCCCCGTTCCAGTTCGTCCATGAACTGGTACATCTGGGCCGGCGCGCGGCAGGGGACCGCACGGACGCAATCCCTGTCCTCGTAGTCGCCTCCGAAACAGATATCGCCCTTGTCCGCCAGGCAGTAGACGCTGGCGGTGATCAGGCTGCTGAAGTCGCGGTTGTAGTGGAAGTTCAGGACGGCGCGGCTGGGGTTCCGCAGGTTGCTCTTCCAATCGACTTCCTGGGCGGTGGCCGATCCGGGCGGGCCGAAACCCAGGGCAGACAAGAGCAGCGCCGCGAGCAACGCCGGGGTGACAGGACGACTGGTCATGGGTGAAGTGTAGAGAGCCCGCGCGCGGTGGTGCAACCGGATCCGGACCATCCGGGAAGCCCGATGGACGCCTGCGCACAGCCCTGCGGATGATACCCCCCTGGCGCCTACCGGATCCCCTCCAGCTGGATCCCGCGCACGAAGTACCGCTGGGTGAAGAGGAAGAGGAGCGCGATCGGGAGCACCGCCACAACGCCGGCCGCCATCTGATACGGCCAGTTGATCTCGTAGGTGGAGTGGAAGGCGGCGATCCCGACCTCGACGACCCGCATCTCCATGGAACGGGTGACCAGCAGCGGCCAGAGGAAGTTCTTCCAGGCGTCGATGAAGGCGAAGAGGGCGAGGGTGGCGACGGCGGGCTTCGCCAGCGGCAGGCCGACGCTCCAGAAGATTCGCAAGGGGCCCGCACCGTCCACCCGGGCTGCGTCCTCCAGCTCGTGCGGGAGCGTGCGAAAGTACTGGCGCATGAGAAAGATGCCCCAGACGGAGACGAGTTCGGTGGAGATGAGCCCCTGGTAGCTGTCGATCCAGCCGAGCGCGTCGATCATGAGGAAGCGGGGGATGAGAATGATGACGGCCGGCACCATCATGGTGGCGAGGAAGAGCATGAAGAGGCGGTCGCGTCCGGGGAAGTCGAGGCGCGCGAAGGCGTAGCCGGCGGTGGTGGCGGTCGCGACCTGGCCGGCGACCACCGCGGCCGCGAACACCAGGGAGTTCAGGAAGTAGCGCGCGAAGGGCTGGGCGGTGAGGGCGTCCGGGTAGTTGGACCACAGCGGGTTCTCCGGAAGGAGACGGCCGGAGGAGAAGACCTCCAGCTGGCTCATCAGGCTGGTGGTGGCCATCCAGAGGAAGGGCGCGGCCATGATGAGGCACGCCGCAACGAGCAGGCCGATGCGGGCGGGGGTCTTCATGCCCGCTCTCGGGTCAGGCATGAGCGCTCTTCCCCTCCAGGAACCTGAAGTGGAGCCAGGTGGCGGCGAATACGACCGCAAAGAGGATCCAGCTCATCGCGGCGGCGTTGCCGAAGCGCAGGAATTCCCACGCCTCCCGGTAGATGTGGTAGACGGCCACGTCGGTCGCGCCCAGCGGCCCGCCCTCGGTCATGACGTAGACGAGGCCGAAGACCTGGAAGGACCCGATCACCGAAGTGACCAGCACGAAGAAGAGGGTGTGGCGGAGGCCGGGCAGGGTGATGTGGCGGAAGCGCTGCAGCGGGCCCGCGCCGTCGACGCGGGCGGCGTCGTACCAGTCGCGCGGGATCGCCGCCAGCCCCGCCTGGAAGACGACCATCTGGTAGCCGACGACCATCCACGCGCTGATCATCATCAGGCTGGCGAGCGCGGTGTCCGGCGAGGTCAGCCACGGCACGGAATCCAGCCCGACGCCTTCGAGCGCGCGATTCACCAGGCCGTAGCCGTCGTTCAGCAGCCACTTCCAGACCACCGCGATGGCCACCACGCTGGTGATGCCCGGCAGGAAGAGGGCGAGCCGGGCCCAGCGGACGGCGCGCCGGGATCCGCGGGTGAGGAGCGCCAGCGCGAGCGCGACGGCCATGGCCAGCGGGACGTGCAGGGTGAAGACCGCGGTGTTGCGGATCGCCGACCACCAGGAGCCGTCGGCGAGGAGGTCGCGGTAGTTGGCGAGCCCGGTGAAGGGGTGCGCCGGGTCGACGAGGTGCCACTCATGCAGGGAGATCCACAGCGAGAAGAGCAGCGGGCCGAAGGTGAAGACGATGAGGAGGAACGCCGCCGGTGCGAGGAATCCCCAGGCGGCGAGGGTCCGGCGCAGCGAGCGGGGGCGGGCGGAGAGGGGGAGGAGGAAGAGGACGAGGGAGACTAGCAGGGCTGAAGCGAGTGCGGAGGCGGCGAGCGGGACGGTGGGGGAGGCGGTCTCCTCGTAGCCGAGGAAGACCAGGTGGAGGGTGTCGGGGGCGGATGCGGGGCCGTCCGGGGTCGGTGGCCCGGGGGTGGTTGGGGGTGCCAGGGCGATGCTGCCCCCGTAGTAGGTGGCGCCGCCGGCCTCGACGGTGTAGGTGGGGGCGGTGCGGAGGCCGGGGGTGGACGCGATGGCCGCGCCGACCTCGCGGGGCATCGTCCAGAGCTGGTCGGGGGTGTCGAGCGAGGTGACGGTGGCCCAGGGGAGCCCGGCGGCGCGGGCGGCGCTGCCCGGGTCGGCGCCGGCGGCAAGTGCGATCTCGGCGGCGCGGAGGCCGCGGGCGAGGTGGGCGGCGCCGAGGTCCTCCAGCTCGGCGTGCGACCACTGCCGCGCGGTGGCTGCGACCAGGGCGAGGAGGGTGGCCGATAGGAGCGCGATGGTGGCCGGGTAGCGGGGGGGCGGGGGGGAGGGGTGCCGGGCGAGGGCCCAGGCGGAGATGAGCAGCAGACCCGGCAGGGCGAGGATGGTGGGGATCCACGGCCAGCCCCGGCCTCGATTGTCTGGGGTGACCGAGATCCAGGCCGACGGCTCCAGCGAGCCGGCCTCGTAGGCGTAAGCTCCCGGACCCGCAACCTCTTCCCGCCGAATCCGATCCCCGGGCGCCGCGGGATCCTCCCGCACGGGCACCATCTCGACCCGCCCGTCGAGGAGCCGCGCAACATCCGAGTCCGTAACCCCTTGCACCTCATACAGTGCAGCCGCCACGCGCGCACCGTTTTCCGTTGCGCGGTCCCCCACCCCCCCCACCGCCCCCACGGCCACCATCACGGTCATCCCGGCCCCGGCGGCAAACGCGGCGGCGGCCCACCCCCTCACGGCTGCGTCCTTCCCCCGGCCCCTCACGCCCGCCCCTCTCCCGGACGGGACGCGACCGGCTGCGGCCTGTCCCTGCCCCCCAGCGGCCTGTCCCTGCCCCCCACCGGCCCGGCCCTGCCCCCCAGCGGCCTGTCCCTGCCCCCCAACGGCCCGGCCCTGCCCCCCAGCGGCCTGTCCCTGCCCCCCAGCGGCCTGTCCCTGCCCCCCAGCGGCCTGTCCCTGCCCCCCAGCGGCCCGGCCCTGCCCCCCAACGGCCCCCTGTCCCTGCCCCCCAACGGCCCGGCCCTGCCCCCCAGCGGCCCGGCCCTGCCCC
>JAJEBR010000097.1 GCA_022822445.1 Gemmatimonadota bacterium | reverse complement strand
CATGCCGCACGAACAGGCCGGATAGATGACAGCACCTGACCGCACCCTCGAACCCGTTCTCCAGAACGCTGGCGTCACGGGGGCGTCCATAGATGTTTTCGCTGCACGAAAACCTCTGGCCGGGGGATGCCCCCGGACCCCCGCAACGACATTCCGCGCGCCACAAGGAGGCCGCCCAACATGGCCCGTCCCCGGAAGCCCGAGGCCGAACGCAGGAGCCGCACGATCGGCGTGCGCGTCACGACCGTGGAAGCCGCGGAGATCGCCGAGCGGGCCGGAGCGGCCCGCATGACGACGGGTGCCTACATGCGCCGCAGGGCGCTGGGGCAGCCGGTCCGCGAGGCGGCCGTTCACCGTCTCGGCGCCAGGGAGCGGGTCGAACTCCACCGGATCGGGGTCAACCTCAACCAGATCGCCCGTGCCCTGAACTCCGGGGCCTTGGCACCGGCCGGGACGCTGGAGGCGGTGGAGCGGGTGGGCGAACTCGCGGCTGGTCTCTTGACCGGTGAGGCGCTGGACCGGTGATCCCGAAGATCAACGGACTGGGGCGCTCGTTCGCTGGAGTCGCGGCGTACTGCCTGCATGATGCCCCGGACCCGGACGACCGCCGTCCGGAGACCTCGGAGCGGGTCGGGTGGACCGACACCCGGAACCTTGCGACGATCCGGGTGGAGCGGGCCGCGCGGCTGATGGCCGCGACGGCGAAGGCGGCCCCCGACCTCAAGCGGCTGGCGGGCGGCGCGCGCGGGGGCCGGAAGCTGGCGAAGCCGGTCCTGCACTACTCGCTCAGTTGGGCGCAGGACGAGACGCCCGACAGGCAGGAGATGAGCCGGGCGGTGGACGGGAGCCTCGAAGCGCTGGGGCTGGACGGCCACGAGGCGCTGATCGTCGCCCATGACGACACCCGCCATCCCCACGTCCACGTCATCGCCAACCGGGTCGATCCCGAGACCGGAAAGGCGGCGAAGCTGGGCAACAGCAAGCTCCGGCTGTCGCGGTGGGCCGAGGGCTACGAGCGGGAACAGGGCCGGATCCGGTGCGAGGAGCGGGTCAAGAACAACGCGCGGCGGCGGGCGGGTGAGGAGGTGGTTCGTCACCCGTGGGAGCGGCCGCTTCACTGGGCGCGCTTTCGCCGCGAGGGCATGCAGCCGGGGCGGGCGCGGCGGACGAAGGCACCGGACGACCGGGAGCGGGTCGACATGGAATACTGGCGGCGCGCCGAGGCGCGGCTTTGGGAGCAGGTGGAGGACCGGCGCTGGCTGGGGTTCTGGCGGCTGGAGAGCCGGGCACGGAAGGAATGGGCCGAACTGCACAAGCGGCAGGAGGACATGCGGCAGAGGCTTGACCGGGAGAGCCGCACCCTGCGCGGCCGATTCCGGATCTGGAGGACCGAGCGCTCGTTGCGGGAGCTGGTCGGGGCGATCCGGGGGCGGGAGGACCTGGTCGACGGCTGGCGCGAGGATCTTGACCGCTACCACAAGGGCGAGCGGGCCGCGCTGGGCAAGGAACACGCCGACAGCGCCCGAGAGATCGAGCGGAGGGTTAGGGACGCCTACCGAAAGGGCCTGCGGACCGCGGAGCGGCGCGAACCGCAGACCGACATCGAGCGGGCATGGCGAGAGATCGGGGAGCGCGGGCGGAGCACGCCCCACATCCCGATCCGGCCGCCCCGGCCCCGAGGCCCCGAGCGTGGCGGGAGAGGGTTCGAGCGTTGACACCGCAGCGTTTCCTCTCTGCCCCTCGTTGGTAGGGGCAAGATCCAATGACGCGACCCGAGCCACCGGTTCGGGAAACCGTTGCGGTGGCACTCCACGCTGTGCGGTCGCTAAGTTCAAGTGCGGCACTCGTGAACGGGTTTGCCACCCGACACCTCAGGAGGGAGTGAATGGCTCTGCCCCGGGTCTCCGGTCCATCCGTGCGCGTCGCGAGAAGAACATTGCGGCGTCTCCATCATGCGGCGAATGGCACGACCACAAGATTCGCGCCGGGAGGCACCCTCGGGAACTGCTTGGAGGCGTCCAAGCGAAGCCATGATCAGGCAGAGATCGGCTGATGGCGATGACATCTGGAGAGGTGGTATTTCTCATCGTCTTCATCGGCGTCATCTTGGTTTTCTCGTTTCTGGCGTGGGGTGGGTTTGGCCGGTGGCTGATGGGGAAGGCGGGAGTCGAAGACCCGCCCCGGAAGTGGTGGTTCTGGTGGCGGGCGATCTGGGTGTACATGATCGTGGCGGCCGTATTGACGGAGTTCGGGGATGCGAACCTCGATCCCCCGTCGGGCGGCGTCATGCTAGTGCTCTATTGGCTGATGGTCGTAACGGGGGTGTCCGTAGGCCTGGGTAGCTTCGTTCTGGCTGTCGTCTTTGCGATTCGGGAGTTCCGCTACCGTGTCCGCGACCGGGCAACCAACCAATCCGAATCCTGATTGATCGGGTGATCCGTCGAGGAGGGACGCCGACCGTTATGGAAATCGTGCGAACCGGCACCGTAGCCAGTCTTGGATGGCCCGAGGTGAACATGCGTGCATGGGGAAGGCTACGCTGGTTCCGCCCGGTCGCCTTCGTTGCAGGTCTGGTCCTCGTCGTTGTTCTCCCCGCCCCTCTTTCCGGCCAGTTCGGGGAGGAGCGCGCCTTCAAGTGGTTTACCGGTTGCGCCCCAATCAGAATCTCTGGGCAGCATCTCGCGGAGGTACGGGGAGAGTGGACCACCTTGGATCTTCCGGCAGATGTGAAACACGTCATCCGAACTAGGCTCGACGAGCACGACCTCGCAACTGACGATGTCTTTGCGTGGGGCCTTTCTGACGACCCCGATGAAGCCACGATTCTCCCGCGCATGGAGGTATCCGTCCTAACGCAGCCCAGTGGCCGAAGGGACATATCGATGTCGTTTCAGAAATGGCTCAGGGATCCCATTTCGGAGAAGGAACACTACGCCACCACATGGCGCGTGGATGTCGGAGATCGTCCCACCCGGGAAAACGAACTGGCCAACATCGAGGCCTTCATTGGCTTCTTCCTCGACGACTACCTCGAGGTGAACGCCGAGGCCTGCAACGACAAACCGAGGCGGTGACCGTGGCTCGCGCAGTTCGCGGAGCCGAGATGAGCCGCGGGTCATGCAACGAGAGTCCGACGAAGCACTTCGTCCACAAGCTGATCGATTGGGAGCGGGTCAACGAGCGGCTTGGGCGGTACCCGGCAATTCGAGAGGCGTTCTCGATGGAGGTGCTCCGCGCGACTGAGGAGAGCCCGCCGTACTATTGTCACTACATGGCATGGCGGCTAGGGACTTGGAGCGAGGAGAGTGAGGGATGCCTTGCCAATCTAGACCATCAGCTCGCCAGTGCGGCGGAACTCCCGAACTGGGAGAACGAGGACTCGGTGCTCACTAACGGGGAGTACCCCACCTATTGGTCGCTCCTCTGGCAGTTGCAGGTGGCTGCGAAGCTACGCGCGGTCGGGCGGAACGTGACGTGGGCCGGACCGGGTGGCGGGCCTGATCTATCCGTCGATGTGGACGGGGAACGATGGCATGTGGAGTGCCATGTTCCTCGGAAGTCGTATTTCGTGTTGCAGTTCCTCCAGGAGTGTCTCTCGAAGATCCTTGGCCTGAGCGTTCAGGACGATTATCCGCTCTTTTCGCGGATGTCCTTGCCCGAAGCCGCCCAGCTTGCCCAGTTCCTAGACGAAAAGCTCGAACCATATTGCGATGCATCTCGCCGCGAGGAAGCGAGTGCGAAGTGCGTTACCATCGTGTACGAGGACCATTTCTCGGTCGAGGTGGCCGAGGAGGAGTGGGACTCGAACGAGTCGGACGACACGGTCGACAGGAGGAGGCGTCCGCTGGGGCAGTGGGGATCTCCGGAACAGCACGTCACCGCAATGCTCAAGGGAGCGGTTTCGAGCAAGGGGGAGAGCAACCGCCTCGGCGATCATCATCCGAATGTTCTCGCGGTGAATCTGCTGCTGACCAACGCTGAAGCCGCCGAGTATCATGATCGCGACGGGAGCATGATCGCTGGATGCGCGCCAGAACTCCCGGCCTCTGTTGACGTGTTGGCGGTCGCCAATTGCGGCATTGATGCGAGTGTACCCAACCTGAGAATTGCCGCGTGTGGCTCGCCAAATTGGTGCCGCGAGGGACGATGGCTGGAGGCGGAGCCTGACGACGGACTTGAGACGGGGTGACGATGCTCGGGATTCCCGCCAATCGTCTCAGTGTTTCCGGCTATCCTGACACGATGGAGTCACGTGTGGTCGATCGGCAAGAACGGCAGATCGTGCAGTCCTTGTTGAACTTACGTGATTTCTTGCCGTGATTCGCGCCACCTGCAACCTGCCAGCCCGGCGCCTCGCCCGCCGCCTTCGTCCAGGAACCGCTGGCTTGCCGACCCGCGGCCGGACGGCCAGCTTTGGCGCATGAACCTCAAGTCGCCTAACGGCACCGGACCTTATCGGCTAGAGGTCACGAACTTCGGACCCGTTTCGAATGCGGAGTTGGAACTGCGCCCGTTGACGGTGTTCGCGGGACCCAGCAACGTGGGGAAGTCCTGCATTGCCAAGCTGGTCTACGCGCTACATGCCTATTTTGCGCGGCAATCGGTCGCTCGTACGCGGTCCTACCGGCTGTCCGACTTCAACCGAGCGGCACGTGGCATGGGTGATCTGCCCGGCGTGGTACGGCGTCTGGAGGAATTCGTCCTGAACCCCGTCGCAGAGCGTGTGGACTCTTCCGCCCTGGACAAGGAAGTTGCCACCCTGACCCGGTTGGCTCTTGAGGTACCGGATGTCGGTGCTGACACATCGGGTATTCTGCTGGACGTGTTCGGCGCTGAGTCGATGGTCGACCTGATCCTGCGAGAGGCCGGTGACTGCCGATTCACGCTGAGCTACGAGCCTGCCGGGGCGGCGGGCTCTTCCGAGTCGTTTCAGTACGTCTTCAAGATCGCAGACGACAAGCTTTACTGTGAAGCGGTGATCCCTCACGACGCGACACTGTGGCTGAACAAGGGGGAAATGTTCCGCCGAACCGGCCGGGGCGCCGGCCTCTTGTTTTCGCCCGCCGGTGACGACGACGAGTTCTCGGTAAGTCACAGCGGGCTGCTGATCACCCTGCTCAGCCTGGTACAGCCCGGCACCGTGGGGTCGGCGTCGCGTCCGGCCTGGTACCTGCCCGCAGGCCGCTCGGGAGCTATCGAGGCCCAGGCCGCGATCCTCGGCTCGGCAATCGATCGCATGGGTGACAACGGGCCTCGCAACCGCGGTCCCGTTCCCGGCGCCATGCGTGAATTCCTTAGAGACATGTTCGTGGATCTTCCTCGGCGAACCACTGGATCGCGAGTCGGCGAGCCCCTTGCCCTGCTGTTTGAGGAGAAGATCCTCCGCGGCTCGGTGCAAGCGGAGGGTCCGGCCAAGACCGCCTCGCCCGTGATCGCCTTCCGGCCTGTGGGTTGGGACCGGGACCTGCCATTGAGCCAGGCATCGTCTCTGACGACCCAGATGATCCCGCTGGTGCTCTATCTCCGTCACTACGCAACGCCGGGTTCAACCATCATCATCGAGGAGCCGGAGGCGCACATGCATCCGGCCATGCAGGTCAGCTTCATGAAGGCGATCGCCCGAATCGTCGCGGCTGGCGTTCGCGTGCTGATGACAACGCACAGCGAGTGGATCCTGTCGGCGCTGGCTAACATCGTTCGAGCATCGGAACTGTCCGACCGACGACCAGACGATCTTGCCGAAGGCGCGGTGCTGCACAGTGCAAGCGTCGGCGCCTGGCTCTTCGAGCCCGGCGATCCTGGCAGCAAGACCACCGAGATCCCACTCGATTCCGAGAGCGGCATGTACGACGCAGGCTTTCCCGATGTCTCCCGGGCGCTGTACGACGACTGGGCGACGATTGATAGCCGGCTTCAGGAGGACTGATCGCTGGCGAGCTGGACAGAGGGAATCCGAGCCGACTCGAGTCGTGCTGCCGCGACTGTCTGGCGGACGCGTGCCAGGATCGTGGGTGTCACCTGAAGCTGCCGCTCGCGAGCCTTGGGAGGCGCGTACTCACTCGCGTAGACGGTTGCGACGCGCTGGCACCGTCCGACCGGAAGCGGTGTGACTTTGTTCTTTTCTTCGAGTCCGGGAAGAGCGCGCAACGCCGCCCTCGGCGCTGGGCGGTCCCGATTGAGCTCAAGAGCGGCACGGTCAAGGCCCGCGATCTGGAGGCGATTCACGAGCAGATCCAGTGCGGAGCCGATGTCGCCCGCAAGCTGATGTCAGCAGTCGGCGGTGACGGAGCCAGCCTGCGCCCGGTCCTGGGTTACGGTTCGATGCAGCGGCACGTATCCCTGTTGCTGACCCGGAGCGAGTATCGAGTGGTGATCGGCAGTCGGAACGAGTTGATTCGCGCTGTCGCTTGCGGCGATAGGGTCGGCGATGCATTGAAATGAAGTAGCGGGCCGGGAGACCATGCCCCGGAGTGGCCCGGCCAAGCAATCGCCCTCAACCCCCCAACCGCTCTCCAATCGACGCGTCGGGCGCCACGAACAGCGTCTGCACCCTGTCCGGAATCACGGCGCCGGGCGCTGCGCCCTTCGGCTTCCGGACCCACTTGCGCCGGGTCCAGTCGACCGGGACGTGGGCGGAGCCGCGAGCCCCGGAGTAGGTCGCTGCGAGGATGGCGGCCTCTTCCAGATCCCTGGCCGGAGGGCGCTCGGGGCCAGCCCAGCGCAGAATCACGTGGGCGCCGGCAGCGTGCCGGGCATGCAGCCAGATGTCGGCCGGGCGGGAATGGTGGAAGGTGAGGTCGTCGTTGTGGCGGGCGCCGCGGCCGACCCGGATCTGAAGTCCTCCCGAGCTGGTGAAGACGCGGTAGGGCAGGGGGGCGGGCGCGTCCCCTGGCCGGGATGACCGTGTTCCCTCCGCGCGGGGCGGGGGCAGGAGCGATTCGGCCTCCTTCGCGGTGAGTTCGCCGCGGGCGTGGCGCGTTCGCAGGGCGGTGAGGTCGGCCAGGGCCTGCTCCGTGGCCTCGATGCGGCCCGGCAGCTCGGCCGCGGCGCGGTCCAGGCGGGCGGCCCGGCGGAACAGGGCGTTCGCGTGGTCCTGCGGGCGCTGGAGGGGATCCAGCCGGAGGGTGCGCGTCACGCCGTCGAAACCGGCGAGCGTCACCTCCGCCGTCCCGGGTTCAATCAGGTGCAGGGAGGACAGGATCAGAGCACCGTCCTCACGCAGCTCGCCTGCCTGCTCCGTCTTCTCCATTTGCCGGCGCAGGTGCTTCAGCTTGCGCGTGAGACGCCGGGCCTCGGCAGTCATCCGCTTCGCCACCTGGCTGCCGACCGAAGTGGAATCAGCCCCTGACGCCTCACGAACCCGTTGCATCCCCTCGAGGAGGCTGCCCACAGGCTCCGCGTCGGCCCCGTCCAGTGGCCAGGGGTAGGGTTGCAGACCCGAAGCAAGACGAAGGAGATGGGGATGGACGCCGGTCATCTCCACCATCGCCCGCCAGCGGCGAAAGCCTGCCTCCGGGTCCGGGGGGACGTCCGGGTCCGCGGCAGCCTCCGATCCCGCGGCAGCCCCCGAATCGGCGACAGCCTCCGATCCCGCGGTAGCCTCTGGACCGGTTGCCGCCTCCGATCCTGCGGCACCGCCCGAACCCGGCGGTTCGCCTGGCCCCAGAGTGCCGAGCACATGTCCCACATTCAATCCCGAGAGATACGCGATCCGGGGCAGGAGAACGGCCCTCGGGCCGGCCGCCGAAGCAACCATCAGCTCCCTCCACCTTTCGAGATCCACGATCTCTCTGGTGCCCGCCGCCCGCCCGTCCCCCGGTGCGGCCCAGGGCTGCCCCACCGGCAGCGGCCGCGACCGGACGATGCGCAGCCGTTTGCGGACGCGCAGTTCGGGCCCTTCGGCGAGGATCGCGTTCCAGCGGTTCGTGGCCAGTTCGAGGATCAGCCCCGGGTTCGGCTTCCTTCCCCGCACGCGCCGGAAGCGCATCACGATCACGCGCTCATCCCGCACGGCCTCCACCCCCGCAAGCACGGCAGGCAGCGGCTCGGCCCCCTCGCCCGGCTCCGTCGGCAGCCCCACCACCACCGTCCCGCGGCGGGGCGACAGGTCCACCTCCACCGTCGCGTCCCGGAAGTGGACCAGCACCACCCTGGCTTCCCGGCGCAGGCGCACGGCTCTGGCCCTGGCCCCCTGCAGCCGCGCCCGCAGCTCCGCCGCCACCGCCCGCGCCAGGCACGGATCCCAGATCACGCGCCCCGCTCCGGGCCCGGACCGCCCGGCGTCACCGCCACCCGCCCTGCCCCGCCTGGAACCCACCCCGCTCCCGCACTACCGTTACCACAGCCGACCAGTTCATCACGTCCCCTCCGGGCCACGCTGTTCAACCGACTTCGATGTAAAGCGCACTTTACCAAATGTAATGTCGACCATACAAGTCACGCCCGCTCAACCCCGCTCGCGCCCACACCCGTGACCGAAACACCGGCCCGCCGGCGCCCGCACCCCCTCGTTGCCGCCGCCGCCACCGGCGACCTCCCCGGCTGGGCGGTGGCCGGCAGCGAGCGGCGTGCGCACATGGCCCGCGTCGCCCGCCTCCTCGAACGATGGGGCATCGAACTGCGGCTGCGGAAGGCCTGGATCACCCGATGGCGCGCCGCCGGGCACCTCCACGACGCGCTGCGCGACGCCCCACCGAAGCGGTTGGCGGCCACGCTCCCGCCCCGGTTCAGGCGTCTGCCACCCAACGCATACCACGGACCGGCCGCCGCCGGTCACCTGCGGCGTGATGGCGTCCGCGACCGCGAGCTCCTCCACGCCATCCGCTGGCATACGCTGGGCTCGCCGAAGTTCGGCCTGCTGGGGAAGGCGCTGTGTGCTGCGGACGCCCTCGAACCGGGCCGCCGCGGCCGCCGCGAGTGGCGAAGGGAGTTGCGCGCCCGCTTCCCCTCGGCACCCGACGACGTGCTCGCCGAAATCCTGCATCACCGGATTGATTACCTTTTACGGGCACGGCAGTCCGTGCATCCGCGAACCCTCAGGTTCTGGAATTCTCTCGTCAACGGGTCCTGATGCAGCGCACTCTCAAGGCAGCGCTCTTTGTGGTGGTGGGCGGCGGTGTGGTGGTCCTGGCCCTTTCGGCCATCGGGCAGTGGGTCCCGGACGACACCGCGCCGGCGGGGCAGGCGCTTCTGTCAAGAGGGGCGGAGCGCGTCACGGTGGATGTGCTGAACGCGGGCGGAGTCGACGGGATGGCCCGAGTCGCCACCGACCATCTCCGCGAGGCCGGTTTCGACGTCGTGAGCGTTGGCAACGCGTCGAGCTTCGACCAGGATTCGACCACCGTAATCGACCGCGCTGGGAGTCTGCAGAAGGCCGCGGCGGTTGCCGACGCGCTCGGCGTCCGTGCGGTGGTCAGCGAGCCGGACGCGAATCTGTTCGTGGACGTGACCGTACGGTTGGGGTCTGACTGGGAGGCGCCCGTCGAGAAGTCCGTCGAAGAGCCGGACGAGGAGGGCCTGCTGGGCTGGCTGCGGCGGATGACGGGGGGACGGACGACGGACGCTTCGGAGAATCAATAGGCGATGGCGAGAAAGCGCGCAGCGAAGAGCAAGCCCGCATCGGCGAAGTCGCGGGGGACGCAGAAGGCGAAGTCGGCTGCCGGTGGCAAGGGCGACGACGGGAACGGAAAGGGAAGGAAGGGGGAGAGCGCGCGCGGCGGCTTCCGCGAAACCCTCAAAATGATCGTGCAGGTCGTGGTGATCTTGGTGATCGTCCGTTTCTTCCTGATCCAGACCTTCGTCATCGACTCCGGCTCCATGGAGCGGACGCTTCTGGTCGGCGACTTCCTGCTGGTCAACCGGGCGGCCATGGGCTCGGAGGTCCCCTTCACCGACATTCGCATCCCCGGCTACTCCGAACCCCGCCGGGGCGATGTGCTGGTCTTCGACCCGCCCCACGACGACACGCTGATCCTCGTCAAGCGCCTCATCGGCATGCCCGGCGACACCCTCGAGATGCGGGACAAGGTCCTCTTCCGGAACGGCGAACCGCAGGACGAGCCCTACGTCGTGCTGACCAGCACCCCGGACGGCGCGGACGCCGGGATGATGTGGCAGCAGCAGGTCCTGCTCGGAGGACCCAGGGACGACTACTGGCCGACCCGCGACAACTGGGGTCCCCTCGTGATTCCGCCCGGCCGCTACTTCATGCTGGGCGACAACCGCGACACCAGCCTGGACGCGCGCGTCTGGGGGCTCATCGAGCGATGGCGGTTCGAGGGGCGGGTGATGGCGATCTACTTCTCGTACAACCGCGACTCACTGCGGCCCTTCCCCTGGCTGCGGGAGGTCCGCTGGGGACGCATCTTCGACCGGGTGCGCTGACCGGCGGCCCGGATAGCGCGCGGCGCGCAGCTGCCCGCACGCGGCATCGATGTCGCGTCCCCTCGGTTCGCGCACGGCCACGGGCACGCCCGCCTCCTCCAGCCCCTGCCGGTAGGCCTGGACCCGGTTCCGGTGGCTGGGCCTCCAGTCCACGTAGGGAATGGGGTTGAAGGGGATGAGGTTGACGAAGGCCTGCACCCGCCTGGCCAGGCCGGTCAGCGGGGGCAGCAGGGCGAGGTCGTCGTTGACCCCGCGAATCATCGTGTATTCGAAGGTGATGCGGCGGCCGCCGCTCCGGTTGAATGCCTCGAGCGTGTTGATCAGCTGGTCCAGCGGGTAGCGCTTCTCCAGCGGGATGAGCTCGCGGCGCAGCTCCGAGACGGGCGCGTGCAGGGAGAGGGCGAGACGGAACTGCTCGCGCCGCTCGGCGAGGGCTTCGATTCCGGGGATGACGCCCACGGTCGACACGGTGATGCGCCGCGCACCGAGGCCGTAGCCGCTGTTCAGGATCGTGAGGGCGGGGAAGACCGCCTTGCGGTTCGCCAGGGGTTCGCCCATCCCCATGAACACCACGTTGGAGACGCTCCCCATGCCGTGCTCGCCGGCCCAGCGCGCGGAGGCCCGGTACTGGCCGGCGATCTCCGCGGCCGAGAGCTGCCGCCCGAAGCCCGACCATCCGGTGGCGCAGAATCGGCAGGCGAGGGCGCAGCCGGCCTGAGACGAGATGCAAAGGGTGAGGCGGCCCGGCGCCGGGATGAGCACGCTCTCGACGACCTCGCCGCCGCGCAGCCTCCACAGGTGCTTCGCGGTCCCGTCGGTCGAGACCGAGACCGTGTCGAGTTCGGGCTCCTCGAGGCGGAAGGAACGCTCGAGCGCGTTGCGTTCCGCCAGGGGCAGGTCGGTCATCGCCGCGATCGAGCGGGCGTCGCCCGCGTGCACCCAGCGGGCGGTCTGGCGGGCGCGGTAGGCGGGCTGGCCGCGCCCCAGGAAGTGGCTGTCGAGGGCCTCGCCGAGCTCCCCGGGGGTCATCCCGAGGAGGTTCGGGCGCTCGGTGCCGGGGCGGGCGGGGTCGGATGCGGGTTTGGGGCTCACGGAAGTCACGGGGGGCTGGCGGTTTGCCGGTATTCGGATCAAGCAACCGCGGCGGCCGGGCATCGCACCGCTCCGGCCGGGCGTCGCACCGCTCCTTGGGGGCGCGCGCGGATTTGACCATGGACTGTTAAGTTTACCGCGAGTATTCGTCCGGCGCCGCCGCCAACCAGCCGTGGCGGAGTTCACCGCGCGGCTCACCGGGGAGCCTTGAGGACGAGACCAGTAAAGAGAACATGACATTAAGTAAAGCAGACATTACAGTGCAGTCGGATGGGCGTGGCGGCCGGGCGCGGGGGCATCGCCGCGTGAACGGTGAGACGGTTTTTCCGGCGGGCCGCGGGACCACCGCAACCACGATGCGCAGCGCGGGCGTGGGCACGGTGGATCTGGATATGGCCGGTGACGAGGTGCGGATCGCGGGATGGGTGCACCGCCGCCGGGACCTGGGCGGGCTTGTGTTTCTCGACGTGCGCGACCGCTCGGGGGTGCTGCAGGCGTCGGCGGGGCCGGACTGGTCGACGGGGGCGGCGATGGAGGCCGTGCGGGGGGTGGGGGTGGAGGACGTGGTCGCGATCCGCGGGGTGGTGACGCCCCGGCCGGAGGATGCCCGCAACCCGGACATGGCCACCGGCGATGTGGAGGTGCAGGTGGCGGAGCTGGAGGTCCTCAACAAGGCGCGCACGCCCGCGATTCCGGTCTACCGGGCCCCCGAAGACGAGCTGCCGTCCGAGAAGCTGAGGCTGCGTCACCGGGTGCTGGACCTCCGCCGACGCGAGTTGCAGGCGAGGCTGGAGCTTCGCCACCGGCTGGTGCTGGCGGTGCGCAACTACTTCCATTCCCAGGGCTTCTACGAAATCGAGACGCCGATCCTGACCAAGCCCACGCCGGAGGGGGCACGGGACTTCCTTGTGCCGAGCCGCGTCCACCCGGGCGAGTTCTTCGCGCTGCCGCAGAGCCCGCAGATCTACAAGCAGCTGCTGATGATCGCCGGCTTCGACCGCTACGTGCAGATCGCGCGCTGCTTCCGTGACGAGGACCTGCGCGCCGACCGCCAGCCGGAGTTCACCCAGATCGACGTCGAAGCGTCGTTCGTCCAGCCGGAGGACATCTACGCCTGGTGCGAGGGGCTGATGGCGAGGGTGGCGGAGGTCGCCGGGATCGAGGCGCCCACCCCCTTCGAGCGGCTCACCTACCATGACGCCATGGACCGCTTCGGCTCCGACCGGCCCGACCTCCGGTACGGCCTCGAAATCCACGACTTCAGCGAGGTCCTGGGGGCGCTCGACTTCCGAATCCTGCGCGGCGCCGTGGCCCGGGGCGGCCGCGTCCGCGGCCTCCGCCTGGAGGGCGGCGCCCGCCTCACCCGGCGACAGATCGACGCGATCGAGCAGGCTGCCAAGGCGGCGGGCGCCCCGGGCCTCCTCTGGGCCAAGGTCCAGGAAGATCGCGCCACGGGTCCGCTCGGCCGGTTCTTCCGGGACGACACCCGCGCACTCCTCGGCCTCGCCCCCGGCGACCTCCTCCTCGCGGCCGCCGGCCCCGACCGCATGACCTCCCCCGCGCTGGACGCCGCCCGCACGGCCTCGATCGCCGCGCTGGACCTCCCCCGCGTCACGGAGCACGCCTGGCTCTGGGTGACCGGCTTCCCCCTCTACGAGGACGGCGGCGGCGGGACGCTGGCAGCGAACCACCACCCCTTCGTGCAGCCCGACCCCCGCGACGCGCACCTCCTCGAATCCGACCCGCTCTCGGTGCGCGGCCTCGCCTACGACCTCGTCTACAACGGGACCGAACTCGGCTCGGGGAGCATCCGCCCCCACGATGCGGCCCTCCAGACCCGGATCCTGGCCCTCCTTGGCCTCGACCCGGACGAGATCGAGACCAAGTTCGGCTTCCTGCTCGAAGCGCTGCGCTCCGGCGCGCCCCCCCACGGCGGAATCGCGCTCGGGGTGGACCGCCTCGCAGCCCGCTTCTCCGGTGCCGCGAGCCTGCGCGACGTGATCGCCTTTCCGAAGACGACGGCGGCCCGCGCGCTCTTCGAAGGGGCGCCGGTGTCGGTTCCGGCCGCGGAGCTGGCCGCGCTCGGCATCTCGGTTGGAGGAGGAGAATGACGAACACGGGCACCCTGGTCGAGCACCACCTGAACGCCGAGGGCGCGGACCAGTTCATCCTCGCAGGCGTCGGGGACGCCAACTTCCGCGAGCTGGCGTCGCTCTTCGGCGTGCAGGTCGTGCTGCGGGGGGACTTCGTGCGGCTGGCGGGCGAGATCGGGCCGGTTACCGATTCTGCGCGGGTCGTGGAGCACATGATCGAGCTGGCCCGCCTCGGCAAGGCCTTTCCCGCCTCCGACGTGGCCCGCTTCGCCGCCAGTCTGGAGTCGCGCGACGGGCCGGACATCCGCAGCGACGACGAACGCCTGCGGATCGCGGTCCCGGGAGCGCGGCGGACGATCTCGCCCCGCTCGGAGGGTCAGCGCGCCTACCTCCAGGCCATGGAGGACTCCGACATCGTCATCGGCATCGGACCCGCGGGCACTGGCAAGACCTACCTGGCGGTGGCCCGCGCGGTCGACGAGCTCTTCCGCAAGCGGGTGCGCCGGATCATCCTGGCGCGCCCCGCAGTGGAGGCCGGCGAGAACCTCGGCTTTCTCCCCGGCGACCTCCAGGAGAAGGTCGATCCCTACCTCCGGCCGCTCTACGACGCCCTGGAGGACATGATGCCTCCGGCGCGGGTCCGGCGCGGCATCGCCGAGCGCACGATCGAGATCGCCCCGCTCGCGTACATGCGCGGCCGGACGCTGTCGGACGCGTTCGTGATCCTGGACGAGGCGCAGAACGCGACCGCGGCCCAGATGAAGATGTTCCTGACCCGGATCGGGGTGAACTCGCGCGTGGTGATCACCGGCGACAAGACCCAGATCGACCTCCCGGCGTCCCAGAAATCCGGCCTCATTCAGGTGGAGGAGATCCTGAAGCGGGTGAAGGGGATCGAGTTCGTGTACCTGGACGAGCGGGACGTGACCCGCCACCGGCTGGTCAAGCAGATCGTCCTGGCCTACGCGGCCGCCGACAGGCGCGAGGCGGATGACCATGGCGATGAGCCGCAAGAGCCCACGGGCTAACTGGCTCTCGGGGGTCCCGGGCCCGGCCTGGCCGGACACGGTCGTGCATCACGCCGTCCGCCTGGCCGTCCTGCTGATCCTCGCGATGGGGCTGACGGTGCTGTACCCATCGGACCCCGGGGTGTCCATCGGCCGTTTCGAGTCCGGGACGGTCGCCCAGCGGGACGTGATCGCGCTGATCGGTTTCGACGTGCCGAAGGATCCCGGCGTGCTGCGGAGCCAGCGGAACGCAGCCGCGGCGGCGGTGATCCCCACCTTCACCTACCGCGAAGCCGCTCGGGAATCGGCGCTCACCGCGCTCGCCACCTTCTTCGCGCGGGTCGATTCCACAGTAGTGGATGGTGGGGTGGCCGGTGTCGGCGCCGCACTCTCCGCTGCAGGGATCGACGCGGATCCCGAGCACGTCCAGCTTCTGGCCGACCGCGACGCTGCCCGCCGCCTGCAGACGGGCGCCGAGACGGCGATTACTACGCTGGCCAGGCGGGGGGTGATGGCGCCCGAGGCGGCCTCCCGGCTGAACAACGACTCCATCCGGGTCGTTCGGGGCGGTGCCGAATCGGTGGTCGGCCGCAACACGGTGCTATCGGGGCGGCAGTTCTACGAACTCGCCCTCGAGGACCAGGAGCCCGGTCCCGAGGCCGACCTCCTGCGGCTGATCCTCGCGCGGTACCTGGCCCCGACGCTCCTGCCCCAAACCGCCCGAACCGACCGCGAGATGGCCGCCGCCCGAGACACCGTTCCCGTCACCATCCGCCGGATTCTGGAGGGCGAAGCGATCGTCAGGGCGAACTCGCAGGTCGGTCCGGGAGAACTGCAGACGCTCGAGGCCTACCGGGCCAGTCTGCGGGCGCAGGGGTACAACGTGGAGGGCACCAATCTGGGCTCTGCCTTCGGGGGCTTCCTCCTCAATTCGCTGATCCTCGCGATCTTCGGACTGCTGATGTACTTCTTCCGCCCCGACATCTATCGCCGGTTCCGGTTTCTCGTCACAATCGCCGGGATCGTGGCGCTGTACTTCGTCGGGGCCTTCTTCGTGGCCCGCGAAGGGCTGCCCGCGTCGTCACTGCCGGTCGTCTTCGTGACCGTGGCGCTCGCCATCATGTGGGATGGCCGGCTGGCGCTGATCACGGCCTTCGTGCTCTGCTCACTGACCATCGCGCAGTCGCCCTTCGATTCGGCGGAGGTCTTTCTGGTGACCCTGACGGGCGGGGGAGCGGCCGCGCTCACGGTGCGCAGGTTCCGGCGTCTGGCGCAGCTCTGGATCTTCATCGCGATCACCGTGGGGGCTTACGCCCTGGTCCTGTCCGCGCTCGAGATCAGGGGCACCGACGTGCCGTATCTGCCGGCCCTCCTCGGGGCCGTGCTCAGCACGATCGGCGCGGCGACGCTGGCCATCGGCTGCATCCCCGTCTTCGAATGGTTCACCGGCATCACGACCGACCAGACCCTGCTCGGCCTGTCGGACCACGACCGGCCGCTGCTGCGGCGCCTGGCCACGGAAGCGCCCGGCACCTTCGCCCACACCGTCCAGGTGGCCAATCTGGCGGAGGCGGGGGCGGAGGACATCGGCGCCAACGTGCTGCTCTGCCGGGCGGGCGCGTACTACCACGACGTGGGCAAGCTCATCAGCCCCGGCTTCTTCATCGAGAACCAGGAAGGCGAGAACCCGCACGACACCATGGATCCCGCCGAGTCGGCCGCGATCGTCCGGAACCACGTCGTCGAGGGCGCGCGGATGGCCCGCAGGGAAAAGGTGCCCCGGATCGTGATCGACCACATCCTGGAACACCACGGCGACCAGACCATCAGCTTCTTCTACGAGCGCGCGCGCGCCAGGGCCGAGGCCGAGGGGCTGGACGAGCCGGATCCGGCGGCGTTCCGCTATCCCGGCCCGCGCCCCCGGAGCCGTGAGACTGCGGTGATGATGCTCGCCGATTCGGTCGAGTCCGCGGCCCGGGCCATGAAGAACCCCACCCGGAATCGGATCCGGCGGCTGATCGAGGACATCTTCGCCATGAAGATCGATCGAGGCCAGCTGGACGGGTGCCCGCTCACCTTCGAGGATCTCAGCCGGCTCAAGCGGCGCTTTGCCCGGGTGCTCGGGGGAATCTACCACCGGCGGATCGACTACCCTGGCACGCGGCACCTCACCTCGGAGGGGGAAGCGGGCCCGTGATCACCGTGCACGTGAACGCGAACGGGGCGGGCGACATTCCCCGCGGTCTGGTCCGCCGGGCGGTCAGGGGGGTGCTGCGCCATGAGAGCGTTCCCAGCGCCGAGGTGTCGGTCACCTTCATGAGCGACGCCGAGATCACCAGGATGCACGACCGCTACCTGGGGCGCTCCGACGTCACCGACGTTCTGTCGTTCGCGCTTCACGGAGAGGGTGAGGAACCACTCGGCGACATCTACATCGGATACGGGCAGGCGCTCAGGCAGGCCGCCGCGGCCGGAACCCCGCCCGAGGAGGAGATGGCGAGGCTGGCCGTGCACGGGACGCTCCACGTGCTCGGGCACGATCATCCTGAGGGACCGGAGCGGGCGGGCTGCGCAATGTTCCGCGTGCAGGAAGAGGTGCTCGGGAAGGTAGTGGGGACGTGAGCGCCGAGGACGGGCCGCTGGCTCCGCGCGGCCGGGGGCAGGGGGGGATGGGCGGCGGTTCCACCGGGAGCGTTCCGCCGCCCGGAGAGCGTGGGACCGGCCTCCCGGACTGGATGGAGTCCGCCGAGGAGATGCACCCCTCCGACATCGCCGACCTCGTCGCCGCGGTCGAGTCGGAGGATCTGCAGCTGGAGATCCTCCGGACCCTGCCCACCGAACTCGCCTCCGACACCCTCGCCGAGATGGAGGAGCACGAGGACCGGGCGGACCTGCTGTCCTCGCTGGACGCGAAGCGGGGCACCGCGCTCCTCCGGGACCTTCCCGACGACGACGCGGCCGACCTCCTGGGCGAGATGGAACCGGACGTTCGGGACCGCATGCTGGCGGCGCTCCCGACCGAGGACGCCGTCGAAATCCGGGGCCTTCTCCGCTACGACGAGGAGACCGCCGGCGGCCTGATGACCACGGCGCTGGTCTCCGTGACCGCCGAATCCAGCGCCGCCGACGCCATCGGCGAAGTCCGCCGGCAAGGGCGCGAGGTGGAGGACTTCTACACGGTGTTCGTGGTGGACGAACGGGATCGTCTGGAGGGCACCGTGCCCATCGCCGATCTCATCCTGGCCGATCCGGGCCAGCTGGTCGCGGCGCTGGTCCAGCCGGCGGCGGCGGTCGTGCACCCCGATACCGACCAGGAGGAGGTGGGCCGCATAATGGGTCGCTACAACCTCGTCAGCGTGCCAGTGGTGGGGACGGGCGGGGTGCTGATCGGGCGCATCACCTTCGACGACGTGATCGACGTGATCGAGGCCGAGACGACGGAGGACATCCTCAAGCTCGCAGGGGTGTCGGAGGAGGAGGAACTCGAGGCGGGATGGCTCGAAGCCGTGCGCTCCAGGCTCCCCTGGCTGACGCTCAACCTGGTGACGGCCGCGCTGGCCGCCGCGGTGATCCTCAGCTTCGAGGAGCTGATCAGCGCCGCGCCGTTCCTGGCCTTTCTGATGCCGGTGATCGCGGCGTTGGGCGGGAACACCGGGACGCAGGCGCTGGCCGTGACCATCCGCCGCATCGCGATCGGGGACGAGTGGCGCCAGGGGGGCTTCAGGGCGGTGAGGAAGGAGGTGGCGGTGGGCCTGTTCAACGGCTTCGCGCTCGGCGCACTCTTCGCATTGGGGGCGTTTCTCTGGGAGGGCGACCCGATGCTGGGGGTGGTGGTGCTGCTGGCCATGTGGTCGAACATCATCGTGGCGGGATTCGCGGGCGCGATGATTCCCACGGTTCTGAACCGGCTCGGGGTCGACCCCGCGGTGGCGTCGTCGGTCTTCGTCCACACCCTCACCGACCTCGTGGGGTTCGTCATGGTCCTCACGCTGGCCAGGGCACTCGTACTGTAGTGGCGGCCGACGCACGATGAGACCGGCGCGCGCGACGCGGGAGGAACGGAACCGCCGGCTGGCGGCGGACTTCCGGAGCGGAAAGAGGCCGGCGCTCGCACGGGCCATCTCGATGGTGGAGGGAGGACGCCCGGGCGTGGCCGACCTGCTGCGGGAGCTGCTGCTGGTTCGCCCGCGGGCCCGGCGGATCGGGATCACGGGTCCGCCCGGCGCCGGCAAGTCGAGCCTCGCGGCCCACCTGGCGACCCGCCTGCGCGGCAGGGGCGAGGAGGTGGCGATCGTCGCGGTGGACCCGACGTCGCCCTTCACCGGCGGCGCGCTCCTCGGAGACCGGATTCGCATGAACGACCTCGCCACCGACCCGGGGATCTTCATCCGCTCCATGGCCACGCGTGGGTCGCTCGGCGGGCTGGCGGCGACGACCCGCGAAGTCATCGACCTGCTCGACGCCTTCGGGTTCCCCAACATCATGATCGAAACCGTGGGGGTGGGGCAGACCCAGCTCGAGATCCAGGCGGCCGCGGACACGACGGCGGTGGTACTGGTGCCGGAGTCCGGTGACGGGGTCCAGGCGATGAAGGCCGGATTGATGGAAATCGCCGACGTTTTCGTAGTTAATAAATCGGACCGTGTCGGTGCGGACCGGCTGGTGCGCGAGATCCGCCAGGCGCTGCTTCTCAAGGCCGGCCTCGCTTCGCGCGATGCCCAGGGGCACCACGGAGTGGATCTTTCGCGGGTGGCGGACGCCGGCAAGCGCGGCCGCGAACACCCGGCGGACGCTGCCGGCCCACACCCCGCCGACTCAGACGCCGCCGACGCGCATCCGGCGGACCCGGTCGCGATCGAGCCGGCCGGCGCCCAGTCCCCTCCGCCCGAGCCCCCCATCCCCCCCTGGGAGATCCCCGTCCTCAAGACCTCGGCCGGCCGCGGCGAAGGGATCGGCGAGTTCCTGGAGCAGCTCGACGCGCATCACCGCTACCTCGCGGACACCGGGCGGCTCGCGGTGCGGCGGGAACGGCGGGCGCGCGGGCGCATCCGGGACGTGGTCGAGCGCCGCCTCAGCGACCGGGCCCGGGCCGTGATCGAAACCGACCCGCGCTTCGAACGGTGGGCCGGCGAGGTGGGAGCGGGCAGGGAGACGGCCTACGGTGTGGCAGATCGGATCATTCACGCCATATTGAACAAGGTGCCGGGAGGCGAACCTGAGACTTCTCCCGGAGAGGAAGAAGGGCACCGGTCAGGAGGGACGCGGCACGATGTCAACGACTGAACCACGCCTGCGAGACCGCGTTGCGCTCAAGGCCGAGATCGAGCGGCGCGAACGCGAGGTCGAGCGGCTGCGCGCCGAACTGGCCGCGTGGGAGGCGACCTGCGAGGGTACGCCGAAACGCCTGCCATCCTATAGCACCGTGTCGGGCAACGAGGTCGAACCCCTCTACACCCCTCTCCACCTGACCGGCGACTACCTCGACAAGCTCGGGGTTCCCGGCGCGTTTCCGTTCACCCGGGGTCCGTACGCCACCATGTACCGGACCCGCCTCTGGACCATGCGCCAGTTCGCCGGCTTCGGCACCGCCGTCGAGACCAACGAGCGCTACCGCTACCTCCTGGCCAACGGGCAGACCGGGCTGTCGGTGGCCTTCGACTTCCCCACGCTGATGGGCTACGACGGCGACCACCCCCGGTCTCTCGGCGAGGTCGGCGTGTGCGGGGTGGCGATCTCCTCCCTCGCCGACATGGAGACCCTCTTCGACTCGATCCCACTGGACCGCGTCTCGGTGTCGATGACCATCAACGGGCCCGCCATCATCCTGTTCTGCTTCTACGTGGCCGCCGCCGAGCGCCAGGGCGTGTCGCCGGACCAGCTCCGCGGCACGGTGCAGAACGACATCCTCAAGGAGTACCAGGCCCAGCACGCCTGGGTCTTCCCGCCCGAGCCTGCGCTGCGCCTCATCATGGACATGTTCGAGTGGTGTTCGGAGAACGCGCCGCGCTACAATCCGGTATCGATCTCGGGGTACCACATCCGCGAGGCGGGCGCCACCGCGGGACAGGAACTCGGCTTCACCCTGGCCAACGGCTTCGAGTACGTGCGCCGGGGGGTGGAGCGCGGGCTGGAGGTGGACGCCTTCGCCCCGCGCCTCTCCTTCTTCTTCGACGTGCACAACGACTTCTTCGAGGAGGTCGCCAAGTTCCGGGCCGCGCGCCGGATCTGGGCCCGGCGGATGCGCGACGAATTCGGCGCCGCCAATCCGCACTCCTGGAGGCTGCGCACCCACGCCCAGACGGCGGGCGTCACCCTCACCGCCCAGCAGCCCGAGAACAACATCGTGCGGGTGGCCTACCAGGGGCTCGCGGCGGTGCTGGGCGGGACCCAGTCGCTGCACACCAACTCGATGGACGAGACGCTGGCGCTCCCCACCGAGAAGGCGGTCACCATCGCGCTGAGGACCCAGCAGATCCTTGCCTGGGAAACCGGGGTGGCCAACACGATCGATCCGCTGGCCGGCTCCTACTACGTGGAGGCCCTCACCGACCGGCTCGAGGCCGAGGCCGAGGAGATCTTCGAGCGGGTGGAGAGGCAGGGCGGGGTGGTGCCGGGGATCGAGAACGGGTGGTTCCAGCGCGAGATCGCCAGCTCGGCCGCGCGGCAGCAGGCGGAGATCGAGGCCGGGTTGAGGACGGTCGTCGGCGTGAACCGGTTCACCGGCGGCTCCGCGGACGTCGAGATCGATACGCTGCAGATCGACCCCGAGGTGGAGACGCGGCAGCGCGAACGGATGGCACGGCTCCGTGCCGAGCGGGACGGCGAGAAGGTGGAAGCCGCTCTGGGACGGCTGCGCGCCGCGGCTGCGGGCGGCGCCAACACCGTGCCCTGCATCCTGGACTGCGCCCGGGCCTACTGCACGCTCTACGAGATCAGGGCGGCCATGGAGGAGGTCTTCGGCGCCTACCGGGAGCCGGTCTTCTTTTAGCTCCGCATGGCAAGGCCCGCGCGGCATTCGCCTGCCGCCGAAGAACGCGGCCTGCGTCAGCCCACGCCGCCGAAATCGGTCTCAGCCGCCCGAGCCCGCCTTCTCCAGCCCCTCGATGTCGATTTTCCCCATCTTGAGGAGGGCCTCCATGACCCGCTTCGGGTCGCGGGCCATCAGCTCGCCCATGTTGGCCGGGATGACCTGCCAGGAAACGCCGAAGCGGTCGTCCAGCCAGCCGCAGTAGCCCTCCCGGCCGCCGTCCGAGAGCGCATCCCAGTAGCGGTCAATCTCCTCCTGCGACTCGCAGTTCACCACAAAGGAGATCGCGGGCGTGAACTTGAACATGGGTCCCCCGTCGATCCCCTGGAACCGCCGCCCGGCCAGCTCGAAGACGACGAAGGCGTTGCCCTCGGCCGGCCCGGCCGAAACCGTCGAGACGTGCACGATCCGCGAGTCGGGGAAGAGCGAAACGTAGAACTCGGCCGCCTCCTCGGCGCGGTCCTCGAACCAGAGGCAGGTGGCGATGCGGTCAAGCTTCATCTTCAGTCCCTTCGTCTGCAAGGCATTTGGCTCGTGTCCATGTGGAGAATACCGGTCCACTCCAGGCTCCGCTCCCAGAGCTCGCGCGCCAGGATCTCGTCCTGGGCCTGGGCGTCCGGCGATTTCCCTTCCAGCATGTGGAAGTAGCGTCCCGTGACGGCATCGCCGGCGGAGCCCGTGACGAGGTTCATGACTGCCGCTCCGCCGACATCCGGCCGGTCCATGAACCAGGTGAACGGGCGGACCAGGATGCGGGCGACGCGTGGGATCTTGTTCCAGATCTCGGTGGCGAGCACGCCGGGGTGGACCGCGTTGGCGGTGATTCCGTGGCCGCCCCAGCGACGCACCGATTCGAAGGTGAAGAGGATGTTCGCCAGCTTCGAGTCCGCGTAGGCCTGCAGGCCGCCCTTCCAGGCGCGACCCCGGGCGATGTCTTCGAGACTGGCTCGCCGGAGGTCGCCGCCCCGGTGCCCCCGCGAGCTGACGTTGACGATGCGCCCTCGCCCGGACTTGAGGCGTTCGAGCAGAAGGTGGGTGAGGAGGAAGTGCCCGATGTGATTGGTGGCGAAGGTCAGCTCGAACCCGTCGGCCGACAGGGTACGGCGCGCGCTGGAGATGCCGGCGTTGTTGACGAGGATGTCGATGCCGGGGAGGCGGTCGGCGATGCGGCGGGCGGCAGCCCGGACATCGGCCAGCCGGGAGAGGTCGGCGAGTTCGAGGGTGACCTGCGGGCCGGGTGACTCGCCGGCTGCCGCGCCGGAGGCACCGGTCGCGGACGCTGCCTGGCCACCGCCAGCGGACGCTCCCTGGGCACCGTCTGCGGTTCCGCCCCCCCGCAACTCCGCCAGCGCCCGCTCCCCCCGCTCCCGGCTGCGGCAGACCATCGTGACGTGCGCGCCCGCCCGCAGGAGCATCTCGGTGGCCGATCGGCCCACCCCCGAATTGGCGCCGGTGACGACGGCGATCTGACCGGACAGGGGGTGTTTCACGGCGCTCCCGTCCTGCCCCCCGACCGGCGTACGTCGCTCGTCACCTCGGTGGGACCTCCCCGTCGTCCTCCGACACCGGCTTTCCGTCCTCCTCTCCGAAGTGCTCCGCGAACCAGTCGAACATCCGCTGCCAATGGTCCACGAAGTCGGCCGCGGTGCTCGCCCGCCCGGCCCCGTGCCCGCCCGCGGTGTAGTGCACCCACACCACTTCCTTCTCCAGCCGCCTGAGCGCGTAGTACATCTCGCGCTGGTTCGTCGCCGGCACGTTCCAGTCGCCCTCGCCCGACAGCATGAGCAGCGGCGTCTCGATCCGGTCCGCGAACATCACCGCCGAGTGCTCGATGTACTTGTGCGGCTGCTCCCAGAGCGTGGCGCCGATCCGGTCCTGCCCGACCTCGGCGGCCGCGTAGTTGCGCGTGGTGATCTTCGGCGAGTCGCCCAGGAACGAAATGATGTTCACCTTGCCGGACACGTTAGCCGCCGCCGCGAAGCGGTCGGTCTGCGTGATCAGCAGGTTGGTCGCGTAGCCGCCGTAGCTCTGCCCGTAGACGCCCACCTTCTCCGGGTCGACGAGCCCCCGCTCGATGATCTTGTTGATCGCGTTCGGCACGGCCTTCAGCCATGCCTCGCCGGGGAACCCCTCCTCGAAGCGCACCGACGGGCGGAACCCGAACCACCCCTGCGCGGTGATCAGGTTCATGTTCTCGTTGAAGCCGTTGTCGAAGTACTGCTCGTAGATCTCGGCCACCAGGGGGTAGGTGCGCCCGGGCTCGTAGTTGGCGGGGTAATACAGAATGCCGTAAAGCGTATTACCGTCGACGTCCAGATACTCGACGAGCTCGCTGCGGGTGAGCGCGACATCGTCGAGCTGGGGGTTGGAGGTGGTGAGTTGCCGGGGCGCGAGGCGGTCCGTGGGTGTGGTCCAGATCTCGTCGGGGTGGTCGCCGTCGGACATGGTGTAGACGATGGTGCCGCCGTCGTCGGAGATGTTCCAGGAGCGGTAGAGGTTGTCGTCCAGGAACAGGGTCTCGATGGCGCCGGTGGCCACATCGAGGCGTTTCAGGCCGCGCTGCCAGCGCTCCCGGGCGGCGTAGCTGAAGTAGAGGTGGCGGCCGTCGTCGCTCCACGCCTGGACCTGCCGGCGGGGGCGGGTGTCGCTGTCCTCCTCGAGTTCGAGAAGGGTGCGCAGATCGCCCGTGCCGAGGTCGAGGAGGTGCCAGGCGTCCTGGGAGCTGAGCAGGAGCCGGTCGCCCGAAGGGCTCCAGCGCTGGAGCGAGAATCGGATGCGGGTGGAGTCGGTTTCGGCCGCATCGGGGTCGCCGGTGCCGCCCGCGCCGCCGCCTTCTCCGCCACCGCCCTCGTCCTCGGCGCCGACATCTTCATCCGCGGGCCCGCGGTGTTCCGCCGTCACGTCGACCGCCTCGTCCTCGCCCAGCCGCCGCACGAAGACCGATCCCCGCTCGCCATACGCAAATGCGTCGCGCGCCGCGTTCCAGTTCGCGCTCATGCGGTCCTCGCCGGTGTCCCGCAGCGACTCGGGCTCGCTCCCGTCGGCGAGCGCCAGCCGGAAGAGCTCGTACTCGGTCCCGTCCCGCCGGGTGTAGGACGTTTTCGTGCGCGTGGCCGTCGAGTAGGTGATGTAGGAGCCGTCCTCCGAGAAGCCCGGTCCGGATGGCGTCACGTCGGCAAGGATCTCCCGCACGCTGCCGTTTTCGGGGGAAACAAGCGCGGTGATCTGCCTCGCGGCGATGTTCCTCACGCGGTCCCAGGCCAGGAAGTCGTTACGGGAATCCTGCACGATGACCGGTGCCTCGGTCAGGGCGACAAAGGCCGCGCGCGCGTCGGCCGCCCACCGGTCGGGACGCAGCCCGATCAGCACCTCGTCGCCGTCCGGCGACCAAACCAGCGGCGACGATGACGCGATCTCCCTGTCCGTGCGCAGCGCCACGGTGCGGGCGCGGCCGGTCGACGCGTCGAAGATCCTGAGCCGGTACCGCCCGCCCTCGCCGGAGCGTCCGCCGTCGCCCGATCCGACGCCCTCGCCGGACCCGCCGTCCTCCACGATGAAGTACGCGAGCCGCCCCCCGTCGGGCGACCACTCGAAGCCGCGCAGCTGGGCCGGCTCCTCATGCACCCATGTGCGCTCCCCGCTCCGCGTGTCGATCACCATCAGCCGCGTGGTGGTGGGGGAGATGTACGTGGGGTCGCCGTAGCGCTGGTGGTCGACGCCGGTGCGGTCGCGGCGGGTCCTCACCGTCGCGGCCACGCGGGCGCCGTCGCCCGTCACCGCCGCGATGCCCACGCCGCGGACATCGAGCGCGATCTCGGGTGTGAAGAGGCGCTGCTGGGGGTGGGCGGGGAGGGGGGTGGCGGCCGCGAAGGTGGTGGCAACGGCGAGCGTCAGGATGAGGGGCATGGGGCCGGCCGCTACGAGGACGGCCGCCCCACTTCGCGGAGGGGCGAGGTGTCGGGTGGTACGCATGGTGAAGTCGCTTTCGGAATAGGGAGAGCAGTCCGATGGGCAACCTACATCCGGGCGGGGCAGGGGGGAAAGCGGGTGGGGCACCGTTGTCAAGTGGCGCTAGACACCCTACAATCGTGGATGTCATGCCCATGAAGAACCCGCCACATCCCGGAAAGGTCGTCCGGCTTTCTTGCCTTGAGCCGCTCGGACTCAGTGTGACGGACGGGGCCAGCGTGCTCGGAGTAAGTCGTCAGGCGCTCTCGAATCTGGTGAATGGACACGCCCGCATCTCTACGGACATGGCGATACGTCTGGCGAAGGCCTTCGGCTCCACCACCGAGACCTGGATTCGGCTTCAGGCCGCGTATGACGTTGCAGAGGCGGCCAAGCGTGAGGGTCAGATCCGGGTGGATCGCTATCGGCCTGCCGCTGCCGCACAGGGATAGTCCTGCGAAGCATCACCGGGCGACCGGGCTTGCGAGCGTCTTCCGTACACAAAGACCTGTTCCCCGCAGACTCCGGGGTTACCTTCCACTCAGATCCCCCGCGGGTATACCGATAGGCACGAGCCGACCCATGCCGAACCGATCACGAGACTGGTTCGCCCAGGCCGAACACGATCTGGAACAAGCCATCGCCTCGCACGAGGATGGCAGGCACGACTGGGCGTGCTTTGCTGCTCATCAGGCGTCGGAAAAGGCAGCCAGGGCACTCCACTTGGCGCACGGTCAGGAGGCGTGGGGTCATGCCGCCGCAAGGCTGCTCGGCGAGCTGCCCGACCCGCCGCCACAGGAACTGATCGAGCGGGCGCGGGTGCTGGACAACTACTTCATTCCTGCCAGGTATCCGAACGTGCACGATGAAGGCCCGGCTTTCGAGCACTACGGATCATTGCACAGTTCGCAGGCGGTCGAATATGCCCGTAACGTCCTCGACTACGTTCGTAAAGCGCTGGCCGACGCCTGATCAGGTGCTAAGGGCCCTTCGGGATTGGGCCAATAGCCAGGCGGCTGCCCGAACCGATCTGGTCGCGCTTGCCTATTTCGGCTCCCATGCGCGCGGCGACACGGGCTTCGGCAGCGATCTCGATCTGGTGGCTATCGTCAGCGAGAGCGAGTTGCCCCGCCTGGAGCGCAACCGCGGCTGGCCCTGCGAGCGCCTGCCGGTGCCCACCGACCTGCTCGTGTACACTGTCGACGAGTGGGAGCGCATGAGACGGAAGGGCGGGCGTTTTGCGCGAATGATGGACGAAGAGGCTGTCTGGGTGCTGGGGGAGGCTCCGTAGCTGTTGGCCAACGCGGGTTGCCCGAGCCCGTCCTTCGCGATGTCTCTGAAATGTCATGTTCACCTTACGAATTGTAAGGCAGAGTATACAATTCCGCGCGAGAAAGGCTACTGGGCCCCGAACGGCTCCGGTCTGACCGGCTTCAGCTCCATGACGCGCATCCACAGGGCTGTCGCTACGCAGAAGAAGGACGTAGCCCACGCCCAATAGCCGATGCCCATGCCCAGCGGAGGCCAAACGACCGGTTCCGCCCACCAAACGACCCATTCGAGGTTGAGCACCGCACCTCCGCTGACCAGCCCGGCCAGCCAGCGAGTGCGGCGTCGCCGCGCGGCACCCAGCGCCAACAGCGTGGCAAGCATCAGGAGATTGGTGAGTGGACTCAGGAGTCCGGGGAGGGCCTGAGCGATCTCTCCCAGGGATCCTGGGGGATCGCCAAAGGGAGAAGCGAAAGTGATGGTGAACGGCATGATCGCCGCTTCCCAGCCGAGGAACCATCCCTCCCAGGGGAAACCCACCTTCCTCACCGGCAGAACAAACGAAGCCGCAAACACCGCCCAACCGGCCACCAGCCAACGCCGCCAGCGGAGCTTGCCCGCCTTCGCGAACTCGTTCTCCAACGCTGCCGGGCTGCCCAGCCCCCGCTGCGCAAGCGCCAACGCATTTGCCGGCTCCAGCGCCGCGTTCAACTGCATCTCCAGCCTGACCCGCGCCCGCAGATGGTCCTCCAGTTCATCCAACTCGCGCGGCGAGAGCGAGGATCCGCGCTCCTGGCGCTGCCGCCAGCGCCGTACTTCCGCATCCAGGTCAAACAAGTCTACCTCCGGCAGCTATGCGGACACTCTCTTCGGGGTGGCCGGTGCCCATTCGCGGGACCGCATCCAAAGCGCAGCCGCGACGCTGAAGAACGAAGCGACCCACATCCAGTAACCGAGGCCCATGCCCAGCGGAGGCAACGCGACCGGTTCCGCCCACCCCATCAGCCACTGCAGGTTCAGCACAGCGGCGCAACCGACGAGCCCGGCCAGCCAACGAGTCCGGCGTGGCCGCGCGGCGCGCAGCTCCAGCAGCGTGGCCAACATCAGGAAATTGGTGAGCCCGCTGACCGCATGGAGGGGGGCTCCCACGAAGGCCTCACGGGGTTCCAGAATCAAGAACCCCAAGGTCGCTGTCGCCGCCCCCCAGCCGGGAACCCATCCGGCCGCCGACCAGTCCGGAACCACCGGCAGCACGAACGAAACCGCGAACATCGCCCAACCGGCCACCAGCCACCGCCGCCACCTCGGTTTCCCCGCCTTCGCGAACTCCTTCTCCAGCGCCGCCGGCTTCCCCAGCTCCCGTCGCGCGATCGCGAACGCCCGCTCCGGCGCCAGCACTCGGTTGATCTCCATCTCCAGATCGACCCGCGCCCGAAGGTGGTCCTCCAGTTCATCCAATTCACGCGGCGACAGCGAGGACCTGCGCTCCTGGCGCCTCCGCCAGCGCCTTACTTCTGCATCCAGGTCAAACATGATTCCTCCTCCAGTGCACGCTCTCCACCATGCTACGCGGGCGCCTTGTTTGACCTTGCCGACGCCCACGCCTTCGCCCGCAACCGCAGACCCCTCGCCACGCACAGGAACGAGGCGGTCCAGGCCCAGAACCCCATGCGGAACGGGGGAGGGAGCAGCCAGGCGATGCTGCCGTTCTCGATCGAGCCGTAGATCATGCCTCCGACCACCGTACCGATCGCGGACACACCCGCGACTCCGACCAACCGCCGAACCCAGCGATTGCAGGAGATACGGGCACCCCATAGCACAGGCACCGTCATCAGCATTGGCAGGTTCACGACGAGCACGAGTGCCGTGTCGGCGATGTCCGTGATCAGATCGTAGCCGAACAACATCCCGAGCCACCCCATATCGAGGATCGGCAGAAACCACGAAACCGCATACGTTGCCCACCCCGCCACCAGCCACCTCCGCCACCGAGGCCTGCCCGCCTTCGCGAACTCCTTCGACAGCACCGTCGCCTCGCCCAGCTCGTGCCGGGCGATCGCGAACGCGCGCTCCGGCGCCAGCACCGCGTTCAGCTCCATCTCCAGATCGACCCTCGCCCTGAGATGGTCCTCCAGTTCGTCCAGCTCCCTGGGCGACAGCGAGGACCTGCGCTCCTGGCGCTCCCGCCACTGCCGCACCGCTTCCTCCAACTTGAACATCACGACCTCCTTACTCGTGTGAAACGGATTGCTTCGCCCTCACCGACGCCCCGTCGTGGTCACGGAGCCAGAGCGCTGCTGCGGCACACACGAACGACAGCGACCATGCCCAGAAGCCGATTCCGAGGTGTTGCTCGTCCAGCTCGGCGGCCGACAGCGACGACGTGCGCTCCTGGCGTTCCCGCCAGCGCAGCACCTCGGCATCCAGGTCAAACATTTCTGCCTCCCCATGACAGTTCGAGGGCTCCGTGTACCGTCCGCCAGTTCTCGCGGTCGGTGGCCAGCTGACGCTTTCCGCGCCCGGTCAGCCGGTAGTACTTGCGACGACGCCCTTCGTCGGTCAGTACCCAGCGGCCCGCGATCAGCCCGTCGCGCTCCAGCCGGTGCAGGACGGGGTAGAGCATGCCGTCGGACCACTCCAGCTTGCCGCCGGAGAGCAGCTTGACCTGCTTGAGGATCTGGTAGCCGTAGCTCTCGCCGCCCGTGAGGATGGAGAGGACCATCGGGCGTGACGAGGCGGCCACGAGTTCCTTCGAGACCGGTTTCTTCATTCGAATGCTCCCTGGCCCGTTGCCCGGGCCGGTGTTGGAGACCTCGCGGGGGCCCGCTCGCGCGCACGTAGCCACAGAGCCGAGCCGATGCAGGCAAATGACGCTATCCAGACCCAGTAGCCGATGCCGGGATCGATCTGTCGCACGGCCCAATGGAGGTTGAGCAGCGTTGCTCCCATGAGGCCGGGGATGAGCCAGGCGGATTCCGGAGGCCGGGCGCCCTTCAGCTTCAGGAATGTCGCCAGGACCAGGGCATTGGACAGCCCGCTCAGTACCCGCAGCAGCGATAGCCAGATGGCACCATCCCCTGCCACAAGCAGCGCTCCAATGGGGGCCTGCCATCCCCAAAGGAAATCCTGCCCGGAACCCGCGCCCCAACGGAAGTTGTGGGCGGCCGGCAGAAAGAACGAAACCGCATACATCGCCCAGCCGGCCACCAGCAGCTTCCGCCAGCGCGGCTTCCCCGAACTTTCAAACACGGTTGCCCTCCAGTGCGCTCGGTTCGAGCCGGTGCCTTTCCCTCATGACGCGCCCACTTTTACCATGGGTTGCAATGTACCTTGCACTTCAAGGTATATGATACGGAGGAAGGGCGCAACGGGTTTCAGGCGGGGGACGGCCGCCGGGGCTGACCGCCCCCCGCTGCGCTACCGGATCGCGTCGGGCCTCAGTGGCCCATCTCCGACCCTCAGTGATGCCCGATCGGCTCGAACGACTTCTGCCAGCCGACCGTCAGCACCCAGTCGGTCTCGAGCTGGGGACCGTTCAGGTTCTGATAGAGCGGAACGTGCCACTCGGCGGCGATCCGGTGTCCCTTCAGTGGGCCGTCCGGGAAGTAGAAGTTGAGCCCGAAGGGGATGTCGAGGCGGGTGCCGCCGCGGAGTTCCTCGCGGACGGTGGGCACCATCATCGGGTTGCCGTAGGCCTCGTCGTGCCCCGAATAGTCGCCCCACATGGTGAGGAAGGCGCGCGCCGAGAGGCTCAGCTGGCTGGATGCCCGCCAGGCGAACCACGCCGTCGCCTCGGTTCCGTTCCCCTTCCTGTACCCGCGGCTGTTCTCGCCGAGGCGGAAGGTGCCCTTGCCCTGGATCCCCCACGAGGTGCGCTCGCCCATTCCCAGGATCGTGATCCCGGGCGTCACGTCCCACGTCCCCGAACCGAGCTGCATGGGGTAGGGCATCTGGACGGCTCTGCCCATGCTCATGGGGTTCACGCCGGTCTCCTCGATGGAGCCGATCGGGAACGAGACGCCGGCGTTCAGGTGGGCGCGGACCGACCCCGTCCGCTTGATCCCGATCAGGGCGGCGAGGCTGGCGTCGCCGAGGCCGGACGAGGTGGCCTCGAACATGCCGCCGGGCCGCGTCCGGTGGTTCATCGACTGGTCGATCCAGTTGGCCATGGCCATGAGTGTGATCAGGTCGCTGGGGGCATACATCACGCCGCCCATGTGCATCGACATCGTCATGTCGAGCGGCGCCACCATGAAGCTTGCGTGCACGTCGGCGACTTCGAGCCGGTCGGTGCCGTCGCGGTTGCCCGCCATCGACATCTGCATGAAGCGGTAGGAGAACATGAACTCGCCGCGCGTGTGGGTGTGCTCGCCCATCACACCGATGGGGGCGTGCCCGTCGGGGCGCGAAGCGGTCCATTCGTACTGGGCCTGGGTGGGTGCCGGGCGGACGGCCGCGATCGCCGCCGCGAGGCACAGACATGTTAACATGCGCATATGAGTATCCTCTCATCCGAGTCCGTTGAATGGGTGAATCGGTCGTTTGCGCGCACCGGCGGCGGGGTCCGCTGCCCCGTTCGAAGCGAGGGGGCGAGGGATGATCCGATCCGCGATGCCGGGCGCGCAGGACTCAGGTGAGGGGAGGCGCGTTGGCGAAGGGGAGGGTGTAGGGGGCGCGCCGGGGGGCTGGCTGCCGGGCCGGGGTGGCGATGCGCGCCGGGGTGGTGGCCGTGGGCGCCAGCGCGACGGGGGGTGGGGCGGTGGGGGCGGCTGGGCCGGAGGATGTCGGGCAGGAGCCGACGCAGGTACAGGGCGGGGGGATGTGGGCGGGGGCGGTGGGGGGATGGGTGGGGTGGGCGGGGTGGGAACGATGGTCGGCTTCGCGGCCGGCTCCGGATTCACCGTCAGCTGCGGAGTGATGAGCCGCCCCGGAGTGCCCTTCGGCGTCGCGAACGCGTTCAAGGCCCCCGGCTGCGTGTCCCATATGGTGCGGACAGCCCTGGCCGAACGCATCGGGAGCGATGGATGGGACCAGCACCAACGCCACCACGGCCCCGATCGCGCGCAACCCCCGCCTGCCCGTCACGCGGGGAAGAGGATCAGCGTAACGCCTCACAGCTTCACGTCCCCACCCGGATCGCGACGTTTCAGCCGCGCGAGAATCCGCTCCGCCTCCTCGAGCCTGGCCTGCCGCGCCTCCTCGTCGAGCTCGGCCCCCGCCCAGTCCGGCAGGCCCTGCGCAGCCGGCACCCGCAGAACCGAGCCCTCCCGGGTGCCCTCGGGCAGGTCGGTCAGGGGAAGCTCGACCACCCGCGCGCCGATGTCCCGCACAAGCACGGCGATGTCCGATTCGACGCGGTCGACGGTCCACGTGTCCGGGCCGTTCAATAGCGGAACGCGACCACGGCCGCCCCCGTCTGATCGTACAGCGTCGCCGTGTCCCCGCGGTTGTTCCACACGGCCCTTCGGTATCCCATGTAGTAGCGCTCTCCGTCCGCCTGGCCGGGGCCGGTGTACACGACGACCCGTCCGCCGGCCGCCAGAACGGCCCCCGGCGGGAACCGGAAACAGTGGTTCGCCGCATCGCAGAGCTGCCAGCCGCCGATCGCCCGGTCGCCTTCCTCGCCGCTCTCGAGCACGGCGTACTCCCCGTTCGGGTTGTCGTTGTCGTTCCCGGGGGCGTCCGCGTGAACCCGGAGGCGGAGCTGCACTCCATTGTCGGCGGCGGTTTCCGCGCGACCGGCCAATGCTGCCGGCGATCCAGTGGCCGCCCCGGCAGCGGCGCCTGCGACGATACCGATTCCGACCGCGGCCGCGACAGCTCCACCGCCCGTGGCGCCCGCCGACAGCGCACCACCGGCATCCAGGGCCTCCAGCTGCTGTCCCGACGCGACATCGTAGCGCCCATCACTGTAGCCGCGGACCTCGACGTGGCCGTGCATGTCCGTCCGCAGCACCGCCGCTCCCGCCGACGCGTACGCCGCCAGAGCCTCCGGCTTGGGGTGTCCGTAGCCGTTGCGCCCCACCGAAATCACGACCACCTCCGGCGTTGCCGCGCGCAGGAACTCCCATGTGAACCCGTTGTTGCTGCCGTGGTGAGCCGCCTTCAGCAACTCGACATCAGGAACGGCCCGATGTCCCACAAGATGCGACAGCTGGCGCACTTCCGAGTCCCCGCTGAGAAACGCCGTGAACTCCCCGAAGCGAACGACCAGCGCGACCGAGCGGTCGTTGGGGCCGACGGTTCCGCGCGGGAGCAGCGGCAGCACCTCGATCGACGCGCTTCCGAGCGAGATCGTCCGGGGCGTCGCCTCCAGGTACGTGATGTCGGGCCGGGCGTCGAGTGTGGCGAGGAGGTGCCGGTAGGTCTCTGTAGTATACGGTTCGCCGTTGTCCATGTAGAAGCGCACCGGGAGCGCCTCGATCACCCCGACCATCCCCCCGATGTGGTCCTTGTGGGGGTGCGTGGCAACGAGCAGATCGATCCGCTCCACCCCCAGCTCACGCAGGAGCGGCACCACGTCCCCGGGCCCCGCGTCGATCAGCGCCGTCTGCCCTTCGGGCGCCTGGACCAGCACGGCGTCGCCCTGGCCCACATCCAGGAAGATGATCTGGAGGACGGAGTCTGCGGAGGGAGGGAGGGCGGCCGCGGCGTCGTCGGCGTTTGCGTCGTCTGCCTTTGCGGGGGCGGCGCTGGCGGGCGCAGCGTCAACTGGCGCAGCGTCGCTTGGCGCGGCCTCGGCCGCTGCGGCGGTGAGGAAGGCGCTGGCGGCTGAAGGCGCACTCTCGTCGGCAAGCGACAGGGGGAGCAAACCGACCGCGGTAAGGGACAGCAGCAGGGCGCCCGCCCATGCGAACCCACGACGGGCGCGGCCCGAGGGACCGGTGCGGCGGCGTGAATCCGCGGGCGTCTGCATGCTCCGTTGGGACATGCAGAAAGGTTAGGTCGGCGTGGCGGGAGTGACAAGGCTCGGAGGGCCGTACAATATCTGCTCCGAGTGGGACGCCGGCTGCCGCTTCGACTTCCCGCATCCGGACTACCGCCGAGCGCGTTGCCCCGCGACTGCGAATCCTCACCGTCCTGCGCTGCGTAGTGCCTGTTTCGGCGATTGACAGCACCCGCGGGCCGGGCGAAGTTCCGATGCTGGTGGCGGTGCGGCCGGCAGCAGTCCGGCACGGGTAATCAAGGCAAGGAAACACGATGTTGAAGTCATTTCGGGTCCGGCTGATCGTCATCCTGGCGGCGCTCGGCATCTCGATCGGATACTACGGGACGCAGGGGCTCAAGCGGGGCCTCGATCTGCAGGGCGGGATGCACCTGGTCCTGGAGATCGACGACCCCGACGGCACCATGACGCCGGAGGTCAGGGAGGACCACGTAGATCAGGCGCTGCATGTGCTGCGCACGCGGATCGACGCCTTCGGGGTGGAGGAACCGCTGATCCAGAAGAGCGGATCCGACCGCATCATCGTGGAGCTGCCGGGGCTCGACGACGAAGAGCGGGCCAAGGAGATCATCGACCGGCAGGCGTACCTCGAATGGAAGCTCGTGCTCTCCACCGCGGACTTCACTCCGTCCCTGGAAAGGCTGGACCGGGCCATCGTGGCCACGGTGGGGGTGGACAGTCTGCGAAGGATGGGAGCGGCCACCGAGGCAGATCCGGACCCCACCTCGCTCGAGGACCTGCTCTTCAGCTCTCCCGACGACTCGGCCGCAGCGGATACGCTGACCGCCGACGAACCCGCGGACGGCCCCGACACCGCGGTCGCGCAGGATCCCGCGGACTCCGCCGTCGCCGAGTCCGAGGCCGACTTCCGTCCGTTCACCGGACTTCTCCAGGTCAACAACCCGACCCTGCAAGGACGGGATCCGGGCAGCTTTCTGGTCGACGCCGCGGAAGTCGAAGCCGCCATGGCCTTCATCGCGATGCCCGAGTTCCGGCGCACGATGCCGCGGGGCGTGAGCCTCCAGTGGGGTACGGATTCCGTTCCCGTGGCCGGACGCTTCTACCGCGAACTGTTCGTCCTGGAGGAGGATCCCTTCCTGACCGGCGAGCAGCTAGAAGACGCCAGTGCCACCCGCGACCAGCAGGACAACCAGCCGGTGGTCCTCTTTCAGCTGAACCGGCGCGGCGGCCGCGTCTTCCAGGACGTTACCACGGAACACCAGTTCGACCGCATCGCTATCGTCCTGGACGGCGCCGTCATGAGTGCGCCGACAGTGGAGGACCGGATCGGTGCGCGCGGCCAGATCACGATGGGGAACGCCGACTTCTCCGAAGCCGCCGACCTCGCCCTGGTCCTGCGCGCGGGAGCGCTTCCGGCGCAGCTCCGCATCATGGAGGAGCGCCGGGTCGGACCGTCGCTCGGTCAGGACTCGATCGACCAGGGGCAGATCGCCGGGCTCGTGGGGGTCGTCCTCGTGCTGGCGATCATGATCGCGTACTACCGCATCGCCGGGCTGCTGGCGGTGCTGGCGCTCGCGATCTACCTGACGCTCGTCATCGGCGGGCTGTCGATGCTCAACGCCACCCTGACGCTGCCGGGCATCGCCGGGCTGATCCTCTCGATCGGTATGGCCGTGGACGCCAACGTCCTCATCTTCGAACGAATACGGGAGGAGCTGGAACGGCGCCGCGCGCCCCGCACCGCGGTCGACGAGGGGTTCAGCAACGCGATGTCGGCGATCGTCGACGCCAATATCACGACCCTGATCACCGGCCTCATCCTCTTCCAGTTCGGAACCCAGTCGGTCAAGGGATTCGCGGTCACGCTCTGCATCGGGATCGTGGCCAGCTTCTTCACCGCTCTCTACGTCACGCGCACGCTCTTCCTCCTCTATCTCCAGGGGAAGCGCGGCTCGGACCCCATCAGCATCTAGGCGAGTTCAGCCATGCGGCTTTTTCATAAGGCGAAGTACCCGTTCATTGCAATGCGCCGGAAGGCGTACGTCGTTTCGGCCGCCGTGCTCGTGCTCGGCATCGGGGCGATGCTTGTGAACATTTTCACAATCGGCGGCTGGCAGCGCTACGGCGTCGACTTCGACGGCGGCGTGCTGGTGCAGGTCAGCTTCTCCGGGCCCATGGACGTCAGCGAACTGCGCGTGGCGCTGGGCGGCGCGTCGGCTCCCCCGATCACCCGGTTCGGCGGCGAGAACGAATTCGTCATCCGCGCACCGCTCGAAGAGGGGCGGGACATCAACGAGGTTGCCGAGGGCCTTGATCTACAGTTGTCCGCGAGCCTGGACGAGTCCGCCTTCGAGATCGTGCGCCAGGAGGCGGTCGGACCCAAGATCGGAGCCGAACTGCAGCAGAGGGCCGCGCTGGCGATCCTCTTCTCGCTGGCGCTGACGCTCATCTACATCGCGTTCCGCTTCGAGTTCCGCTTCGGGGTGGCCGCGGTGATTGCGACCGCCCACGACATGCTGGTCGTGCTCGGCGTGCTTGCGCTCTTCCGGGTCGAGATCGCGCTCCCCACGGTGGCGGCGATCCTGACGATCCTGGGGTATTCGCTGAACGACACGATCGTCGTCTTCGACCGGATCCGCGAGAACCTGAATGCGAAGGGCGGGCGCCGGGAGGATCCGTACCGCCTCGTCAACCGCTCGGTCAACGAGACGCTGCCGAGGACGGTGCTCACCTCGGGGACCACCCTGGCGGTGCTGTTTTCGCTGCTGGTGCTCGGCGGGGCGGTGATCCGGGACTTCACGATCGTGCTGATCCTGGGGGTCATGATCGGTACCTATTCCTCGATCTTCATCGCCTCTCCGGCGCTGCTCGAGATCCAGAAGCGCTTCGGCACGGGCGACGCCCGCAAGAAGCAGCAAGGGCGCCGGGTGGCAGCAGCGGTTTGAGATTCTTCGATTCTCACTGCCACCTGACCGACGCGGCCTATCGGGAGGATCTCGAAGAGACGCTTGAGCGGGCGCGGGCCGCCTCGGTCGAGGGCGTCATCGCGGTTGCGTCCACCCACTCCGACAGCTGGGACGCGCTGGGGCTGGCCTGCCGCCACGAGTCGATGTGGTCGACCGCCGGCGTGCATCCCCACCACGTCACGGCGGATGCGGACGGGGACGAGATGCCGGCGGTGCGAGAGGCGGCCGACCACCCGCGCTGCGTGGCGATCGGCGAGACCGGGCTCGACTACTACTACGACACGGCGCCGCGGGCCGCGCAGCGGGCGTCGTTCGAGCGGCACGCCGAGCTGGCCGGGGAGATGGACCTTCCGCTCGTCGTGCATTCGCGCGAGGCCGCCGACGACACGGCGGCGATGGTGCGCGAGTGCGCGGGGCGGGTGCGGGGCGTGCTCCACTGCTTCCCCGGCCCCGGAGAGCTGCTGGAGGAGGCGCTCGCGGCGGGATGGTCCATCTCCTTCACGGGGATCGTCACCTTCCGCGGCTACGACACCGGGCTGGTGAAGATCGTGCCGCCGGACCGCTACATGATCGAGACGGACGGGCCCTACCTCGCGCCGGTGCCCAAGCGCGGGCGGCGGAACGAGCCGGCCTTCGTCGCGCATGTGGCCGGCGCGGTGGCCCACATCCGGGGCGAGCCTGTCGAGAAGGTCGCCGCCGACACGTGGAGGAACGCCGTGCGCTTCTTTGGACTGCCGGAGGCGAACGGGAGGAGATGAGCGGTCCCCGCCGGCCGGCGACGCCGCGGATCCGGGTGCTGCCCGATCATGTGGCCAACCAGATCGCGGCTGGGGAGGTGGTGGAGCGCCCGGCGTCGGTCGTCAAGGAGCTGGTGGAGAACGCGCTGGACGCCGGCGCGGGTGCGGTGACGGTGTCGATCGAGCGGGGGGGCAAGGGGCGCATCCGCGTGGCCGACGACGGATGCGGGATGGTGCGGGAGGACCTCCTGGCCTGCCTGGACCGCCACGCCACGAGCAAGATCCGCCACGCCGACGACCTCTCGGATATCCGGACGCTGGGGTTCCGCGGGGAAGCGCTGCCCTCGATCGCCGCCGTGTCGCACCTGGTGATCGAGACGGCCAGCGATGGCGACGAGACGGGCAGCCGCCTGCGGGTGCACGCGGGGCGGATCCAGGGGGTGGAGTCGATGGCGCGGCGCCGCGGCACGACGGTCGATGTCCGCAACCTCTTCCTCAACGTACCGGTTCGGGCACGCTTCCTGAGCAGCGTGGCAGTGGAGGCGCGGGCCGTCTCCGAAGTCATCCACAGCCTTGCTCTAGCGAACCTGGGCGTCCGCTTCGTCTTCGAGGCGGACGGGCGCACGGTGCTCGACCTACCGGCCGCCGGCGCCTCGCTGGAGCGGATCACGGCGATCTGGCGTGACGCGGGCGAGAAGGGGCTCCTGCCGCTGTCGGCACGCCGGGACGGACTGGGGATCGAGGGGGTGATCCAGCGCCCGGACCTCGCGCGAACGAAGGGGTTCCGGCGCGTCCATCTGATGGTCAACGGCCGACCGATCACGGACCCGCGGGTAGTCGCCGCGGGGGACCGCGGCTACCGGACCACCGTTCCGGAGGGGGCGCGTCCCTGGCTCTTCCTCTTCCTGTCGGTTCCGGCCCCCGAGGTCGATGTGAACGTGCACCCCGGAAAGGCGGAGGTGCGCTTCCGCCACCGCCTGCGCGTCGAGAACTTCGTCGAGGCGTCGGTGCGCCAGGGGCTGGAGGGGATCGAGTCCGCGGCGACATGGGATTCGCCCCGGGAGCGGCTCGCGGTGCGTGAAGGGTCCGGCCCGGCGGCCGGCGACGGCGCATCCGGCGGCCTGGGGGTCGCCGGTGGGCCCGGCGGCCAGGGGGAGTCCGGCGCATCCAGCGGCCAGGGGGAATCCGGCGCATCCAGCGGCACGGGGGAATCCCACGCCCTGGGGGACGACGGCATGTCCCGCAGCCGGGGGGGCGCCGCTTCCCGCAGCCGGGGGGACGCCGGCGTGCCCCGCGAATCCGGCGAAGGAGATGTCCCGCAGATGCTCCTCTTCCGGAGGCCCGAAGAGGCGGGAAAAGGTGAGCCGGAGCCGGAGTTTCCTCTGCCCAAGCCGGCGCTGCTGCAGATGCACAACAGCTTCATCGTGGCCGAGACCCGGGACGGCTTCGTCATCGTCGACCAGCACGCCGCGCACGAGCGCATCCTCTTCGAACGCACCATGGAGAGCCTCGAGAAGGGGGCCGACCTGGGGCAGCGGCTCCTCTTTCCCTTCACGGTCCGGCTGACCCGCACCGAGGTCGAGGCGGTCGAGTCGGTCAGGGAGGCGCTCGCGCAGGTGGGATTCGCGATCGAGAGCTTCGGCTCGGACACGCTCCTGGTGCAGTCGGTGCCGAGCCCGCACCCGAACTTCGACGCGCAGCGCTGCATCCGCGAGATGATCGCCGACATCGTGGGCGGCTCCGATCTGCTCCGTTCCGCGCACAATCAGCGCGAAGGGATCGCGATGACCTTCGCCTGCAAGGCGGCGATCAAGGCGGGACAGAAGCTCTCCCCGGAGGAGATGCAGGAGCTCTTCGACCAGCTCTTCGCGACCAGCCTCCCCTACCACGACATCCACGGCCGCCCCACCGTCGTCTCCATGGGCCTGAATGAGCTGCGGCACAAGTTCGGGCGAAGCTGAGTTCCTCGCCATCACCGGCCCCACCGGCGCCGGGAAGACGGCGCTCTCGCTCCTCGTCGCGCGGGAGCTGGACGGCGAGATCATCTCGATGGACTCGCGGCAGGTCTACCGCGGCCTGGACATCGGCACCGCGAAGGCGACCCCGGCGGAGAGGGGGCGCGTCCCCCATCACGGCCTCGACATACGCACCCCCGGCGAGCGCTACAGCGCGGGGGCGTTTGCACGGGACGCGCGCCGGTGGATCGCGGCCATCCGGGCGCGGGGGCGGGTGCCGCTGCTGGTGGGCGGCACCGGCTTCTTCCTCAGGGTGCTCATGGAGCCGCTCTTCCGGGAGCCGGAGCTGGAGCCGGGCCGGCGCGCGGCGGTGGAGGGTGCGCTGGAGGCGCTGCCCGGCGCCGAGCTGGAGCGCTGGGTGCGCGCGCTGGACCCGGATCGGGCCGCGGTGGCGGTGCGGGGGGGACGCCAGCGCATGACCCGCACGCTGCTGATCGCGCTGCTGACGGGGCGTCCGCTCACGTGGTGGCACCGGCGCGAGGCCGCACGCGCGGGGGCGCTGGCGGGGGCGGTGTGCCTGGTGGAGGTGCCGCGCGAGGTGCTGGACGCGCGGATCGCGCGGCGCGTCCGGGCGATGGTGGAGGCCGGGCTGGTGGAGGAGGTGGCCGCGCTGAGGGGGGTGGGGTGGGGGCGGGGGGATCCCGGAATGGACGGGGTGGGGTACCGCGAGGTAATGGACCACCTGGAGGGGCGCATCACGCTGCCCGAGGCGGTTGAGCGCATCCGCGTGGCCACGAGACAGTACGCTCGCCGCCAACTGACGTGGTTTCGTCACCAGCTCGGATCCGATACGGTGAAGGTCGATGGCACGGCGCCGCTGGAGGCGCAGTGCTCCCACGTGGCCCGCGCCTGGCGGGAACGAACGGCGAGGGCGTCATGAAGATCGGGATCACCTGCTATCCCACCTACGGGGGGTCGGGCGCCGTGGCGACCGAACTCGGGATCGGTCTCGCCGACCGCGGGCACGAGGTCCACTTCATCTCCTACGCCCAGCCCTTCCGTCTTCCGGGGTTCCACGAACGGGTCTACTTTCACGAGGTGGAGCTGGAGCGCTATCCGCTCTTCGAGACCTCCCACTACACGCTCGCGCTGGCGGCCGCGATCCACGACACGGCCGCCCGCCAGGGTCTCGACATCGTGCACGTGCACTACGCCATCCCGCACGCCACCTCGGCCTGGATCGCGCGCGAGATGCTCGATACCGCCCCGCCGCTCGTCACCACGCTGCACGGCACCGACGTGACCCTGGTGGGGCTGCACCCTTCCTTCAGGGCCATCACCCGCTTTTCGATCATGCGGTCCCAGGGGATCACGGCCGTCTCCCGCTTCCTCAAGGAAGTGACGGTGCGTGACTTCGAGGTTCCGGAGGAAAGCGTGCGCGTGATCCCCAACTTCGTCGACACCGAGCTCTTCCGGCCGGGCGACAATGCGGCCCGCAGGCGGATCTTCGCACCGGGCGGCGAGAAGATCGTCATGCACGTGTCGAATTTTCGACCGGTGAAGCGGGTGCGCGACGTGGTCGACGTGTTCGCCGGGATCCGGCGCGAGATGCCCTGCCGCCTGGTGATGGTGGGGGATGGGCCGGACCGCCCCCGCGCCGCCCAGCGGGCGATGGAGCGCGGCGTGGAGCGGGATGTCGTCTTCCTGGGCAAGCACGCGTCGGTGGATGAGCTGCTCCCCTGCGCCGACCTCTTCCTGATGACCAGCGACAGCGAGTCCTTCGGCCTTGCGGCGCTGGAGGCGATGTCGTGCGGGGTGCCGGTGGTGGCCTACCGGGCCGGTGGGCTGCCCGAGGTGGTGACGCACGGGGAGAACGGGCTGCTCGTGCCGGTCGGGGACGTGGCCGAGGGGACTGCCGCCGCGACCTGTCTTCTCGGCAGCGCGGAGCTGTGGCGCCGTTTCAGCGAGGCGGGGCGGCAGGCCGCGGTCGAGCGCTTCGCGGTGGCCCGGGTGCTGCCGCGCTATGAGGCGCTGTACCGGGCGCTGATGTGACGCGTACGCCATGACCTGGTACGAAGCGGTATTCCTGGGAGTGCTGCAGGGGGCGACGGAGTTCCTTCCGGTCTCCAGTTCGGGACACCTGGTCATGGGCCAGGCGCTGCTGGGGATCGAGGTCCCCGGCGCGGGCCTGGAGACCGTGCTGCACGCGGCCACCCTGCTCTCGGTCGTGATCGTCTACCGGGCCCGGATCGGCACCCTGCTGGCGGGGATCGCCCGCGGCGACCGGGACCAGCTCGGTTACGCCGGACTGCTGCTCCTGGCGTCGGTTCCGGCGGCCATTGCCGGACTCGGCTTCGGCGGCTTCTTCGAGGGACTCTTCGACCGTCCCCGGGTTGCGGGCGCGGGTCTGCTGGTGAGCGGATGCGTGGTCTGGACGGCGCGGCGGGCGCTCCTGCGGGGACCGGCCGGCGGGCCCGGCGTGGCGACTGCGCTGCTGATCGGCCTTGCGCAGGCCGCGGCCATCGTGCCGGGGGTATCCCGCTCGGGCGCGACCGTCGTCACCGCGCTGTGGCGGGGAGTGAGCCCGTCGGAGGCGGCCGCGTTTTCCTTCCTGATGTCGGTCGTGGCGGTGGGCGGGGCCGCGCTGGTCAAGCTGCCCGGGGTTGCGACGGCGGGCGGGCCGCTCAGCCCGGCGGTGCTCGCAGCAGGGGGCGTGGCGGCCTGCGTAAGCGGAGTCGCCGCGATCCGCATCTTCCGCGCCATGCTGGAAAACAGGTCCTTCCACCGGTTCGCCCCGTACCTCTGGGCCGCCGGCGCGGCTTTCCTGCTGTACACGGGCCTGCGATGACGCCGTCGACCGGGTCCGGTACCCTCCTCTCGTCCTGGGAGGGATGCACGGCCGGGCAATGGGCCGGCCGCCTCGGGATGGCTACGGCCGAGTTCCACTCGCGGATCGGTTCCACGAGCGACCGCGCACGGGAGCTTGCCGGGGAGGGGCGTCGACTGCCGGGGATCGTGGTCGCCGATCGGCAGGTGCAGGGAAGGGGGAGGCGGGGCCGGCACTGGGCGTCCGACACCGAAAACGGCCTGTGGTTCACGGTGGTGCATGACGCAGCCTCGCCGGACCTGGACGTCCTGCCGCTGCGGGCGGGCCTGGGGCTGGCGGTCGCGCTGGAGTCCTTCGCCCGCTCGGTCCGGATCCAGGTCAAGTGGCCCAACGATCTCCTCGTTGGCGGCCGCAAGATGGGCGGAATCCTCTGCGAGCGGGTGCGCCGTGCGGTCCTGGTCGGCATCGGCCTCAACCTGAATCACCCCCCGGAAGAGCTGCCCGCGGTGACGCCTCCGGCAACCTCGCTGCGCATCGAGTGCGGCCACGCGCTGGACCGCGGCGGGGTGCTGGCTGGCGCTGCGGATGCGCTGGCGACCGTGTGCACGCGGCCCGCCGTGCGGATCCCCGCCGCCGAGCTGGACGCCCTCAACGCACGCTCGCCCCTCAACGGCCGGCCGTTGTCCGTCCGCGGAGTTGTGCGAAATTCCACCCGGGGCTCGCTTAGGGTGGAGTCGCTCGCGGCTACGGGCGCGAGGCTGCTGCCCGACGGGTCCCTGGAGGTACTCGACCGCGCCGGCAAGCGATGGCGCGTGATCGCGGGAACCGTGGAATCCTGGAGCTGACACATGCACTGCCAGCTGGTCGCCGATGTGGGCAACACCGAGACCGTCTTCGGCCTCCTCGACCTCTCCGGCAAGGAGGTCCTGGAGAGCTGGCGGGTCAGCACGCGCGTGCCGCGAACCGAATCCGAGTACCGGGTCCTCCTGCTGGCGCTCCTGGCGGGGCGGCCGGAGGGCGCCGGCTCCATCCGCCGAGGCGTCATCGGGTCGGTGGTCCCGTCTGCAACGCGGACCCTCCGGGAGGTCATGGCCTCGGTCGCCGAGGGCCCCGTCTTCGAGGTGACGGCGGATTCCGCGCTCCCGATCCGCCTCGACGTGGAGGAGCCGCGCACCGTCGGGGCGGACCGCATCGTCAATACCCTGGCGGCGAAGACCCGCTTCGCCCGCGACACCATCGCCGTGGACCTGGGAACCGCGACAACCTTCGACTGCATCACGGCGGACGGCGTCTTCTGTGGCGGGGTGATCGCGCCGGGGCTCAGCGCGGGCCTCGACTGGCTGGCAAAGAGCACGGCGAAGCTGCCGATCGTCGAGCTGGTCCCGCCGGACGTGGTTGTCGGACGCCGCACGGAGACGTGCATCCAGAGCGGCGTCTTCTATTCGGCGGTCGATGCCGTGGACGGGATGGTGGCGCGCATCCGCGAGAGCTGGCGCCGGGGTGAGGCCGCGGGCGCGACGAAGGGCCGGCGTCCGGGCGATATCCTGGTGGTCGCGACCGGCGGGTTCGCGCCGGTGATCGCGCCCCACGCGAAGTCGGTGGACCGCATCGAGCCGTTCCTCACCCTTGAGGGCCTGGGGATCGCCGGAGCGTATCTGGCGGGCTGCTGACGGGCGGTTGCGCCCGTCGCGGACGCATTTCGGCTTGACATCGGCTTGACATCACGCAGAGCCGTAGCGAAACTCCGATGCTGCTGTTAGCACTCTTCAAGTGCGAGTGCTAACAGCTTCGTGATGGCCGCCGCGAGCGTGGCTGGCCGCTACACCCCAAACAACCCATTCCAAGGAGGAGCGCATGTCTGCCGCAAAGAAGATCCAGCCCCTGGCGGATCGTGTTGTGGTGAGGGCTCTCGAAGAGGCCGAGCAGATGCGGGGAGGCCTGTACATCCCCGACACCGCCAAGGAGAAGCCCCAGGAGGGCGAGATCGTGGCTGTGGGACCGGGCAAGCCGAACGACGACGGTGGCCGGGTCCCGATGGAGGTCGCCGAGGGCGACCGCGTGCTCTACGGGAAGTACAGCGGAACCGAGGTGACCGTGGACGGAGACGAGTACCTGATCCTCCGCGAGTCGGACATTCTGGCCAAAGTCAACTAACCCACCCAGGAGACAAGCGAAATGGCAGCGAAGGAACTGGATTTCGATATCGAGGCACGCGGACGGCTCAAGTCCGGCGTCGAACAGCTGACGCGGGCGGTCAAGGTGACCCTCGGGCCCAAGGGCCGGAACGTGGTGATCGATCGCAAGTTCGGCTCGCCGACGGTGACCAAGGACGGCGTCTCGGTCGCGAAGGAGATCGAGCTGGAGGACCCGGTCGAGAACATGGGCGCCCAGATGGTCAAGGAGGTCGCCACCAAGACTTCCGACGTGGCGGGTGACGGAACCACCACCGCCACCGTTCTCGCCCACGCGATCTTCGTGGAGGGGCTGAAGAACGTGACCGCGGGGACGAACCCGATGGGCATCCGGCGCGGCATCGACAAGGGCGTCGACGTGGTCGTCAAGGCGCTCGCCGACGCGTCGACCGAGACCAAGGGCAAGCGCGAGATCGCCCAGGTGGGCGCCATCTCGGCCAACAACAACATGGAGATCGGCGAGCTGATCTCCGAGGCGATGGAGAAGGTCGGCAAGGACGGCGTCATCACGGTCGAGGAGGCGCGCGGCCTGGAGACCGAGCTGGACACGGTCGAGGGCATGCAGTTCGACCGCGGCTACCTGTCCCCCTACTTCGTGACCGACCCGGAGCGGATGGAGGCCGCGCTCGAGGAGCCGATGATCCTCATCCACGACAAGAAGGTGTCCTCCATGAAGGACCTTCTGCCGATCCTCGAGAAGGTCGCCCAGATGGGCAAGCCGCTCCTGGTGATCGCGGAGGACGTGGAGGGCGAGGCGCTGGCGACCCTGGTGGTCAACAAGCTGCGCGGCACGCTGAAGGTCGCGTCGGTGAAGGCGCCCGGCTTCGGCGACCGCCGCAAGGCCATGCTGCAGGACATCGCGGTGCTGACCGGCGGCCAGGTGATCTCGGAAGAGGTCGGCTTCAAGCTGGAGAACGCGGTGCTGAGCGACCTGGGGAGCGCCAAGCGCGTCGTGATCGACAAGGACAACACCACGATCATCGACGGCGCGGGCGACGAGGACAAGATCCACGGCCGCATCGAGGAGATCAAGGTCGCGATCGACAAGTCCACCTCGGACTACGACCGCGAGAAGCTGCAGGAGCGCCTGGCGAAGCTGGCCGGCGGCGTGGCGGTGATCGATGTCGGCGCGGCCACCGAGACGGAGATGAAGGAGAAGAAGGCGCTGGTCGAGGACGCGCTGCACGCGACCCGCGCCGCGGTGGAAGAGGGCATCGTTCCGGGCGGCGGCGTCGCGCTTCTGCGCGCGCAGTCCGCGCTGGACGACCTGCGTCTCGACCGCGAGGACGAGCAGATCGGCGCGAACATCCTGCGCCGGGCGCTGGAGTCTCCCATCCGCCAGATCGCCGAGAACTCCGGCGCGGAGCCTTCGATCGTGGTGGCCAAGGTGCGCGACGGCGAGGGCGGCTACGGCTACAACGCGCAGACCGACGCCTACGAGGACCTCGTGAAGGCCGGCGTGATCGACCCGACCAAGGTCGTGCGCAGCGCGTTGCAGAACGCCGCTTCGATCGCGAGCCTGCTGCTGACCACGGAGGCCGTGGTCGTGGAGCGCCCGGAGGAGGAGAAGGCAGGCGGGCCGCCGGGTGGTGGCGGCGACATGGGCGGGATGTACTAGCCGACCCTGACGCCCGGTGGCGGCGGCTTCCCCGGCAGGGGAAGGGGCCGCGGATGGCAGCCGGGGAAGGGGGCCGGGGCGCGGGAGCGCCCCGGCCCCCTTCTGCGTGGTGGGCGAAACGGCCACCCGGGACGGACTGACTCGCGGGCCGCTGCCCGCCCTCCACTGGCGATTCACACCGCCACTCCCCAGTTTCGCCGTTGGCAGCCCCGACATTCCCTTCTGCCCGAGGAAGCTTGTCCGTGAACACCAACAGACTCCGCACCGCCACGCTGGCCTTCGTTGTCGCGCTCAGCGTCACCGCCGCGCCTGCCCATCCCCAGGAAGTCGGCCCCGCCAACGGCAGCCTCATCATCGCCGGCGGCGCCCTCAGCGACCCCGCCGTATTCGCCCGGTTCGTCGAGCTCGCCGGGGGCCCATCGGCCCCGATCGTCATCATTCCGACGGCCGGCGGCGGCCGCAGCTACGACCAGTTCTTCGCCGGTCGCCGACCCTTCGAGCGCGCGGGTGCCCGGAACATCACCATCCTCCACACCAACGATCCGGAGGTCGCCGACACCGACGCCTTCGTCGAGCCCCTCATGGAGGCCCGTGGCGTGTGGTTCACCGGCGGGCGCCAGTGGCGCCTGGCCGACTCCTACCTGGACACCAGGACGCACGACGCCCTCTGGGGCGTGCTGGAGCGCGGCGGCGTCATCGGCGGATCATCGGCCGGGGCTTCCATCCAGGGGTCCTACCTGGTGCGCGGCGACTCCCGCACCAACACGATCATGATGGGGGACCACGAGGTCGGGCTCGGCTTCCTGAAGGGGGTGGGGATCGACCAGCACCTGCTCCGCCGGAACCGGCACTTCGACATGATCGAGGTGATCCGCGCCAAGCCCGAACTCCTTGGGATCGGCATCGACGAGAACACGGCGATCGTCGTGCGGGGTGACCGCTTCGAGGTCGTAGGCGAGAGTTACGCCGTCATCTATGACCACGATGCCACCCTCGACAGCGGAGGACTGTTCTACTTTCTCGCACCGGGAGACCGCTACGACATGGCCGCGCGGGAGGCATTCCGGCCGTCCCGCGGGGAGCAGCCGCTGGGCCGGATCACCGGCACGCCCTGGCCGCCGGGGCGGTGATGATGCCGATGATTTGACTGCCCGGCCGGGGCTGGTTAGAATAAATATCTGTACAGTTCAGGAAGTAGAGGACTGACCGCCTCTCACCCCAGCTGACGGGCTTCCGGGTCTCCTGGTCGTGGCGCCTCGCGGCGTCCCGGCAGGTCGCGCGGCCCGGACCTCCGGGCTTTCGCATTTTCCGGAAGCTGATGCAGGCTGAATACCAAAGGAGATTGGCAAGATCGCAGAAAAACGCGTCCGGGTGAACGAACAGATCCGGATCAGCCCCATCCGTCTGATCGACGAGGGCGGGGGACAGATCGGCATCGTCTCACTGGACGAGGCACGCACGCGCGCCGCCCAGCGGGGACTCGACCTGGTGGAGGTCGCACCCGATTCGCGGCCGCCCGTGGTCCGCATGATGGATTACGGCAAGTACAAGTACAAGGCCGCCCGCGCCGCGCGTGAGGCACGCAGAAAACAGCACACCGTCCAGATCAAGGAGGTCAAGTTCCGACCGGGGATCGAGGATCACGACTACGAGTTCAAGCTCCGCCATGCCAGGCGGTTCCTCCAGGAGGGGAACAAGGTCAAGCTCACGATGATGTTCCGGGGCCGGCAGGTGACGCATCCGGAACTCGGGCGGGACGTGTTGCTGCGCCTGACCAGCGACCTCGGCGAATGGGCGATGGTCGAACAGTATCCCAACTTCGAAGGCCGTCAGATGTCGATGATCCTCAAGCCCCTGAAGAGCTGAGAGAACCGATGCCGAAGATGAAATCCAACCGGGGCGCTGCCAAGCGCTTTCGCAGAACCGGAAGTGGAAAGCTCGTGCGGATGCGGGCGAACAAGTCCCACATCCTGACGAAGAAGAAACGCAAGAGGAAGCGGCGGTTGCGGACCGCGACGCAGGCTTCGCAGGCCGACACGCGCCGGGTGCGCCGGATGCTGCCGGGTAGCTGACCGCAGGAATCGCCAAGGAGACGACACCATGCCGCGCTCTACGCATTCGGTTGCGCGCAACAAGCGAAAGAAGAAGGTCCTCCGGAACGCGAAGGGGTATTTCGGGGGCCGCAAGAATCTGTACAGGACCGCCAAGGACGCGGTCGAAAAGGGCTGGGAGCACGCCTACCGCGACCGCCGGAAGAAGAAGCGGAACTTCCGCAGCCTCTGGATCACCAGGATAAACGCCGCCGCCCGCGAGAACGACATCTCGTATTCGCGCTTCATGAACGGTCTCAGGCGCGCTGGCGTGGAACTCGACCGCAAGGCTCTCGCGGACCTCGCGATCCGGAGCCCCGACGCCTTTGCGTCGCTGGCCGACCGGGCGAAGTCGGCGCTGAGCAACTGAGCCCGCCCCGGGACAGCCGCACCCTCACTGATCGCGCGTGCCCGGCACCGTGGATAATCCCACGGGGCGCCGGGTGTCCGGGGGGCCAATGCGGCAGGATCCGCGGACCGCTGGTGCCATGGCGATGATCGACGATCTCCGGCAGCTGGAACGCGACGCCGTCGCGGCGATTCGCGCTGCCCGCACCCCCGACGAGCTGGAGCGGGTTCGCGTGCGTTATCTGGGTCGCAGGGAGGGCCTCGTTTCGGGGATGCTGCGGCGCCTCGGCACCCTTGACCCGGCCGAGCGTCCGGCGGCGGGCGCGGCGGCGAACCGCGCGAAGAAGGCGCTCGCGGGGGCACTCGCGGAACGTCTGGGCGAGTTGACCGCTGCTGCGGGGGCCAGTGGCCCCGGCCTCGACCTGACCCTGCCGTCGCGCCGCAAGTGGCGCGGCACCGTGCACCCGGTCAACCAGGTGATCGACGACATCTGGGCGATCTTCCGCAGTCTGGGCTTCGTCCGCGCGCGCGGACCCGAGGTGGACACCGAGTGGTACAATTTCGTCGCCCTCAACACGCCCCTCGACCATCCGGCGGCCGACGAACAGGACACGCTGTACCTGTCGCCGGGACTTCTGCTGCGCAGCCACACCTCGCCGGTGCAGATCCGCACGATGGAACTGCACGAGCCGCCGATCCGCATCATCGCCCCTGGGATGGTGTACCGGCGCGATACCTACGACGCGACGCACACCCCCGCCTTCGCACAGATCGAGGGTCTGGTCGTGGACGAGGGGGTCACCTTTGTGGACTTCAAGGCCACGCTGGCCGAATTCGCGAGGCGTTTCTGGGGGCCGGGGACGCGGGTCCGTTTCCGCCCGTCGTTCTTCCCCTTCACCGAGCCGTCGGCCGAGGTGGACGTGAAGCGGGTTATCGTTCGCGAGGATGGGCGCGAGGAGGAGACCGACTGGATCGAGATCATGGGCGCGGGAATGGTCGATCCAGCAGTGCTGGAGAACGTGGGGTACGACTCCGAGCGATACACGGGGTGGGCCTTCGGGATGGGCCCGGCCCGGGTGGCACTTCTGCGGCACGGCGTGCGTGACCTCAGGCTCTTCTACGAGAACGACATGCGCTTTCTCGGGCAGTTCACATGAAGGTGTCTCTCAGCTGGCTCCGCGACGTGGCGCCGGGGATGGGGCTGACGCCGGACGAAGCGATGGCCCGGCTGGCGCTGCGGGGCGCCCCCGTGGAGGAAGCGGAAGATCTGGCCGCGGGGCTGCGGGATGTCGTGATCGGCCGGGTGCTGGAGACCCGCCCGCACCCGAACGCGGACCGGCTCACACTCTGCCGGGTCGCGGGTCCGGAGGGAGAGGTTGCGGTTGTTTGCGGGGCGCCGGACGTGCGCGAGGGGTCGTTCTATCCATTCGCGCCGGTGGGGGCGGTCCTCCCGGGGGGTTTCCGGATCGGCAAGCGGAAGATCCGGGGCGAGGTCAGTCAGGGGATGCTTTGTTCGGAGAGCGAACTAGGTCTCGGCGAGGACCACGCCGGGATCATGCTTCTGGACGGCGCGTACGAGGTGGGCGCGCCCTTCGCGGAGGCCACCGGGCTGAGGGACTGGCGCTTCGATGTGGAGGTGACCCCCAACCGCGGCGACCTGCTGTCGCATGTGGGGATCGCGCGGGAGCTTCACCCCGAGGGCCAGGCCGCGATCGCGCTGCCAGACTTCCCGGGCGGGCGGGACGGTGCCTCGGCTCTCGAAGCCGGCCTGGTGCGCGGTGCGTCGGAAAGCCGTTCGGCCGGCGTGCGCATCGCGATCGAGGACCCCGATCTCTGCCCCCGCTACCTCGGCGCGGTGATCCGCGGCGTCTCGGTCGGGCCTTCGCCCCGCTGGCTGGCGAGCCGTCTGCGAGCGGCTGGAGCGCGCCCGATCAACAACGTCGTGGACGCCACCAACTACGTCATGCTGGAGCTCGGCCAGCCGTTGCACGCCTTCGACCTGGACCGGCTGACGGACGCGACCATCGTGGTGGGCCGAGCCCGCCCGGGGGAGGTGCTGGAGACGCTGGACGGGGAGGCGCGGCCGGTCATCCCCGAGATGCTGATGATCCGTGACGCGCGGCGGCCGGTGGCGATCGCCGGGGTGATGGGGGGGCGGGACTCGGAGGTCGCCGGGGGGACCGCGGACGTCCTGCTCGAGTGCGCGTTGTTCGAACCGAAGCAGGTGCGTGCGACGCGACGCGCCCTGGGAATGTCCACCGACGCGAGCTACCGCTTCGAGCGCGGGGTGGACCCGAGCGCGATGGAGACCGCCGTCCGGAGGGCCGCCGCGCTGATCCTGGCCACCGCCGGGGGCAGGCTGGACGGGGAGATCATCGACGCCTGCCCCGTGCCCTGGGAGCCGCCCCGGGTCGCGCTTCGCCCCTCCCGGGTGGCGCACCTGCTCGGGGTGGACTTCACCGCCGACGAGATCTCGGGGCTGCTGCGCCCGCTCGGGTACGAGGTCGCGGGGCGCGCCGACGACGCTCTCGAGTTCGTGGTCCCGGGGCACCGCTGCCACGACACGCTGCGCGAAGTCGACCTGATCGAGGAGGTGGCGCGCACCCATGGTTACGACGCCTTCCCCCAGGTGCTGTCGCCCTTCCGCCCCGGCACCGCGCCCGACCACCCCCTCTTCCAGCTCGAGGACCGGCTGCGGGCGCTGCTCGCCGCCGACGGGATCAGCGAGGCGCAGACGCCGGCGCTGGGGCCAGCCGGCGACGGTGACGTGGAGCTGCTGAACCCGATGTCCGCCGAGGAGAGCCGGCTGCGCCGCGACCGGCTGCCGGGACTGCTGCGCCACGTGGAGCGCAACATGGCACGGGGCGTGCGCGACGTGCGTCTCTTCGAGCTGGGCACCGCCTTCGCGCCGGTCCCGGACGGGGCGCCGGCCGAATCGGCGCGGGTGGCCGCTGTGCTGACCGGGCGCCGCGCGCCGCTGCAGTGGTGTGGGAGCGAGGGTGCCTTCGACGTGTACGACATCGCGCGGGTGCTGGAGTTGGTCGGGGCCGAGGCGTACCCGGGGGGACGGGTGGAGGTGTGGGGTGGGGGGGATGGCGTGCCGCGCGCGGCCGGCGCGCTGTTCGTGCCGGAAAGGGTGTATGTGCTGCGCGCGGCGGAGGGGGGGGTGGTGGGGTGGGGGGGTGAGGTGGTCGCCGCCGCGGTGGACGTGCCGCCGTGGGCGGGGGCGGTGGTGGGGGGGGAGGTGGTGCTTCCGGATCTTCCCGTGCCGAGGCCCGCAGTGACCGCCACGGAGCTGCCGGAGCATCCCGCGTCGCAGCGCGATGTGGCGTTTCTCCTCCCGGCCGGCACCCGGGCGGGGGATGTGCTGCGGTCGGCCTCGGCGGGGGGCGGGCGCCTGCTGGAGGCGGTGGAGACCTTCGACCTGTACGTGGGTGATGACCTTCCTCCCGGTGCCCGCTCCCTGGCCGTGCGCTTGCGTTTTCGTGCCCGGGGGCGAACCCTGACGGACAAGGAGGTCGACAGGGCCTGCCGCCGCGTGCTCAGGAAGGTGAAGGAGGAAACCGGTGTCGAACCGAGACGCTGACGCCCCGGAGGGGATGGACCGGCTGACGGAGGCCGTGGACCGCGCGCTGGCGGAACTGGGTGCGGCCCGGGAGAAGGCGAAGGAGGCCGGGGAGCGGGCGGAACGCGGTGAGCAGCTCCTGCGCCAGCTCGCCGACGGACGGCAGGATCCGGCCGCGCTGGCGGAGCGGGTTGCGCAGCTGGAAGCGGAGAACGAAGATCTTCGCGACCGCATCGGCCGCGGGCGGGAGGCGGTCGACCGGATTCTGGCCAGCATCCGCTTTCTGGAGGAGAGACGATGAGCGAGGAGGAAGCCGGGGGCCACACGGCGATCACCGTGGAACTCGCGGGGGAGCAGTACACGCTGCGCACCGACGCCGACGAGGCGTACACCCGCCGTTGCGCCGCACTGGTGGACGCCCGCATGAAGGAGGTCGCCAGCGATCCCGGACCCTACGCCAAGAAGGCCGCCATCATGGCCGCGCTGTCGCTCGCCGACGAACTCTTCAAGCAGCAAGCCGGCATCCGCGCGAAATCGCAGGCTCTGGTCGAACGCATCGAGGCCGCCATCGAGGACTGACGCAGAAGGGAAGGTCGACAACATGCCAACCCGGGACAAACACGGATTCTCGCGGCGGGCCTGGCTGGCGGCGGCCGCCGGAGGAGCCGCCGGTGGCCTGGTGCTGACACGCATGGACGCGCTGAAGGCCGCTCTCCCTCAGGATCCGTCCGCGCAGCTCCCCGACCCCACCAAGGTGCCGGGACGCTTCGTCTCCGAGCTCGGCCGGCGGGCCACGCGCGAACAGCCGCGGCGCCTTGTGCGTTCCCTGGCGCTGTCCAGCTCCTCACGAACCCCGCTCCACGAACTGCAGGGGACCATCACCCCCTCGGACCTGCACTTCGAACGGCATCACGCCGGCGTTCCGGAGATCCTGGCGGAGGACCACGAGTTGCTGGTGCACGGCATGGTGGACAGGCCGATGGTCTTCCGCATGGCGGACCTCAGGCGCTACCCGCAGGCGTCGCGAATCTGCTTCATCGAATGTTCCGGCAACGGCGGCGGCGCCTACAGCCGGACCCGCATGCCCACCACGATCACCGCCCAGCAGCTCGACGGGCTGCTCAGCACCAGCGAGTGGACCGGTGTCATGCTCTCCACCATCCTGCGTGAAGTCGGGGTCAGGCGGGGCGCGAGCTGGATCCTGGCCGAGGGCCGTGATGCGGCCGTGATGGCCCGCAGCGTCCCCCTCGAGAAGGCCATGGACGACGCGATGCTCGCGTACGGACAGAACGGCGAGGCGATTCGCCCCGAACAGGGCTACCCGGTGCGGCTGCTCCTGCCCGGCTGGGAGGGCAACGCGATGGTGAAGTGGCTGCGCCGCATCGAGGTCAGCGACCGTCCCACCATGACCCGTGACGAGACTTCGCGCTACACCGACCCCCTCAGGGACGGCACCGCGCGACAGTTCAGCTTCGTCATGGATGCAAAGTCGGTCATCACCTTCCCGTCCTACCCCTACGTCCTCCCGGAACGGGGCTGGTGGGAGATCGAGGGGCTTGCGTGGACCGGGCGGGGGCGCATCACGCGGGTCGAGGTCAGCACCGACGGCGGGCGCTCCTGGACGCCGGCCGCGCTCCAGCAGCCGGTGCTGCCCAATTCCACCGTCCGCTTCCGCCACCTCTGGAACTGGGACGGACGCGAGACCGTCATCCTCAGCCGCGCGACCGACGAAACGGGATACGTGCAGCCGACGGTGCAACAGCTCTGGGACGCCCGCGGGGAGCGCACGTCCTACCATCACAACCACCAGCGCGCGTGGAAGATCGCGGGCGACGGCGCGGTGACCTTCGGCCTGGGCGACCTGCTGTGAGGCGGCTGTTCGCATGCGTCGTCGTGCTGGCCGCCGCCGCGTGCGCATCCGAACCGCCACCTGCCGACTCCGAGCCGCCCGCGCAGGCATCGGAACCGGCGGCTGACGCTCCCGCGCTCCCCGGCCACGCCCCCGAACGCTTCGGCTTCGGCACCGCCGCGTCACCCGAGCGCGTCGCCCTCTGGGACATCGACGTCAAGCCCGACGGCGAGGGGCTTCCGCCCGGGAGCGGCTCGGTCGCCGACGGGCAGCGGGTCTACGAGGTCTCCTGCCTCCAGTGTCACGGTCCCACCGGCACCGAGGGGCCCAACGACCGCCTGGTGAGCACCGGCGATTGGGACCAGTGGCCTCCGGGCCGGGCCATCGGCGCCTATTGGCCCTACGCATCGACGCTCTTCGACTACACCCGCCGCGCGATGCCGCAAACGACCCCGGGCACCCTCGCGGACGACGAGGTCTACGCGGTCGTCGCCTACGTCCTCCACCTCAACGGCCTGGTTCCGGCCGACGCCGTCCTCGACGCCGCCTCCCTCGCGGCCATCGAAATGCCGGCCAGCGAGCGCTTCGTCCCCGACAACCGGACAGGGGGTTCGGTGGTGCGGTAGCGGCTCAGCCCCCACCCGCCCGCTTGCGTAGCCCGGGGGCCGCAACCTATTGTAATTCCACAATAAGGAACACCCGGCCGGGGCCTGTTGGCCGGGGTTCGCGCACGGAATCGTACGATCGGACGCGCGTGTCCGGTCTTGGAGACAATACATGGATCCGCTGGGTTTGACCCTGGCGGTGAGCGTGGCTGTTGTTGGGGTCGCGGCGTACCTCCTGGCAAGGGGCCGGGAGCGGGCGCGGCAGCGGAGGGAGATCGAAGCAGGACGGGACGAAGCGTCACGCATCCGCGACAGGGCAGAGGAGGAGGCAGGGAACCTTCGGCGCGCCGCCGAGCTCCGGGCCAAGGAGGAGGCCTTCCGGCTGAGGGAGGCGTGGGAGAAGGAAGAGGGACGGCGCAGGGAAGAGGTCGAGCGCGGCGAACGGCGGCTCCTGCAGCGTTCCGAGAGCGCCGATCGCAAGGCGGATCAGCTTGATCAACGCCACGAGACGCTTGAGAAGCGTGCCGGCCAGTTGCGGACCGCCGAGGAAGCTGTGGTCCGCCGGCGCGAGGAATCGGACCGGGTTCTGGAGGAAGTGCGCGGGCGACTGGAGTCGCTGGCCGGGATGACCTCCGAGGAGGCTAAGGGCGAACTCGTTGCGGGACTCGAGGACGAGGCGAGGGCCGAGGCCGCCAACCTCCTGCGCGAGATCAGGGAGGAAGCGCAGCGCACCGCCGAACGCGAGGCCAAACGCCTCATCGCCATGGCCGTCCAGCGCATGGCCGCCGACGAGACCGCACAGCTGACGGTGTCGGTGGTCCAGCTCCCGTCGGACGAGATGAAGGGCAGGATCATCGGCCGCGAGGGCCGCAATATCCGCGCCTTCGAACAGGCGACCGGAATCGACGTGATCATCGACGACACGCCCGAAGCCGTGGTGCTCTCCGGCTACAACCCCGTCCGCCGAGAGGTGGCCCGCCTGGCCCTCGCCAAACTGATCGAGGACGGGCGTATCCACCCTGGGAGGATCGAGGAGGTTGTGGCGGCCAGCGAAAAGGACGTCGAAAAGGAGATGCGCGAGGCCGCGGAAGAAGCGCTGTACAGCCTCGGCATCCACAATGTGCACCCGGAGATCGTGATGGTCCTGGGCGCGCTCAAGTACCGGACCTCCTTCGGCCAGAACCAGCTCGGGCACGCCCGCGAGGTGGCGGTGCTGGCGGGCAACATGGCCGCCGAGATGGGGCTGGATGTCAAGATGGCGCGACGGGCTGGGCTGCTGCACGACGTGGGCAAGGGGCTGACCCACGAGCAGGAGCTGACCCACGTCGAGCTGGGTCACCGGCTCTGCAAGCGCTACAAGGAGCCCGACATCGTGCTCAACGCGATCCGCGCCCACCACGACGAAGAGCCTCACCGCTATCCGGAAGCCTGGCTCGTGACCGCCGCCGATGCGATCAGCGGATCCCGGCCGGGCGCGCGACGCGAGATGTTCGAGGGGTACGTGAAGCGGCTCGAGAAGCTGGAGGGAATCGCCACCGAGCATCCGGGGGTGGTGCGCTGCTTCGCCATCCAGGCCGGACGGGAGCTCCGCGTGATGGTCGAGCCGGAACGCGTCTCCGACGAGGACATGGCCCGCATCTCGGAGGCCGTCGCCAGGAAGATCGAAGGTGAATTGCAGTACCCGGGCCAGATCAAGGTCGTCGTCATCCGGGAAACGCGGGCGGTCGACTTCGCGCGCTGACCCGGCTCACCCACACGGCACAGGAGACTCCATGCCGGCAGCCATCATCTCAGGAAAGGACATCGCCCGGACGATCCGGGACGAACTCAACGCGCAGTGCGCAGCCCTGGCGAAGGAGGGGCTGATACCGGGGCTCGCGACCGTATTGGTGGGCGACGACCCCGCCAGCCGGCTATACGTGGGGATGAAGCAGCGGGCCGCCGCGGAGGCCGGGATCCACTCCCGGGCCGAGACGCTTCCCGCCACGACCCCGGAATCCGAACTCCTGGCGCTCATCGACGAACTCAACGCCGATCCGGCCATTCACGGGATCCTGGTGCAGCTGCCGCTGCCGCGCCACATCGACGACTCGAAGGTGCTGCTGGCGATCGACCCCGACAAGGACGTGGACGGCTTCCATCCGGTGAACGTCGGCCGCCTGGCCACCGGCGACCCGGAGGTGCTGGCGCCCTGCACCCCGCGCGGCGTGATCGAGATGCTGCTGAGAAGCGGTGCCGACCCCTCGGGCAAGCACGTCGTCGTCGTGGGTCGGTCGAACATCGTCGGCAAGCCGATGGCGCTCCTGCTGCTGCGCAAGGCCGCGGGCGGCAATGCCACGGTGACCGTCGCGCACAGCCGCACCTCGGATCTGGGCGCGGTCACCCGCACCGCGGACATCCTGGTCGTCGCAGTGGGGTGGCCCGACACCATCACCCGCGACATGGTGAAGCCGGGCGCGACCGTCATCGACGTGGGCACGAACCGTGTCGACGATCCCGAACACCCTCGCGGATACCGGGTGGTGGGGGATGCGGATTTCGAAGGGGTGCGTGAAGTGGCGGGCGCGATCACGCCGGTGCCGGGAGGCGTGGGCCCGATGACCATCGCCATGCTCCTCGCCAACACGGTAGAAGCGGCGATCAGACTGCGGAAGGCCGGGCGGTGAGCGAGCGGGACGCGTCCGGCGGGGGGAACCTGGACATGTTCCGGGACCGCGAGACCCCCGCGCCGCGGGTATGGACGGTGAGCCAGGTGAACCGCGCCGTCCGTCTCCTGCTCGAGCAGACCCTCCCGCAGCTGTGGATGACCGGTGAGGTGGCCAACTTCAGCCGACACCGCTCGGGCCACTGCTACTTCACCCTCAAGGACAGCTCCGCCCAACTCCGGTGCGTCATGTTCCGGCGTGACGCAAGGGCGCTGCCTACCGACCCGGAGGAAGGGATGACCCTGCGGGTCTTCGGCGGCCTGACCCTGTACGAAGCGCGAGGCGGCTACCAGTTCGTGGTCCGGCGCCTCGAGGCGGAGCAGGCCGAAGGAATGTGGAAGCTGGCCTTCGACCGCCTGAAACGGAAGCTGGACACCGAAGGGCTCACCGATCCGGCCCGCAAGCGTCCCCTCCCGGAGTTTCCCCGCACGGTGGGGGTGGTCACCTCGCCCGGGAGCGCGGCCCTGCGGGACATCATCGCGGTAACCGCGCGCCGCGCGCCGTGGCTTCGCATGCTCGTGCGCGGCACGGCGGTGCAGGGGCGCGGGAGCGGGAAGGAGATCGCGGCCGCGATCGTGGCGGTGGCCCGGCGTGGCGTGGACCTCGTCATCGTCGCGCGGGGCGGTGGCTCGATCGAGGACCTGTGGGGCTTCAACGAGGAGGCCGTTGCGCGGGCGGTCGCAGAGTGCCCCGTGCCCGTGGTCTCGGGGGTGGGACACGAGACCGACGTGACGATCTGCGACCTGGTGGCCGATCTCAGGGCCGCCACCCCCTCAGCGGCGGCGGAGGCGGTCGCGCCCGACCGCAAGGCTCTGGTGCGCCGGCTCGATGGGCTCGGGCTGCGCCTGGGGAGGACGCTCTCGGGGCAGGCGCGTGCGCGGCGGTGGTGGCTGGATGCGGGGGCCTCCCGATTGTCCGAGGCCGTGCGTCAGCGCGTGCGCCGGGAGGCGGGCAGGCTCGCCGCGGCGGCCGCCGCAATGGAGGCTCTGTCTCCACTTTCCACGCTGGCCCGGGGCTACGCCGTGCCCCTCGACGGGGAGGGGCGGCTGCTGCGCACCACCGACGATTTCACCCTCGCCCGGCATTTCCGGCTCCGCGTCGTGGACGGGAGCGTGCCCTGCGATGTGGCGGGCGAGCCCGCTCAGCAGCCCGGGACGGCCCAAATTGGACACTGAATCGAAGGGCGAACCGGGGCTCGACCCCCTCATCCTCCGGATCGAGGAGATCGTGCGGCGGCTGGATTCCGATTCGCTCGGGCTCGACGAAGCGCTGGCCCTGTTCGAGGAGGGCGTGGGACACCTGGCCCGCGCGCGCGAGATTCTCGACCGTACCGAACTCAGAATCGAGGAGCTGATTGGGCCGCAGGGGGAGGCAGTCGAGGAACTCCGTCCGCCGGGTGGCGCTGACCGTGGTGACGGGGAAGATGCCTGAAGGATCCTTCCGGCGCTTCCTCGCGGAGCGCGGGGAGGAAGTGGAGACGGCCCTGCGCCGGTGCGTCGGCGGACTTGCGGAGGTGGTTCCGGCAGCTGTGCGGGCCGCGGTGGAGGACGGCGTTCTCGGCGGGGGCAAGCGCCTGCGTCCCATTTTGCTGGTGACGGCCTGCGAAGAGCTGGGCGGCGAGGTGTGCGAGGCCGCGTACGACCTGTCGGCGTCGGTGGAACTGATCCACGCCTATTCGCTCCTTCACGACGATCTCCCCTGCATGGACGATGCACCGCTGCGCCGGGGACGGCCGACCGCGCACATCACCCACGGGGTGCGGGCCGCGACGGTCGCGGGTGCGGCGATGATCCCCTGGGCCGCGGCCTGGGCGTTCGAGTCGGCGTTGCGGATGGGGCGTGCCCGGGAGCAGGCCCGCGCCATCACACTGCATCTGCTCGAGGCGGCCGGCGCGGGCGGGATGATCGGCGGACAGGCGGTGGATCTCCTGGCGGAGGACCGGTCACCGGGTGGAGCGGCGTCCCCCCTGGACGAGGCGGCGCTGGAGCGCCTCCACGGGATGAAGACGGGGGCGCTGCTCGCGGCATCGCTGGAGATCGGCGGGATGGCGGCCGGCGCGGGAGACGCCGCACTCGCCGCCATGGGACGATTCGGGCGCAGCCTGGGACTGGCCTTCCAGGTCATGGACGATGTCCTCGACGCGACCGGTTCGGAGGAGGTCCTTGGAAAGCGCCCCTCGGACAGCGAACATGGGAAGTCCACCTATGTTCAGCTCATGAGCGTGGACGGCGCGCGGAACCGGGCACGTGCGCTGGTTGCCGGTGCGACCGCGGCCCTGGACGCGGCCGCGCTGGCCGCCCCCCGCCTGAGGGAACTCGCCCGCTTCGTGATTGAACGACGGCGATGAAGAACGTGAGCTTCCAATCCGTAGGAATAGTAGGACGCACAGCCGCGGGCGGTCCCGACGGCCGGATCGGCACCGCCTGCCGCGAGATCGCCGCGGCCGCCGGTGAGTGCGGGGCCACCGCCAGTGTGGAGCCCGCCTTGGCCTCCGCGGCCCCCGGCCTCTCCACGGTGGACCTGAGCGCCGCTTCGGTCGACCTGGTCGTCTCCCTCGGGGGAGACGGCACCCTGCTGCGTGCGGCCCGGCTCCTCTTCGGCCGCGACATCCCGGTCCTGGGGATCAATCTGGGCAGCCTGGGGTTCCTCACTTCGGTGTCTGCCGACGGAATCGCCGACACCATTCACAACGTTCTCGGCGGCAAGTTCTTCCTCGAGCGGCGCAGGACCCTCACCGCGGAGATCCGCGATCCGGAAGGTACAACGCGGCGAACCTTCACGGTCCTGAACGACGCCGTGGTACACAAGGCCGGGGTGGCCCAGGTCGTGCACCTCGGCATGTGGGTGGGGGCGCCCGGCGATCTGGACGAGATCGGCAGCTTCTCGGGTGACGGCGTCATCCTCTCCACCCCCACCGGATCCACCGCGTATTCGCTGTCGGCCGGGGGGCCGATCATCGTACCGGAACTCAACTGCTTCCTCGTTACCCCCATCCTGCCGCACACCCTGGCGCTCCGCCCCCTGCTGGTTCCGGGCGACGAGGAGATCACGGTGACCGCGCTCGATCGCCGCGAGCCGCTCCTGCTGACGGTGGACGGACAGGAGGGTGGCACAATTCGGCACGACGACCGTGTCGTCGTGCGGATGGGGAACTTCCGGGTCCCGCTCGTTCGGCTCCCCGGGCACTCCTTCTTCTCCACCCTGAGGCGGAAGCTGAGCTGGGCGGTCAGGCCGGCGGACGGCGGCTGATCCCATCCAGCCATGCCATCGCCCCCGGGGGCGCTATAATCGTTCTCCATGCTGATCGAGCTACGTATTCGCAACTTCGCCGTCCTCGAGGACCTGGCGATGGCGCTCGAACCGGGACTCAGCGTGGTCTCGGGGGAGACCGGTGCGGGCAAGTCCATCGTCGTCAACGCGCTCGAGGTGCTCCTGGGCGGGCGAGCCTCTTCCGCCGTCGTGCGGACCGGTGCGGCGCGCGCGATCGTCGAGGGGGTGGCCGACATCGAGGGCCTCGCCGAGGTGGCGGCCGTTCTGGAGGAGCTGGGGATGGAGGCGGATGACCACCTGGTAGTCTTCAGGCGGGAGGTGCGCCGCGAAGGGCGCAGCCGCGCCTGGGTGAACGGATCTCCCGTCACGGCCTCTGTGCTGCGCCGAATCGGCTCGCTGCTGGTGGACATTCACGGCCAGCACGAGCACCAGCGGCTGCTCTCGGCGGACTTCCAGCGCGAAGTGCTCGACGCGTTCGGAGGGTGCCGCGAACTGGCGGACCGGGTGGCTGGAGCCTACCGGCGGGCCGCGGACCTGGAGCACCGGCTGGAGGAACTGGAGGAGCGCCGCCGCGAGCTGGCGAGCCGGGCCGACTTCATCCGTTTCCGCCTGGGAGAGATCCGCGGGGCGAAGGTCCGCCCGGGCGAGGACGAGGAGCTGCGCATTGAGGCCCGCCGCCTCGCCAACGCCGACCTTCTCGCGCGCGAGACCCTCGCACTGCAGACACTCCTGCACAGCGGCGACGAAGCCGTCACGGACAGGCTCTCCCGCGCGGCCGCGCTCCTGCGCCGCCGGAGCGAAACCGACCCGGCGCTGGCCCCCCATGCGGCCGCGCTCGAGGACGCCTACCACCGCGTGGCCGACGCGGCTGCCGAGCTGGCCGCGTACGGCGGCGCCATCGACCACGATCCCGCCCGGCTGGAGGAGCTGCAGGAGCGGCAGGCGGTCCTCCAGGCGCTGATGCGGAAGTACGGCCCGACCCTCGCGGCGGTGATCGAGACCGGCGAGGCGCTGGCGCGCGAACTGGACGAACTCGAAACGGGAGCTCTCGACGCCGCCACCCTGCGCGGCCGCCTCGACCGCGCACGCGCCGAATGGCGGAGCGCGGCGGAGGACCTCTCGAAGCGCCGCCGCCGGGCCGCCCGGTCGCTCTCGGACCGGGCACAGGCCATCTTCCCCGGACTCGGGCTCGCCGGCAGTCGCTTCGTGGTCGAATTCGAGGAACTTCCGGCGCCGGCGGCGCACGGGCTCGAGCGGATCCGCTTCCTGGCCACGATGAACCCGGGCTTCCCGCCGGGTCCGCTGGCCCGGATCGCATCGGGGGGCGAGCTCTCCCGGGTGATGCTCGCCCTCAAGTCGGTGCTCGCCGGGATCGACGACCTCCCCACGCTCGTTTTCGACGAGATCGACGCCGGGATCGGGGGCGTCGTCGCGGCCAGCGTGGGGGAGCGGCTGGTGGAGGTGGCGCGGGCGCGGCAGGTGGTCGCGATCACCCATCTCGCCCGCATCGCGGCGCACGCGGCCACCCACTTCGCGGTCGAGAAGCGCACGGTGGACGGGGCGGCCGCGACGCGGCTCAGGCGCCTGGACGCGGACGAACGGGTGCGCGAGATCGCCCGCATGCTGGGAGGCGATCCCGATTCGGAGTCCTCCCTGAGCCACGCGCGGGCGCTGCTCGGTTCAGCCGCCCCAGAGCCTCCGGTAGAGACGGAAACCGACCTCCAGTGAGGCTTCCCGGGGGACGTCGCTGCCCCCGGCCGCCCGGCGGTACACGACCCGGATCTCGAGGGGGGCGTCCGGGGTTCCGTCCTGGTCCGCGGCCGAGCGGTTGTACACCATGCCGAGCAGCAGCGTGCCCGACGAGTAGCCGGTGCCGGGAACGAGGATCGCCGGGTCCGGGGGCGTGGCGGGCGTGCCGGGAGCGCCGGCACCGGGGTCGGGATCTGCCCGTGGGCGCAGCGCGAAGGAGTCTTCGCCCTTGCGGAAGTAGCGGTAGCCCGCCAATGCGGACAGCCCCTCCGAGATCCGGAACCAGGGAGCGAGTTCCAGGATCTGATAGTCGCCGGGGTCCCAGTCGAGCTTCGCCTGCGTCGACAGCGGAGCGAAGGGGGCCGCCGGATCGAACACGCGCCGCTCGCTCCCGCCCGCGACCTGGATGCCGTAGCGCAGGTTCGTCCAGAGACCGAAGCCGAGCGGCCAGCGCCCGTTCATCCATCCCCCGAGTTCCACATCCCATTGGGCATCGCCGGACGGCGTGTTCAGGAAGTTGGCCGGATCGCCCTGCGACCCGGTGGGAAGTCGCAGGAGGGCACCGGCGCCAGCGGTAATCCGGTACGAAGAGGCCAGTCCTCCCGCCTCGGCCAGACGCGCATCCGCCCGCACCTCCACGTCGCCCAACTGCCAGACCGACCGCCACTTGGCCAGCCCCTGGGAGGAGGCGATCCCGAAGCGGGGATCGGTGACGAAGGCCTGCAGGTCCTCCTGGGTGACCGGTGTGCTGGAGAGTGGGATCGTGGCCGGTGCGGTCACTCCGGCCGCGGCGAACGCCTCCGAAAGCGCGGCCAGCCTGGCCTGCAATGCCTCGCCGGCCGGGGAGGTCGCCAGCGGCGCGAACATCTCGCCGTAGAGTAGCGATGCGGAGCCCTCGAAGGCGCGGGCCTCCTCCAGAACCCTCGTTGCGCCGGTACACTCGGACGACGAGGGATCCATTGCGCAGGTGGTCTCGCGGTAGGCGCCATAGTCCGTGATCGCGCCCTGCAAGCCGTTCATGAACGCGGTCACCAGCACTACACCGTCGAGAGCCGGGTTGAATCCGGCGTTCGCGGCTGTGGAGTCCGCGGAGAAGTGCAGGCTGAACTCGGCGTCGCTGCCGGCCAGCGGAACCATCGCTCCCACCGTGAGCCAGTCGAAGACGCCGACGTCCAGGGCGATCGGGACCCGGGCCGAGCCCCTCTCGGCAACCGTCTGCATCGACCCCAGGCTCAGGGCCCAGGGCTCCGCGAGCATCGAGCCGACGACGGATTCGGTTCGGGCCAGGAAGGGGAAGACCCTGCTCCCGGCAGGCCCGTTCAGCGCGCCCTCCAGCCGCTGGTCCGCATGCGAAGCGTACAACCCGCGCGCATCGAGGCGGAGCGTCCCCCGGGGGACCAGCGGCGAATACGGTTCCTGGGCGGCCGCGGCCACCGCCGACGAGGCCACGAGGGCGCAGAGGGCGGCGACGGCCGGGGATGCGGTACGGTGCAACGGCTGGTCCGGTTCTTCGGGTTGAGGTCGACGTGGCAGCGCCACGAGCGCGGGTCAGTGAAGATAATGCCGCCCGCCGATGGGACGAACCGGGGACTGTGGTGGTGGGCGGGCCGAGCCGGCCAGCGGCCGCCCGGCGTGGCCGCGTCCCGCTCGACAAGGCGTGGGGCAACCCACTCGCCAGGGCGCGCCGCGATCCGCTCGGCAGGGTGCGCCGACAGGTGCCTCGCAAGCCCGCGTCGCACCCGCGCCGCGGCGCGCTTGACAGGGTGCGCCGCGGTGGCTTGACAGGGTGTGCGGGCGGGCATAGGGTTCTAGTCCCCCACGCGGGAATAGCTCAGTTGGTAGAGCACCACCTTGCCAAGGTGGGGGTCGCCGGTTCGAGTCCGGTTTCCCGCTCTGAAGTCAAGCTGGTCCAAGTGCGGCGTATCGCCGCTGACCCGGGGGTGACGGCCGCAGCCGGGCCACCTTTGTATCGGCGCCGTAGCCAAGTGGTAAGGCAGAGGTCTGCAAAACCTCCATTCGGCGGTTCGAATCCGCCCGGCGCCTCTGGCAATCCGTGGAACAAGTCTCCGCTGCATTCGGCCGACGTTGCCTCCGCGCTGGACCGCGGCGCTCACGCACTCGCGATGTAAACTGCTGAATGGCCCACATTCCCTACACGCCGCGCTCCGGTGCGGGGCCGGAGCTGTCGGCGCTCCACGCCCGCTACGCCGATGCCGGCGGGAAGGTCGACAACATCCTGCGAATCCACTCCCTGGATCCGCCGTCGATGGAGCACCACTACCGGCTCTACCGGCACCTGATGGCCGGCCGCTCGCCGCTGTCCAGGGTTCAGCGCGAGATGATCGCGGTCGTGGTCTCCGCCGAAAACGACTGCTTCTACTGAATCAACCATCACGGGGCGGGACTCCGTCGGCTTGCCGGAACGCGGGCGCTCGGCGACGCGCTGGCCAGGGGCCGGCGGCCGCGGTCGCTGGGTGCGCGGGACGCCGCGATGCTGGACTACGCGGTCAAGCTCACCCATGACCCGGGGGGGATGACGGCTGACGACGCGGAGGCTCTGCGCGGAGCCGGATTCGGCGACCGCGCGATCCTCGACATCTGCCAGGTCGTGGCCTACTACAACTACGTCAACCGCCTGGCCGACGGGCTCGGCGTGGAGCTTGAGGAGAGGTGGAGGGACCGGGACCTGACTCTGTCCCGGCGGGAGTTCGAAGGGCTCCGGAAGGCCCGGCGGCGCGTGGAGGGGCGGGCGAGCGACCGGGACGACCGGCGCGCGGAGGAGGAGCGGCCGTGATCGCGATCAGCGGCGAGGGCCTTACGCTGGAGCAGGTCGAGGCGGTGGCGCGCGGCGGCCCGGGTGCGCGCGGCGGTATTGCGGTGGTGCTCGACGAGGAGGCGGCCGGGCGGGTGAGGCGCTCCCGGGCCGCTCTGGAGCGTCTTCTGGAGGGGGATGCGCCCGTGTACGGCGTGAACACCGGGTTCGGGCGGCTCGCCGACGTGCAGATCGGCCGGGACGGGCAGCGGGCGCTCCAGCGCAACATGGTGCGGAGCCACGCGGCGGGGATCGGGGCCGCGCTCTCCGCCGATGAGGTGCGCGCGATCCTCCTCCTCAGGGCCAACGCGCTGGCGCGGGGCCAGTCCGGGTGCCGTGCTGTCGTGGTCGAGCGCCTCCTGGAGTTGCTCAACCACGGGATCCACCCGGTGGTTCCGGAGATCGGCTCGGTGGGCGCGAGCGGGGATCTGGCGCCGCTGGCCCACGTCGCGCTCGCGCTGATGGGGGAGGGGAGGGCCGAAGCCGGCGGCGAGGAGGGTGACGCGGGAGAACTCCTTGCCGCGGCCGGGATCGCCCCGCTCGAGCTGGCCGAGAAGGAGGGGCTGGCGCTCGTCAACGGGACCCAGGCCGTGACGGGGATCGGGATCCTGGCCGTGCAGCGCTTCGGGCGCGCCCTCGACACGGCGGACGTGGCCGGCGCGGTCACGCTGGAGGGGCTGCGGGGGACGCCCCGGCCATTCCGCGCCGAGATCCACGCCGCGCGGCCGCATCCGGGACAGATCGCCAGCGCACGGCGGCTGCGGGACCTCCTGGCGGACTCCGAAATCCGCGAGTCGCACCGGACGGGGGACCCGCGCGTCCAGGACGCCTACTCGCTGCGCTGCATGCCGCAGGTGCACGGCGCGGCCCGCGAGGCCCACGGCTACGCGTACCGCATCCTGGCCACCGAGGCGAATTCGACCACCGACAATCCCCTCGTGTTGCCGTCGGGCGACCTCGTCCTCAGCGGCGGCAACTTCCACGCGCAGGTGGTCGCGCAGTGCCTCGACCTCGTCGCGATCGCGGCGGCCGATCTCGCCGCCATCTCGGAACGGCGCATCGACCGCCTCCTCAACCCCGATCTCTCCGGTCTTCCGGCATTCCTCTCCCCCGAACCCGGCAGCCGGTCGGGGCTGATGATCGTGCAGGTCACCGCCGCGGACGCCCTGGCCGAGGTGCGCGTGCTTGCCGGGCCCGCAAGCATCGATTCCGTGTCCACCAGCGCGTCCCAGGAGGATCACGTGTCGATGGGGATGGCTGCCGCGAGAAAGGTCCGGCGGAGCATCGCTCTGCTGGAGATGGTGCTGGCGGCGGAGATCCTGTGCGGGGTACAGGCGGTCGAGTTCCATCGCCCCCTGCGAGCCAGCGCCGGGGTGGAGCGCGCACTGGAGCTGGTGCGTACCCGCGTGCGCCGCCTCGATCGGGACCGGCCGCTGGCGGGCGACCTGGCGGCCGTTGCGGAGCTGGTCGAGGGCGGTGCGCTGTGCAATCCTTGACGAAGTGAAGTGAAGGAGCCGCGAAGACGTGAACTGTAAAGAAAACACGACAAATCGTAAAGCGGACATTACGGTCTTGCCGAGTGGGCGAAGCGGCCGCGGAACGCGAACGGTGCGGGCACCGCGGGGAAGCACCCTGCGATGCAAGGGGTGGACGCAGGAGGCGGCGCTCCGGATGCTGATGAACAACCTCGACCCCGAGGTCGCCGAGAAGCCGGACGAGCTCGTGGTCTACGGGGGCACGGGCCGCGCCGCGCGGAACTGGGCGGCCTTCGACGCGATCGTCCGCAGCCTGGAGGAGCTGGAGGACGACGAGACGCTCCTCGTCCAGTCGGGGAAACCGGTCGGGGTCTTCCGCACCCACGCGCACGCCCCGCGTGTCCTGATCGCCAACTCGAACCTGGTGGGAAGGTGGGCGACGTGGGAGCACTTCCACGAACTGGAGCGGCGCGGCCTCATGATGTACGGCCAGATGACCGCGGGCTCGTGGATCTACATCGGGACGCAGGGGATCCTGCAGGGCACCTACGAGACCTTCGGCGCGATGGCGCGAGAGCACTTCGGGGGATCGCTGGCCGGAAGGTGGATCCTGACCGGGGGGATGGGGGGGATGGGAGGGGCGCAGCCCCTGGCGGGAACGATGAATGGCGCCGCGGTCCTCGTGATCGAAGTGGACCCGGAGCGGATTCGCCGCCGGATCGAGACCCGGTACTGCGACCGGATGACCGCCGATCCGGAGGAGGCGGTGGGGTGGGTGCGGGAGGCAGCCGGGGCGGGGGAGGCGCTCTCGGTGGGGCTGGCCGGGAACTGCGCGGAGGTCCTGCCCGAACTGCTGCGGCGCGGCATCATCCCCGACATCGTGACCGACCAGACTTCGGCGCACGACCCCGTCGACGGCTACGTGCCTTGCGGTTTGTCGATCGATCAGGCTTCCGTCTTGCGGAAACGCGATCGAACCGAATACCGCTTACGCTCCCTGGCATCGATCCGCGCCCACTGCGAGGCGATCGTCGGAATGCAGGAGAAGGGGGCGGTCGCGGTGGACTACGGGAACAATCTGAGGGGTTACGCGCGCGAGGCCGGCTTCGCGGATGCCTTCGCATACCCCGGGTTCGTCCCGGCCTACGTGCGGCCGCTCTTCTGCCAGGGCAAGGGGCCCTTCCGGTGGGTGGCGCTCTCCGGCGACCCGGCGGACATCCACCGCACCGACGACCTGGTGCTGGCGATGTTCCCGGAGGACGAACACCTGTGCCGCTGGATCCGGATGGCGCGCGATCAGGTCGCCTTCCAGGGGCTGCCCGCGCGCATCTGCTGGCTGGGGCAGGGAGACCGCGCCCGCTTCGGCGTGGCGATGAACGACCTGGTCGCCAGCGGCGAGATCAGCGCGCCGATCGTGATCGGGCGCGACCACCTCGACACGGGGTCGGTGGCGTCACCCTACCGGGAGACCGAGGGGATGAAGGACGGCACCGACGCGGTCGCCGACTGGCCGCTGCTCAACGCGCTGCTCAACACGGCGTCGGGTGCGAGCTGGGTGTCCTTCCACCACGGGGGCGGGGTGGGCATCGGGGACTCGCTCCACGCCGGGCAGGTGCTGGTTGCCGACGGCAGTGCGGGCATGCGCGAGCGCATCGAGCGTGTGCTCACGAACGATCCCGGGCTCGGCGTAGCGCGGCACGCCGACGCGGGTTACGCAGAGGCCAGAGCGACGGCAGGCGAGCACGGGATCAGGATTCCGGTTCCGTGATCCGGCTCCGGCCACATTTCCCCTCCAGCGACGCACTCTTTCACCTCTGGACAACCGGCCCTCACGCCAGCCCGTCGATGACCGCCGCGTAACTCCGCGCGGCCTCCTCCTCGTGAGGGTGGCGTCCGTCCCGCACCACCCATTCGCCCTGTACCATCACGTCGCGCACTGGACTCTCGGTTCCGGAGAAGACCCACGAGTCCAGCACGGCGTGATCGCTTCGCCCGGCCAGGGCGGGGTGTTCGGCGTCCAGCACCACCAGATCCGCGCGCCTGCCCACCGTCACCATGCCGGCGTCCCGAGACAGCGCCCGGCATCCGTCCTCCCAGGCGTGCGCGAGCAGCTCACCACCGGCTCCGGCCAACGCTCCACCGCGCCGCCCGTCCGGGTTCGACCGCGGCACCGATCGACTCCGCGAGGTAAGCCGCTGCCCGTAGTCGAGGAGGCGCAACTCTTCGACGGGACTCCTGGAGACGTGGCTATCCGTCCCGATCCCGAACCTTCCGCCACCGCGGACGAAGGGGCCGAGCGGGAAGAGTCCGTCTCCCAGGTTGGCCTCCGTCGTCGGGCACAGAGCCACGACGGCGCCGCGGCCGGCCACCGCCGCCGACTCGGCCTCGGTCATGTGCGTCGCGTGCACGAGGCACCAGCCCGGGTCCACCGGCGTGTGATCGAGCAGCCATTCCACGGGGCGGGCACGCCGCCGAGCCAGGCACTCCCGCACCTCGCGCACCTGCTCGGCGACGTGGATGTGCACGGGGTAACCCGTCGCCCCGGGGTCTTCCGTGATGCGTTGAAAGGTCTCCGGGCGGACGGCGCGCACGCTGTGCAGGGCCAGGCCGAAGCCGCAACCGGAGCCTCGGCAACTTCCGGCCAGGGCGTCCCGGATCGCCAGGGCCTCGTCCAGACCGAGCCGGAAGCGCTGCTGGCTCCCCGCAAGGGGCTCCCCGTCCAGGCCGCCGCTCTCATAGACGGCGGGCATGTGGACCAGGCCGATCCCCGCGCGCCTTGCGGCCCTCACGATCCGCTGGCTCATCTCCGCCGGGTCGTCGTAGCGGCCGCCTCCCGGGGGGTGGTGCAGGTAATGGAACTCGCCCACGCAGGTGAACCCCGCCTTGAGCAGTTCGATGTACAGCTGCAGCGCGATGGCCTCCACCTCTTCCGGACCCGGCTGCGCCGCGAGCCGGTACATGACCTCGCGCCAGCTCCAGAAGGAGTCCGATCCCCCCGCTTCGGTGAGACCCGCCAGAGCTCGATGGAAGGCGTGGCTGTGCACGTCGGGCACTCCGGGGACCGTCCACCCCCGCACCTGTTCGCAAGCGGTGTCGGGGCTGCGGAGGTCCAGCGAGGCGATCCGGCCTGCGTCGTCGACTTCGACGCGCGCGTCCGGTTGCCACGCATCGCCCACAAGAAGCGCTTCGAAGCGGAAGACGCGCACTGGGGAGGGTGGTGAGGACAAGGTCTCCTCGCGGTTGCGGTGGCGAGCGGATCGATGCATCAATCTAAATCCGTTCGCCCGGCGGGGCGTGCCGTTCGTCCGGTGAGGCTTGCCAGCGTCGGTGAGGCGTGCCAGCCGCCCGGTGGGGTGTGCCCGTCCGCCCGCCGGGACATGCCATCCACCCGACCGGGCGTGGCGCCGGGCACAACCAGAAAGGGGGGCGCATAGCGAGATGTCCGAGGCTGGGTGGGACCGGCTCTGGACCGGGGTTCAACTGGCGACGATGACCGACCGGTCGCTCGGCGTCATTCGCGACGGGGCCATTGCGAGCGCCGGCGGGCGCATCGCGTGGATGGGCAGGGAAGCGGACCTTCCTCCGGAGCAGCGCAGGAGAGCGGCCGAGATCATCCCCTGCGGGGGCGCCTGGATGACTCCCGGGCTGATCGACTGCCACACCCACATCGTCTTCGGCGGCGACCGCAGCGGCGACTTCCGGCGCCGGCTGCACGGGGAGTCCTACGCCGAGATCGCCCGCGCGGGGGGCGGGATCCTCTCGACGGTGCGCGCCACCCGCCGGGCCTCGAACGAGGAGTTGCTCCGTCGCACAGCCGCCCGCGGACGGGAGCTGGGCGCCTGGGGCGTCACCACCATCGAGATCAAATCCGGATACGGCCTCGATCTTGAAACCGAACTGCGCATGCTCGAGGTGGCGGCGACCCTCCCGCGCCTCATTCCCGCCGACACCTCACCCACGCTGCTGGCCGCGCACGCCGTCCCGCCCGAGTACGCGGGGCGCCGCCGCGACTACTTCCGCCTCATCCTGGACGAGATCCTGCCCGCGGCGCGGGAACAGGGCCACGCGACGGCGATCGACGCGTTCTGCGAAGACATCGCCTTCACCCCCGCGGAGGCGCGGGCCGTCCTCGAAGCCGGAATCGACGCCGGGCTGCACGGCCGCCTCCACGCCGACCAGCTGTCGGATCTGGGTGGCGGCGCCCTCGCTGCGGCCATGGGGGCCCGGTCCGCCGACCACCTGGAATACCTTTCAGCCGCCGGGGTTCAGGCCATGGCGGCGGCGGGTGTCTGCGCGGTCCTCCTGCCCGGCGCGGCCTACACTCTCGGTGCGGATCGCGCCCCGCCCGTCCGCGCCCTGAGGCGGGCCGGGGTGACGATGGCGGTAGCCACCGACGCGAATCCCGGTTCGTCGCCCATCACCAATGTGGGAATGATCCTGAACCTGGCCTGCATCCGGTTCGGGCTCACCCCGGAAGAGGCGCTGCTGGGGTTCACCTCCGCCGCGGCCAGGGTCCTGGGCCTGGAGAACGACCGCGGCACCCTGGAACCGGGGAAACGCGCGGACCTGGCCCTCTGGCGCGTGGGCCACCCCGTCGAGCTGTGCTACTGGATGGGGACGAGCCCCCTGACGTCGCTGGTCAAGGACGGCGTACCCACGGGGACGACAGTCTCCCCCCCGGGGTGACAGCCATGCCGCACAGGCAGGCCGCCACCCCGGGCGGACAACCCCCGGCTCTGGCGTCAGTTGCCTCGCCGGGGAGGAGCCGCCCGCCTTGGCGGGGACGATTTCGGTGGAGAGCGCCGCGGTGGAGCGGAGCTGGCCTTCGGGGGTGCCGAGCGTCCGCGGGACGGCGCCGGACGAACCTTGGGTGCCGATGAACCGGTCCTCGCGGGAGCCGAACGCACCTTTGCGGGGGTGGAGGGCCGGGAGGGGGTCACGCGCCCGGGGCGGACCGCATCGGCCCGCGTCCGCACCTTCGGCGGGGTTGTGCGGCCTACCTGCGGCGTTGTGCGACTCGCCGACGGACGCACGCTCCCGACCGAGGACCTCACCCGGCCAGTGGATGGCGTAACACTCCGTGATGGCGTGGCGCTGCGGGACGGCGTCACACTTCGGGACGGCCGCGCACTCCGCGTCGGCGTCACCGCCCCCGGCCGACTGCCACGCGGCCGGTTGGCCGTACCGGGATCTTCGCGTCCGCGGTCTGGCCTGGAGGTCCGTACCTGCGAGCCCGGAGTCACCACAAGTCCTCCGGATCGGGTCCGCGGTGTCCGCGGCTGAACCGTCGTCGTCGCGCGCTCACCCTGGCCCGTCTCCGGCCTCGCGCGCACCCGAGGACGAGCAGTCCGGGTCCCGGATTCCGCGCGAGCCTCTCCCCCGCGGCGGCCCGCAGCCGGCTGCACGACATCGATCGCCGGCGACGCGGTCCGGTCCCCGCGGGGAACCGCCCGCGAGACCGGGCGCTCGGGGCCGTTGTCGCTGACGTAGACATACGGGCGGGGGTCTTCCTTGTAGCGTGGCCCGAAGAGCGGGGACCGGCTTGCGACCCGTCCGCGTGGCTGGGCGTAGCCTCTGTCGTACACGTAGCCGCGGTCGTAGTAGCCGAGATCGTAGTACACCGTACGGTATCCGCGGTGCCCCCAGTAGGGGTCCCAGCCTCCGTGGGCCCACCGATTGTGCCAGGGGTCACGCCAGTAGGGGGAGTGCCATCCGTGGGCGTACCAGCCGAAGTGCAGTCGCGGCGACGTGAAGAAGACGACCGGCTCCCACCAGGGATCGAACCATCCGCGGTGGTGGTATCCGCCGCAGTAATGGAACGGATCGAGCCAGATGTAGTCCCGGCAATGGTGGAGGGGCTGGAGCACAAATGGATGGGCGTTGTACAGGTAGCCGCCGTGCCAGTAGTCGCTGGCGCCGAATCCGAATCCGAATCCGAAGGACACACCACCTCCGGTGCCGAAAGCGATGCCGGGTGCGGTTCGGGCGAGCCCGATCCCGAGTCCGTAGCCCTGGTCGGGGTAGTGGTTCGCCGTAACACCGATGCCGCCCCCGACGTGCTCGTAGACCTGCGCGGCGCCGGATGCAGGCCCGGAGAGCACCGCCGCGGCAGCCAACATCATGGTTGGTTTCTTCATCATCATTCTCCTCAGCCAGTAGGATCATGCATGCAGGAACATGCATCCTTCGTGCCAGCCGCTCGCGGCAACCCAATCTCTTGCCACGCAACCGTTTAGCGATCGGGGAGCCCATGGACCCAAAGCCGTCTGTCCAGAAATCACCACACCGGCGTTGCGGACGGGGGACGCCCGGCGGACCCGGCCCGGTGCTTCCCGCGCCTCAAGACAGCCACCTCTGGAGCAGGAACAGGGCCAGCAGCAGGACGAATGGGGAAACCGTCAACACGATCTTGCCCGCGGTCCCGATGCGAGGCCCGGGTGGCCTGGCGGCTCCAGTCATCTTCCTTCCTGTTCCTGTCGAAGTCCTGCGTCGCAGCCGGCATTCCCCCGGCCCCGGAAGCAACGATGGGGTGCCAGATCGACTCTACACAAGGGGAGCTGCCCCGGTCGAAAAACGGGGCCGGGCCTTGCGGAGCGGTCCCGGGGGTTGAATCTTGTCTTTACGGCGTCGGACAGCGACTCCAGGCAGGATTGCCTGTGGCGACGTTTCATCGGACTTCGCATTGCGAAGCATGTGTCCGGCGCGATTCCCAGGGGTGACGGCCGCACGGGTGCGCGCATTATCCCCATTGCTCCATTCGTCGAGAGGGGTGCCGCCTGCGTCGCAGGACAAGGGCACGCTTCCAGTGCAAGGTGGGACCATCGTGAGCGATCTGGACTTGCCCGGCTCGCGGGCAGAAGGGGCCGGAGACCATTCGGCCGGAATGCGGACCGGGGGACAGGCCTCCGGCGTGCCGGAAGCGGTATCGGAGCCGGGGCCGGCTTCGGAGCGACAGGACAACTCGGGAGCGGAGGGGGGACCTCCGGCGAATCGGCGGCGGGGCCGCCGTGGACGTGGCCGGGGCGCTCCACCGCCGCACCGTGGACCGCCGGCAGGCCAGGAGGGCCGGGAACCCGGAGAGCCACTGGGAATCCTCGAGGTTCTTGCCAGTGGATCGGGCTTCATTCGCCAGCCCCACGCGGGCTACGTGTCCAGCAAGGACGACATCTACGTCGGGGCCCGGCTCATCCACCGATTCGGCCTGCGAACCGGCGACGAACTCGCGGGGATCGTCGGACGCCGCCCAAGGAACGGCAAGAGCCCGCCGCTCCGCTATCTCGATCTCGTCAACGGCCAGTCGCCGGCCAGCGCCGCGGAGCGCCCCGAATTCAACCGCCTGAGCGCGGTGCATCCCCGGCACCAGCTCACGCTGGAGTGCGGTCGGATGTTCGCCGGAGAACCCGACCTGACCAACCGGGTGATCGATCTCTTCTGTCCCCTGGGCAAGGGGCAGAGAGCGATGATCGTGGCTCCCGCGAAGGCCGGGAAGACGACCATCCTGCAGGCGATCGCCGAGGGGATCGCTACGAACCACCCCGAGTGTGAACTGATGATTCTCCTGGTCGACGAACGCCCCGAGGAGGTCACCGAGATGGAGTCGTGCGGCTTCGGAGAGGTGATCTCGTCGACCTTCGACCTGACCGCGGAGCGACACTGCCAGGTCGCGGAAATGACGCTGGAGAGGTGCCGGCGGAGGGTCGAGACCGGAAAGCACGTCGTTATCATCCTCGACTCGATCACCCGGTTGGCCCGGGCCCACAACACCATCGAGGAAGGCAGCGGCCGGACCCTGTCCGGAGGCCTGGACGCGAGCTCGCTGGAGAAGCCGAAGCGCTTCCTCGGCAGTGCCCGGCTCATCAAGGAGGACCAGGGTGGAGGATCCCTGACGATCATCGCCACGGCGCTGGTGGACACCGGGTCGAGGATGGACCAGGTGATCTTCGAGGAGTTCAAGGGGACCGGAAACAGTGAGCTGGTGCTGAGCCGCGAGCTTGCCGACCGACGGATCTATCCCGCCATCGACCTGCGGGCGTCGGCGACCCGCAAGGAGGAGTTGCTCCTTACCCCGGAGGCGCTGCGGCTGTCGCGGGCGATGAGGCGGCAGCTCTCCGACCCGCACCCGGCCGAAGCCATGGACGAACTGCAGCGTGTCATGCGCCAGACCCGCTCCAACGACGAACTGATCAAGCTGGCTCTGGAACGGCTGTAGGGCCGGAAGCCGGTCCGGCACGGAGCCGCTCGCGCAGGCGGTCCAGACTCTCCTGCAGCTGCCGTCCCTGCGATTCCTCCATGTTCAGCGCGGTCCATCCGAGCAGAGGGTTCCAGCCGAGGTCGGCCCGCTCGGTCCAGGTGACGAGGGATCCCGCGGCGCGCGGCTCCACGGTGATCCTGCCCTCGAAGCGGAGCGCTCCGTCTTCGACCTCGACCACGTAGTCCACCGAGCTGGGCGGCCGCGACGCGGTGATGGTGAGTGAGCCGGAGCCGAGTCGGGGGTCGTCCCACACGCGACGCGCTCCAGGCCCGGCCGGCGGCCCATCGAGGCGGGATTCCACATCCCCCCAGGGCGTCCATTCCGTCCAGGCGTTCAGGTCGTCGAGGAAGGGGAAGACGTCCGCGGGCGGAGCGGCGACCTCGACCGAGCGGGTCACCTGCACGGTCCCGGGAAGGAGGATCCCCACCCCCACGAAGAGGGCCGCCAGGAGAGCGAGAATCCCGGCGGCCAGTGCGCCGCGCCGCGCGACCGTGGAAGAGATGCGGGAGACGCGGAAGGCGGCCACTGGCAGACTCAGCCGAAGAAGGAGCGGAGGCGCTCGACCGCCCGCTCCAGCGTCTCGGCCCGCTTGCAGAAGGCGAACCGGACCAGCTTCGCGCCACGCTCGGGCCGGCTGTAGAAGGATGAACCCGGGACTGGTGCCACCCCGCACTCCCTGGCCATGAAGGTGGCGAAGGAAACGACGTCCAGGTCGCTGAGCGCCGAGAAGTCCGCCATGATGTAGTAGGCCCCCTCGGGAGGCGTACACGCGAAGCCCGAGTCCCGCAGGCCCCGGTGGAGAATGTCGCGGCGCCCGCGGTAGTCCCGCTCGATCCCGGCGTAGTAGTCGCTCCCCAGCGAATCGAGGCCCGCCGCGCAGGCCTCCTGGAGCGGGGCGGGGGCACCGACGGTGAGGAAGTCGTGAACCTTGCGGATGGCGGCCGTGAGGGCGGGGGGCGCCACGATTGTGCCGACGCGCCATCCGGTGACGCTGAAGGTCTTTGAGAGCCCCGAGATGACGATCGTGCGCTCCCGCATTCCGGGCAGTCCGGCCAGGGGGATGTGCCGGCCTTCGAAGACGATGTGCTCGTAGATCTCGTCGGTGATGGCGAGCAGGTCGTGTTCAACGCAGAGTGCCGCGACGGCGGACATCTCGTCCGGGTCGAAGACGCGGCCGGTGGGATTGTTTGGCGTGTTGATCACGATGGCACGGGTGCGGGGGGTGATCGCGGCGCGGAGTCGCCCGGGGTCGAGGCGAAACCCGGGCGGATCGAGGGGCAGAAACACCGGGGCCGCGTCGCAGAGGATCGCATCCGGACCGTAGTTTTCGTAGAATGGTTCGAGGACGATCACCTCTTCGCCGGGATCGACCACCGCGAGCATCACCGCCGCCATGGCCTCGGTGGCGCCGCAGGTTACCGTGATGTCACTGTCGGGGTCGACCGCGAGGCCGTACCATTCGTGATACCTGGCCGCCAGGGCGGCGCGCAGCGCGGGAGTGCCCCAGGTGATCGCGTATTGATTGACGTCCCGCTGGATGGCCCGGCAGGCCGCGTCCTTCAACAGCTGCGGAGCCGGAAAATCGGGGAAGCCTTGCGCGAGGTTGATCGCATCGCAACGCCGCGCGACCCGGGTCATGTCGCGGATGACCGACTCGGTGAAGGTATGGGTGCGGGTGGCTGTGCGCTGGCTCATGGTACGGACGGTAGGAGGGGTCACGGCCTCTTGCAAGGCGCACATTCCGAGCGGCGCACCGGTTTGCGGTTGTCCTGACGTGAAGGATCTTGTATTTTATACACTCGTGTTTGAGAAATTCAACCCCAAAACAGATTGACGGAATCACCAACCTATCGAGAGGCTCTCGACCGCGTACTTGCCTGCGCCGTCTTCTTTCACGGCGCGGAGAGTCTGGCCGACCTGGCCAAACTCGACTTCAATAACCTCCTCGAAGAGAGTGGTTTGGGTGAGGTGGCCGGCGAGATCACCTTTGCCGACGCGGCCCAGGCGTTGCGCGCCGACGTGCAGATCGGGAGCGAATTCAGTGCGGTCCTCGCGGAGCTGGACGCGAGACGCCGGCTGATCGCCCGGGAGCGCACGTACGCGAGGACGCCCGCCCGGCTGGCCGCCCTCGGAGACGAGTTCGGCGTCAGCCGCGAGCGGGCACGGCAACTGGAGGTGCGCCTGCGCTGGGCGGTGGACCGCCAGATCGGAGAGGTGGTCCGGAGGGCTGCGCAGTGGCTCACGCGTGCCGTCGGCCTGGCGGCACCGCCGTGGAAGTTCCAGAAGGTCCTGAGCCTGTTCGTGGGCGATGCAACCCCCGAATGGCGGGAGGCCGCGGAGGTCGCGGTGATGGCGGCCGGGGGGTACGAGTACCTCGACGGGGTCGTCGGCAACGCCGCGTTTCGCGAGTTCATCGTGAAGGCTCGGCAGCACGGGCCCGACCTCGCCAATCCGGCGGGTGTGATCGACGAAGAGTTGCTGTGCGAGAAGATCGGCGCGGAGGCGGCCCCCGAATGGGAGTCGCTGGTGCGCAACGCCGGGCTCGTGCGCCTCCAGGGCCACCTGGTGCTGCGGGACACCCGGCGGGCCCGGGTCTTCCTGGCCCTCGAACGCGCGGCTGATCCGTGCGACCGACAGACCATCGCGCGGGAATCCGGGCTTCGCGACAATTCGTCGCTGTCCAGCCTGCTTTCCTCCGACCCGCTCTTCGTGCGCTTCACCAAGGACAAGTGGGGCCTGCAGGACTGGACCGACGAACCGTACGGCGGCGTCGTCGACGCACTGGTGAAGCGGATCGAGGAGGGGGGCGGGAAGGCCAGGATCGATGAACTGGTGCGACAGATCCCGAAGCAGTTCGATGTCCTTCCCGCAACCGTGCGCAACTATCTCGGGACCCGCAAGTTCGAGACTGACGGAGATTACGTGCGGGTTGCGGAGGCTCCATCCGCTCCCAGGCAGAAGCTCGCCGACGCCCGCGACGTCGCCTGGACCCGAGACGGGACGCCGGCGCTGCGTTTCACGGTCGGCGAGCACCACCTCAAGGGGAACAGCCAGAAGATCTCCCCCGCCATCGCGCAGCACCTGGGAGTGGGGCTGGACGGATCGGTGAAGATCCCCTTCGAGCACCCGGAGGGGGTGCACGATGCGTCCGTGATCTGGCGGTCGTACGACCCGAATGGCCCGGAGATCGGTCGCCTGCGCGAGGCGCTGTCCGTTTGCGACGCCGACCCCGGCAGCGAGGTCTTCCTGCTGCTGCGGCGTGAAGGGTTTCGCATGATCACGGACGGCTCGGAGATGTTGGAGGCGAAGCCCTGACGGCGGCGGGCCCGGTCGCCGCGCACTTCGCAACCCACAGCTGATCGCCCGTCGGTGAAGCGCTGGTGGATCCTCGCCCTGCTGGGCGTGGCCGAGTTGCTGGGGATGTCGCTCTGGTTCACCGCGACGGCGGTGTCGGACGACCTCGCGGCGCGCTGGAACCTGTCGGGCACGGGATCCGGGTGGCTGGCGACTGCCGTGAACCTCGGATTCGTTGCCGGGACGGCTGTGGCGGCGATCCTGAACCTGGCGGACATCGTTCGCTCACGCCTCTACTTCGCGGCGGCGGCCGCGCTCGCCGCGCTCGCCAATGTCGGCGTGCTTGCGGCGCCCGGCTTCGGCGAGGCGGTGGCGTTGCGCTTCGCGACCGGCTTCCTTCTCGCGGGCGTCTACCCTCCGGCGATGAAGATGGCCGCCACCTGGTTTCGCTCGGCGCGCGGGCTCGCGATCGGGACGATCGTGGGGGCCCTCACGGTGGGGAAGGCCACGCCGTACCTGCTGAAGGCGTTGCCGGACGCGGGACCGGAGCAGGTGATTCTGGGCGCGTCGGCGGGGGCGCTCGCCGGGGGCCTCCTTGTGCTGCTTCTCTACCGCGACGGGCCCTATCCGTTCAGGCGGGGGCCGTTCTCGTGGGGGCTGGCCGCGCGAGTGATCCGCCACCGCGAGACCCGGCTCGCCACGGCCGGCTATCTGGGCCACATGTGGGAGCTGTACGCGATGTGGGCGTGGGTGCCGGCCTTCCTGGCCGCGTCGAGCGAGGCGGCGGGGCAGGGGGGCGCGTACGTGGAACCAGCCAGCTTCGGGGCGCTCGCGGCCGGAGGGCTGGGGTGCGTGTGGGGCGGGTGGGCCGCGGACCGGATCGGCAGGGAGCGGCTCGTCAACCGGGCGATGGCGGCCAGCGGCCTCTGCTGCCTGGTGATCGGTCTCCTCTTTGGACAGATGTTCTTGCTCGTTGTGGCGGTCACGCTGGTGTGGGGCTTCTTCGTGGTGGCGGACTCGGCGCAGTTCAGCGCACTCGTCACCGAGTCGGTGCCGCCCGAGGCCGCGGGAACCGCACTGACCCTCCAGACGTGCGCGGGGTTCCTGCTGGCGTCGGTGACGGTGCAGGGGATTCCGTGGGTCGTCGAGGCGGTGGGGTGGCGCTGGGCGTTCGCCGTGCTGGCGCTCGGGCCGGCGGCAGGGATCGCCGCGATCAACCGTCTGCGGCGCGGTGCCTCCGGATGAGGACGATCCCCCACGTCATGACCGGCAGAACAAAAACGGCGAGGTATCCGTAGGATATGTAGCGGTAGCCTGCGCCGATCAGGGGGATCAGTCCGAACTGGGCGATCAGCGCGCCGAGCGCCAGCATGGCCACCGCGGACGCGACCCGGGTGAGCGACGGCAGCTCCCTGCCTCTTTCGTCGTAGCTCCGGGCTATCCGTTCGTTGACCGCGTGGATGAGTCCGGCGCCGGTCTCGGCCAGGGTGCCGAAGAGCATCGCCTGGAAGACGATCTGGAAGGTGCGCGAACCCAGCAGCTCCAGCATGTGGTTGGCCGGCACGGTCTCGTCCAGGATGACGGGATACTGCCCCGCGATCGCAACGAAGAAGAGAAACGCCGGAATCATCCCGACGGGACCTGACAGCAGCCCGGACACGAGTGTATCCCTGCGGCTGCGGGCATGCCGAATGGTAATGAGAACGGCGGGCAGAACGCCGAGATTGTAGCCCACGTATTCGAGCCCGCTGCGGATCCAGCTTCCCTCGATCCCGCCGCTTGCCAGCGCGCTCCGGATTCCCGGACTGAAGCTTGCCAGGCACCAGACGAAGAAGACCAGGTATACCAGGTACAGGACAGCCGACCACCCCGTGAACGCGCGCTCGATGATCCGGTTGCCTCCGAAAACCAGCACGCCCACGGCCGTCATGATCCCGATCACGCCCACGACATAGTGGAAGCCGAAGACCTCTTCGAGGATCGAGCCGGCGGCGGCCGCGATGACCGCAAGCACGATCATCATCAGTGCGATGTAGAGGACCTCGAAGGCGACCCAGCCGGGGCCCAGGAGCCGCTGGAAGAAGCTCCTGTACTCGAACGCCCGGAACACGCGGGCGAACTCGTAGCTCACGACGCACACGGCGCTGAACAGGGCCGTCGACAGGGCCATGGCGAGCAGCCCGCCGAGCGGCCCCCGCGACAGGAAGAACTCGACCAGCTCCCGGCCGGTTCCGTATCCCCCGGCGATCACCACGGACTGGAAGATGAAGCCGGGCAACAGGTAGCGGCGCAGTAGACTCACGGGTGGAAACCCTCCGCTCAGCAGTCGTGGGCACCGGGAGCGGTGAGGCACCGGTCCGGCAAGGCCGCACGCAAGGGCCAGTGGTGTTCAGGGCGACCGTGAACCTGGGGCTACCTGCGGCCCTCCGCCACCCCCCCCGGGGCGACCACGACTTCGGCGCCGGCCAGTCCCGGGTCCACCAGCAGCGCGAGCGACGCGGCGGGGACCGCGCCGGATAGGATCATCATCGGGTCGGAGAGGGACGGCCCCGCCATCAGGGCCATCGCGCCCCTTCGCGGAGCGCGCGCACCATCACTTCCTCGTCCACATTCCCCCCGGTTACCAGAGCCACCACCGTCTCGCCGGCCCTCGCGGAAACGCGGCCGCACATCAGCGCCGCGACGGCCGCGGCCCCCGAGGGTTCGGCAACGAGCTTGGCCCGGGTGGCGAGCAACCTCATCGCCGCGAGGATCTCGTCGTCGGAGACCAGCGCCACATCCTCCACATGATCGGCCACATACCTGTAGGTGAGTTCTCCGGCCATCGGGGGCGCAAGCCCGTCGGCGATCGTATCGACACGGTCCAGCCGGGCGGCCCGGCCCTCGTCGAGGCTCCTCCGCATCGACGGAGCTCCCGCCGGCTCGACCCCGACGATCCGCATGCGCGACCTTCCCGCCAGACGTCCCGCCCGGGCCAGCGCGCCCGCGATCCCGGCGATCTGACCCCCGCCGCCCACCGGGACCACGATCACACCCGGGCCGGGCACGTCCTCCGCGATCTCCAGCCCCGTCGAGCCGTGTCCCGCGATGACCTCCGACGCATCGAAGGGGTGAAGAAACACGAGCTCGTACGCTTCCGCGCGCCGGTGGGCCTCGGCAAACGCCCCCGCGGCGTCCCCGTGGAGGACCACCTCGGCACCGTAACCCCTCGCCGCCTCCACCTTGGTGCGCGCCGCCCGCTCCGGCATGACGACGACCGCCCTGGCACCGGCCCGCCCCGCCGCCCACGCGACCGCCTGCGCGTGGTTCCCGGCCGAGATGGTCACGACACCCCGCGCCCGCTCGGCGGGACCCAGCGACGCGATCGAGTTCAATGCCCCCCGCACCTTGAAGGAACCCGTCTTCTGCAGGTTCTCGCACTTCAGAACCGCGTCGGCTGCGAGTCTGCGCCCCAGCGTCCGGAAGGACAGCAGGGGGGTCCGATGAATCTTCGGTGCGATTCGCCGCCGCGCGGCGATGAAGTCAGCTGCTCTCAACGGTCTGCTCATTCGCACACTCCGGCAATGTGACTCCCGGCATCATCGCCGGAGGCTGGCGACGGCGTTGCGTCCACGGATTCGAAATCCCTATTTTGGTGCATTGAGAATACCCGCCCCCGGGCAGCGGGCGGCGTTACACCCACATGCGAGGATGGAATCCCATGCGCTTCGGATCAAGGTCAACTCTGTTCGTGTCGTTCGCCTTCGCGTCCCTGTGGTCCATACCGGCCCAGGGGCAGCAAGGAACCATCGCCGGACGGGTGTTGGATGTCGAGAGTGGGGAGACGCTCGCGGGCGCCGCGGTCGCGGTCCGCGGGCAGGACATCACCCAGGGCACGAACGCGCAGGGACGCTTCACGATCACGGTCGCGCCGGGCACACACTCGCTGGTCGTGTCGCGTATCGGCTACGAAACGACCCGAATCGATGGGGTAAACGTCAATGCCGGCGAAGAGACGGAGGTGACGATTTCGATCCGTTCCCAGGCGCTGGCGCTCAATCCCGTGGTGGTCACGGCCTCGCGCCGCCAGGAGAAGACGCTTGAAGCGCCCGCCTCCATATCGACCGTATCCGCGCAGGAGGTGGCCCGGACGGCCGCCACCACCATCGCCGATCATGTCCGGGCTCTGCCCGGAGTCGACGCGGCCCAGACCGGGATCAACCAGGGGACGGTCGTCGCCCGCGGATTCAACAACGTCTTCTCGGGCGCGCTGCTCGCGATCATCGACAACCGCTACGCACGCGTCCCGTCGCTACGGTTCAACGCGTACAGCATGTTCCCCACCAACGATCTGGATATCGACCGCATCGAGGTATCGCTGGGGCCGGGCGCCGCGCTCTACGGGCCCAACGCGTCGAACGGGGTCATGCACCTGATCACGTCATCGCCCCTCGACAGGCAGGGGAGCAGCGTATCGCTCGCGGGGGGCGAACGGTCGCTCTTCCACGGACAGTTCCGCACGGCCCATGCCCCCAGCGAGAACTTCGGCTTCAAGATCTCCGGCCAGTACATGCGGGGCAACGACTGGGAGTACGACGATCCGGTCGAAGCGGCGGCCCGTAGCGCCGGCTGCGCCATCTGCATTCGGGACAACCTGGCCCAGCGCTACTCCGCCGACGCCCGCGTCGATTTCCGCTTCGCAGGTGATGGCAACCTCGTGCTGAACGGAGGGACTTCCAACCTGTTGACCGGAGTGGAGATGACGGGTATCGGCGCCTTCCAGGTGAAGAACTGGGGGTACAACTACCTCCAGTCCCGCTTCTCCAAGGGACGGCTCTTCGCCCAGGCCTTCCTCAACCTCACCAACTCCGGATCGGATGCCAGCGGCACCGACCCCGGAGACGGAACCTTCGGCCTGCGCACCGGCGACCCGGTCGTGGACCAGTCCACGACCATGGCCTTCCAGTTCCAGTACGGCTTCGATCTGGGCTCGCGCCAGAGCTTCACCTACGGAGTCGACTGGCAGCGCACCGAGCCGAAGAGCGGCGGCACGATCTTCGGCCTCAACGAGGATGACGACATCATCTCCGAGGTCGGCGCCTACCTGCACTCGGAGACCTCCATCCTCGACAACCTCGATCTGGTCACCGCAATTCGCGTCGACGACCACAGCCGCCTCACCGATCCCAACATCTCGCCGCGGGCGGCGCTGGTTTTCTCTCCGGCCGAAGAACAGTCGTTCCGCCTGACCTACAACCGGGCCTTCGCCACGCCGACCAGCACGAACCTCTTCCTGGACATCGTGGCCGACCGGATTCCGATCGTTCCGGGGGTCGCCTACGACATCAGGGCCCGCGGCGTGCCGAGCAGCGGGTATGCGTTCAGCCAGTCGTGTCCGGGTGGCTTCATGTCCTACTGCATGCACTCGCCGGTTGCTCAGGGTGCCATCCCGGCGAACGCGGCACTGTTGTGGAACGGTGTCGTCGATCTTCTTGCAGTCGTGTACCCGGAGTTGAACGCGTTGGCAGGCCTGCTCAAGAATCCGGGGGCCGGCCCCAATGATCCGGAGATCGGAACCTTCGTAGGCCTTCTGAATACCGGCGCCGGGCCCGGTGAGAATCCCTTCCAGCCGGTCACCTCGCCCCTCGGGGACGTGTCGCCGCTGGTGCCGACCATCAACAACACCTTCGAGGTCGGATACAAGGGACTGATCGGGGACCGGCTGCGCTTCTCGGCGGACGTCTACTCCACCACGGTCGAGAACTTCGTCGGTCCGTTGCGGGCGGTAACCCCCAATGTCTTCCTGGAGCCGGGGAGCACTCTGGCATTCGTCCTCAACCGCCTCGCGCCGCTGATCCAGGGTGGGCTCGTGACGGAGGAAGTGGTGCGGGGCGTCGTGGCCCAGGCTGCGGCCCTGCCCCTGGGCACCATCGCGCCGGACGGCGCCGCCTCGCCCGACATCCTCGTCACCTACCGGAACTACGGCGAGATCACCTACTGGGGCACCGACCTGGCGGGCCGCTTCCTGGTCACCGACAAGGTCCAGCTCGACGGCACCTACTCCTTCCAGAGCGAGGACTGTTTCGACTTCGAGGAGGACGGCAACTGCACCGGATCCCAGGACATCGCGCTGAACGCCCCCAACCACAAGGGCTCGTTCGGGTTGACGATCGACGATCAGTCGGCGGGCTACAACGCCGGGTTGAGGATGCGCTTCAACGCGGGCTTCCCGATGAACTCGGGGGCGTACCTGGGCGAAGTGGATGCCTACCAGGTCATCGACGGGTCGCTCGGCTACCGGCTGCCCTTCCAGCCCGGCGCCCACGTGTCGCTGACCGCGAGCAACATCCTGAACAACATGCACCGCGAATTCGTCGGCGCGCCCGAGATCGGCAGGATGCTGCTGCTGAGGGTGCGCTACGACTTCTGAGTGCGTTGATCGGAAGGGACGGAGCCAGGTGACTTCGGGCGGCAAGCGCCAGCGCCAGAGTGCGCTCCTGGAGATCATCAAGGAGCACCGGGTGCCGCACCAGGAGGCGTTGCGGGAGCTGCTCGCGGATGCGGGATTCCCGGTGACGCAGCCCACCCTGTCGCGCGACATCCGCGATCTGCGGCTGGTCAAGGTTACCGGGGCCAACGGAAGGCCGCACTACACGCTGCCCGAGGAGTGGGACCATGTGCCCCCGCTCGACTCCATCCTGCCGACGCTCTTCGTGTCGGTCGAAACGGTGGGCAACCTGGCGATCGTCCGCACGCTCAACGGCGCCGCGCAGACGGTGGCGTCGGGGATCGACTGGGAGGAGTACGAAGGGCTCGCCGGGACCATCGCCGGGGACGACACCGTGCTGCTGATCCTGAGGGATGCGCAGACCGCGGAGAAGTTGAGCCGCTCCCTGACGGAGCTGGCCGGGAAGCGCTGAGTTTCGGCTCGGCGAAGACGGGGCGGGGTGGCGGGTCGCGATCGCCGGAGCCCCCGTCCGGCCTGCCCCGCTGACGGCGGGGAATCGGGAAACACTTGACGCCGAAAGGCGTAACGTATATTATTTCATTATTCGTGCATTATTCTTCAAACTACACTTCACACCGCCGGTCGTGCCCTCCGGGGCGACCGGGCTGGTCACGGGCCCGGAGCGTAAGGACTTTGAACGACACACCGTACGGCCTTGGCGGGAGACGTACGGGACCTTGCGCTCCGGCCCGCAACCCGGCCCGGCGGCGAGCGGCGGGAAGACCGGAACAGGAACAGGGTTTCATGAAGATCGTGCTGGGATATTCAGGGGGGCTCGACACCACCGTGATCGTGCCGTGGCTCCGGGAGAACTACCGGGCCGACGTCATTTGCATGGCGGCAGACGTGGGGCAGCGCGGCGGGGTCGAGAAGCTCGCCGGGAAGGCATTTGCGACCGGCGCTTCGGGATTCTTCGGAGAGGACCTGAAGGAGGAGTTCGTATCCGAATACGCGATGCCGGTTCTGAGGGCGGGCGCCGTCTACAGTCGCAAGTACCTGCTGGGAACCGCCATGGCGCGTCCCCTGATTTCGCGCCGGATGGTGGAGGTCGCCCGCCGTACGGGCGCCCATGCGCTGGCGCACGGATGCACGGGCAAGGGTAACGACCAGCTCCGCTTCGAGGTGTCGTTCACCGCGCTGGCGCCCGACCTGCGAGTGATCGCCCCCTGGAGGGAGTGGGACATCCGGTCCCGCGAGGACGCGCTGGCGTACGCGCGTGCCCGCGGGATTTCGCTGGAGGGAATCGATGTGGAGAAGCTCTACTCCCGTGACGAGAACCTCTGGCACATCAGTCACGAAGGCGGGCCGCTCGAGAATCCGGGCAATGCCGCCGGACCCGATGTCTTCGTCTGGACGCGCGATCCCGCGGATGCCCCGGACACGCCCCTCGAGATCGAGATCGGTTTCGAGGCCGGCTTCCCGGTGACGATCGACGGGCGCGCGCTATCCGCGCCGGATCTGCTCATGGAGCTGAACCAGGCGGGGTCGGAGCACGGCGTGGGCCGGGCGGACGTGATCGAGGACCGCGTGGTCGGGATCAAGTCGCGGGGCGTGTACGAGACACCGGGGGGCACCATTCTGCTGACCGCGCTCCAGGAGCTGGAACAGCTCGTCCTGTCCCGACGCTGCCTGGCCCTCAAGGACACACTGGCACCACGCTACGCCGACCTGGTGTACGAGGGACTGTGGTGGACCCCCGAGCGGGAAGCACTGGACGCCATGGTCGATACGATGATGAAACACGTCACGGGCACGGTCCGGTTGAGGCTGTTCAAGGGGCAGGCGACGGTGGTGGCGCGTCAGGCTCCCGCGTCGCTCTACGATCTCGATCTGGCTTCCTTCGGTGCCTCGGAGGGGTATGAGCACTCCGACTCCAGCGGATTCGTGAAGCTCTTCAGCCTGCCGCAGAGGGCGATCGCGGCGCAGCAGTTCGCAGCGCGGGCTCCGGCCCGGGCAAACGGCGACGGGAGCGGCGAGATGGGTGCCGAGGCCGACGGCGCAACAGGCGTCCCGGCGGACTCGCGCCGGCGACTGATCCCCACTGCGAGCCCCTGAGCCGGGCAGCCCGCGGACGAATCCCGCTACATTCGGTCGGAGTGCACCCGTGCCGGACTGCTGTATGCCACTGAACCAGCATGTAAAGACAACTTTACGAAATGTAATGTTTACCGTACATTCTCCACCCCCGGACCGCGGTTAGCGGGGTGGGGTCGCTGCGCGAAGGATCCAGGCACGCCCTCTGGGGCGGGCGGTTCGAGGGCGGTCTCTCCCCCGAGATGGGGGCGCTCAACCGCTCTCTCGACGTGGACTGGCGACTCTGGCGGCAGGACGTGCGGGGCAGCCGTGCGTGGGCCCGCGGCCTCGAGCGGGCGGGGATCCTGACGGCAACCGAAGCCGCCGAGATCGACACCGGGCTTCGGCGGGTGGCCGAGTTGCTGGAGGCGGCGCCGGGTCCGGGGGCCTTCGCCGACGAGGACATCCACACCGTGGTCGAGCGGCTCCTCACCGAGACGATCGGTCCCGTCGGGGGAAAGCTCCACTCGGGGCGCTCCCGCAACGACCAGGCGGCGACCGGCTTTCGCCTCTGGGGCAAGGAGGCGGTCCGGGGGCTGCGCGGAGACATCGTTGCACTGATCGGGGCGATCGACGCGAAGGCCCGGCAGACCGAGGGGATCGTGATGCCGGGCTACACGCACCTCCAGCAGGCCCAGCCGGTTCCGGCTGCGCACTGGCTGCTGTCACGCGCCTGGCCGCTGGTCCGGGATCTGCAACACCTGCGCGCGGTACTGCGGGAGTGCGACGTCCTTCCACTCGGCTCGGGCGCGCTGGCGGGTTGCCCCTTCGAGGTGGACCGCGAGGCGCTCGCCGCCGACCTCGGCTTCAGCCGCGTCTGCGAGAACTCGATGGACGGAGTGGGGGACCGCGACTGGGTGGCACGGCTGATCTTCGGCGCCGCCATGACCGGGGTACATCTGTCGCAGTTCGCCGAAGACCTGGTCATCTTTTCCACCTCCGAGTTCGGGTTCGTGCGCCTCGGGGACGGGTTCACGACGGGATCGTCGCTGATGCCTCAGAAGCGGAACCCGGATGTGGCCGAGCTGACCCGCGGCAAGTCGGGGAGGCTGGCCGGGAACCTGGCGAGGATACTGACGGTGCTGAAGGGACTGCCGGCCGGGTACAACCGGGACCTGCAGGAGGACAAGGAGGCCGTGTTCGACTCTGTGGACACGCTCGGCGTGGTGCTTCCCGCGATGACCGGCGCCGTGCGGAGCATGAAGCTGGAGCGGGCGAAGATCGAAGCCGCGCTGCGCCCGGAGATGCTCGCCACCGACCTGGCCGACCACCTGGTGCGCCAGGGGGTGCCGTTTCGCGAGAGCCACGACCTCGCGGGGGCGCTCGTCCGCGCCGCCGAGGCGTCGGGCCGCGAACTGAGCGCCCTCACCCTGGAGGAGATGCAGGCCGTGCACCCGGGGTTCGGTCCGAAGGTGTTCGCCATCTTCGACCCGAAGGCCTCGGTCGAGTCACGCGCGGTCTGCGGCGGCACATCGACCCGCGCGATCGCGGCCCAGTTCGAGGCGCTGCAGCGGGCGGTCGCAACCTCGTCCCGCGATCCCTGAGACTCCCCCGCCGAGATCCGGGACGGGCGTGGCAGGCCCTGCACCGGGACCTGCCCCGCCCTCGTCCCGGGCCAGCGTTCCTCCTCTTCGAAGACCTGAAGCGGGGTGAACAGCTGGCGGGCGGCGTTTTCTACAGCGTCCGCCCCGCAGCCTCCGCGAAGACCCTGAGATCGCGCATCAGCGCGGCGAATCCGTCGAAGGTCAGCGACTGGTCACCGTCCGACAGCGCGGACTCGGGATCCGGGTGCACCTCCACGATCAGCCCGTCGGCCCCGGCGGCCACCGCCGCGAAGCTCAATGGAGCCACCAGGTCGCGCCGTCCACCGGCGTGGGACGGGTCTGCGATCACCGGCAGGTGGGTCTCCATCTTGAGCCAGGGGATCGCCGCGAGATCGAAGGTGTTGCGGGTCTCGGCCCCGAAGGTGCGGATCCCCCGTTCGCAGAGCACCACCTGCATGTTGCCGCGGCTCATCACGTATTCGGCCGCCAGGAGCAGGTCCTTGAGCGTCGCCGACATGCCCCGCTTCAGCAGCACCGGCCGCTGCAGCTGCCCGACCTCCCTGAGCAGGGGGAAGTTCTGCATGTTGCGCGTGCCGATCTGCAGCATGTCGACGTATCCCGCCACCAGCTCGGCGTGCCTCGGGTCGAGCACCTCGGTCACCACCGGCAGGCCGGTCTCCTCCCGCACCTCGGTCAGGATGCGCAGGCCGTCCTCCTTCAGCCCGTCGAAGGAATACGGCGAGGTGCGCGGCTTGAAGGCGCCCCCGCGGAGCAGCGCGGCGCCCTCCCCGGCGACGGCCCGGCCGGTCTCGCCCATCATCTCGGCATCCTCGACCGAGCAGGGGCCTGCCGCCACCAGGCACGCCTTGCCCCCGAACAACCGGCCGCCCACGGGCACCCTGGTGGTCCTGTCGGCCGCGAAGTCGCGCGCCGCCAGCTTGTAGGGCCGCATCACGGGATGAACCGAGTCGACCCCGGGGATCGAGAGCATCGGAATGTGGCTCAGGCGCGCTTCCTCTCCGATGCACCCGATGATGGTGCGGGTCTCGCCGATCGAGACGTGGGTGCGGAGCCCTTCCGCCTCCACACGCTCCCTGATGCGGTCGAGTTCCTCTGAAGTAATGCCCTTTCTGGCGACGATGATCATGGCTTTCGGTATCCTTTGGACGCGGATTGCTCCGCCGTTCCCGGAAGAAACGTTCTGGAAGTGACTGACGGGGGAAGATGGGCAATTTGATCCGGGTGTAAAGCGTGCGCGCGCGCCGGTGCCCGCCGGCACCCGCGCCGTTTCCGGAGGCGTGGTCCTGTAGGGGGGTGCCCCGGATGGAGGATGCGGGGGCGCAACTGGTGACTGTAGTCCCGACGGCATAGATTTACCTCGTGAATGGCGAGAGAATCCTCGAAACCCCGGCGAGCCCTTGGTCCTGACCGCAGTCGAAGACCTGAAGAGCGACGCGGGACGTGAAGCGGCCAGGAGCGTGGCCTCGGGGATGCGTCTGGGGCTGGGAACCGGCTCGACCGTCGCCTGGTTCCTCAGGCACCTCGGTGCCCGGCTGGCGAGCGGCGAGCTAGCCGACGTGGTGGGGGTTCCCACCTCCATCCGCACGGAGAAAGCTGCACGCCGACTGGGGATACCACTTGGTACCCTCAGCGAACTGGCACCTCTCGATCTCACCGTGGACGGCGCTGACGAGGTCGATCCGCAGCTCAACCTCATCAAGGGGCTGGGCGGTGCGCTCCTGCGCGAAAAGATGGTGGCGCAGGCGTCGGATCGTTTCGTGGTGGTCGCGGACGACACCAAGGTCGTCAACCGTCTGGGTGAGCGTGCTCACCTCCCGGTTGAAGTCGTTCCGTTCGAATTCGACAGCCATTTCAAGTGGTTGCAGGCGCTTGGGGCCGATCCGGAAGTAAGGAGGAACGAGGGTGGCGAAGTCTATGCGACCGATAACGGACTCGTAGTCATCGACTGCGGATTCGTCAACGGGATCGACGATCCGCGGGAGCTGGACCGGCGCCTGGCGCGCCGCGCCGGGGTCGTCGAGTCGGGCCTGTTCCTGGGGATGGCGAGCGAAGCCGTGATCGCCGGCGCCGAGGGTGTCCGCCGGATGCGGCCCGCGGGGAGCCTGACGTGATCAGGATCGCGCCGTCGCTGCTGAGCTGCCGCTTCGCCGAGCTCGGCCGGGAGGTGAGGACGGTCGACGAGGCGGGCGCCGAGTGGGTTCATGTGGACGTGATGGATGGCCGCTTCGTCCCGAACATCACGATCGGTCCGCTGATCGTCGACGCGGTGCGGGGCGTCACCGAGCGCACGGTCGATGTGCATCTGATGATCGAGGATCCCGGCCGCTACGTCCCCGACTTCGCGGAAGCGGGCGCGGACGTTATCACGGTGCACGTCGAGGCGGCACGGCACCTTCACCGCACCCTGGAGCTCATCCGCTCCCTGGGGAAGCGCGCCGGCGTGGCGCTGAACCCGTCGACGCCCCTCGCGGCCATCGAGGAGGTGCTCGACGGGATCGACCTGCTCCTGGTGATGACGGTGAACCCGGGCTTCGGCGGCCAGGCCTTCATTCCGCAGTCGCTGGACAAGCTCGCCCGCGCGAAGGCGATGGTCGAAGCGCGCCGCCCCGGAGAAGTCGAGATCCAGGTGGACGGCGGCGTGAGCGAGAAGACGGCGCCCGCCCTGGTCGCCGCAGGTGCGTCGGTGCTCGTGGCCGGCTCCGCGGTGTTCGGCCATCCGGGGGGCGCGGCGGCGGGAGTGGCGGCGCTCCGCGCGTCGGTGCAGGGGATCTCCCGGGAGGGAAGGGGTTAGCAGATTCATGCCCACGTTCCAGCACGAGTGCGAGGTTCCATTTCCGGTCGACGACGTCTTCGGATGGCACATGCGTCCCGGCGCGCTGGAGCGTCTGCTGCCTCCATGGGAGGACGTGCGGATCGTTGGGCGGGAGGGCGGCATCGCCGACGGGGGCACGGTGCGGATCCGGGCGAAGCGGGGGCCCATCTCGGCGGAGATGAAGGTCCGCCACACCGCATTCGAGGAGGGCCGGCACTTTCGGGACGAACAGGTCTCCGGACCTCTCCAGTCCTGGGTGCACAGCCACGAGTTCGAGGCGGCGGGCAGCGGAGGCACGCTGCTCAGGGACCGCATCGAGTGGGAGCCGCCCGGCGGGACGGCGGGGCAGATCTTCGCCGGGGGCGTCATCAAGGCCGAGCTCGGGCGGTTCTTCGCATTCCGCGGAAGACGGATCGCGCAGGATCTGGCGCGCCACGGCGCCTACGACGGCCCCCCCCTGAAGGTCGCGGTCACCGGCGCGAGCGGCTTCATCGGGTCGGCGCTCTGCCACTTCCTCACCACGGGAGGGCACGAGGTCCGGCGGATCGTGCGGGCCAGGCCCGACCGCGGAAAGGGCGAGATCGCCTGGGACCCGATGGAGCGCCGCATCGAGCGGGAGCGGCTGGAGGGCGTCGACGCCGTCGTGCACCTGGCCGGAGAGAGCCTGACCGGCCAGCGGTGGACCCCGGCGAAGAAGCGGGCGATCTGGCGGAGCCGGGTGGAAGGGACGCGGCTTCTGGTGGAGGCGCTGAACGGGCTGCGGCGGCCGCCCCGGGTGTTGGTGGCGTCGTCGGCGATCGGGTTCTACGGGGACCGGGGCGCCGAGCGGATCACGGAGGGCAGCCCGCCGGGCAAGGGATTCCTGGCGGACCTCTGCCGTGAGTGGGAGGATCAGGCGGCCGGGGCGCGTCGCTCCGGGACCCGGGTGGTCATGCTGCGCACCGGGCTGGTCCTCAGCCCCGCCGGTGGAGCCCTCGGCACCATGCTGCTTCCCTTCAAGATGGGGATTGGAGGCCGTCTCGGCACCGGACGCCAGTACGTCAGCTGGATCGATCACGACGACCTCGTGGGACTCGTCTTCCACGCGATCACCACCCCGTCGCTCAGGGGTCCGGTCAACGCGACCGCCCCCCACCCGGTCCCCAACGCCACCTTCACCTCGATCCTGGGCCGCGTGCTGAAGCGCCCCACGCTGCTGCCGGTGCCGTCGCTGGCGGTGCGCGGCATGTTCGGCGAGATGGGCAAGACCCTGTTGCTGGAGGGTGCCCGGGTGCTGCCGGAGGCTGCTTCGCGCAGCGGCTTCCGCTTCGACTTCGAGGGCATCGAGGAGTCGCTCGCCTTTCAGCTCGGCCACGCCGGAGCGAGCCGGGAGCCGCGATGAGCCCCGATCCCCCGCGGCGCGGCCTGGTGCTCGCGGACATGGCCGCCGACCCCCTGCAGGAGTTCGCGCGCTGGTTCGCCGCCGCCGAGGCCGAACCGGGAATCGTCTTCGCGGAGGCGGTCTGCCTCTCCACCCTGGGACCGGAGCGCACGCCGGAGGGCCGGATGGTCCTGCTGAAGCACTTCGACGAGCGGGGATTCGTCTTCTACACCAACCTGGACTCCGCCAAGGGCGCGCAGCTCGCGGCGCACCCCCGGGCGGGACTCACCTTCTACTGGCAGCCGCTCGGGCGCCAGGTGCGGATTCGCGGCCCGGTGGAGCCGGTTTCGGGTGGGGAGGCGGACGCCTACTTCGCCAGCCGTCCCCGAGGGAGCCGAATCGGGGCCTGGGCGTCGGACCAGAGCCGGGAGCTCGAGAGCCGGGCCGCGCTGGAGGGCAGGGTGCGGGCGCTGGAAGCGCGCTTCGCGGACGGCGATGTCCCCAGGCCGCCCAACTGGTCCGGCTTCCGCATCGTCCCCGACGCCATCGAGTTCTGGCAGGAGGGGCATGCGCGTCTGCACGACCGCTTCGGCTACGAGCGGGACGGCGCCGGAGGCTGGACGCGGCGGCGGCTGTATCCCTGAGTGGGTGCCCGCCGCCCGATGGGTGGCTGCGGTTCGGGCGACTGCGGTTCGGCGTCAGCGCCGCGCCTGTCCCTGGCGACCACGCCGGATGCCGGCAACGGCCAGGCACCGGCGAGTCGGCAACGGCCAGGCACCGGCGAGTCGGCCCCAACGCCGCCCGGTCCGTCAAACTCGTCAATTTAAGATAATTTTTCTTAGCTTAATATAGTTTTAGCTATTGCGATTCTGCAGCGCGCTTTCACTCAGCACCACTCCCAGCGTCTCCATCAGCAGGGCCGCCTCCGCATCGCCGAAGACCAGCGGGGGCTTGATCTTGATCACGTTGTGGTCGGGGCCGTCCACACTGAGCAGCACTCCCATCTCGCGGGCCCGGTTGACGAGATGGGTGCAGGCCTCCGGGAAGGGCTCCCGGGAGGTGCGGTCGCGCACGAACTCGATCCCCAGGAAGAGCCCGCGCCCGCGCACATCGCCCACGAACGGGTGGTCGGACGTGAGTTCGCGCAGCCCCCGCAGGAGCCCGCCGCCGACCGTGCGCGCATGCTCCTGCAGGCCCCGGTCCCGGATCTCGGCCAGCACCGCGCGCGCCGCGGCGCAGGAGACCGGATTGCCGCCGAAGGTGCTGAAGTACTCCATGCCGTTGGCGAAGGAATCGGCGATCTTGCGGGTGGTGACCACCGCCGCCACCGGGTGCCCGTTCCCCATCGGCTTGCCGAGGGTGACGATGTCGGGCACCGCGTCCTGCAGCTCGAACCCCCAGAAGGCGTCGCCGATCCGGCCGAAGCCGACCTGCACCTCGTCGGCGATGCAGACGCCGCCCGCCCGGCGGATGTGGTGGAAGGCCGCGTCCAGGTATCCGGGGGGCGGTTCGATCTGGCCGCCGCAGCTGAGGATCGGTTCGGCGATGAAGGCCGCGACCCCCGGTCCGCCCGCGGCTGCGTCCAGGCGGGCTGCCGCGCGGGCCACGTCGGCGGCGTAGCGCCGTCCCAGATCGACATCGGGGAGTCCCTCGCCGCGCCGGTAGTGGCCCCGGTAGGTGTCCGGCATGGGGGCCGCGGCCACGCGGTCGCCCGGCCCGCTCCCGCCGGGTCCGTCGAACTTGTACTGACTGACCTCGACCAGCCCGCCGGTGTTTCCGTGATAGCCGCCCTCAAGGCAGACGACCCCGTCGGCCCCGGTGTGGCAGCGCGCCATCCGCAGCGCCAGTTCGTTCGCCTCGCTCCCCGAGCAGACCAGGAAGACGACCTCGAAGGGAGCGGGGAAGTGGGCCAGGAGCTCGTCGGCCAGCGTGACGATCTCGCCGTGCAGGTAGCGCGTGTTGGTGTTGAGGAGGTGGGACTGGCGCGCGATCGCTTCGGCGACGCGGCGGTTACCGTGCCCGACGTGTGGGACGTTGTTGACGGTGTCGAGGTAGCGGCGCGCGGCGTCGTCGTACAGGTAGGACCCGAGGCCCCGCACCACGTGGATCGGGTCGCGGTAGGAGAGGCTCAGCGACGGGCCGAGCAGGGCGATGCGCTGCGCGGCGAGGTCGCCCTTCCGCCGGGCGGGGTCTTCGGCGGGCGCGGTGGCGGTGACGGTGCCGGGGGGCAGGCCCGCGAGGGCGGAGGGGTCGGGGAGCACCGACTCCCACACGGTGCGCAGGCGCTGCAGCGCCACCCCGGGGAAGTTGCCGGGCTCGGCCACCTCCATGCCGTCGTCGTACAGCGGGTCGAGTGCGATTACCTGGAAGTGCAGATGAGGGGCCCAGCCGCCGTTGACTTCCGCGCTGCCGAGCCGGCCGAGCACGTCGCCGGCGGCGATGGCCCGGCCGGGCTCGAGGTGGTCCAGGGTGGCGCGGTCGAGGTGGCCGTAGAGGGTGTGGAAGCCGGTGCCGTCCGCGGCGGCGTGGCGCAGGATGGCGGTGGGTCCGTAGTCGCAGGGCTGGTCGTTGTCCGCGACCGAGACCACCGTGCCGGGGAGGGGGCTGTGCACGGCTGTGCCCGCCGGGGCGAAGAGGTCCAGGCCGAGATGGATGGTGCGCGCCTCGGGGCCGTCGTTGCCGGGCGCGTGGAAGTCGGGGGCGTGGTAGAAGAGGCGCGCCTCGCCGTAGCGGCCGATGCCGACGGTGGCCCCGTGTGCGGCGATCTCGGCGTCGATCCAGCGTTCGAGCGCGCCGTGCCGGGCCAGGGTGTCGGGGTGGGGGAGGGTGGGGCTCCCGACGGAGGTGTCCAGGGTGTGGGGGCGCGCGAGGACCCCGGGAGCCATCAGGGGGGCTTCAGGGGCGCGATCCAGCACGGCGGCAAGCCCGGGGGTGGCCAGCGCCGGATTGGGGGCCAGCCCGGCGGCTTCGCGAATCCGGAATTCGGCGATCCGCCAGTCGGTCCGCGCCAGCGTACCCAGGAGCTCCCAGGCCGGTTCCTGGCTCACCGCGAGGTAGACATTGTCCGGCTGGCGCCGCATCTCGCCAGTCTGCACCGCGACGGAGAGACAGAGCCGCAGGGCCACGATCGGTATGATTGCGGCGCACTCGGCGTCGCTCGGCGGCGCCACGGAGGCGTAGCCGCGCACGATGGCGCACGCCGCCGCCAGCGGGTCTGGCAGCCCCATCATCGCATAGGTGGCCGCGACCCCGATTTCGGCCGCCCGCCAGCCCCGGACGACGTCGCCGAAGTCGATGAGGCCTGCGGGCCGCGCTCCCTCGAGCGAGGGCACCACGATCACGTTGTAGTCGTTGGCGTCGTTGTGGATCACCGAGGAGGGGAGGTCGCCCAGAAGGGGCTCCAGGCGGCGAACGGCGCGCTCGAGCGTCGCGCCGACCAGCTCCCGGCCGTCGGGGAGGTCTCCGAGACGGTCGTGGACGGTCCCTGCCGCGGTGTCCATCCGCCAGGGGAAGTCGCGGTCCAGCGCCGGGTGGTCGAATCCGGAGAGCGCCGTATCCAGATCACCGAGCAGCGCGCCGAGCGACTCGAGGACGGCCATGGAACGCGGCGTGAGTTCGGCCAGCGGGATCCCTTCCAGATAGGTGCAGGCGGAGGCGATGAGCGGCTCGCCGTGAAGTTCGGTCTCCGCGATCGCGGATGGGGCGCTCCGGTCCTCCGTCGGCGTCCCGCCGGCCGGAAGATCCACAGCCGTCCCCGGGGCCCCGCCGACCCGCAAATCCGCCTCGGACCTGGCCTCACCGCCCGACGGCGACTCCGCGTCCTTCCCCGGTGTCCCGCCGTCCGTCGCCTCCACGTTCGTTCCGGGCACCTCGCCGCCATCCGGCTGAACAGCGCGCGGGATTCTTCCGCCCAGGCCGGGGCCGGCATCCTCCAGGTGGGCCAGGGTGGCGGTGATCAGCTCGAAGACCGGCCGCCGCGCGCGGGGACCGAGCTTCAGGACGAAGTTGCCCGCAGACCCTGAGATCCGGTAGTTCCAGTCGAACTCGCCGGGCAGGTCGGACGCTTGTCCATCGATACCAAAGTGCCGGCGCATGATGGCCCGGGCCTCGCCCGGGGTGGGACGCCGGCTCACTCAGACCCCGTAGGGGACCCAGATGTTCTTGACGCGGGTCCCCTTGCGCAGGAGCATCTCGGCGGCGTCGCCGGAGAGCCGAAGCCAGTCCACGGCGCTCTCACGGTCCACCCAGACCCGCTTGAGGTTCCCGGCCGAGAGACGTTCGGCTTCGCCGGAGAGATCGTCGGCCACGAAGTCCCAGAGCTGGTCCACATCGTCGTGGGCCGCCAGCGTCGGCACGACCTCGGCGTGGATCCCCGAAAGCACGTTGACCGCCCCGGGGGGCACGTCCGACGTCTCCATCACCTGCACCAGGTCCAGCGCGGGAAGGGGGAAGCGCTCGGGCACGACCACCACCGCCACATTTCCCTGGCAGAATGCCGCGCCCACCGCCCCGGCCACCCCGGCCAGCGGGGCCGCCTCGCCGCACCGGATCGCCACCGTCCCCACGGGCTCGTTCATCGCGAAGGTGACGTTGCGGAACGGAGTGGAGTGCACCCTTCCGTCGTGCTTGTCCGCCCAGGCCGCGAAGGTGAAGAGAGACTGCACCGCCGCCTCCACCTCGGCGCCCGCGGCCTCCTCCGTCATCCCGGTCGCGCCCCTCAGCAGCCCGGCTAGCTCGCCGGCGCGCGCTGCCAGGTTCTCGGCCACGAAGTAGAGGATCTGGGCACGCAGGTAGGCGGTCGTCGCGGCCCATGGCGCCCGAGCCTTCCCCGCAGCCTCGACCGCGTCCCGCACGTCCTTGCGGTTGCCGCGGGGCGCTTCGCCCCAGGGCCGCCCGTCCGGGCCCAGCTGTGTCAGCGAGTAACCGCCGTCCGGGCGCCGCTGCCTGCCGCCGATCCAGAGCTTGCGCGTGCGGTCGATCGGGTCACCCCGGGGATGCCCCGGCCCCGCTGTCGCCTGGCCCGAAACGCCGTCCCGTGCCGCCAGCCCCTCACGTGGCCCGTCATCCGCTCGCGACAACCCATCGCCCGATCCGTCACCCTCCGCCGCCAACCCATCGTCCGATCCTTCCTCCACCCCCGGGGCCCCATCGCCCCCGAGCGCCGGTCCGGCCCACCTCGCAACCCCCGCTCCGCCCGAGGCCGTCCCCGCAGCGCCCGGCTTCAGGTACTCCCACATCCCCTCCTTCCCGCCCTCGCGACCAAATCCCGACTCCCGGTAGCCTCCGAACCCGGAAGCGGCGTCGAAGCGGTTGGTGCAGTTCACCCACACGGTCCCGGCCTTGACCGCGGGCGCCACGTCCATCGCCAGGCTCAGGTCCTCGGTCCAGACGCTGGCGGCCAGTCCGTAGCGCGTGTCGTTGGCCAGCGCGACCGCTTCGGCCGGCGTGCGGAAGGTGAGGCTCACCAGAACCGGCCCGAAGATCTCCTCGGTGACGATCGGACTCGAGACGGGCGCTCCGGTGCAGAGGGTGGGCGGCAGGAAGAAGCCGTCCTGCGGCACCTTGGCGGAGGGCTGCCAGATCTCCGCGCCGTCGGCCTTGCCGGCGTCGAGAAAGCCGCGGATGCGTTCCATCTGGCGCTGGTCCACCACCGCCCCCATGTCCATCGACTTGTCCAGCGGATGCCCGACCCGAATGCTCTCCATCCTGGCGCGGAGTCGGTCGAGCATCTCCTCCTCCACATTCTCCTGGACCAGCAGGCGCGACCCCGCGCAGCAGACCTGGCCCTGGTTGAGCCACACGCCGTCCACGATTCCCTCGATGGCGGCATCCAGGTCGGCGCTGTCGAAGACGACGAAGGGGGACTTGCCGCCGAGCTCCAGCGAGAGCTGCTTGCCGGTCCCGGCGGTCACGCGGCGGATTTCGCGGCCCACCTCGGTGGAGCCGGTGAATGCGATCTTGGCGACCTCCGCGTGGCGGACGATCGCGGCCCCCGTGGCGCCGTCCCCCGTGACGATGTTCAGCACGCCCGGGGGCAGTCCGGTCTCGGCAGCCACCTCGGCGAAGAGGAGCGCCGAGAGCGGGGTGTACTCCGCCGGCTTCAGGACGACGGTGTTCCCGGCCGCCAGCGCCGGCGCAACCTTCCAGGCGAGCATGAGCAGGGGGAAGTTCCAGGGGATGATCTGGCCCACCACCCCGACGGGTTCGTGGTCGGGAAACTCCGCGGCGGCGAGTTGGGCCCACCCTGCGTGGTGCAGGAAGTGCCGGGCGGCGAGCGGGATGTCGAGGTCGCGCGCCTCGCGGATGGTCTTGCCGTTGTCGAGCGACTCCACGACCGCGAAGAGGCGGGAGCGCTTCTGGATCTGGCGGGCGAGCCGGTAGAGGTGGCGCGCCCGCTCGTGGCCCCCGATCTCCTGCCAGGGCGACAGAGCTGCCTGGGCGGTCCGGACCGCCAGGTCGACCTCCGCGGCCGAGCCGAAGGCGAATCTCGCGAGCCGCCTGCCGTCGGCGGGGCAGTGGGTGGCGTGAGGATCGCTGCCATCGGTCCATCCTCCGCCGATGTAGTGCCCAAAGGTGCGCTCGCCCCCGCCGAGCCACTCCATCGCCAGCGCCTCGCTCTCCGGGGCGGGCCCGTAGGAGGGATCCAGGAAGGCTTCGCGGACGCGGGTCATGGCCGTCATCCAAGCGGGTGGCGGTGGAAGGCGGAGTAGCGCCCGGTCGCGTGGTGCTCGAGCTGCCGTTCGATGTCCGCGAGGAGGGAGCTGGCGCCGATCCGGAAGAGGTGCGGGTCCAGCCAGCGGTCGCCGAGCTCCTCCTTGACCAGGATGAGCCACGCCAGTGCGTCCTTCGCCGTCTTCAGTCCTCCGGCGGCCTTCAGCCCGATGCGGATGCCGGTGCCGCGAAAGTACTCCCGGATGGCGCGGGCCAGCACGATCCCGACCGGAAGCGTCGCATTCACCGTTTCCTTGCCGGTGGAGGTTTTCACGAAGTCGGCTCCGGCCATCATCGCGACCAGGGCGGCCCGTTTCACATTGGCCAGGGTGCCGAGTTCGCCGGTGCCCAGGATCACCTTCACGGATGCGTCTCCGCAGGCCTCGCGAAAGGCGGCGACCTCGTCGTAGAGCCGCTCCCAGTCGCCCGCGAGCACGCAGCCCCGCGTGATGACCACGTCGATCTCATCGGCACCGGCGGCCACCGACTCCTCGATCTCGCGGATCCGGGTGGCAAGCGGAGACAGCCCCGCCGGAAAGCCCGTGGAGACCGCCGCCACCGGGATGCCGCTGCCGCGCAGGGCCGCGCGCGCTCCCCCTACCAGCCCGTGGTAGACGCATACGGCCGCCGCGGCGATCTCGCCGGGCGACACCCCGAGGGCGACGAGAAGGTCATGGCGCACCGGCTTCCGCGCCTTTCCGCAGAGTCGCTGCACCCGTCCCGGCGTGTCGTCGCCGGCCAGGGTGGTGAGGTCGATCATCGTGACCGCGCGCAGGAGCCAGCCGGCCTGCCAGTCCTGCTTCACCGAGCGCCGCCGGGTCAGCGTGGCGGCGCGGCCGTCGGCGGCGGGCCGGTTCACCCGCACCGCGCGGACCGCCTGCAGGTCGAGGGGCATCCCCGGGTTGCGCTGCTGCGGTGCCGCTCCTGCCAGCGACCTCCGCTGGCCGGGAGGCGCGCTGCGGGGATCGACCGTTCGGCTCATCCTGTCTTCCTGGCTGCGGGGATGGTCGGGTTTGCGGCACCAACAGACGGCGGGCCCCCGTTGTGCCGGGTGGCGCACTGTCGTCAGAATTGGCGAAGATAACGCGTTGCGGGCAACAAGACGAAGCGCGCCGGCCGAGGCGGATTCGCCCGGTGGCGAACAAGGAGAGTGCGGATTGGACCGGATCCCCAGGCTGATCACGGGCGTCGCAGGCGCGGCTGCGGCCCTGTTCTACCGCGTGGACCGCCACGGCCCCCCGCTCCCGGACGGCCCCCTGCTGGTTGCGGCCAACCATCCCAACAGCCTCCTCGACCCGCTCCTCGTATTCGGCTGCAGCGAACGCCTTACCCGCCCGCTCGGACGCGCCCCCCTCTTCGAGCACAGGCTTCTCGGTCCGTTGCTGCGCGCGCTGGGGGGCATCCCCGTGTACCGGAGGCAGGACGATCCGGAGGCCATGCACCGCAACGAGGAGATGTTCCGCGCGGTCGTGGACCTGTTGCTGGGCGGCGGCGCGATCCAGATCTATCCGGAAGGGAAGAGCCACTCCGAGGCACAGTTGGCCACGCTGCGGACCGGAGCCGCGCGGATCGCGCTGCAGGCCGAGGAGCGCGCCGGTTGGCGTCTGGGGTTGACGATCGTGCCGGTGGGGATCACGTACTCGCGCAAGGAGCTCGCGCGCACCGCGGTCGCCGTGCGGTTCGGGGAGGCGTTCCGTTGTGCGGACCTGAAGGAGCAGTACCGGAAGGACCCGGTGGTGGCGGTGCAGGAGCTCACGGCACGGATCGAGATGGGACTGAGGAGCCAGACGCTGAACCTGCCTGATCAGCGGGACCGGGTGCTGGTGGATGTCGCCGAAAAGCTCTATGTCCGCCAGCGCCGCCAGGTGCCGTGGCGGGCGCGGGAGCGGCTCGGCACCCGATTCCCCCGTCTGCAGCGCTTCGCGGCCGGACTGGAGTGGCTGGGCCGGACCGATCCCGAGGGGCTCGCCGAGCTGCGCCGCAAGGTGGGCGAGTATGCCAGGCTCAGCGAACAACTGCGGGCGGGCGAGGGGGACGTGCCATCTCGATTCACCTTCGGTCCGGTAGCGCGCTACGTGGCGGCCAGGGGAACCCTCCTCCTCGTCGGGCTTCCCTTCGCACTGGCGGGCGCCCTGCTCTGGGCCCCCGTCGCCCGCTTCCCCCGCTTCGTCGTCCGCCGCACCCGGCCCGACTACGAGATCACCGCCACCCACAAGCTGCTCGCCCTGATCGGCGGTGTCGTGGCGGCCTGGGCCCTGTGGATTCTCGCCGGCTACCTGGTCGGCGGTCTCTGGCTGGCGCTCACGGCCGCCGCGCTCGCCCCGGTTTCCGGCTATACGACGCTGCGCTGGGTGGAGCTGGCCAACGAGGTCAGGGAGGACGCCTCGCTCTTCCTGCGCCTCCAGGGACGGCCGGACCTGCGCCGCCGCTTCGCCGTGCTGCGTTCGGAGCTGGCCAGGACCTTCGACCTGCTGGAGCAGCGCCGGAGGAAGGCGGAGGAGGAGTTGCACGCGCGCGCCAGGGGTGACAACGTTTCCGCCGACGGCCGGCAGGGGGAAGGGTAGGCGCTCGCGGGTCGTTGGTTGGCGGCATGTGCGCGAGGGCGGAGTGGTTCGCGCCGCCGGGCCACCGTGCGTACATCGGGTGGTGGCGGTTCGCGGGAGCTGGCCGCCGCGCTTCGGGTTGGCCTCGGGGCCAAGGGGGGGCGGATCGGGACTGGTGTTCCGTCTGGTCTTCAAAACCAGTGCGCCCGGTTAAGACCCGGGTGGGTGGGTTCGATTCCCACACGCCCCCGCCACCGCCCGCTGTGCCCCCCGCCACCTCCCCCGATTGCCTTATCTTCTACTGATGAATACGGAACCGGTCCGCGTAATCATCAATCCGGCAGCGTCGGCAGGGCGCGGGCGCCGGGCGGCGGTGGAGCTGCTGGAAGAACTCGACGCACGTTCGCTCCCCTGCGAGGCGCGCTATACAGAGGGTCCGGGACATGCGGCCGAGCTGGCGGCCGAAGCGCGCGAGGCCGGTGTGCGGGCGATCGTGGTGGTCGGGGGTGACGGCACCGTGCACGAGGTGGCGGGCGGGCTCCTCGCCGGGCGACCGGGACGGCTGCCGCCGGTTTGCGTCTTTCCGGCCGGGACCGGCAACGACTTCTTCCGGATGGTGGGCGCGGGACGGAGTGCCGCCGCGGTCGCGCGGGTGCTCGAGCAGGGCGCGGTGAAGCACTTCGACGTGGGAAGGGTCCGGTGGGACAGCGGAGAACGCGTGTTCGTGAACGTGGTCGGGGTCGGGGTGGATGTCGACGTGTTGCGCTGCCGCGCCCGCTTCGGGCGGCTGACCGGGCTGGCCCAGTACCTGGCCGCGCTCCTGTACGCGCTCGTCACCTTCCGTCCGCCGGAGGTGCGCATCGACCTCGGCCCCGCAGGCGGCACCCTCCTGGGGCGGATCACGCTCTCCGTCATCACGGTCGGTCCGTCCATCGGTGGCGGCTTCAAGGTCAACCCGGCGGCGCGCGCGTCCGACGGAAGACTCGACCTCCTTCATGTGCCGGCCATGAACCTGCTTCGGATCATGGCGCTCGTGCCCAGGGTCATCCGGGGGACCCACGGCGGCGCGAAGGCGCTGACGATGTGCCGCATCCAGGGGGCACGGCTGGGACGGACGGACGGGAAGCCGGTCTGGTTCGAGATCGACGGTGAGCTGTCGCCCGAACCGGCCCGCGAGCTTCGGGTGAACATCGTGCCGCGGGCGCTTCCCGTGATGGTGCCGGCCAATGCGTAGCGTCCGGATGCCGCGCGGGTTTTGTCCGTGGGCGGCCAGGGTGGGAATCCCGGGCCGCGCCGTCCTCTGCGCCGCCGCCCTGTCGGCGCTGCCCTGCGCCGCCGGAACGGCACGGGCCCAGGTCGCGGAGGCCGGAAACACGGTGCCCGACAGCGTGGTCGCGGACTCGATGCCCGCCGGCCTGTCCCCCTCGGGGGCGTTCCTGCGCAGCGCGATCATCCCCGGATGGGGACATGTGGAGACCGGATCGCTCACGCGGGGCGCGTTCTACTTCGGGTGGGAGTCGCTGACCGCCTGGATGATCTACAAGAGCCACCGCCGCCTGGGGGCCGCCCGCCGCCAGGTGACGCTCTGGGAGGACCGGGTCACGGCCCGCCTGCTTCGCGAAGGGGTCCAGCCCGAGAACGTCGAGGCCCAACTCGAGCGCGACCCCGAGATCATCCGCTTCCGCGGGCTCGTCGACGCCCGCGTGGAACAGCGTGAGGATTGGGCCGCGCTCGGCATTTTCATCCTGCTGGTCTCCGGCGTGGACGCCTTCGTGTCGACGCACCTGCAGGATTTCCCGGAACCGCTCACGGTCGAGGGCGATCCGGTGACCGGGACGGTGGAGGTCGCGGTTCGCGTGCCGCTGGGACGATGGTGACCGCGCGCGGCCCCGCTGTCCGCCGTCCGCCGCTACCCCTCCCACTCGTGGAGCACCGGCGCTCCCGACTCCGCGATCGTCACGTAGCTGCGCTGAGCCAGCCAATCCCCGGAGTTGACGTAGAAGCGGCCGGGGAACACCTCGCGTACCATCGGCACGTGAGTGTGTCCCGCGGTCACGATGTGGATGGAGTCGTCCCCCGTCAGGACTTCGGATGCCCAGGCCGCGAGGAAGCCCGACCGGCCATCGTTCTGCAGTCCCGGGCCGGCCTTCAGCTCCCGCCGGGTGCCGGAAACCCGGCGGGCCAGTCGGGCGCCGATGTCGGGGTGGAGCCAGCGGAACAGCCATCGTGTGACCGGGTTGCGCAGGAAGAGGCGCAGGCACAGGTATCCAAGGTCCCCCTTTCCCAGCCCGTCGCCGTGGGCGATGAGCATGCTCCTGCCGTGAAGGTCGATCCTGACCGGTTGCTGGTGGAATTCCAGGCCGATCCGGTCGCGGAGGAAGCTGCCCCCCCACCAGTCGTGGTTGCCGCCCATGAGGAGCACCGGAACGCCGGCTTCCACGAGTTCGGCGAGAGCGGCAAGCACCCTCACGTGCTCGGCGAGCACGACGTGGCGGTACTCGAACCAGAAGTCGAAGAGGTCGCCGTTGATGATCAGGCGGCTTCCGGACTCCTTGACGTGGAGCAGCCACCGCCGGAATGCTTCTTCGGTGTCGGGCGGAACCGCGCCGAGGTGCACATCGGACACAAGAAAGGCGGGCTTGGCAGGCATGACAGCCGAAAGTACCGGAACGCGGCTGGATAGGGTAGGGATCCTGTTGGGTGGACTGCTGGCGTCGGCTTGCGGGGCGCCGCCGCCGCCGGAGCCCGTGACCCCGGCTCCCCCCCGGACCGATCTCCGCGCCGAAGCACTGCTGATCGAGTACACCACGAGGGTTGCGCATCCCAGCCGGCTCGTCTTCCGCTGGCGCGCGCAGGAGGACGGCTTTCGCCGCCAGGGAACCGGTGTAGCGCGAGTGGAACCACCGTACCGGGCGCGGCTGGATCTCTTCCTGGACAACGGGGAGACCGTGGCGAGCGCGGCGCTGGTCGAGGACGAACTGAGGACCCCTCCCAGCCTTTCCACCGAGCTCGTGCCTCCGCCGCCGCTGATGTGGGCGGTTTTCGGCGTCTTCCGTCCGGGTGCCGGGGCGGCGTTGGTGCGGGGACGCCTCTCCAGCGGTACAATGGAGCTCGACTATGCCCTGCCGACCCTTGAGCAGGTGCGCTTCGAGTTGCGCGACCGGGCTGTCGTGCACGCGGAGCGCCTCGAGCGGGGATCGGTCGTGGAGGTCGTCTTCATCTCGGAGCGGGAAGGCGATACCATCTTCCCGCGCGAGGCAACCTATCGTCACCTGCCAGACTTCAGAGAGCTGAGAATCACCCTTGAATCCGTGGACCATGTGGACGCGTTCCCGCCCGACATCTGGTATCCGAACCAGCCGTAGCCGAGGCGGCGCCTTACGGTCGAACCACGCTGTTCGGCTCGCAAGGGGCCCCGGCGGCGCGTCGGCTCGCCGGTTCCGGTGGTCAAGAGGGGTCATCCAGGGTCTACTGGTCGCACTGGCCGCCGGTGGCTGCAATTACTCCTTCACGGCGGGCGCGGGCATGCCGCCGCACGTCCGCACCATCGCCATCCTGCCCTTCGAGAACGACACCAACCGCTTCGAACTCACGCAGGAGCTCCACGAAGCGCTCCTGCGGGACCTGCCGCGGGCGCTGGGGCTGACCGTGGCCGGCGAGGAGACCGCCGACGCCGTCGTCTCCGGGACGATCCAGGGCTACGAACTGCGGGCGCCGCTCTACCGCAGGGGGCAGCAGGCCGAAACGGTGCAGGTGCTGCAGCGCCAGGTGGAGCTGAGGGTGGAGGCGCAGATCCTCGACCGCGAGAACTACACGATCCTCTGGGAACAGCAGCTGCGCAGCACGGGCCAGTACCTGGAGGCGAGCGAGACCGAGGAGGTGGGGCGGGCGGAAGCGATCGAGCTGTGCGTGCAGGAGATAGTGGACGGGGCCCAGTCCAACTGGTAGATTCGCTCCCGGCAGGATCCGACGAGATCACCCCCAACCCCGCCAACGGAGCGCGATGACTTGAACCGGGCACTCTGGCTGTGGGGCATCCTCTTCGCCGTCTGGTTGCTGCTATCGGGGCACTTCGAGACACTCTTCGTCATCTTCGGCCTCGTCACCTGCACGGTCGCGGTATGGGTGTCCGTGCGCATGGGCATTGTCGACCGCGAGTCCCTGCCCGTGCACCTCATCGGACGTGCCGTCGGGTATGTGCCCTGGCTGGTGTGGGAGGTCTTCAGGTCGAATGTGCGGGTCGCGCGGATCATCCTGTCGCCGCGCATCCGTGTCGATCCGTCGATCGTCCACTTCCGGGCCTCGCAGGCTACCGACCTCGGCCGCTTCATCTACGCGAATTCGATCACGCTGACGCCGGGAACGGTGACGACGGGCGTCACCGGCGACGACATGGAAGTGCACGCGATCGTGCAGTCGGAGATCGACGGTTCCGAGGAGAACGACATGAACCGGCGGGTTGCGGTGCTGGAAGGGAAGGACCCGAGGTGATGTTCGCGGTCACTGCCGCCGCGCTGCTGGTGGCGATGGGGCTGGCGATGTGCCGCGCCCTGCTCGGCCCCACGGCATACGACCGGGTGCTGGCGCTGAACAACATCGGTACCAAGACGGTGGTGCTGATCGCCGTGCTCGGCTTCCTCAGCGGGCGCCCCGACTTCCTGGACCTCGCGATCGCATACGCGCTGATCAACTTCATCGGGACGATCGCAGTGCTGAAGTACATCGAGTACGGCGACCTGGGCGCACCCTCCCGTCCGGACGGCCGCGAGGCGAACTGATGGACATGGCCCTCACCGTGCTGACCTGGGCGCTGCTGATGGCCGGCACGTTCTTCCTCCTGACCGGGGCGCTGGGGATGGTCCGGCTCCCGGACGTCTTCACGCGCATGCACGCCGCGGGCATGACCGACACCATGGGGGCGGGCCTGATCCTGGCCGGGCTCCTCGTCCACGCCCTGTCGGCGGGGGACCAGCTGGTGGCGGTGCCGGTGCGCCTTCTCCTCATCCTGGGATTCCTCTGGTTCACCAGCCCGATCGCGACGCACGCGACGGCCAAGGCGGCGCTCTCCGGAGGAGTGCGGCCGTTCACGCTGGCCGGGGAGCAATCCGGGGAGCAATCCGGGGGTGTGTCGCCGCCTGGCGGATCCGGGGAAGAACCTGGAGGCGCGCGCCCGGTGACTCCGCCCGGGGACGGGTCCGGCACCGGGCGGTCCGGCGAAGAGCAGGGAGGTGCGTCATCGTAACCGTCATCGACATCGTGCTGCTGACGCTGCTGGCCGCCGCTGGGCTGGCGCTGCTGCGGGTGCGCAACCTGTTTGCGGTCGTGATGCTCGCCGGGATCTACTCGCTGCTTTCGGCGGGGCTCTTCACCGTGATGGACGCGGTCGATGTGGCATTCACCGAGGCGGCCGTCGGCGCGGGGATCTCGACCGTCCTCTTCCTCGGTGCGCTGGCGCTCTGCGGACACCACGAGAGCAAACCCGGCCACACCCCGCTGCTGCCCCTCATCGTGGTACTGGTCACCGGCGGGCTGCTGGTCTGGGGGACGATGGACATGCCCGGATTCGGCGATCCCGCCAACCCGGTTCACCACCACGTCGCCGACCACTACATCGAGGAGAGCTACCCCGAGATCGGGATCCCCAACGTGGTGACGTCGGTGCTGGCCTCCTACCGCGGCTACGACACGATGGGCGAGACCACGGTGGTCTTCGCGGCCGCGGTGGGCGTGATGATCCTGCTGGCAGGGCGCCTGGGGCGGAGGCCGCAGCCGGAGGGGAAGGGGGACGGGGGATGAGGGAAGAGGTCATCGTGCGCGTCGGCGCCAAGGTTCTGGCCCCGTTCATCATCACCTTCGGGCTATACGTGCACTTCCACGGCGACTACAGCCCCGGCGGCGGCTTCCAGGCGGGGGTGATCCTCGCCGCGGCGATCGCGCTGCTCGCGCTGGTGTACGGGCTGGACGCCGTGCAGAAGGTGGTCACTCCGCGGTTTGTGCGGGCGTGCGCGGCGCTGGGCGTGATCATCTTCGCCGGGGTCGGCGTGGTGACGATGGTCCTCGGCCACAACTACCTGGGCTACAACGCGCTGGCCCACGACCCCAGGCATGGCCAGCACTACGGGATCCTGGGGGTCGAACTGGGCGTGCTCGTGACCGTCTTCGGGGTGATGGTGACGGTGTTCTACCTCTTCGCCGGACGCCGCGGGAGGACGCAATGAGCTTCGACCTGCTGGTGTCGCACTACAACTACTGGATCGTCATCTTCCTGATGATGGTCGGGTTCTACATCCTGATTTCGCGCGGCAATCTGATCAAGAAAATCGTTGGCCTGAATGTATTTCAGACCTCCGTCTTCATGTTGTACATCAGCATGGGGAAGGTGAGCGGGGCGACGCCGCCGATCCTGGTCTACCCCTACGGCGAAGGGGATGTCCTCTACTCGAACCCGCTGCCGCACGTGCTGATCCTGACCGCGATCGTGGTCGGGATCGCCACGACCTCGGTGGGGCTGGCGCTGGCCGTCCGCATCAAGGAGGCGTACGGGACCATCGAGGAGGACGAGATCAACGCCATCGAGGCCCGGACCGAGGCTGCCGAGTAATGTCCGCGCACCTCCCGATCCTCCAGGTGGTGGTCCCGCTCCTGGCGGCGCCGTTCTGTCTGTTCCTCAAGCGCGGGCGGGTGGCCTGGGGACTGGCCGTGCTGGCGAGCTGGGCCGCGCTGGCGATCGCGCTGGCGCTCCTCGACCAGGTGATGCGGGAGGGAGTGCTGTCCTACGCCATCGGCGACTGGGCACCCCCGATCGGGATCGAATACCGGGTGGACGTCGTGAATGCCTGGGTGCTGGTGATCGTATCAGGGATAGGGGCGATCGTGTCGCCCTACGCGATGGCCAGCATCGAGCGGGAGGTAGAGGCCGGGCGCATCCCCCTCTTCTACGCCGCCTACCTTCTGTGCCTCTCCGGGCTGCTCGGGATCACGATCACGGGGGACATGTTCAACGTCTTCGTATTCCTGGAGATCTCGTCGCTCTCGGCGTATGCGCTCATCGCGCTGGGCCAGGCCCGCCGTGCGCTCACGTCGGCCTTCCGCTACCTGATCATGGGATCGGTCGGGGCCACCTTCATCGTCATCGGCATCGGCCTGCTCTACGTGATGACCGGGACGCTCAACATGGCGGACCTGGCGCAGCTGCTCCCCGAGGTGTGGGACTCCCGCACCGTGAAGGTGGCCTACGGCTTCCTCACCGTCGGGTTCTGCCTCAAGCTGGCGCTCTTCCCGCTGCACCTCTGGCTGCCGAACGCGTACACGTATGCCCCGTCCGCGGTCACGGCCTTCATGGCGTCGACCGCCACCAAGGTCGCGGTGTACATGCTGCTGCGCTTCTTCCTGACCATCTTCGGCGCGCCGTTCTCCTTCGACGTGATGGCGCTGGACCGGGTGCTGCTGCCGCTGGCGCTGGTCGCGATCGCGAGCATGTCGCTGGTGGCGATCTTCCAGGTGAACGTGAAGCGGCTGCTGGCCTACTCGTCGGTCGCGCAGATCGGGTACATGATCCTGGGGCTGTCCTTCGCGACCGTGACCGGGCTCACCGCCACGCTGCTGCACCTCTTCAACCACGCGCTGATGAAGGGCGCGCTCTTCATGGCGATGGGGTGCGTGATGTACCGGATCGGGTCGGTGCACATCAACGCGATGGCGGGGCTGGGGCGGCGGATGCCCTGGACGATGGCGGCCTTCGTGGTGGGCGGACTGAGCCTGGTGGGCGTGCCGCTGACGGTGGGCTTCGTGAGCAAGTGGTACCTGATCCTGGGGGCACTCGAGCGCGGCTGGTGGCCGGTCGCGATCCTGGTGCTGCTGACCTCGCTGCTGGCGCTGGTGTACATCTGGCGCGTGGTGGAGGCCGCGTACTTCCGCGACTTCCCGGGTGACGAGCAGACCCGCGAGGCGCCCTGGACGCTGCTCGGGCCCACCTGGGCGCTGGTAGCCCTCAACCTGTACTTCGGCATCGACGCGGGGCGCACCGTGCAGATCGCGCGGCAGGCGGCCGAGACGCTGATGGCGGGGATCTCGCCATGACCACGCTCCTCCTCCTCGCGCTGGCAGTGCCCGTCGCCGGGGCCGTGTTCATCGCGCTGCTGCGCAAGAACCCCAACGCGCGGGAGGCGGCCAGCCTGGTCACTGCGGGGGTGCTCTTCGCCATCGTGCTGCGCATCTACCGGGCGGTGAGCGGCGGGGCCCGTCCCGAAGTCACGCTCGCCGAGCCGCTGCCGGGGATCCGGATCGCGCTGGAAGCGGAGCCGCTCGGCGTCCTCTTCGCGCTGATCGCGTCCTTCCTGTGGATCGTGACCACGGCGTATTCGATCGGCTACATGCGCGGGCACCACGAAAAGAACCAGACCCGCTTCTACCTCTTCTTCGCATTCGCGATCGCGTCCGTCATGGGCGTGGCCTTCGCCGGCAACCTCTTCACCCTCTTCGCCTTCTACGAGGTGCTCTCGCTCGCCACCTTCCCGCTGGTCACCCACGCGGGAACCGATGCGGCCAAGCGCGCGGGGCGCGTGTACCTGGGCATCCTGTTTTCGACCTCCGTCGTCTTCCAGCTCCTTGGGATCATCTGGGTGTACGCCGTCGCGGGCACCGTGGACTTCGAGCCCGGGGGGATTCTGCGCGGCAATGTGGGCGCGGGGCTGGTCCCGATCCTGCTCGCGCTCTTCGTCTTCGGGATCGGCAAGGCCGCCGTGATGCCCTTCCACCGCTGGCTCCCGGCGGCGATGGTGGCGCCCACCCCGGTGAGCGCGCTGCTCCACGCGGTCGCGGTCGTGAAGGCGGGGGTCTTCTCGGTGCTGAAGGTGACGGTGTACATCTTCGGCTTCGACTTCGTCGCCGAGACGGGGGCCTCGGTGTGGCTGATGTGGGCGGCCGCGGCCACGATCATCCTCGGCTCGCTGGTGGCCTTCACCAAGGACAACCTCAAGGCGCGGCTCGCCTACTCTACGGTAAGCCAGCTGTCCTACGTCGTGCTGGGGGCGATGCTGGCGAACGGCCTGGGCGTGATCGGGAGCGGCATGCACATCGCGATGCACGCCTTCGGCAAGATCACCCTCTTCTTCTGCGCCGGCGCGATCATGGTGGCCGCGCACAAGTCGGAGGTGAGCCAGCTGAACGGGCTGGGCCGCCGGATGCCGGTGACCTTCGCCGCCTTCCTGATCGGCACGCTGTCGATCGTGGGGCTGCCCCCGACGGGCGGGGCGTGGAGCAAGTGGTTCCTGGGGGTGGGATCGGTGGAAGCCGGCCAGATCGGACTGGTGGCGGTGCTGATGCTGAGTTCGCTGCTCTCGCTGGCGTATCTGCTGGAGATTCCCATCAGGGGGTTCTTCGGGAAGGAGGGGGAAGGCGCCCACGGCGCCCACGGCGACGGCGGCGCGTCCGGGGAGGCCCGCGCCCACGCGGATGGCAGCGCGCCCGGCCATGCCGACCGAGGCGGAAGCCACGACGCCCATGATCCGGCCCACGCACACCACGGCACCCACCAGGACGCCCACGCCCACCACGGCGCGCCCCGCTGGTCCGTGGCCGCGATCACGGTCACCGCCGCGGCCTGTATCGCGCTCTTCGTCTACCCCGAGCCGTTCTACAGGCTGATGACGATGGTGACCGGACCATGAGCGAGCACAAGCCCAACAGCGTGCCTTCCCCCTGGGCGGGACGGATCCTGATCGGGTTCTTTCTGCTCTGCGCGGTCGTCCTGGGTATGGACTTCTTCAAGGAGCGGGAGGTGCACCACCCGCTGGAGGGGTGGCCGATCCTCTACCCCGTCTTCGGCTTCGTCGGGATCGCGCTGCTGATCCTCATCGCCAAGGTGCTGAGGCGGCTCGTCATGCGCTCGGAGGACTACTACGAAGATGAGTAGCATCCCTCCGTTCCTGATCTTCTTCCTGGGCGCGCTCCTCGTTCCATTCCTGCGGGGTGTCCCCAAGGTGCGGATGGCCTTCCTGGTCCTCGTCCCCGTCCTCGGGGCGCTGAACGTCTGGGGCATCCAGGAGGGCTACGAGGTCCAGTACCGGCTGCTCGGCCTCACCCTGACGCCCGTGCGCGCCGATTCCCTCAGCCTGCTCTTCGGGTATCTCTTCCACCTCGGCGCCTTCATCTCGATCATCTACTCGCTGCACCTCGGCAGGCGCGAGAACGCGACCGTGCAGCACACGGCGGCGCTCGTCTACGCGGGGAGCGCGCTCGGCGCCGTCTTCGCCGGCGACTTCATCACGCTCTTCGTCTTCTGGGAGCTGCTCGCGGTCAGCTCCGTCTTCCTGATCTGGGCGCGGGGCACCCGGCTCGCGACGCGCTCGGGGATGCGCTACCTCCTGGTCCACGTCGTGTCGGGGGTCACGCTGCTGGCCGGCGCCATGGTGCACTGGTCGGGCACGGGCAGCCTCGCATTCGGCCCGATGGGGCTGGGGAGCCTCGCCGGGTGGCTGGTCTTCATCGCCATCGGCATCAAGGCCGCGTTCCCGCTGCTCCACAGCTGGCTCATCGACGCCTATCCCGAGTCGACGCCCACCGGCACCGTCTTCCTGAGCGCGTTCACGACGAAGGTGGCCGTGTACGCCCTCGCGCGCGGCTACGCCGACGTGGACATCCTCATCTACGTCGGCGCCGTCATGGCCTGCTTCCCGATCTTCTACGCCGTCATCGAGAACGACCTGAGGCGCACCCTCGGCTACTCGATGATCAACCAGATCGGCTTCATGGTCTGCGGGATCGGGGTCGGGACCGAGCTGGCCCTGCAGGGCGCCGTTGCCCACGCCTTCAACGACGTGCTTTTCAAGGGCCTCCTCTTCATGTCCATGGGCGCGGTCATGCACATGACGGGCAAGACGAAGGCATCGGAGCTGGGCGGGCTCTACAAGACGATGCCGATCACCGCGACGCTGTGCATCATCGGCGCGCTCTCCATCTCCGCGGTGCCGTTCTTCAACGCCTTCGTGTCGAAGAGCATGATCATGTCGGCACTGCTGTACGAGCACCACTACTGGATCTGGCCGGTGATGCTCTTCGCGTCGGCGGGGGTGGTGGAGCACGCCGGGATCAAGATCCCCTACTTCGCCTTCTTCGCGCACGACTCGGGGATCCGCACCCGCGAGCCGCCGGTGAACATGCTGGTGGCGATGGGGATCGGGGCCCTGTGCTGCCTCGCGATCGGGATCTGGCCGAACCTGCTCTACGACCTGCTCCCCGGCGGCGAGGTGGACTACAGCGCCTACGACTACACGCACATCCTCACCCAGCTGCAGCTACTCTGCTTCGCGATCGCGGCGGTGGCGGCCTTCCACCTCTGGAAGATCTACCCGGCCGAGATCCCGTCGGTGAACCTGGACGCGGACTGGGTCTACCGGCGCGCGGCGGTACGCGTGACGCGGTTCGTGGGGCGGACGGTGGGAGCGGCGGACGCAGCGGTGCGCGGCGTGGTGCTCGGGGGCGTGGGGCGCGCGATGCGCGGGGCCTTCCGGTCGCACGGGCCGCGCGGGGTGCTGGCGCGCAGCTGGCCGGCGGGGAGCATGGTGCTGTGGGTGTCGATCCTGCTGACGGCGTTCCTGTTCTTCCAGTTCCTCTGAGGGCGCGGATGATCGTGGCGGGTCGCGGGGAGCGCGATGCGGCGCTTCATGGATCGTGAGAAGTAAAGACGACATGACATTGTGTAATGTTCTCTTGACAGTTCAAGGGCGTGAGCGCCGTGGCGCGCGGGGCGGCCCGGCCCGAATGCGCGGGTGCTCGAATAGCCGGCGGATTCCCGGGACGGGACACTAGACGTGGTGGCTGCCGGCCCGCGCGATCCGGCCGACAAGGTCCTTTCCCGGACCGAAGCGGTGCGGCGCGCGGGACCCGCACGTTCCTTCCGGCTGGTCTTCACGAACGGGGTCTTCGACCTGATGCACCCCGGGCACGTGCACTGCCTCCGCCGGGCGCGCGAGCTGGGCGATGTGCTGCTGGTGGCGGTCAACAGCGACGCGTCGGCAAGGCGGCTCGGGAAGGGGCCGGGGCGTCCGCTGGTCGGGGAGCGGAGCCGGGCCGAGGTGGTGGCGGCGCTGGAGTGCGTGGACCTGGTGACGGTGTTCGACGAGGACACGCCGCGCGAGCTGGTGGCCGCGCTGCAGCCCGACGTGCTGGTCAAGGGGGGGGACTACAGCGAGGAGGAGGTGGTGGGGGCCGGGACGGTGCGGGCGAGTGGGGGCGAGGTGGTGATCGTGCCGCTGTTGCCGGGCCATTCGACGAGCCGGCTGGTGGAGGGGATGGGGGGTGGGGCGAGGCGGGGTGGGGGGCGGGCCGCGCCGGATGGTGGCCGCGCCGGGCGGGGGGATGGGGGGGACTCGCCGGACGCGGGTGGGGGCCGCTCCGCGCGGGGGACGGGGCCGTGAAGCTGCTTCTCGCCACGCGCAGTACGCACAAGGCGCGCGAGGTGCGGCGGGTGCTGGGGGGGGAGGGGCTGGAGGGCTGCGCCATCATCACGCTCGACGACGCGGGCATCCCCTGGACGGAAGCGGAGGAGGGGCTGGAGCCCTTCGACACCTTCGAGGAGAACGCCGCGTCCAAGGCGCGCTATTTCGCGGGCCTCTCGGGCCTGGTCACCGTGTCCGACGACTCCGGGCTGGAGGTGGATGCGCTCGACGGCAGGCCCGGAGTCCGAACCAAACGCTTCGCGCCCCCCGGCCGACATCCCGGACTCGCCCGGGACGACGCCAACAACCGCTACCTGGTGGAATGTCTGGACGGACTGCCGCCATCGGCGCGTGACGCCCGCTACGTCTGCGTGGCCTGCCTGTTGGACCCGGCGACCGGCGCCGTCTCATCCTTCCGCGGCGAGTCCCCGGGCCGGATCCTCGCTACCGCCCGGGGAACCGGCGGCTTCGGGTACGATCCACTCTTCTTCGACCCCGAACTGGACCGCAGCTACGCCGAACTGACGCCGGTCGAGAAGGACGCGCGCAGCCACCGGGGCAAGGCTTTTCGGGCACTGGCAGCAGCGCTGCGAAATCAGCTGTAGACCAGCGCGTCGTCCGCCCGGTGGACGCCCACGCATCACCCAGCAGAAGCCCAGGTTCAGCGGCAGCACGAAAGCGAGCATCTCCCGGTTCCCCTGAGCCATCGGCGGAATGAGGTGCAGCAACAGCGCGGCCAGCGCGAGCCCCATCGAGAACAGCGTGAACCTCCGTCCCCAAACGCTGGTCGTCCCCTTGACCGCGGTGCGGATCAGACTCGCCGCGACCAGCGCGCCGAGCGGGCTGAACAGCAGGAAGTTCTGGTTCCAGTAGGTGAAGGTGTGCGCGGTCCAGTGCAACGCCACGATCAGCCCGCTGACGACCAGGCAGAAGAGCCCCCAGCCGCAGGCGAAGGCGATCAGTCCGGCCCGCGCGGCTCCTCCTCTCGCCCGGGCCCCGTAGGCGAGCAGCGACAGAATCACCCCGGCGAGCAGTCCCGACAGCAGGAACACGACATCCAGACGGGGAGGGACGGCGTCCGCGTAATCCCTCCCGGCGTCCTCCCACAGCTCCTCGGAGCGCACCAGCGGCACCCGGCTCCCGTCGCTCTGCGTCACGAGCAGCGCCCCCGCGGTGTCCCGAAGCTTCATGGGAATCCACATGTCGTCCCAGCCCGTGGTGGGCTCGTCGCCGCGGGGTCCCATCAGCAGCTGTATCCCCAGGTAGACGAGCGGATCCTCACCAGCCAGGCGGCGGGTGTCATGGCGCCAGGTCGCGGTGGGGCCCGCCGCGGCGTCGCCGTCCCGGCTGCCTTCCGTCGCCGCGCGCAACTGCCCGTCCAGAATGACGTCGAGGATGTCCCGCACCCTGGTCGAGCAGTTGTTGAGGTAGTAGTTGTACCGGTAGAACATGTTCTGCGGCAGGACCGCCGTGCGCAGGAGCCCGAGGAGCCGCACCCTGGCGGCCGGCTCGAGCACGAGTTCCTGCGCCCACACCCGCCTACCCGCTCGGCGGTAACCCGCGAGCATGCGCTCCAGATCCATCGGGGCCACCATGTAGTCGCCCCGTCCCCAGTAGAAGTCCGCCAGGAAGCCCGGATCGGCCGAGTCGAAGATCCCGTAGTTGTAGGTCTCCTCGATTCCGGCCGCCGTGTCCCGCACCAGCACGGCGTTGTGCCCCCACATCTCCTCGATGCGGTCGCCCGGCCCGACCGTGATCAGGTGGACGGTCATGGAGGCCCCGGGAACGGGCTCGGGGGACTGGGCGCCGACTGTGCCCGAGGCCCCGGCGGGAGTCTGCGGAATCTGAGCGGCGAGGGGTGCGGTCGTGGCAGCGGCCACCGCCAGGAGGGCGGCAAGGAGGAGAAAGGCCAACCCGACTTGACATTTTGTAAGGCCGACTTGACGAAAGGGCGACCGGGCCGAGGTCGGGGTTTGCCGGATGGAAGCCGAGGACGACCGGGCCGAAGCCGCGCGTGGCCGCCAGGCCGCCGGACGCCGGACGAGGGCGGCTACCGCCCAAACAGGGAATGCGCGATGTTCGATCACCATATCATACAGTAGCGGGGCGTGGCGCAGCTCGGTAGCGCGCCTGCTTTGGGAGCAGGAGGTCGCCGGTTCGAATCCGGCCGCCCCGATTGGAGTTACGGGATTTCGTTAAAGCGACTCCCGCTTTTTGTTCCCGCTAATTTAGCGGGAAATGGCCCTCTGGCGCTCCTCAAGAGCTTGCCTGAGCCGGTCCTCGTCGGCGCGCTGATAGCACTGAAGGACCGTCTCGGCTGTCTTCCAACCGCCGAGTTCGCAGAGCACCTTGAGCGGCTGATTCATGAGGTCGGAGGCGAACTTCCGCCTCAGGGAGTGCCAGCCGCGGAGTCGCTTGGGCGGCAGCCCGGCGAGCGCCTCGGCCTTGTCCCACCAGTCCCGGGCCAGCGAGCGCCCGATGCATGCGGAAGGGTTCTTGGGCGCGGGTAGCAGCGGAGCGTCTCCGATTCCGGGATTCCGCCTCATCGCCTCCTCCAGGACGGCGAGCACCTCGGCCGTCACCGGCGTCCGGTGCTCGTATCCAGTCTTCTCGTACTCGCCTCGCCAACGGATGGTCCCCCGCTCCATGTCAATGTCCGACCACCGCAGCTGGCGGACAGCACCGATGCGGTGCCCGGTCTCGTGGGCGATCACCAATGCGACGCGGAACCGCCAGTCCATCGCCAGCGACGCCTGAAGCAGGGCCTCGTACTCCGGTTGGGTGAGGACCACGCGGGTCGGGTTCTTCTCCTTCGGCACCTTGAGGCCTCTGAGGGGATTGGAGTCGAGCAGGAGCTTTCCCTCCTCGTCCCTCGATTTCGTGGCCCAGTTGAGGACCGCCAGCAGGAACCTCAGGTCCCGTTCGATTGTCCGGTCGGACACCGGCGAGCCGCTCGGGCCGACCTTGCCCGCCCGCCGCGCCCGGATGAACCGGTCCCAGTCCCGCTGGGAAAGCGTCGCGGGCTTCCGGTGCCTCCCGAAAACCTTGAGAAACATCTTCATCGCGACCCGGTCGTACCTCCGGGACCGCTCACTCTTGGTGGGGGTCACCTCGTCACCGTAGATGTCAAGAAGCGTTCCCAGGGTGAGCGGCTCGGGCTCGGCGTCCGCCTCGCCCGGGAACTCGGGGCTGGTGAAGCCTGCGGCGAACTGGTCCGCCTGCTGCTTCGCCCGAGCCCAGTCGCGGTGCTTGAGCGACCTGCTCAGCCTCCGCCCGTTCTCGCGCCACTCCATCTGGAACAGGCCGGTCTTAGGATCGGGAAAGACCCGGACCCGGTTCCGGCCCCATTCTCCGGCGCTGTAGCTGCGCCGGACTCTCTTCGTGCGTGCCATCGTTCGATTCCTCTCGATGATGGACCGCACGACCTGCGCGAGGGGGAAGCTCGCGGAATCGAGGAGTCTGCGCCAGACAAGCGGCCTATAGACGGATCCCCCGGCGGGCGTCCTGGAAGGTTTCGAGCCCTCGATTCCGTGCCTGTTCTTCGCCGCGCGAGACATGCCTGACCGCAACAATTCCAGCCGTTGACCCGCCCCCCGGGCGGCACTACAGTTCCCAGATGCTTGAGACCCTCCGCAGCAAATTCCCCGACGCGGATCCTGATCACGTGGCTTTGCTCGCCGACGTCTGGTCCGCTGAGGCATCGAAGATCGTCGACCGGATGCTCCGAATCACGGCAGCCCGAGGGGTCAAGAGCCTTCCAGCGCGGGCACGCCCGGAAGCCATCTTCGAACTCGCCAAGCTCGGCGCGTGGCTGGACGGACAGATCATCGAAGCAAAGACCGCTCAAGTACCAATCGAGGTGATCGATCCGGAAGCCGAACGCAATGCCTTGAAGTCTCCACACATCCAAGATCGGATCGAGAATACCGCGTCGATTCTCGCGGAGCACATTTGGCTGCGGCTGTGTGAGCGGTGGTGGGAACGCTTCCCCGCGATTGCTCAGGAGGGTGCCGAATCGGTGAAGCGCATTGGTCAGCATCCGCAGCCTAGTGGTACCCGCCGAATGCACTACAGCCCCGCGTTCAGCAACAAGCACTGGGCTTCTGCTGGTAAACTGCGCGTTTACACGCTCGGAGTAGATGGAACTGTTCGCTCGAAGGACGTTCCAGCCAGGAGTTGGGGCCGGGAGTCGTTTCTCTATTCCCAGGAACTCGAACACTGGTTCAGCCTGGTCGAGGGCGATGCCGGCGAACCCTACAAGAAGCTCCTCGATATGGTCCCGCTCAACGAGGATGAGACGAAGCGGTGGGTGGCCTACTTGGCAGTTCAGTGGATGCGCACACCGGCTTTCATCCTTCGTATGCTGCGGAAGGTGAGCCGCTTCGTCACGGAGCAGAGCCTCGATTTCCCGACCGACACCGGAAGTCTGCGGAGAGCCTACGAAACCCTGTTCTCGAACAACAGAATGTACGCGGAGGTGTACCGGCGCCTCGTTGGTCGACGCTGGGAAATGTGGAGGACAGCACCCGATCCGGGCTTCATCCGGCCGGATGAAGTCATCTTGGTTACTTCTGGAGGTGGAAGAAGCTGGCGCCTCGTCTACCCCATGACTCCGACGCATTGCTTCGTAGCCGGACCGGGTGCCGCCGAGGAACCGAGGCATGTCGTGCCTCACGTTCGCACGTTGGACGAACCTCGGCTCGCGCGACTGAACCTCCAGTTGGCAGCCTTGTCACGCGGGGCTGTCATCGCACAGCCCCGGACCGACGACTCCGGGCTTCGTGACCTGATCGCCTCTGGAATGCGTAGGCGATCATGCGAACCCAGGGGGGCGTTTTCGCGCGAGTTCTGGGGGCCGATCAGCCGCTAGCCAACGAGAGCACGACGTGCGGCATCACGACCGCGCCCCATGCGCCGCCGACGCTCGCCAAACCGCCTTCCCGCAGGGATTGATGGAGGGGAGCGACCCCCAGGGGGCGGGGCCGGACGTGTGAAAACGCGCACGGCCCCGCGCCCGTACCAGGCCTTCGGGCTGGGGGGTCGCTCCCCTCCACGCCGATGCTGCTCAGTGCGGCACCGGCGGCCGATGGCAACCGACGCAACTCCACGCGGGCACACGGGATAGGCGCATCCGACACCTGCGCACGGCTATGGGCGTCAGATGTGCATTGACCCTTCACGTCTCATGCACACTCCATTACGGCATAAGGGGTAGGTCTACCACCACCGGAGTCTGGTCCCCGCGAGGCGGGATGTCCGCCATGTGTCAGTACGGTGTATCAGCCCCCGGCCCGCCCGTCTGCGGGCCTGTTTCGTCAGCGCTGCGCTACGCTTCATGGCGGCCTGCAGACCTCCGTACTCATGGAGAACTCGGATATCCCCTTTTAGGATTGCCTGGTGGATCCGGTCGATCTCGCGACCGGTCTCCTCGTCGATTTCGGAGGGGCGGGGAGCACGAGCCCAGTTGGCGAGCACCGTCCTCGCCCGACTCGCCTCGTCCAGCGTCCGACTAACGGCCACCACTTCGATCCTGCAGCCGCGATCCCAGAGCGCCTTCCAGAGTTCGCTGTGTGCCACGCCCCAAGAGCGGAGTGCCGTCGCGGTCCCGTGACCGGGGTCGACGTACACGAAGACCGCGCGCTCGTCGTCCAGCGCGACCGGCAGCCGAAGCGGAAAGTAGCGCCGGAGGTTCCCGGCCGCTCCCTGATAGACGCGCTGGGGCAGGATCTCGCGGTCGATCCCGAGCGCTTCGAAGGCAGCCACCCTCTCGGCCTCGGTCGGTAGCCACGGGAGGTTCGGATGCTCCAGTACGTAGTCGAGCGACAGGAGGCGCCGCATGAGTACTTCCGTGGAGGTGATCCGCCGTCGGCGCCTATCCCCCGCGCCGAGCGCCCGGTAGATCCGACGCCCGTGAATCCGGCAGATGCGGCCGATCCCGGCGATGCCGCCGGGGGGTTCCTCCTCGACGGCGACGCCCTGCGCGACGAGGCGATGGACGGCACGGCGTACCTTCTCGTGGTGGGAACCCAGGAAGTCAGTCCATTGCGCGCGGGTGAAGACACCGCCGTGAAAGCAGGCGAGAGCAATCCACTCGGCACGACGCCCCGTCCAGCCCAGAGGCTCCAGCGCCTTCGCACGTCCCAAGAGATGGTCAATCACGACGAGAGTGCCTCGCCTTTGTCGATCTACCCAGAAGCCGCCGCCTCGGCCAGCACCGTTGTGACGAAGCGGATGCCTTTGTTCGCCGCGACCCGACTAAGCAGGACGTAGAGTAACCCTTGAGCGCCAACCAAGACGATCCACTCCCACCCGCCGACGCGGAGCGTTCCTGCAAGGCCTGCGCTCACGATCAAGAGTGCGAGGCTCAGGTTCGTCAGGTCTCTCGTGAGCAACCAGGCGCAGTGGGCCTCATCCACTGATGCGTGATCGGCGGTAGCTCTCGACAGCTTGTACCAGAGTTGATTCTGCTCGGTCGGGTCCGTCGGCAACGGACCGTGCTCTGTCTCTAACGCCCGCATATCGACACGGCTGTCTTTCGGTCCGTGCACAGTGAAGGCCTCGTGACCTGGGAGCGGATTCCTCCACTTCCAATAGACCAGCACCGCCTTGAAATCGGATGTCACGATGCCATCGAGGATGAGGGTGGCCACGGGCAGTCCTAGGCTCAGCAGGTGCCTAAGGTCCACCAACTCGGTCCACTGACCCGCGAGCATAGCTCGTAGGACATCGCTGCCCGAGAATACCACGAACACCGAGAGTGCGATCAATGCGACGAAGGCCTTCAGTCGCCCCCTGTAGCGCGACTTGATGCTGCCGCCGGTGGCCATCCCTCTACTTCTCTTCTTGGTCCTCGGGATACGGCAGCGGCTCAGAGGGCACGGCGTTATCCCTAGGTGGAGCGTTCTTCGAGGTTCGCAAGTACCCCCCCCGCTCTCCGGTGGTCTGCCTTACATCCGCGCCGCGATGAATCAAACCACGCACCACCGCACGCCGCGGGTGGTCCTTGTCGTCCGGATTGGCACTGATGTACGCGCGAAACCTGCCTTGCCCCTCGGGCAACTGTTGCGGGAGACGAGGTCCCAACCACCGGTCGAGCACTTCGGTCGACACGTTCCGCCGAGACCCGTGATGCGGAACATCGAAGCGATCGATGCCTGGGAGCCAGAGCCCGATGACAGGAGCGAAGTTGGCGGCCTCACTGAGGCCGTCTCGGCCCACATCACCGGTGAGCAAGATCTTCTCATCACACAGCCTAGCGTACTGCACGACACTCATCTCGTTTTCCACGCTCGTCGGCTCGGTCGAGAAGATCTCGATCCCCCAAGCGGCCTTGGCGTAGGACACGACCTTGGCTGCCATCCCCTGAAACTGTCCGAGCAGCCCCATGCTGGCTGCCGGAGCTTGTCTCGGTGTCTTATCGGAGTCCACGATCAATTCGAGATACCGCGCCCTCGACGGTGCGAGGACCGTGAACGCGCCGATCTTTGCGCCCTGGAAGGGCTCGTAGATGCGGATCCCGCGACGCTGCGCGATCTCTTCCAGTTCCGCGACATCGGGATAGGCTTCGCGAAGGGCCTTTTCGAGCCCGCTCACCGTGGTGAATCTCGCGAAGTGGCCCAAGAGCTCGGCGGCGTAGAGCCAGGGGCGCAGCATCCACAGACCGCCCCCGCGAGGCACCTCACATTCCTCCAGAACCGTCCTCAGGCCTCCGGCGTGATCACCATCCGGGTGGGTTAGAACGACATGGCTAACAGAACTGCCGCCGTAGTACCTGCGAAGGTGAGCCATGACATGCGGTCCGTCGGGCTGAAAGCCTCCATCGACCACGTGCACGAAGGTGGCGCCGTTGTGTTCGTAGCGCAGAGCGATCGCATCACCGCTCTGGCGCTCACCGACACACAAGAAATCGATCTCGAAATAGGACGCCATTCCTCGCCTCACTCGTACTTTGGATTCGTAGCTGACTTGGAGCGTAACATCCAACCTTGAACTGAGTGAAGGGGTCAGTCCCGGGACCGCGCCCGCAGGTGCAGGGGCAAGGTCCCCGTTGGGTCCCCTCAAGCAACGTCGTGCTGCTTGATCCAGTCACGCAACGCGTGGTCGATCCGCGTCTGCCAGCCGCGCCCTCCCGCGCGAAAATGATCGACGACCTCCTGGGACAGCCGGATGGTGGTCGATACTTTCGGCCGTGCCTTGGGGGGACGCCCCCGACGAACCGGAGCTCTGGCGAACTGCTCCGGCCAGCCGCCCTTCGACAGGTCTGGTGCGGTGTCCCGGTCGAAACCTCGGGCCGTAGAGCCGTCGTTCTCGTTCATTGGCCCTCCTCATGCTGATGATCCTGTGTCCGTCGTTGCGGCGTGTCTAGACGAGCACCACCATGGCTTCGTCCAGAAACCCGATGGTGACGTAGCGAACCTCACCGTAGTCGTGGCGGTCGTCCTCGACGGTCAGCGTCGCGCCGGCGAACCACGTCCGCTGCTCGGGCCATGTCCAGCCCTCGGGCCTCAATCGTCTCCGCGCGCTTCGCCTCGTCGAATTCGATCCACACGAATTAATGTTACTACAGAAATTGAGCTGCAAGGACGGTTCCCGGGCGCCGGTGATCTCACGACGGCTGGACCGAGGCGTCCAAGTGACGGCGAGCATGGACAGACCCCCGGTCGGGCGGTGAAGTTGAGTAACGTGATCGACAAGTGCCTCTAAGGCCTCGCCAAGTTACTTGAGGATGCCTGGACGGAAGTGGTCCGGGTACTTCGGGAAGTGGAAATCGAACCCATGACGACATCGACGATCGGGATCGCGGGCTACGACCGGATGAAGGCCCGGACGCTGGCGATCGCCCGTGGCGAGCACTCGCCCGTCCGAGGTGAGCCCAAGGTGTGGTTCACCTCGATCGACAGCTTCGCGAAGTTGCTGTCGGAACATTACCGGCGTCTCTTGGAGCTGATCGCCGGAGAGCCCCCGCGTTCGCTCACGGAGCGGGCGAGGGTGACGGGGCGAAACCCGTCGAACCTCTCAAAGAAGTGAAGACGATGTCGCAGTACGGACTGGTGGAATTGCTGCGGGGGAAGCGCGGCATGCTGGTGCCGCCCGGGCCGTCCGACCAAGGGCGGCTCGGTGTTTCGTACTTGGTCGCGGCCAGCCAAGGGGTCGACGACTGAAGCTCGAGCGCATCGTACCCGGCAGCCGCCTGTCCGGGATCGCGGGCGACGGCGCGGTCGAGATCGTGGCGACGCGGTCCTACGGCCCTGACGCGGTCGAAGTCACCTGGAGGGGACCCGACGGGCTCGGGGACCGGATCCTCTACCGCTTGGACGAGCCCCGAATCAAGGAAGTCTCGCCGGGACGTCGCTGGGCATTCGATGGCGACGGTGACGCGTTCCGACTGGCTTCGGAGGCCATGCGGATCCGGCTCGCGCACCTGTTCGATCCGTACGCGGCGGTGAACGCCTCGCACATCGAGCCGCTCCCGCACCAGTTGACGGCGGTCTACGACGCGATGCTCGAACGGCAGCCGCTTCGGTTCCTGCTGGCCGACGATCCGGGCGCGGGCAAGACGGTGATGGCGGGGCTCCTGATCAAGGAGCTTCTGATTCGGGGGAGCCTCGAGCGCTGCCTGATCATCGCGCCCGGGAATCTCGTCGAACAGTGGCAGGACGAGCTTCACGAAAAGTTCGACCTCGGGTTCGAGATCCTGACCCGCACGCAGATCGAGGCGTCGCGCACGGGCAGTCCGTTCGCGGAGCATCCGCGCCTGATCGCGCGGCTCGACATGCTGGCCCGTAACGAGGAATTGAAGGCGAAGCTCGAGGCCGCGCCCGAGTGGGACCTGATCGTGGTGGACGAGGCGCACCGCATGTCGGCGAGCTTCTTCGGCCGGGAGGTGAAGTACACCAAGCGCTTTCAATTGGGGGCGCTGGCGGGGCGGTTGACCCGGCACCTGCTGCTGATGACCGCGACGCCGCACAACGGCAAGGAGGAGGACTTCCAGTTGTTCATGGGCCTCCTGGACGGCGACCGCTTCGAGGGCCGGTTCCGGGAG
>JAJEBR010000095.1 GCA_022822445.1 Gemmatimonadota bacterium | reverse complement strand
ACCACCCCTCGTTCCTCCCTCCAGCAGCACCGGTAAGGCCCATCCCACCCTCTGACCCTGCGTCAAGCAGCCCCGGCGGCGCACCGGACACTCCGTTGGGTCACGAAATGGCTGAAATCAGGCCGGCGTGCAGGATCCGGGATGAAGATGGAAGAGATGGGTAGGAACCTGATGGGGAGACTGGCGCGTCTCCTGGGGTTCACGGCACTGCTAGCCCTTGGGGTCTCAGTTGGTGCCGTGACGGGCGTCTCCATGCTGGCGGCGGCGCCGACGCCGCAAGCGGATGAGCCCTGCGAGCAGGACGAGTGCGAGGGTTCCCGGCACTGGTACAACCTGTTTCAACTGACCGAGGAGTGCGTGGACAACTCACCGCACAAGACGGGCTGCAACATGACGGGCGAGGACGAGTGCTACACCTACGGCTGCTATGGCGGCGGTGGCGACGACGAAGAAGACGAGAACAACTGATGATCACCGGCCTCGGGGTTACGGTACTGGCGCTCACGCTTCAGCAGGGGAGCGTCGGAGGCGTGGTTCGGGACAGCGTCGATCTTGAGCCGGTGGCGTACGCTCGCGTGACGGTCTTTGCAGACGGCGCGGAAGCGCGCGAGGCGGTCTCGGACCGGTATGGGGCGTTCGTGGTGGCGGGCGTGCGGTCCGGGTCCGGGCGGATCGAGGTGGCAGGATTGGGTTACGAGCTTTGGACGCTCGAATACACGGTTCCGCCACCCGATCCGCTGCGCGTGCTGGCCAGGCGCTCCCCGCTCGAACTGGAACCGGTTGTCGTCGAAGGACATGGGCGGTCGGGCGACCCACTGTCGATGTCGCCGGGAACCTTCGTGATCGACACCGCCTTCGTGCGCTTGCAGCCGGTGGTGCTTGAGACGGACGTCCTGCGTGCCGCGGCGGTGTCGGCGTCTGCGTCTGCGGCGTCGGACTGGACCTCGATCCCGCGCATACGCGGTGCGACGAGCGGGGGCACCCCTGTGCTGCTCGACGGGGTGCGGCTCTTCAACCCGTTCCACGTCGGCGGGTTCCTGTCAGCGTTCAACGCCGAGGCGATCCAGCGGGTAACCGTCATGACGGGTTCCGGGGGGGATTCCCAAGCCATTGGCTCGCTCTCGGGCGCGTTCGACATCGTGACCCGAGATGGAGCGCGGGACCGGTTCAGGGCGGGCGGATCCGTCGGACTGGCATCGGTGCGGTTCGCGGCGGAGGGTCCGATCGGGGCGGCGACCTCGTACCTGGTGGACGGGCGGCGCAGCTACGTCGACCTGTTCACGGGGGGCTTAGCCCGAGTCGGCCTCATCGAACGCGGCCTGCCGTACTCCTTTGGAGATGTCCACGCGAAACTCACCCGTGACCTCGGCGGCGTGCGGCGGCTGTCGCTTACCGGGTATCTCAACGGTGAGGGCTTGGATTCCAGACCGGGAGATGAGGCGGTGCTGAACGCGGCTTCGGGACGGACGGTGCGCACGGATTGGGGGAACGGTGCGGTGGTGGCGCACTACCGCGACCGGATGGGGTCGGAGACCCTGATCGATGTGACGGTGGGTCACAGCCGGTTCTCCGGGGACTATGCGGTGTTCGGGTGGAACACGGCGGGCGCGGACACATCGGCGGTGCTGCGCGCAGGGATGCGAGAGTACAGGGCAGAGGCACTCGTGGCCCATCACAGGGGTTCCGCGACGGTCGAGGCGGGCCTACAGGCAACCCGGTTCGCGGCGGAGTACAGGGGGCACGGCCGTCCCGACGGCGATCCGATGGACCTCTTCGGTCCGCTGCATCTGGATCCCGAGCAGACCCGGATCGCGGGGCATGCGAACGTGCGGTTGGCGCTGATGTGGGGATTGTCCGCACGGACAGGCCTGCGGGCGGACTATTTCGTCGGGACGGCGACGACCCGTTGGCTGGCGAACCTCCGGCTACTCCTGCTCGGCCCGAATCCCTTCGAGAACGCGGTCTTGCTCGACCCCGGCTCGCGGGCGCTGGCAAGCGGCACCGCGCGCGGGATCGAGGCCTCGTGGAGCTGGGCGGATCCAGGAAGAGCAAGCGTCGCGGGGAGCTACCGGTGGGCGCAGGCTTCGCGAACGATTGGCGAGGACACCTACACGCCCCGCTTCCACCGGGATCACGAAGCAGAGTTGGCAGTCGGCCTGGAACGCGGCGCGTCAACTTGGTCGGTGAGGCTGTCGGCGCGGTCGGGCCAGCCCACAACTCCAGTTGTGGCGTTGCTGCCATTCGCTGGATACAAGTCCCCCGACTCGGACTTGAAGGTCATCATCGACAACGTCCTGCACCTGTCGGGGGCATACAACTCAGCAAGGCTTCCGAGCTATTTCCGCATCGACGTGGGTTGGCGCTCGGCAAAGGAGATATCATGGTTCGGAGGAGGAACGTTGGCACCTTACGTTTCCGTGGCCAATCTGTTCAGCCTTCCCAATGTGGTGGGGGTTTTTCACGATTGGGACGACGGAACGACCACGCGGTTCTATCCGCCGCAGCTTCCGATGTTTCCGTTCTTCGGCCTGGAGTTCCGGTTTTGAGGGCCGTCGCGGTGCTCGTGCTGGCGACGGCGGCTTGCGACGGGCTCATCCGGCCCGAGGAGCAGTTCTCGCCGGAGTCGGATGTGGTCACCATCGGGGCGGTGATCGTGGCCGGGCAGAGCGTGGCCTACCTTCTTGCGAGCCACCCGCACCGCGGGTTCGGAGAGGGGCCGCCCAACGTTGCGGCGACACTCTCGGGGCCAGGCTGGGATGCCGCCTACGCCGATAGCGTGGACCTGATCGAGTGCGGCGTCTTCGTTCCCGAGCAGTGGGCGGGTCCCGCAGTATGCTTACGCGCGCAACTGCCAGAGCCCATTCGTGAACAGGTGCGCTATTCGCTGGCGGGAACGACTGCCTTGGGCGCGTTCGGCGGCATGACGACGGTGCCGGGCGCGCCGACCGTTCTCCAACCTACGGACACGGTGCGACTCCGGGTGGTGAACTCGGAGGAAGCGGCAGGGGTGGATGTCCGGTTCGAGACCGAAGAGCAGGTAGGTGCCGTGACCGTGGACGTGACCAACGCTGTGCAGATGATGGACGGCGAGGAACCGAAGAACAGTTCGGTCAGGTTTACCGCGCCCCAGGTGTTGCAGATCCGGACGGACGTGCAACAGGTCGCGGTGCATGGCCCCTGGGTTCCACCGGAATTCCGTTTTGACCTGCGCCTGCTCGGATTCGAGCGCAACTACAGCCTATTCATCGAGCGTCGGCGAGAGAACATCCTGACGAGACCATGGCCGAGCTTCGGCCTGACGGGCGACGAGGGCATCTATGGCTACTTCGGTGCCGGCGCGCGCTCACGCGCCATTCCCGTGGCACTCAGGGTGGGATCGTGAAACACCGGGGCTCGGCGGAGGAGGATGGAGCAATGAGAGTGCAAGCTACGAGAGCCGCGGGCCGGCCGTTGGTGCCTGTTGCGATCGCCGCGCTCGCGGCTGGGGCGTGCGGCGGGAGCGGCGCGCGGGCCAACGAGACCACGCACCCGACGTCGGAGAACGTGCCCGTGCAGGGCGCGGTGGCCATCACCCAGGACAGCATCCCTCGGGGTTTGACTCGGGAGTCGGGTGCGCAATGGGCCGCCGCACGCAGGATGTTGATGGAAGCTCGCACGGTCATGTCGCTGGGCGGCGACAACGACGGAGGGGCCGAAATGTTCGCGGCCATCGCGGACGTGGAGGTCGGACCGGACGGAGAGGTGTTCGTCTTGGACGACCAATACCAAGAGGTGCGGGTCTTCGATGCCGGTGGCGGGTTCGTGGGGAAGATCGGTGGAGTCGGCGACGGACCGTTGGAGTTCAGGTACGCCAACGGCCTCGTTCTTCTGCCGGATGGCAGGCTGTTCGTGTCGTCCCGGGGACCGCAGGCCAAGGTGTTCGTCAAGTTGGACGGCGACGGGTGGGTACTCGACGAAATTCTCGAGCTGCCGATCGGCGTGAGAGGCGTTTGTGCCACGGGTGCCGGGCGCGTCTTCGTCACGGGCTACAAGCGCGACGACAATACCCTGGTGCACGAGCTCGCGCCGCATGGCGGCATCGCGCGGAGCTTTGCCCCGGGCTACCGGTCGGACCACTGGTTGCTCCAGATGCAAATGGGTGAAGGGTCCGTTGGATGCGTGAACGGTCCCGACCGCGTGGTCTTTGCCCATTCGGCGTTCGCGCTTGTGCGCGCCTTCGACGCGGACACCGGGACCAAGCTCTGGTCAGCGAACATCGAGGCGTTCGACCCGCTCCCGGTCTACGAAGGCGTTGACGGGAAAGGGCGCCGGTACGTACGGCGGGGCCGTGAACGCGAGTGGGACGTGCTGGGGGCGGTTCATCCTCTTTCTTCCGGGCACCTGTTGCTGCAATCAGGACATGCCGACGCTGCTGGCCGCGCGACCACCGTGCGGACCTATCTGGTCGATGTGGAGACCGGGCGCGGTGCCTTTCTCGGAGACGCGCTGCCCCGGCTCGTTCCCGTGCGCGACGGCTATGCCGCGCTGTTTGAGGATCCCTATCCACGATTGGAACTGAGAGCCTTCCCGGTGCTGGAAGGTCGTCCCGAGCTGTCAAGGCCGCGCCGAGATATCCCCGGAGGGAAACGCCGCGCAACATCCGTTGCCGTAGCGGCCGCCGACCACGAACGAGGACCGAACGGTGAGTAGACGGATAGAACGCGCCCGCCGACGCGGCGCAACGGGTGCCATTTCCCTCGGCGCCGGCCTTGGGCTCCTGCTCGCCTTCATGGGCCTTGTGCCGATTCCAGCGGTGCGCTGGACGCTGCCGGCGAGGGAAACTGGCGAGTACCGGCCGGGCTCGGGGCTGAGCCCCGGCGAAGAACTGGCAATCGTGTTCGTTGGATCGTCAGCCTGCGCATGGTCGAACCGACCCGAACTCACGAAGATCGTCAGAAACCTCAAGACGACGCTCGCTGCCCGTGCTGCGGCAGCCGGAATCGGTTTCGCCGCCGTGGGCGTAGCGCGCGACCTCGTCGCCGAGCGCGGTATCGCGCACCTGGAGAAGTTCGGCCGGTTCGACGAGGTCATGTCGGGACGCGGCTGGGCCAACACCGGGATTCAGAAGTACCTCTACGACGGGATGCCAGGTCCCGGCGCTACTCCGCAGATTCTCGTCGTGGCGCGATCGGTCGAGTATGCAACCGGTCACGTCACGGTTGTGGACGAGCGGGTGCTCGTCCGGATTGTGGGCTTGAAGGAGATCACGGCTTGGGCGGACGAGGGAGCTCCCCTTGCCGGACGGTAAGGAAATAAGGCATAATGCAGTAGGAATCGATGTCCTGATGGCTGTAGCGGTGCCGTCTCAACCCAGGAGAAAGGCAATGCGCCATGAGTATCGAACCGAAGGTGCGATCAAGCAGTCGGCAGTTCTACGGGGAGTCGGTCGAGCACTCGCTTAGAGACCTGTATCCCGGCGTCCGGCGGGTGGCAAATGGGTATTCGCGGGATCCCGATCATGCGGACGACCTCACGCAGGAATGCATGGTCAGGATCGCCCGAAATCTGTCGAAGCGCGATTCGGGCTCCGCCCTGAATGCTTGGGCATGCACGGTCGCCCACAATCAATGCCGAACCCTGTATCGCCGCGACCGCTTCAGGGAATCGCACCGTGTTGCGCTGGACGACTGCCAGGAGATCCCCGATCCTCGGCGCCTGCCTGATCGCGACTTTGAGGATCGATGCCGCCGCTCGACCGTTGATGCGGCAGTCAACGATCTGCCGGAACGCGAAGGCACCGCAATTCGGCATGTATGCCTTGATGGTCTTACCTGTCGCGAGGCAGCTGCGCTCATGCGGTTGCGCGCAAACTCGGTACGGCGGGCGGTCGCCAGAGGTATGGCCAAGCTGGGACAGGCCGCAGATCTAGTTGTATGGACGGCACCCGGCATTCGGTCTCCGACTTGGCCTGCGGAGACCCTTGACGGGGGTCACCCCGTGCTGGCCCTCGTGGCGGAGCAAATCGCCCGCGACCGCTTGTTGGACGGGATGCGTTTGGGCTCGACCGACCGGATTCTCGATGGCGTACGTTTCGCCTCGGGGTGGAGGGAGATCGACCACCTCGCCCAAAGCCTCCCCGGCTGCCCCGTGGTGGTGGATCCGGGATTCCGGGCGCACGACCGACGGGGCATCGATGCGTTGCGGATCCTGCGGGCGCACAACCCCGATTCCCCCGTGATCGGATACGGAAGGGCTGCGTCATCCTGGCAAGGCGCGGGGTTCATCCGGGAGATCGGTTTCGTCGCCGTCGTCTCGACAGGGGTGAACGACGATGCCGAGACGTTGCGAAGAGCGTTCATTCACGCAGCGGACTGCGAGGAGACCGACGTCCTCGTGCGACGGGTCAAGGGGTGCACGGACCCCGAAATGCACCGATTCCTCGACTTGGCACTGCACGAGTCGCTGACCCGAAGAACCGTGGCCTGCGTCGCAAACGGACTCGGGGTTGGCGCGCAGACGCTGGCGAGACAGTGCCGTGCGAACTGTCTTCCAGCTCCAAAGCGTCTCATGCTCCTTGCTGCTGCCTTCCACGTCGAGCGCCTCGCTCGTTGGAGCGGCCATGCGCAAGGATCCGTTGCCTTGGCTGTCGGTTTTTCCCGTGTCGCCGACTACCGTCGCTTGGTCCAGCGGCTGTTCGGTGCCGCGCCCTCGGAACTCACCGAGCGGGGCGGCCCGGACCACGTGGCTGACGTGATCGTTCACGAGGTAGCCAGCGGCCCAACCTCCCCGTTCGAGGCGTAGAGCGCGGGATGGCGCTCAGCCCGCCCGCCGCCGCCGGGTTTCCGCAGACGCGACCCTCGGGGCCACCGACGTGGCCGCCCCGGTGACCCGGACGCCGCCTCCGGGGGACCGTCCTCCGGGTGTCTTCGGCGACCGTTTTCGGAGGCGTCCCCAAGCGCTGGCTCTTGACCCGTTTCGTCCGGGAGTATCCATCTCACAAGCGGACGCCCGTTTTTCGCGAAGCAACCTGCCTCGCAGCGCCCCTTGCGACGCTTCCGCTTCGGTACCCATTCTTGCCCGGCTCGATCATCCGTGAACGCTCCCCGCCGGGCTGGGCGTCGGGAAGGCCGGGCAGGAGTACT
>JAJEBR010000094.1 GCA_022822445.1 Gemmatimonadota bacterium | reverse complement strand
ACCACCCCTCGTTCCTCCCTCCAGCAGCACCGGTAAGGCCCATCCCACCCTCTGACCCTGCGTCAAGCAGCCCCGGCGGCGCACCGGACACTCCGTTGGGTCACGAAATGGCTGAAATCAGGCCGGCGTGCAGGATCCGGGTTTAATGTGTCAGCACATGAGCCCGTCGAGACTTCCTCCAACAGCATCTTCCACCTCCTCCCCCAGGTCGGCGCAATCCGGGCGATGGAGGGAGGCAGCGGTTACTACCAGGGGTTGATGAGCGGGGAAGTCACCGGTGCCGCCGGGGCTGCGGGAACCATAAACAGTTTTGCGAAACCCCAGGCCTGGACCATTGCCCACGAACTCGGTCACAACCTGAGCCTCGGGCATGCCCCATGCAACAACTTCTATCCCGACCCATCGTTCCCGTATTCGGACGGGACCATCGGAGTGTGGGGATACGATGTCCGCAGCGGCCAGTTGGTGCCCCCGACCACTTACGACTTCATGTCCTACTGCAATCCCGACTGGGTCAGCGACTATCACTTCACGAACGCCCTTCGCTACCGGGTGATCTCCGCGCAAGCTGACGACAACCGCCCGCCCGCTCCGCAAGAGACCATCCTGCTTTGGGGTGGGTTGACCGAGCAGGGGGAAACCTTCCTCAATCCGGCCTTCAACGTGGAAGCCTTTCCGACACTACCGACTTCCACCGGTCCCTACCGGTTGACCGGGAGAGACGGCGTCGGCGACGAGCTCTTCGCATTCAGCTTTGCCATGACCGAATTCGCGCATGAGGAAGGCCAGGCCGCCTGGTTCGTTTTCGCCCTTCCTGTGCAGGCGGGTTGGACCGGATCGCTGGCCAGCATCACGCTCGCTGGGCCGGATGACTCGGTCACGCTGGACCAGAACACGTACGAACCGATGACCATTGTACGCGATGCGCGAAATGGCCAAGTGCGGGGGTTCCTGAGCGGCATGGGTATGCCGGCACCAAATCGACCGGGTTCGGTATTCCTCCAGAGCCTAGGTATCCCGAGGAAGAGGTAGCGGAAGGGGGTCCATGTGCGCCCTCCGGTTGCAGCACAACCTCCGAACCTGCATTCTCCTCGAGTCACAACCGATGACTGCCGCAAGAGGAGGACTGCCTTGAGGCGCACTCCAAGAATCAGCGCCGCCCTGTTTCCTGCTTTCCTCGCCGCAGCGTGCACCGCTCCCGACGACCCCGGCGCAACCGTGGCGAGCCAGGGCGGAACATCAGCGCCCGCCCCCAACGGTGCAGAAGCCGTCGAACCCCCCGCCGAATTCAGCCTCAACGGGTCCGCCAAGCGGTACTGCTCCGCGATCTGGGTGTCCGAGCGGGACCGTGACGAGGCCCTGTACAGCAGCGTCCTCCTCACCGGGGAGGACGTCGGCGACTACGAGGGCGGGCGGCTCGTGTTCGACGTCGACGATGAGCGCCGCATCGTCACCGTATCGGCGGAGGGCGCCCAGGGACGCGCACGGCACTTCGGCGACCAGGGGTGCGTGATCCTGCCTCGTCACACGGACAGGGTCTTCTTCACGCCCCGCGATGTGGCCAGCGCCCTGCCCGACGCCGCCACGACCCCCTGGCCCATGGGGGACCTGCTCCCCGACGAGCCGCTTCCGGACGACGTGAACGCGGAGCTGCTCGCCCGAGCCGCGGAAACGATACTGGGCAGCGCGGACGACAACCGGGCCGCGTTCGTCGTGGTGCACCGCGGGCGGATCGTCGCCGAGGCGTACGCCGGGGGCGCGCACCAGGACATGCAGCTCGAGAGCTGGTCGATGGGAAAGAGCATGACCGCCACACTGGTCGGCCGCCTCATCCAGATGGGCCACCTCGAGCTGTGGCAGCCCGCGCCCGTGCCGGAGTGGCAGAACTCGCCGGGCGATCCGCGCGCCGCGATCCGGATCGCCGACCTGCTCCGCATGTCCAGCGGCCTCCGCTTCACCAACTCGGGAGCGACGCCCGAGCAGATGGCCAGGTCGTTCATCGCCGGCCAGCGGGACCACTGGCTCGGGTACGAAGCCCCGATCGACGTGTTCAAGTTCTCGATCAGTCGCGAAGCCGAGTTTCCTCCCAACACCGTCGGGCGCTACCGCAACTCGGATCCGTGGACGCTGGGGTACATCGTCAAACGCACGGTGGAAGACGAGCTGGGCGAGGAGTACCTGACCTGGCCGCAGCGCGCGCTCTTCGACAGGATCGGCATCCGCCGCTTCGTCATGGAGACCGACGCCTACGGCAACTTCCTGCTCACCGGCTACAACTACGGGACCGCCCGCAATTGGGCCCGCCTGGGGCTGCTCTATCTGCAGCGCGGAATGTGGAACGGCGAGCGGCTCCTCTCGGAGGAGTTCGTGGACTTCGTGCAGTCGCCGGCCCCGGCGTGGGATCCGCCGGTCTACGGAGGACTCTTCTGGCTCAACCCGGGAGACGAGTCCGGGCGGGGAACCCGGATTCCCACACTGCCGCCCGACGCCTACAACGCGGCCGGGGCGGGGGACCAGCGAACGTACATCATCCCGTCGCGCGAACTCGTGATCGTGGTGCAGAGCCACCGCTCGCCCGCGGCGCACGCGCCGGACCGGAGGGACCGCGAGTTCGAGGCGCTGGGACTGGCGGTGAAGGCGGTGGATCCGGGGAGGGACCCATAATCCCGGATCCTGCACGCCGGCCTGATTTCAGCCATTTCGTGACCCAACGGAGTGTCCGGTGCGCCGCCGGGGCTGCTTGACGCAGGGTCAGAGGGTGGGATGGGCCTTACCGGTGCTGCTGGAGGGAGGAACGAGGGG
>JAJEBR010000098.1 GCA_022822445.1 Gemmatimonadota bacterium | reverse complement strand
TCCGTGGGGCCACACTCCGTGCGTCCCCTGCGGAGGCTGGCGGGGGGCTCTGCCCCCTCTGACCCCGGCGTTTCCGGCCCGCCACGGGAGCGGCGGCCGGGGAGGTGCTCCACCTCTCGAAACCCGTCGCGGGGGCGACGGCCGAGCGTAGCCCCGTCCTGGCCGACGACCCCGGCCGACGTGATCCTCGACGGCCCGCCGGGAGCTTGGCCCTGACCGGCGCGGGTTTGAGGATCCGCCCGTGGATGGGTCTTTGGCCGACTGGTGGAAGGCATCCAAGCCCCGTGCCCCCCCGAAGCCCGGAAAACCGCACTCACGGCCATTCTGGCGTTTTGGGGGCGATCCGGCGGAATCCGAGGCCGTGGGATCGCCTGTAACGCACGAACTCGACCCCATGAGGGGTAGGAGTACCCCCGATTTCGGGTTTCCCGACCGGGGAACTCGACATCCTCGCGGCGGATGATCGAGCCACGGAAATGGGGTGGAGGCGCACTCGGGACGGCTGAACGGTTGGCGGTGGCCGTGTGGCCCGCGTGCGCCATCCGGTGATCCTGTCCGGCGCTCCGCGCCCCATGGTCCCGGCGTGCGACCGTCGGGTGGGGGTCCGGGGGACACCCCCCGGCCAGAGAGTTTTCGTGAAACGAAAACACATCTGGCTCCTCCGCATCTTCCTCCTCCGCAAACCGGAGAAACCAGCGCCGCCGTGGCGGCTGCCCCGCAAGCCTGATCCCGCGCCCTCCCCCCGAAGGCCTAACGAGCCGAAGACGGCCAACCGAAGACTAGCGGAAAACCCCCGGCCACGCGAGCTTTCGTTCGCGCAGATCGTGCGGTCCATCACCGAGAGGAATCGAATGATGGCACGCACGAAACGAAGCCGGCGCTCCGACGGCGCCGGAGAATGGGGCCGGAACCGGGTCAGGATCTTCCCGGACCCGAAGACCGGCAACTTCCAGATTGAGTGGCGCGACAACGGGCGCAGGCGCACCCGGTCGCTCGGACACCGGGACTGGGTGAGGGCGAAGAGGCAGGCGGACGAGTTCGCGGCCGGATTCGTTGGCCCGGACCTGAACGGCAAGGCCGAGGCCGAGCCGGAGCCGCTCACTCTGGGGAAGCTGTTTGAAATCTACGGTGAAGAGGTGACGCCCACCAAGGGGAGGTGTTCGCGGGCGCACGACCGGGCCGCCAAGCGCATGTTCCTCCGGTTCTTCGGACGGAACCGCGACCCGGCCACCCTTTCGCAACGGGACTGGGACCGCTTCATCCGGGAGCGCCGGGCGGGCCGAATCGGACCGAGCGGAAAGCCCGTGTCCGACCGGATGGTCGAGCACGACCTCAAGTTCCTGATCGCAGTGCTCAATTGGGCCGGGAGATCGAGGGACGACCAAGGCCGCCTGTTACTCGAAAGGAACCCGCTCCGGGGCCTCAAGAGGCCCACCGAGAAGAACCCGACCAGGGTGGTGCTCACCGAGGGCGAGTACCGGGCGCTCCTCGGGGTGTCGGGCCGGATCGGGTGGCGGTTCCACGTCGCCCTCGTGCTCGCGCACGAGACCGGCCACCGGATCGGCGCAATCCGACAGCTTCGGTGGAGCGACATCGACTTCGAGGGCCGGGAGGTGCGGTGGAGGGCGGAACACGAGAAGACGGGCCATGAACACGTCACGCCGCTGACCGACGAGGCCCTCACCGCCTTGGAGGAGGCGCGCAAAAGGAGCGCAGGGACGGGCGACGCGCCCGTGCTTACCTCGTCGAGGGACGCCACGCGGTCCATGAGCCCCATGGCCGCCCACAAGTGGTGGAAGAAGGCCGAGACCCTCGCTGGGCTGGAGCCGAAGCCGCGGCGGGGCTGGCACTCGCTCAGGCGGAAGTTCGCCAGCGACCTGATGGACCTTCCGCTCAAGGTGCTCTGCGAGCTTGGCGGGTGGAAGGATGCCCAGACGATGCTCAGGTGCTACCAGAGACCGGATGCTGGACAACTCAGGACGGCGCTGGAAGGTCGCCGGAGGGCTCGCGACTGAAATCCCGAACAGCGGGAATCATTCGGCGGGAATTCGCCCCTCGAAACTCCTAAGTTCATTGGACACAACCAGTTGTAAACCCGATGCAACTTGTCCACCGGGCGATCTGGTTGAGGTTGTTGCCGACGCGCGCCAGTTCACGGGTGCGCTCGCGCTCGACCTCGGCGTGCGCCACGGTCCAGGTGCGGACCCGGCCAATCGACCGGCGCACCAGATCCGACAGCGTCAGGCCTGCCGAGCGCGCCTTGGCGTGCCACGCGGCACGCTCCGCCTCGCTGGCGCGGATCTTGACCCAGACGGCGCGTCCGGCGCTCACGGCGCGCCGTTGCCGTTTCGGGGGTCACAGGGGGCACGGCCCCCCGCCAGCCCCTGCCGGGGACTCGCGAAGCGTGGCCCCAAAGGGTGGGCTGGCTCTCCCGCATTAGCGGGCGAAACCGTCCGCCGAGGGGCGCAGTCGAAGGCCGCCGAAATCACCATGATTCTTACACGGAGAGGCCCGATTCCGGCCGTGTCAACCGCCCGAATCGAGGCGGTTTCCCAAGGCGTCCAGCAACGTCCGGGAGCCGCTTCGGCCGCCGCCAGCAGCTCCCCCGTTGCCTCCCGGAGCTACCTACCGCCGCGTGACGTACTCGCTCCACTCCTGCATGACTTCGGCGCGCCTCTCCAGCAGATCGGAGCGCTGGTACGCCTGCACGACCTGACTCCGGGGCACATGGGCGAGGCAGGCCTCGGCGACCTCGGCGGGGACGCCCGACTCGGCCATCCACGACCGCGCGCTCGACCGGAATCCGTGCGGCGTCGAGGCCACTCCGGCTCTTCGCAGCACGCTCCCCGGTGCCTTGGTCGGCAACGGACCACCCGATCTCGAAGGGAACACATACGGCGACCTGCCCGGCAGGGATCGCGCCCGTTCAAGAACATCCATCGCGCCCGTGCTGAGCGGCACGACGAACTCCCGGCCCGCCTTCATCCTCGCCGCCGGGATCGTCCACCTCGCCTCCGCCATGTCGATCTCGTCCCAACGCGCGCCCCTCGCCTCGCCGGGCCGAACGGCGGTGATCGCGATCAGTTCCACGCACAAGGCGGCCGGACTCTCATCCCCGATCCGGCGAATCGCCCGCAGCGCTCCCGCAATCTCCCGGTGCGTGAGCGCCCGGTGGTGCCTCGGCCCGTTGCCGTTCGTCTTCGGCAGCGCGGCCACGGCCCGGTCCACCGGGTTGTCCGCGCGGTAGTTGCGACCGATACACCACCGGAAGACGGCGGCGATCCGGTGACGGGCCTTCCGCGCGGCGGCGGGCTTCGAACTCCAGATTGGGGACAGGCACCGGAGCACGTCCGCGCTCGTGATCCGGTCCACGGGCTTGTCGAGCAAGGATGCGGCGTGGAGGCGGAACGTCGACTCCCACTGTTCGGGAAGCGGGCTCCCGGCCTTCCAAGACTCCCGGTGGAGCCGGATCGTCCGTTCGGCGGCCTCGGCGAACGTCGGGACGCCGCGCCCGCGCGGGTCCCGGCCTTGGCGAACCATGCGGCTGTTGTCCAGCGCCTTACGGCGCGCCTCGGCAAGCGTCACCTCGGGATACGGTCCGAGGCCGATCGAAGTCAGGCGGCCCTCGATCCTGACGCGCTGCCGCCATGTCTTGGTGATGCGGCCATCGAGCGTCCGGTGGACCCGGAGGCTCAGGCCGCGCCCGCCGCGCCCGTCCCCGTACACGCCCGGACGGCCCACCGTCCGCACGAACGCGGCGGTAAGGGTTCGAGGTCGCTTCGTCATGCGTTCTTCCTTATGGTGTATCACTTATTGCAACACTACACGGGGAAGAATACACCGGAAGTCACTGGATCGCAAGAGACGGTTGGCGTCGGGATACCGCCTTGAAACCGTTGTACTACAGGATGTTATGGGACGGCTCGTGGGCTACCGTGGACGGCGTCGGATCATGTCATCCTAGTTCCGCCGGAACTCGGCAACCTAACGAACCTTACGCACTTGGGGCTCGACGAAAACAAACTTACCGGTTCGATCCCCCCGGAACTCGGGAGCCTCACTCATCTGCGCCTGCTGAACGTCAACGGCAACGCTCTCACCGGCTCGGTCCCGCCGGAGCTGGGCGGCCTCACCCATCTGGAACGCCTGTGGCTCAACGATAATGATCTCACCGGCCCGATCCCGCCGGAACTCGGGAAGCTGATCAACTTGAGGTATCTTTGGCTCGCGCGGAACAACCTCAGTGGCCCGATCCCACCCGACCTGGGCAAGCTGACCCGTCTGGTATCACTGGAACTCGACAGGAACGCGCGGGCTTCGGTAGGGACCGGCCTCAGTGGTCCGATCCCCGCAGAACTCGGAAAGCTGACCCGTCTGCAGACGCTGTATCTCGACCGCAACAAGCTTTCCGGTCCGATCCCGCCGGAACTCGGAAACCTGACCGCACTGGAGTCGCTGGACGTCTCGGGCAACGATCTGACCGGTCCGATCCCCCCGGAATTGGGCAAGATGACCAGCCTCCGGCACCTTCTGCTCCATTTCAACAAACTGGAAGGAGTGGTCCCCGCCTCTCTGAAGGATCTTCGTAACGCTCGCATTTTCGACTTCGGGTTCAATCGGCTTTCCGGGCCGTTTCCCCCCGAGCTGGCGAGTTTGGAACTGGAGGGACTGTGGGTAGGCGGGCAACCCGATCTCTGCGCGCCTGCCGATCCGGTGCTCCGTGCATGGCTCGTGTCCCTTGACGCGCACCTTTATCCCTGTCCTGTGGACAGCGAACACACTGCGCTGCCGAGGGTGATTCTGCGAGAGGACGGAAACGGAGTATCTCTGCGGCTTCCCTATCCCAGGGGTGAGGAGGTTGCCGTTAGTGTTTCCGATTCCACGGTGGTGTACGCATCCACATCGTTCATTTTCGACCCGGACGATCCCGACACGTCCGGAAGGTGGCTGGATCTTGCTCCCGGCCGGGAGCGAGGAGACGCGACCGTGGCTGTTCTTCCCCATTCAGACGATCTGGAGTCCTTTGAGACTCGGGTGACGGTGAGGGAGGCGGTAGGGACTTTCGGCGTGGATGTTGTGATGGGAATCCCTCACCCTGTCGGTCATGAAGAAACGATGATGGAGGTCGTGGAGTGGTGGGAGTACATGCTGGATGGATCGGAGTTGCCGGGCCGACAGGCAGTGACGTGTGTGCTGAGAGACGAGTACGAGAGGGCCACGGTAAAGGCTGTGGCGGAAGACTTCCTGCTGGTGACTAGGTTCCATCCCACGCGCGAAGGGGCGGCTGCTGTCGGAGGGCCGTGCGACGAACGCTTTGTTGCGGGAATCCCGCCTTCCAACGGAGGGGTAGAACCGTTCGGAAATGGTGGCGGTACCCTCATCATTCCTGTGCTCCGGCACGAGATGGGTCATGCTCTTGGGTTGGCGGGGCTCGTCGAACCTTCACATCCCGGCTTGCTGACGACACGGGAGGGTGTGAGGTATTTCGTCGGTGCCAATGCAACGCGGGCATACCGAGCCGCGGGCGGGGATCCCAATCATCCAGGGGTTCCTCTCGATGGTCCTCACTGGCCAGTTCCGGACGTGGTGGTAGGTAAAAGTGTGTACTGTTTGTCCTACGAGAGTCGGCCCAACGCTATTTCCATGTACGCGTTGATCGACGTTGGCTATGACGTCGATGAGTCCAAGATCATTCCTCTGAAAGCAACCACTGTGGCAGAGTATTGCAGTAAGAGCTGAGGGGGTGCGGTGATGTGATGGGATTCCCGTTCTCGCACGCCGCACCCTCCAGCGCCACGTGCGGGGCCACCGGTTCCGTCGGTCACGCACGCCGCCGCCGCGATAGCACCGAGGCCAAGCGCGAGAGCCGTCGTTCCTATGCTGGCTGTCCTTGTTCGTCGCGCTCTTCCTCTTTCCGGCTGGGGTCATCGCACCCGGAGGCGACCAGTCGGGTCCCCCATCGGTTCCGTAGCTCCCGGTTGCGACCAGTTGCGAACGCTTGACGAGCCGCTTCCCTCCTACGTATCCTTGCCGCAGGAAGTCAACCCCTCGGCGAAAAGGCCATCCATCCATCCCGAATCGGAAAGCGTGAGACCAATGAGAAGATCCTCCCCTGTATCGCTGACCGCTTTGGCGTGCTTCGCCGTGTTTGCCTTGACGGGCCTGTTCGCATTCGACGCGCAGCAGCGAGCGTCCACCACCGTTCACAAAGACACCGAGCGTTCCGCGCGGCCACAGCGAGTGGTCATCGAGTTCCCGTTCTCTCCTGCCACAGCACCCACAGAGAGAACCGTTGTGGACGCAAGTGCCATAGCCCAACTCGTCGCCGTTTTCGGCCAACTCGACAACCCTCTCTCCCTTGCCGTTCTTGAGGAAGGCTACCGAGAGCTCGTTGTGGTCGAGATCGAGGCATTGTACGAGCAGCTCCCCGATCTGTCGACAGACGTGAGCCTCCTCGGGTTCACTTTGGACGATCTTCCGGCCAAGATCGAGCGGTGAACGACTTGGACCGTATTCACGCCGAGGAACGGCGCCGGAGTAGGAGCGAGTGGATACGGGCGTTGTTCCGACGCGCCTTCGAGGCGGATCGGAAGCGCCGGGCGCGGGTGGCCAAGACGATCACAGTTTTGGCCGCGTGGCTGCCTCATGGGACATGCCAGACTGCCCCCCAAACGCCGATTATCCCCATGCCTGTCGAGGAGGTCGGTAGCATGCAAGATGACAAGCTCAGCATTCATAAACTCGAAGAGCGGGTTACAGAGTTAGAGAGCCAAAGACTACCGGAGAGGACGGGAGAACCACGGCAAGACAAGCCTGATATCCAAATCGTCATAGGGTTGAATGAATGACTGGAGATGAATGACTGGAGATGACGACGGAAAATGAATGAAGGGAGATGAATGACGGAAAATGAATGACGACAATGCACCGATGAACTACCAGTATTTCGCGATGCTCCCGGAGCTGCTGTCCCTGCAGAGGCCGCTCTCCGACCCGCCGGAGCACGACGAAATGCTGTTCATCATCGTTCACCAGGTCCACGAGCTGTGGTTCAAGGCCGCGCTCCACGAACTGGACCATGCGCGCGGTCTCTTCTTGGCGGGCGAAGGCGCCCGGGCAGCCGCGACCCTGAAACGCGTCCGCTCGATCATGAAGGTGCTGGTGGGCCAGCTCGACATCCTGGAGACGATGACGCCGATCGAGTTCGAATCCTTCCGCGACCGGCTGGAGACCGCCAGCGGATTCCAGTCCGCGCAGTTCAGGGAGCTGGAGTTCGCGCTGGGGATGAAGCGGGCCAGGTACCTCAGGACGTTCCCGGACCCCGACGAGCAGCGTCGGCTCAAGCGGAGACTGAAGGAGCCGTCGCTCTGGGACGCCTTCCTGCGATTCCTGGCGGGCAGGGGGTGCGCCGTTCCGCAGCGGGCGCTGGACCGGGATGTGACCCGGCCGGTGGAGTCCGACCCCGAGGTGCAGAAGGTGCTGATCCGGCTGTACCGCTCGGACCCGGAGGCGGTCAATTTCTGCGAGCGGCTGGTGGACCTGGACGAGGGGTTCCAGGAGTGGCGCTACCGGCACATCAAGATGGTGGAGCGCACGATCGGCAATAAACCGGGCACGGGCGACAGCGCGGGCGTGGCCTACCTGGTGACCACGCTGCACCCGGCGTTTCCGGACCTCTGGGAGATCAGGTCGGCGCTGTGATGGCGGGTGGCGGCGGGCGGCGCCGGAGGGTGCGGACTTGAGCGCACGCTGTGCCGGGTCGTCGTCGCTCGAGAGAGCCGGCATCGCGCCCGGGCAGCTCGCGCGCCACTACTCGCGCTTTCGCGTGTCCGAGCGGGTGCTGCTCACCGGGCATTCCCACCAGGCGTGGCCGGATGTGGCCTTCGAGGCGCAGCGGCAGGCGTGGCTGGACGCCGCCGAGATGGTCGACGACAAGTGGGGCCGGGCCTTCGAGGTGGCCGACGAGGTGCGGGCCGGGTACCGGCGGCTGCTGGACGACCCGGACGGACACATCGCGCTCGGGCAGAACACGCACGAGCTGCTGATCCGGTTCCTGTCGGCGCTGCCGCTGCGCGAGCGGCCGCGGCTGGTGACGACCGACGGCGAGTTCCACACGATCCGGCGGCAGCTGGACCGGCTGGAGGAGGAGGGGATCGAGGTGGTGAGGGTGGGAGTGGACTTTGTTCGTTCCCCGAACAAAGTGGATGGCCAGGGACGGGCGGTCGGCCCGCGGTCGACGCGAGCCGGGGGCGATTCCTTGGCGGAACGGGTCATCGGCGCAGTGGACGACCGGACGGCTGCGGTGCTCGTGTCGTCCGTGATGTTCCGCGACGCGCGAATCGTGGAGGGGCTCGACGAGATCGCAGCGGCGTGTGCCCGGGTCGGGGCGGAGCTGCTCGTCGACGCCTACCACTCGCTGAACGCGGTGCCGTTTTCGGTGGTTGAGATGGGGCTGGAGCAGGCGTTCGTGGTGGGCGGCGGCTACAAATATTGCCAGCTTGGCGAAGGGAACTGCTTTCTGAGGGTTCCGCGGGATTGCACGCTGCGGCCGGTGGTGACGGGATGGTTCGCGGAGTTCGGGTCGCTGGCGGGGGCGGGCGGTGGGGGCGGTGGGGGCGGTGCCGAAGGTGACGGTGGAGGCGGCGAGGGCGCAGGTGGCGATCAGGGCGCAGGTGGCGATCGGGGCGCGGGTGACGATCGGGGCGCGGGTGACGATCAGGGCGCGGGTAACGATCAGGGCGAGCGGCGGCACGTGATGTACGGCGAGGGAGATGTTCGCTTCGCCGGTTCCACGTATGATCCGGTGAGCCACTACCGGGCGGCGGCTGTTTTCCGGTTCTTCCACGCGCAGGGGCTCACGGTGGACCGGCTGCGGGATGTGGGCCTCGCGCAGATCCGGCGGCTGGCGGCGGGGGCGGACGCGCTGGACCTTGATCCGCGTGTGCTGAGCCGGGACCGTGCCGTGCGGCTGTCCCGGCGCGGTGGCTTCCTGACGATGGAGACGCCCGTCGCCGGGGAGATTTGCTGCAAGCTGCGCGGTCGCGGAGTTTACGCGGACTATCGTGGCCGCGTGCTGCGCCTGGGGCCGGCGCCGTACGTGACCGGGCGGCAGCTGGATGAGGCGGTAGCCGTGCTGGGGGAGGTGGTGGGGGGGCTTGCCTGAACAGCCGCGCCTGCGTCTGGTGCGATTGATCCTTCAACGCCTCGTCGAGGCCTTCGGGGCCGACTACCCACAGTGGCGCGTTCTCACGCGCGTGATGCTGAAGAACGACTTCCGGGCGGCCACAGGCCTGTCCATGGGCGGCCAGGGCCGGAGCATCTGGCACGTCTTCTTGGTCTACCTGATCTTTGGAGCGTTGATGACCGCGGTCGCCGGGATGGTTTCGGCATTCCTGCCAGGATTGATGCTGCCGGGAGCGATCGTGCTCACACAGGTCGGGATCTTGCTGGCGATGGTCGTGCTGATCGACTTCCAGTCAGTCGTGATTTCGCCGGACGACTACGACATCCTCGCCCACCAGCCGGTGTCGTCCCGCACGTATTTCCTGGTCAAACTGACGAACGTGCTCATCTTCACGCTGATCATCGGGACACTGCTCGGGGGACCGTCGGTGATGCTGCTGCTTGTGGTTCTCGGGCCATTGGTGGCCCTCGGCGGGCTGTTGGCCGTCGCCGGAATCACCACGGCCACGACGCTGGCAATCCTGTGCCTCTATTCCGCATTGCTGGGCGTGGTGCATCCGCGCCGGTTGAGAAGGGCGCTCTCCCTGGTGCAGGTGATCGCGATGGCCGCCGTGATGATGGGGCCCATCTACATCGACGATCTGTTTGGTCCGGCGCTGGAGCAGATGATCTCGCAAGATGGCACGTTCTCGATTCCGGTGTGGGCGTTTCTGGCCCCCCCGGCCTGGTTTGCCTCCTTCCTTCCCCTCTTCGCAGGCGATTGGAGCCTGGGCTACGCTGCCGCGGCCACGGTCGGCGTCGCGTCGGTCGGTATCCTCTTCGTCCTCTCGGCGGGGAGGTTGTCCGTTTCCTATGCGGAACGATTGGGCGCGATCACCGCGAGCAGCGAGCGCCGCCGCCGTTCACGCCGCACGGAGCGTTCACAAACCGGCGGTTTTCGCCGCCGCTTGCGCCTCCCGTCCGACATTTCTCTTGGAAACCCGGTGCATGCGGCGGCACACGCGCTTGTCCTTGCCTTGCTGGCCCACCTGGCGGTCCAGGCGCGGCAACTCGTCGGCCCGCACCTGCCGTTCTCGCGTCCGCCGGTGAAGGGCGGTACGGTGGCTCAAACCATCGGTGGGTTCATGGTCCTCGGCTTGATCGGCGTCTTTCTCCCGTGGTTCTTCGGGGTGGTGTATTCCGGCACCGCAATAACGGTCACGTTCATCGGTGTCCTGCTCCTCGCCGCCCTGGTCGCACCGGCCGTGGTGCGAGGAGGCATCCGCTCGCGAATGGAGGCGCGCGAGTTCGCGGGATGAAGGGGGCTGTCGATGTACTTGGCGGTCAGCCCCGGGACTTGAACCCGTCCGTGGCTGCGGTAACTTCGCCACCATGAGAATAGCCATCTACGGCGCAGGAGGCGTCGGCGGGTACTTCGGGGGCGTGCTGGCCCGCGCCGGGCACGACGTCGCGCTGATCGCGCGGGGCGCGCACCTCGACGCCATCCGCTCACACGGCCTCCTCGTCCGCACCCCCGGCGGCGACTTCCGCGCGTCGCCCCCCGCCACCGCCGATCCCGCCGAGATCGGCCCCGTCGACGCCGTGATCGTCGCGGTGAAGTCCCTGCACCTTCCCGCCGTCCGCGCCGGGATCGGCCCCCTCCTCGGCCCGGCCACCCTCGTCGTGCCGCTCCTCAACGGCGTCGATGCCCACGAGGCCCTCCTCCCCGCGGTGGGACGCGAGCGCATGGGGAAGGGCCTCACCCGCATCATCAGCGAGGTCGCGGCGCCCGGCGAGATCCGGCACATCGGGGTGGACCCGTACGTGGCGCTCGCCGAGTGGGACGGCCGCGCGTCGCCCCGGGCGGAGGCGCTCGTCGCCGCCCTCGCGGAAGCGGGCGTCCAGGCCGAGATCCCCCCCGACATCGACGCCGCGCTCTGGCACAAGTTCCTCTTCGTGTGCTCCCTGGGCGGCGTCTGCGCGGCGTGCAATCAGCCCATCGGCCCGGTACGCGCCGATCGCCCGGCCCGCAGGTTCCTGCGCCACGCCATGGAGGAGATCGCGGCCGTGGCCGCCGCGCGTGGAGTGACGCTCCCGCCGGACGCCGTCGACCGCGCGCTGGACACCTTCGATTCGTTCCCGGCCGACGGCACCTCGTCGCTGCAGCGGGACCTCGCGGCCGGCGTCCCCTCCGAGCTGGAGGCCTGGAACGGCGCGGCGGTGCGCATGGGCGCCGAGGCGGGAGTCCCCACGCCCGTCCACTCCGTCATCTACAGGACGCTCCTCCCCCTGGAACGCGCGGCGCGCGCCGCGGCTACCGCCCCGGTCCCGGTTCCCGGTACATTCAGTGGACCATGATGAGCTTGATCGAGGGCGAGGGGAGCAGTAGGCGCGCGGCAGGCCCCGCAGCGTTGGCGGTTCCACGGGGAAGCGGGGTGCCCCCATGCTGATGTCTCCGTGGGTCAAGAGGCTTCTGGCGGCCAACGTGGTGATCTTCCTCTTCTCGCAATTCAGCCCGGCCGTGATGGCCGACTTCGGCTTCGTTCCGCGGTTCGTCGTTTTCCGACCATGGACGCTGGTGACGTACGCCTTCCTGCATGCCAACTTCATGCACATCCTCTTCAACATGCTCATGCTCTTCTTCTTCGGGCCGAGGCTGGAGGAGCGGCTGGGCAGCAAGACCTTCATCTGGTTCTACCTGGCCTGCGGTGCCGGCGGGGCCGTGCTCTCCTTCGCACTTGCCCCGAGCGCCATGGTCGTCGGCGCGTCCGGAGCGATCTTCGGCGTCGTCATCGGGTTCGCCCGCTACTGGCCGCGCGAGAGCATCTACATCTGGGGCATCCTGCCGGTGCAGGCGCGGATCCTGGCGCTCTTCATGGTGGTCTCCAGCCTGCTCTCCGGGATCGGCGGCGCGCAGGACGGCATCGCGCACTTCGCCCACCTGGGGGGACTGCTGGCCGGGTGGATCTTTCTCCGGACCTGGGAACGCCGGCGCCACCGCCGCGTGGTCAAGCCGCAGGTTCGCCGCCAGAAGGTCTCCCCAGTGCAGGACACCGAGATGATCCGCCGCTGGGAGGCGATCCCGCGCGAACGCCTCCACGAGATCAACCGGGAAGAGCTGGAAGCCCTCCTGCACAAGGTGAAGAAGGTGGGAGCCCAGGCGCTGACCAGCGACGAACGCGCCTTTCTCGACAGGATGGCGAATTCGTTCCAGGGGTAGGGGCGCTGGGACCAGCCCCGGGTGCAGCTTGTCCGATTCCGCCCAAACGGATAATTTGTAAGTTCCATTTGGGCATCGGGAGGTGCGATGGACGACCGAAGACCGCAAACTGGACGAAACCTGGCCCCTCTCCTCGTCCGCGAGGGGGCCGTGGACCTCGTGCGCCGCGGCCTGCCATTCGCGATGCTCGATGATGTCGCCGCGGCTGCGGGCGTCGGACGCCTCGCGCTGGCCGAGGTAATCGGCCTTTCGCGCACCACGCTCTCCCGCCGCCGGGAGTCCCGCGCCCTGAAGCCCACCGAGTCGGACCGCCTGGTTCGAGTGGCGCGCCTGGTTGCGATGGCGCACGAGCTGATGCAGGGCGACGGCGGGGCTGCCCGCCGCTGGCTGCAGGAGCCGCATGAGCTGATCGAAGGGGAGTCGCCGCTCGAACGCGCGTCCACCGAAGTGGGAGGCCGCGAGGTCGAAGAGCTCATCGGGCGCCTTCGCCACGGGGTCTTCAGCTGACAAGTCCGTGGATAATCCGCGTGTAGCGGCCAGGAGCCGGGCTGGCAGAGCACAGCGCATGGCGAGGGCGGTCCGGACCCGATGCCGGGCGTAATCGATTCCTGGCGCCTGGCATCGCCAGAACATGCCCGCACGGTCGGCGACATGCTCTCCGGCGACGGGGCCCGGCGGTACGGGGGCCGCTGGAACAGTCCCGGCCGCAGGGCCGTCTATCTGGGCGGCAGCCTGGCACTGGCAGCGATGGAGTTGCTCGTGCACCTCAGGGCCGCGGCGGTCCTGCGGAGCTACCGGAAGGTGCGCCTGCGAATCCCGAAAACGCTGGTCACGGCGGTCCCCGGGTGCGACCTGCCCGCCGACTGGGCGATGCCGCGTCTGCATCCGGCCACGCAGAAGATCGGGGACCGGTGGCTGGACTCGGGGGCGTCCGCCGTCCTGAGGGTCCCCAGCGCCGTAGTCATCGGCGAGGTCAACTACGTCGTGAATCCCCTTCACCCGGACTTCTGCAGGATCGAGGCGGGGCCCATCACCGGTTTCCGATTCGATCCACGGGTCGTGTAAGCCTGGAGCAGCCCGCGGACAAAGCCCACGCGGCATTCGACCGGCGATGCATCCACGCTGGACCGCTTCGCTCAAACGGCCACACTGTAGCGTCCGCTTTACGAATTGTCATGTCCTCTTTACAATTGACGCCCTCGAGGCTCCGCTCATCGTTGCCTTTCGGCCGAATAGCGCTGCAAGTCGGACGCACCGAATCCGATAGTGTCCGGCATCGTCCATAGCTGTCCGTAACATCCTGTGTTTCCAACGCTTTAGGTAGGGTTACTCCTACCTCACCCGTCCCGCTTCGTTCCTTGCAGTCCCGCTCCATCCCGGTTACGATTAGGGGATGGATAATGTGAACGCTCTTCCCACGAAACGCCGTCGAGGCAAGCCTAGGGGCCGCCATCCCCACAAGCGGCTCTCTGCCCCCTTCGTGCGCTCCGCTCCGCCCGGTCGGCACTGCGACGGCAACGGACTCTACCTCTACGTCCAGAAGACCGGAACCCGTAGCTGGATTCAACGCCTCGTGATCCGGGGACGCAAGCGGGAGCTTGGACTCGGCAGCGTCCAACTGGTTTCCTTGGCCGAGGCCCGCGAGCAGGCGCTCGCCAACAGGAAGCTGGCCCGAGCGGGTGGTGAT
>JAJEBR010000124.1 GCA_022822445.1 Gemmatimonadota bacterium | reverse complement strand
GCGGCGGAAGTTTGCGAGCGACCTGATGGACCAGCCGCTGAAGGTGCTCTGCCAACTTGGCGGTTGGAAAACGGCCAAGACGGTGCTGCGGTGCTATCAGAGGGCCGACGAAGGACAGCTTAGGAAGGCTCTGGAAGACCGACGCCGGGCTCGCGCCTGAATTGTCGGGAGTGGCGGGAGTCGATCAGCGGGAAACCGGGCTGACCAAAACGTAACTACAGTGGCCACAACAAGATGCCAACCCGAACGTATATGCCAGCCCGGCGCCTCGGCACTCTCGGTAGCACGCGAACTCCCGGGACGGGACACTAGACTTGAACTTCAACCCCACGGAAGGAGAGGTGAACGTGATCCCAACACGGATTACCGCACAAGGATGCGAAATCAGCTCGATGGTTCGGACGCAGGCCGAAGAACTCGCGCAGCGCTGGCCCCGCTTCGATCCCGCCGTGATGGAGGTGAGCTTCGTTTTCGGGATGGAAGGGCGTGAACATACCTCCGAAGCCATCGTGTCGCGCCGGCGGAGACAGGCTGTGGTGGCGAGCGGGCAGGGGCCCGACTTCCGCGTGGCCCTCGATGAGCTCGATGGTCACATGACGCGAATCCTTCGCAAGGACCGCCAGAAGCGAAGGGCATTCCGGAATTCGTGACGGTGTCCATGACCGTCCGGCAACTCCTCGACGCCAGGGGGGAGGCGCTCAAGCTGGAGCTGCTCACGCCGCGCACTTCCCTGGAGGGAACGATCACCGACCCCGACCTGTCGACGCCGGGTCTGGCGCTGGGCGGCTACACCGCGCGGTTTCCCGGGGGGCGGGCGCAGGTGTTCGGGAAGACCGAGATGACCTACCTGGCCACGCTAGGCTCCGACGAGGTGCGCAGGCGCCTGGAAGCGGTGTTCGCGCACGAGATTCCCGCGGTCTTCGTCACCAGGGGACAGGAAGTGCCGGCCGTCTTTCTGGACGCGGCGGAGATCGCCGGTATCCCCGTCTTCGGGACAGCTCTGGTGACGGGAGACTTCTTCCGGGCGCTGAAGCCCTACCTGGAGGACGAACTGGCGCCCGCGACCACCCTGCACGGCTCCCTGGCGGATGTCTACGGCATCGGACTGCTCTTCACCGGTCCGAGCGGCATCGGCAAGTCGGAGTGCGTTCTGAGTCTGGTGCAGCGCGGGCACCGTCTCGTCGCGGACGACCTGGTGCTGGCCTCGCGAAGGGGCAACGACGTCCTCATGGGCAGGGCCCACGAGCTGCAGAACTTCCACATGGAGATACGGGGAATCGGGATCATCGACATCGCCTCGATGTTCGGGACCCGGGCGACGCGGCAGCGCAAACGAATCGAGATCATCGTCGACCTGCAGGCCTGGGACGACTCCCGCGACTACGATCGTACGGGCTTCGACCGGGAGTTCACGAGCATCCTGGGGGTGCGGATCCCGCGGCTGATCATCCCGCTGAACCCGGGGAAGAACCTGACGGTCATCAGCGAGGTGATCGCCATGAATCAGCTCCTGGCCTATGGGGGCGTGCACGCACCCACCCGCTTCGCCGAGGGACTGCGCCGGGCGATGAATCCCCGCGAATCGCTGATCGAGGATTATGAGTGACCCGGGAAAGACGTCCGAGCCCGCCCGGGGCGTCGTCGTCGCGCACGGGGGACTCGCCGAGGGGCTGGTCGACGCGGTTCGCCAGATCGCCGGGGTTACGCCGGAGGAGCTGGTCGGGGTGCCGAACCGCGGGCTCGGGTGCGAGGAGCTCTGCGCTCGGACGCGCGATGCGCTGGCGCCGGCGCGCAACCTCATCTTCACCGACCTGCCGAGCGGCAGCTGTCACCTCGCGGCGTTGATCGTCGTGCGGGAGATGCCGGAGATCCCGGTCGTCACCGGGGTGAACCTGCCCATGCTGCTCGACTTCGTCTTCAACCGGGCTCTCGGCTTCGACGAGCTGGTGCCGCGCCTGGCCGAGAAGGCGCGCGGTGCCATCGCCGGCAACCGCCACGATCCACCGGGCCCATGACCCGCACCCTGACGGTCGAGGTGCCGAACGCACTCGGAATGCACGCGAGGCCGTCGGCCGAGTTCGTGAAATTGGCAAGCGGCTTTTCCGCTTCGATCCTGGTGGCGAAGAACGACCTGGAGGTCAACGCCAAGTCGATCATGGGGGTGCTGATGCTGGCAGCCGAGCAGGGGAGCGCCCTGACCATCCGCGCCGAGGGCGACGACGCCGACCGGGCCATCGAGGCGCTGGCCCGCCTGGTGAGACGCGGCTTCGATGAATAGCCAGGGGTCTCCGGCTCGCCTGGAGGGATTCCCGGCCTCCGACGGCATCGCCCTGGGGCGGGTGCGGCGCGTCGACTGGCAGGTTCCGGAGGCACCGCGGGAGACCGTGCGGCGGAAGGACCGCCACCAGGAACTCGATCGCTTCGAGGAGGCCCTGCGGCGGGCGCGCGCAGAGCTGGAGGAGATCAAGCGGCGCACGGAGGCGCGCCTCGGACCGGTGGAGGCCCGGATCTTCGATCCCCAGATCCTGATGCTGGAGGATCCGGAGGTCGTGGAGGGCACGGAGCGGTACATTACCGAGAACCGGGTAACGGCCGCGCGAGCCTTCGAGTGGCGGATGCTGGAGCTCACGGATCTCTGGGCGCGCACCTCCCACACGATGGTCCTGGACCGGCTGAACGACGTGCACGACGTAAAGCTGCGGGTGCAGAGCCGCCTGCTCGGGCGGCCGGTCCCGTGGGACCTCGGGAGCACGGACGACGCGGTGATCGTCGCGCGGGAGTTGACGCCGAGCTTCGTCGCGCGCCTGGACCCGGATCGGGTGAGAGCACTCGCCACCGACGCGGGGTCGCGCGCAGCCCATTGGGCGATCCTGGCCAGATCCATGCAGATTCCCGCCGTGGCGGGACTGGGTGAAGTCTTCGGCCGGACCCGCGATGGCCAGACGATCATCGTGGACGGGCGGTCGGGGCGCGTGGTGGTCGACCCCGATGAAATCGAGACGCAGCGGTTCGAACAGCGCCGCACGAGGATCAGCGGCTGGACGCGCCGGACGCCGGACGCCGCGCCGGAAGCGGCGGTGACGCTGGACGATGTGGCCGTCAAGCTCCGGGCGAACCTGGACCTGCCGGGCGAGGCGACCCGGGCCCGGGAGCTTGGCGCCGAGGGAGTGGGGCTCTTCCGCACCGAATTCCTGGCGGTCGGCCGCCACGCGGTACCCGGCGAAGAGGAGCAGTACCGGGCCTACAGGGCGGTGGTCGACGCGTTCCCCTCCGACGCGGTCCTGATCCGGATCTTCGATCTGGGGGGCGACAAGTTTCCGCTCTTCCTGCGGATGCCCGCCGAAGGCAATCCGTTCCTGGGCAGGCGCGGAGTGCGGGTGTGCAACGACGAGCCCGGCCTGTTCCTTACGCAGCTTCGAGCGATCCTGCGGGCGACCGCGCACGGCGATGTGCGCATCATGGTGCCGCTGGTGAACACGTCCGCGGAGATTGCGGCGTTCCGCGAGCTGCTCGACACCGCCAGGGAGCAGCTGCAAGCCGAGGGAGTGCCCTGCCGCGACGACGTCAAGGTCGGCGCCATGATCGAGACCCCCGCGGCCGCACACGCCGCGCCCGAGCTGGCGACCGCGTCCGACTTCCTGTCGATCGGCACCAACGACCTGGTGCAGTACGCGTTGGCCGTCGACCGCACCAACACCGGGTTGGCGCACCTCTTCGACCCCTTCCACCCCGCTGTGCCGAGGCTTGTCTCCCGCGTCGTCGAAGCCGGCCGGTCGGCCGGGATCGAGGTGAGCGCCTGTGGGGAGATGGCGGCGCGGCCCGCGGGGGCGGTCCTGCTGATGGGGCTGGGTGTGGAAGCCCTGTCGGTCGCGTGGCCGTCGCTGCCCGAAATCCGAAGCCTGATTCGCGGCTGCAGCATGCGGAACCTGCGCGAGGCCGCCGCCGCCGCCGTCATCGCTGCGGACAGTGCTACGGTTCGAAGGGCACTGCAGGTACCGCTCGCGGGACCGTTCGACGTGCGGCCTTCCGCGGGGGACCGTTGAAGCCGGGGGCATTTCCTTCTTCCATCACATCCTTGTAACGTTCCATGCCGGCATCCGCCGCATGCACCCGAGCGCACCTCCAACCCACATTCCCGAGAGCATGAAGCCTTGAGCCGTCTCTTCACCTCCGAGTCCGTTACCGAGGGACACCCCGACAAGATTGCCGACCAGGTCTCCGACGCAGTCGTGGACGCTGTCCTGGAGCGTGGCCCCGGTGGCAGGGTCGCGTGCGAGACACTCGTCACGACCGACTTCGCGCTGATCGCCGGCGAGATGAGAAGCGAGGACACGGCCGGCGGCGCCAACGGCGGCGAACACCCGCTGGACATACCCCGCCTCGTGCGCAAGACGATGCTCGACGCGGGCTACACCCGGTCCGAGTACGGAATCGACGGCCAGACCTGCCAGGTGCTCGTCAAGCTGGACCGCCAGTCGCCGGAGATCGCCGCGGCCGTGGATCCGGGGGAGGGCGAAGATGCGAAGCCTCTGGGCGCGGGCGATCAGGGGATGATGTTCGGCTTCGCCTGCGACGACACCCCAGAGTTGATGCCCGCGCCGATCTCGGTGGCGCACGCGCTGGTGCGCGGACTGTCCCGGGCCCGCAGGGAAAGCGACATCCCCTGGCTCCGGCCCGACGGCAAGTCGCAGGTCACCTTCGAATACGGAGACGACTGGCGTCCCCGCAGGATCCGCACGGTCGTTCTGAGCGCCCAGCACGACCCGGACATCCCGCGGGAACGGCTGGAAAGCGAGCTGATGGACATGGTGGTGCGTCCAGCCCTGCCGCAGCGCTTTCTCCCGGGAGGGGACGGGCAGGTCACCTTCCATATAAATCCGAGCGGCAGCTTCGTCCGCGGGGGACCCCACGGCGACGCGGGGCTGACCGGCAGGAAGATCATCGTCGATACCTACGGCGGATTCGGGCGCCACGGGGGAGGTGCATTCTCCGGAAAGGACGCCACCAAGGTGGACCGGTCGGGGGCGTACGCGGCCCGCTGGGCGGCCAGGAACCTGGTCGCGGCGGGGGCGGCGGCCCGTTGTGAGGTCCAGCTCGCCTATGCGATCGGTGTCGCCGAGCCCGTGCAGGTGTGGGTGGACTCCTTCGGCACCGCCGCGGGAGGGCTCACCGACCGGGACCTTTCGCACGCCGTGCGTGAGGTCTTCGACTTCCGCCCCGAATCAATCATTCGGGATCTGGGGCTCGACGCACCGGTGTTCGCTCCAACGGCTGCCTTCGGGCACTTCGGGAGGGCGCCCCGCGCCGTGAAGCGCGGCGGCCGCACCGTTCAGCTCTTCGGATGGGAGCGGACGAACCGGGTGGACGATCTGGCGGCCGCATTGAAGCTGCCTTCGCGCGAGGTCGTTTCCGTAGCGGGCTGACCCGGCCCGCGGCGCGGGCCCGGTGACCGGCGTCCGGGTTGTGCAACCGCTGTCCGGGGGCCATCATCCCCATAGCCCGAACCGCCACGACCGGCGTCCGGGACCAGCCACGCCGGGCACGCATCAGGGATGCGGTCAATGCGATTGCAAGTCCGTGCAATGGAGGGAGGAGGACAGGGTGATAGAAGTCAGTGTCAAGAGTCTTGCCTTCGACCGGAAATCAAACGCCCCGGTCGTGATTCTGCAGGACAGGTCGGGCGACCGGGTGCTTCCGATCTGGATCGGGCCGGGAGAGGCGAGTGCCATCGCCATGCAGATGGGCGGCATCACCTTCCAGCGCCCGCTCACCCACGATCTCCTGGTGTCGGTCCTGGGCGGCCTGGGTGGCAAGCTCCAGCGCGTCCTGATCACCCGCGTCAAGGACAGCACCTACTTTGCCGAACTGATCATTGCCCGGGACGGTCAGCTCATCTCCGTGGACGCCAGGCCCTCCGACTCGATCGCGATCGCCCTGCGCGCGGACGCGCGGATCTTCGCCGACGAGGGCCTCCTCGAGTCGGCTTCGGAGGTCATCACCTCAGCGGTATCCGAGAGCCCGGAAGACGACGAGCAGGACGAGACCACGATGAGCGGCGAGGCGCTGGAGGAGCACCTCCGCGGCCTGCGCCCCGAGGATCTCGGGCGGTTCGAGAGCTGAACGGTCGTCGCCGGCCGGATCCGGTCCCCGAAGCGAGGTTCGCGGCTATCCGCAGAAGCGGACCCGTCGACCCCGTGACCCGACCGATCCTGCGCAGGGTCGGCGGCCTGCTTCTTCTATCGGCCGCGATGGTGGCGGCACTGCCCGCGCGAAACGCCGCGCAGATCCCCCCGGGCCGGTTCGTCTTCGCTGGCGAAGTGCGGATCGGCGCGGAAACCGCCGACACGGGCACCGTCGTATTGCACCGCGTGTCCCCGATCTCCTCGGGGTCGGTGGACAGCGTCGCGGTCACGGAGCGGGGGCGCTTCGAGTTCTTCGTCGACGCGCCGGCGGACTCCACTGCCGCGGACGTCTACTTCGCCTCGGTCCGCTACCAGAACCTGCTCTACTTCGGGGCACCCGTGACCGGAGCGGCGGACCTGGAGACGGGCTACGTCGTGCAGGCGTACCCCAGTGTGGGATCCTCCCCGGACACGCGACTGCCGGTGCGGGTCAGGAACGTCTTCGTGGAGAAGGCCGATCCCGGACCCGGGTGGCTGGTGACCGATGTCTTCGAGGTGGAGAACGCCATGGAGGTCACCATCGTGGCGAGCGAGGAGGGCGCGACCTGGTCGCACGCGCTCCCGCCGGACGCCTTCGCCTTCAGCGTCGCCCAGAGCGACCTCGCCCCCGAGGGTGCCTCCTTCAGCGCAGGCAGAGTCTACGTCTCAACTCCCTTCCCGCCGGGAGAGCTCGCCTACGGATTTCACTATCGAATCCCCGACGACCGCTTCACCCTGCCGATGGAGGGGGCGACCCGCTCCATGGAGCTGCTGTTCCGGGAGCCGGCGGGGGAGTTCACCGTCGCGGGCCTGGCGTCGGTGGGTCCGCTGGAGCTGGACGGGGCGACCTTCAGGCGCTTCGCCGGACGCGACCTGGCACCGTCGGTTGTCGTCGTGGAACCGGGCGCACCCCGCACCCCCATCGGCTCGATGCCGCTGCTGGCCGTTCTCCTGGGACTGGCGCTGACGGCGGCCGGCTCGATCCTGGTCTTTCGGGCACGCCTCCAGGGGACGCGGACCTCGGGCGCACGGCGAAGCGAGCTGCTGATCGCGATTGCGCGCCTCGACGAAGCAAGGAGTGCCGGAGAACTGGCCGTCGAGGACTACGATCGCCAGCGCAGCCGGCTGCTGCATGAACTGAAGGGTTGAAGGAGCCGGGGGATGGCCGCCGTGACGACTCCCGCGATCCTGCTGCGGGCCCATCCGTTTTCGGAGAGCAGCCGGGTGCTGCGCTTCTACACCCGGGCCCTGGGGCTTGTGGGCGTCATGGCCCGGGGCGTCCGGCGCGGTGCGTCGCGTGGCCGGGGCGGAGGCGGCGCCTTCTCCGAGGGAACCGCGGTGCTCGCCGTGCGCGACAACCGGGAGCTCCAGACCCTTCAGGAGTTCGCGCCCGCCAAGTCGCGGTTCGGGCTGGCGCGCGATGTCTCCAGGCTGGCGGGGGCTTCGCTGGCGGCCGAGCTTGTGCTGCGCCACGCCGGCCAGGAGCCCCACGAGGCGCTCTACCGCGTGCTTTCGGGGGGTCTGGACCGGCTGGAGGACGTGCCGGGCGAGGCGGTTCCGGCGGAGCTGCTGGCACTGGGCTGGGCGATCGTGCAGATCCTCGGCTTCGGGCCCGAGATCGAGGCGTGCGTGGCCTGCGGCCAGCCGCAGGAAGACGGTGCGATGGGGTGGTTCGACCTGGAGGCCGGGGGCGTCCGGGGTCCATGCTGCCGAATGCCGCAGGGTGCCCGGCGGGTCGGCCCCGTGGCCCGTCAGCAGCTCGGACGGCTTCTCGCGGGCGAGGCCCCGGCCGGACTGCGCGGCCTCGGCGCCCACCTGTCGCTCCTCGACGACTTCACCGCCTTTCACATGCTGGGAGGACGGCGGCTCGGCTCCTTCCGCTTCCTGGAACCCGTTGCCGCCGGTGAGCCGGATGCCTCCGCGGAAGACTAACCTGATCCTCGGGACCGCGGGTCACATCGATCACGGCAAGACCGCCCTGGTGCGTGCCTTGACCGGAGTCGACACCGACCGGCTGGCCGAAGAAAGGAAGCGCGGGATCACCATCGAACTCGGCTTCGCCCGCTACACCCCTGCGGAGGGCTGTGCGTTCGGAATCGTGGACGTGCCGGGACACGAGGGCTTCGTGCGCACGATGGTGGCGGGGGCGACCGGCATGGACATCGTGCTGCTCGTGGTCGCGGCCGACGAGGGGGTGATGCCCCAGACGCGCGAACACATGGCGATCGTGACGCTGCTGGGTGTCGGCGCGATGGTGGTCGCGATCACCAAGACGGACCTGGTGGACGCAGAATGGCTCGAGCTGGTTCGGGATGACGTGCGGGACCTGCTGGAAGGCACGCCCTACCCGGACGCCGAGGTGATCCCCACCTCGGTCCACGACCCGGCGAGCCTGGAATCGCTGTCGGAGGCGCTGGTCCGCTCCGGGGCGCGGGCGCGCGACAGGACCGCGGAGGATCTCTTTCGACTCCCCGTCGACCGGGTCTTTGCCGTAGGAGGCACGGGCACCGTGGTGACCGGCACCCTCTGGTCCGGGCAGCTGGAGAGGGGTGAAGTGGTGCGGATCCTCCCCGGCGGCGGCGAAGCGCGGGTACGGGCGGTGCAGGTGCACGGCGAAAAGGTGGAACAGGCCGTGGCCGGACAGCGAACCGCGCTGGCGCTGACTGGGGTGGCCGTGCGGCGCGGCATGATCGCGCGCGGCGACGTGCTGGTCTCGCACCCGGCCTGGCACCCCTCCCTGATGCTCACCGTCCGACTTACCGCCACGCCCGGGAGCGGCTGGATGCTGCAGGCCGGCCAGCGCGTCCGCGTCCATCTCGGCACGGTGGAGGTCATGGCCCGCCTGGCCCTCTTCGGCGCCGCGGAGGTCCCGCCCGGCGAGCCCGTCTTCGCGCAGCTCCGCCTCGAAGCGGCGGTGGTCGCGCGGTCGGGCGACCGGTTCGTCATCCGTTCCTACTCGCCCGTCACCACCATTGCCGGCGGTGTCGTGCTGGAGCCCGTTCCCCCGAAGCGGAAGCGGCTGTCCGGTGGCGACCGCACCGCGCTGGCGGCGATCGCGCGTGGCGGCGAACTCGCAGTCCGGGGCGCCGCCGCCCTCGCCGGTTGGACAGGTCTCGACGCCGCCACGATCGGGGTGCAGGCCGGGTGGCGGGGCCCCGGTCACCCGTTTGCCGACGCGCCCCCGGAGGACGGAACGGCGGACGCACCCGGGGAAGGCGCCACGCCGCCCGCCCGCCCCGTCCCCATCGAATCCGCCCTCTACGACCCCGCGATCGTGGCTGCCGGCGAGGACCTCATCCTGAGGGCGTTGCGCCGCTACCACGAATCCCGCTCCCTGGAGCCCGGAGCGCCACTCGCGGTCCTCAGGACCTCACTGCCGCCCCACGCCCGCAGTCGGCTCGCCGACGGCCTGGTCGCGCTCCTCGCCGCCGCCGGACGCATCGTCGTCGAGGGTCGGCTGGCGCGGCTGCCCGGTTTCGAGGCCGTGCCCTCTCCCGCCGAGGAGGAACTCGCCGCGCGGATCATGGAGCGGCTGGCGAGGGCGGGGCTCCAGGGCCCGACCACCGCCGAACTCGCTGCCGGCCTGTCCCTTCATCCGGACGCGCTGGGTCCGGTGCTGGGCTTCCTCGCGGGCCGTGCACGCGTGCAGCTGGTGGGGGACGCCTTCTGGGTCGCCACGGAGGAGCTGGACCGGGCCGCGGCAAGGGTCGTGGAGGAGCTGGGAGGCAGGGAAGGGCTGGGCCCGGCGGACTTTCGCGAGGTCCTCCCGGTGACCCGCAAGCACCTCATCCCCATCCTTGGCCACTTCGACGCCGAGGGGGTGACTCACCGGGTGGATGGAGCCCGCAAGGTGGCGACAAGCGCCGTCTGAACCGGCACCTCCACCGCTCGCCAACCACCGCCGCCACACACCCGGAGGCAACACTTCAGCGCCCGCAGGTGTCTCATCATCAGCACCCCGGCGAGCGAATTCCGCTTGACTTCGGCAGACGGTCATCGGTAATATGAGCCCGTGGGATGCAACCTCAATCCGCGGCCCTGGGAGGGGCGAACGTAACCAACGCTACTGAACCAAAAGGCGGGACATCTCTTGAGACGCGTGCTTGGCGTCCTTCTTCTGCTGGCTTCGGGCGGTGCGGCCGACGCGTCCGCCCAAGAGCCTCCTGTGCGCGAAAACGAGCGCAATCCGGGGTTCAGGCTCGAGCAGAACTACCCGAACCCCTTCAATCCCGAGACGCGGATTCCCTTCGTGCTGGAGGAGCGCCTCTTCGAGGACGGAGAGCCCCCCACGGTCTCCATACGCATCCTCAATATCCTGCTTCAGTACGTGGACTCGCCGGTGGCCCTGTCGATACCGGACGGCGAAGGACTGCCGCTCCTCCAGGTGGAGTACCCGGCTCCCGGCCGCTACGAAGCCTACTGGGACGGGCGCGACCGCAACGGCAACCTGGTCGCGTCGGGCGTCTATCTCGTGCAGCTGATCGTGGATGGCGAGACGGACATCATCAAGATGTACGTGACCAAATAGCCTCCCGCAGGCCCCCGCGGGACCCTCACACCCCCTTCACGTCACACCCCCTTCACGTCCAGGAGCCTGAAGAGCTCCTCGGCCGTGTCCATCTCCGCCAGCCTGGCGGGCACCTCGGGATCCCGGGCGAACTGCGCGATGCGGCCCAGCGTCGGCAGGTACTGTCCGGACACCTCCAGCGGCGGCGCGACGATCAGGAAGAAGTGCGAAACGGGCTTGCCGTCGATCGACTCGAAGTCCACTCCGCCGGGATGGCGCCCGTAGGCCAGATGGAGGCGGTTCACGACCAGTGACCGGCAGTGGGGGATCGCAATTCCCCTGCCGATGCCCGTCGACCCGAGGTTCTCCCTTCGGCGCAGGGTGCGGGCCAGCGTGGTCCGGGACCGTTCGTCGAGGTCGAGCAGACCGACCAGGGAGTCGAGGATGTCGTCCCTGGTCGTTCCCTGCAGATGAAGATCGACCCGTTCGGGGGTCAGGAAGTCCCGAAGAAACATGGCGGTGGAGCGTTGCTCCCGGCAGGAGGGGGAGTGACGGCGGGTTGCCGAAGGTATACGTCCCGCACCCCCGCGGCCAGTCCCCGCCGCCGGCCCCTCCCGATTAGCTTACGTACATGAACCCGCTTCCATTCAATGTCCCGGGAGACCCGGACACGCCGCTCCTGCTCGCGCCCCAGGCGGGAGTCTCGGAATCGCCGTTCCGCAGGCTCTGCCGGAGCTTCGGCGCGGATGTGGTGCTGACCGAATTCGTGAGCGCCGAGGGGATCGTGCGCGGCAGCGAGCGCACCGCCAGCTACCTCCGCTTCGACGAAGAGGAGCGTCCGATCGGGGTGCAGATCTTCGGGGCCGATCCCGCGACCATGGGGGACGCTGCAGCGCTGGTCACCGAGACCTACGGGCCCGACTTCGTGGACATCAACTTCGGGTGCCCGGTGAAGAAGGTCGTGAAGCGCAACGGCGGGTCGGGGTGCCTGCGGGACCTGAAGCTGGTCGGGCGCATCATCCGGGCTGTGGATCGCGCGACGCCCCTTCCGGTCACCGCCAAGATCCGGTCCGGCTTCGACGAGGCCACCCGCGATCCGGTGGCGATCGGGCGGGTGTGCCAGGACGCGGGGGCCCGCATGGTCACGCTGCACCCGCGCACCCGGGCCGACATGTACTCGGGGAAGGCGCGCTGGGAGGAGATCGCGGCGGTGGTCGAGGCGCTGGAGATCCCGGTGGTCGGCAACGGGGACGTGCGGTGCGGCGAGGACGCCCGGGCGATGCGCGAACGGACCGGGTGCCGGGGCATCATGATCGCGCGGGGCTCACACGGTGCGCCGTGGCTCTTCGGCCAGTCGCGCGCGGCGCTGGATGGCGAGCCGGTGCCGGGCGAGCCGGATCTGCACACCCGCTTCGAGATCTGCATCCGGCACGCGGCAAATGCGGTCGCCTTCGAACCCGACCCGGAAAAGGCGATCCGGGAGTTCCGCAAGCACCTGGGGTGGTACACGAAGGGCATCCCGGAGGGCCGGCGCCTGAGGCAGCGCCTGTTCCAGGTCTGTGATCTGCGGGAGGTGCGGGTGGTGCTCGATGGGTACCTCGCAGGGCACCGCGGCCGGGAGGGCGGGGAGCCGCGCCCGGGAAACACGCGCCCGGGTGAAGGTGTCGCGGGCGAAGTCGCGGGCGAAGGGGTGTTGCGAAAGCGGAGGTCTTCTTATCGTTACGATGGTGCCGGCGAGCCCACCGCGGCCGCGCCGGGCCGCTGATTGAAAGCCAAGGGGGCGACACGGCTTCGACGGGTCTGGTGAACGTGGGGCTGCGTGCCGAGGTCCGGGGACCTCGCTAATCCTCCCGGAAAAACCAACAAGTGCCAACGACAACTTGGCCCTGGCCGCCTAGCCAATAGGCAGCCCGCTTCCCGGCCTGCCCGCCCGAGGCGGACCGCGGAGGCGTCGACGATTCGGGCTGGTTCGCCGGTTCGCGCCACAGGACCGGAGAACGAGACACCAGGTGGCTAGCCCCGGCAGGGCAGTTCGCCGGCCCCGCCGGACGTGAAGACAATCGGTGATCTACGCACGTAGAGGTCTTGCAGGATCCATTCGCGGACGCGGGTTCGACTCCCGCCGCCTCCACTTACAAGTCCGAATACCATCAACCGGCCGCCCCGGTCCGCCCGCGCGGAACGGCGGGGCGGCTCTTCTTTGGAGATCCGAAAACGTGAAGCGAAAGCTGGCGATGCTCGGCGCGGTGCTGCCGACGATCCTGCTCGCGGACATCCTGACGAAGCGCTGGGCCCTGGAGGCGCTGTCGGCGTTGCCGGGCTGGTCCATCCCGGACTTCCTGGGCGGTTACGTCCCCCTCACGCTCGCATTCAACACCGGCATGGCCTTCGGCATCTCGATCGGCAACGATCCGCGCTGGTTCTTCATCCCGGTCGCCAGTCTCGCGCTCGGGCTCATGGTCGTTCTGATGGTCAAAGCGCGGGGCGACGACTACGCGCGGACGATTTCGCTCTCGCTGGTCATCGCCGGCGCCCTCGGGAACCTCATCGACCGGGTCCGCTGGGACCGCGGCGTCGTCGACTTCATCGGCCCGATCGACCTGGGCTTCATGAACTGGCCGATCTTCAACGTGGCCGACATGGCAATCTCCTGCGGAGCGGTGCTGCTCGCCATCTCCTTCTGGATGGAGGAGCGCAGCCTCAAGAGGGCGGAGGTGAAGGCGGCGGGTGCTCCGGAGGTGGGCGCGAGTTCCTGAGCCGGCGCATCAATCCCCGGTCGGCAACTCGAAGACCAGGTACTCGATCCGACGGCGCAGCATCCTGACGATGCGCAGCCTGCCCCTTCCCGCCGCCACCGAGTCCCCGACCCGGCCCACGCGGTTGAGCGCGCCGAAGACGTAGCCGCCGATGGTGTCGAATTCCTCGCCGAACTCGATGCCCAGCCGGTCCTCCACGTCCTTCAGCGGCGTTCCGCCCCAGATCGCAAGCCGTCCGTCCGCCAGCTCCCGGAACTCGGCCGGCTCATCCGTCTCGTGCTCGTCGTGGAACTCGCCCACGATCTCCTCGATCAGGTCCTCGAGCGTGACCAGGCCGGCGGTGCCGCCGTATTCGTCCACCACGATCACCATCTTGTTGCGGTTCGCCCTCATCTCCTGGATCAGCTCGACGACCGCCTTGGAGGCGGGCGCGAAAGGCGCGGGACGCATGACCCTGCGGATGTCCGCACCTTCGCCACGCGCGGCCCGCCACAGGTCCCGAGCGAGCAGAATCCCCACGATCCGGTCGAGGCTGTCCTCGTAGACGGGCAGGCGCAGCTTCCCGCGGTCGAGCATCACGTCCATCGCCTCGGCCACCGTGGCGGCGGCGGGCACGGCCACGATGTCGATCCTCGGGGTCATCACCTCGCTGACGGCGATCTCGTCGAGCTGCATCACATTCGACATCACCTTGAACTCGTCCTCGTCGATCGTCCCCTCGCGGCGCCCCAGTTCGGCCAGCACCTCGATCTCGGCGCGGCTGACCGTGGCGTGCCCGGCCCTGCGCGGCGCGATCCAGCGGCTCAGGTACGCGAGAGGGACCAGGACCGGCTTCATCAGGACCACCATGATCCGCAGCAGGTGGGCGGTGGGGCGGGCCAGCCCCTTCCAGAAGGTGGCACCGATCGTCTTGGGGATGATCTCGGACAGGACCAGCAACACGAGGGTCAGGCCGGCGGTGAAGATGCCCACCGCGACGTCGCCATAGGCTCGCCCCACGATCGCCCCGCCGAGTGACGCCCCGATCGTATGGGCAATCGTGTTGAGGGTCAGAATCGCGGCGATCGGCTCGTCGATTCGTCGCTTCATCCCGTGGAGAATGTCGCCGGCGCGGTCTCCGGCGTTCCGCAGCAGCGCGACGTAGGAGTGACTGATCGACAGCAGCACGGCCTCCAGCACCGAACACAGGAACGAGATCGCGAGAGAGATTCCCACGACCGCAAACAGCTGAGTCAGCAAATCAGGCGGGTGTTGCGGGTGATGGACGGGGAGACGGACCGGATCCGGCGGACGGCCCTTGCCCCGGGCTGCGGGCACTCCGTAAGCTGGAGTAATATGGAGGGGCCGGTCACCTGTCGGCCACTTTCGGATCGGAGGGCGGACCACGGTGGCGTGGGTGGCGGTGGACCCGCCCGGGACGGAAACAGACGCGGAGTGTAAAGAGGATATGACATTATGTAAGGTTGTCTTTACATTGCGATTCGGAGAGCGCATCCGAAGGGCGCTTTGCGGGGTCTCGCCCCTCGTGGCGTTGGCGCTGTTGCCGGCCGCCGGCCCGGCCGCCATGGCGCTTGCGGGCGCCCAGGAACCCCCCGCGGCGGACTACTACGTCTATGTCGGCGCGGAGTCGGCGGATCTTCTGCACCGCATCCGCTTCGGACCGGACGGAGCCACCCTCGACCGCACCATCGCCGTGGGCGAAATGGCGACGGAGACCGAGGGGCCGCACGGTCTCAACCTCTCCCCCGACGGGCGCTTCCTCTTCATGACCACGGGGCACGGCGTGCCCGACGGCAAGCTGTGGAAGTTCCACGCGGGCCCGGACACGCTGGTCGGCGACCCCATCCTGCTGGGCTATTTTCCCGCCACCCTCGATCTTACGCCGGACGGGCTCTACGCCTTCGTGGCCAACTTCAACCTGCACGGGGAGATGGTCCCGTCCACGGTGTCGGTCGTCTACACCCCGGACATGATCGAGGTCGCGCAGGTCGAGACGTGCACCATGCCGCACGGTGCCCGCCTGGACGCCTCCGGCGTCTACCTCTATTCGGCGTGCATGATGGACGACCAGATCGTCGAGATCGACACCCGCACCTTCGAGGTGTCGCGGCGCTTCTCGGTGGCGGAGGGGACGGAGGGGCCTCTCGCCGCGGCGGGCGGTGCGGGTGCGGGCGGCCACCAGGGTCACGGCGAGTCAGGGGTGGGCCGGCCGGCTCCCGGCGCCGGCGACGTCGCTCCCGGCGCCGGCCATCCGTCCCCGACCTGCTCCCCCACCTGGGTCGTGCCTGCCCGCACCGGCGGTTCGCTCTTCGTCGCCTGCAACCGCGGCGGGCGCATCCTGGAGATCGACCGGGGCTCATGGTCGCTGGTGCGCGTCCTGGGGACGGGCCCGGGCCCCTACAACCTGGCCCTCACCCCCGACGACGGGACCCTGGTCGCCACGCTCAAGGCGGGCGCGGGGGTGCAGTTCTTCGACACCGGGACGGGCCGGTCGCTGGGGACGGCTCCTTCGTCCACCACGGTCACCCACGGCGTCGTCGTCAGCCCGGACGGCCGCTACGCATTCGTTTCGGTGGAGGGCGTCGGAGCCGAGCCCGGCAAGGTGGACATCTTCGACCTGGAGGCCTTCGAGCGGGTCGCGGAGGTCGAGGTGGGGCAGCAGGCCGGCGGGATCGTCTTCTGGAGGATGGAGCCCCGCTGATCGCCGCCGGCCGGTGTCGCCGGCGGACCGGTGGCTCGCGTCGGCGAATCGGCGGCGGGCACCGACTTCCCCTGCCGGTGCCGTGGGTCGCCCGCACCGCCCGCAGCGGGGACTTATTCCACACGGCCTGCTAGTTCAGCCGGATCGTGACGTTGTCGTCGCCCTGGTGGAAGGAATAGGCGCGCTCCCGGCCGCGCCGCGTCTTCAGGTGGAAGAGGTTGCGCTGGTCTTCGAACACGTTGAACAGAAGCCGGTTGTGGACGTGGACGCGCTCGACCGACTCGGCCACGGGGTATTCCACCCGGTACCACCACATGACTTCGTCGATGATGTCGGCCTCGTCGATGCCGCGCGCGGTGACCTTCCCCCGGAGCACGGCGTCCCCGGCGGTGAGCACCAGCATGTCGTTGATGTACCGTTCGATGATCGAGTCCACCCGTGTGGTCTCGGCGAGCTCGAAGTCCGTGTCCGAGGTGTGCTCCATCACGGCGAGCTGGAGGTCGTCCCAGAAGAACCGGATGCGCGCGTGCAGCACCGCGTCGGTCATGCCCGCGTCGGCGACCGAGAGGCGAAACGGGTGCGATCCTTCGGCGGCTGCCAGGCAGAGGAGCGCCGCGAGCACCCCCAGGCGTTCGTTGACATCGCTTCGGCGTGTTAAATTCATCAGACGGTCCAGGAGCGCACCAGCCCGTGGCGGCTGGGATCCTATGTGGCGCGTGGCTGGTACAACCTGTGGCCAGGATGGCGGGAAATCAACCGGGGGGGTATCGTGCACGACGCAGGACCTGAGCAGGCGCCGCCGCATCGTTCGGCGGATTTGGCGGACCGAAAACGGGTGGGCGGGCCGACCCGGCCGCGCGCCGCCGTCCCCGTGCGTGCCGTCGGGGCCGCCCTTCTGGCGTTGGCCGGCTCGGTGCCGCAGACGGCTGACGGCCAGGTCCGCGCCGGTGGGTACGGGGTGTACCAGACCGGGGTCTTCGAAGGGTCCTTCGGGTTGGGCGGGCGCGCCGAGGCCGTACTCGACTTCATCGCACCCGGCCTGACGGTTGCCGGGACCTACGACCACTTCTTTCCCGGCTGCACGGAGTGTTCCGCCTTCAACGCCGGGCTGCAGGTCCTGATCGCGCCCCCGAGCGCACTCTATCTGGGGCTGGGCGCCGACTACGGCCGTTTCAGCGACGGGGCGGAGGGCACCGTCGATACCGACTGGTCGGCGAGCCTGGTCGCCGGCATCCGCGTCCCGGTTCTGCCGGTGGTCTTGCCCTTCGTCGAGCTTCGCCAGCAGTTCTGGTCCACCACCATCAACGAGCAGACGCTTTCGCTGGGCGTCATCGTCAGTCCGGCCAGAGCGCGCAACGCCCCACTGCGCCCGCGGCCGCGGTGACCGCCGCCAGCCTCTACGAACGTCCCCTCCGGGCGCTGGCGCGATGGTGGGAGTCCTGGGCCGAGCACGCAGGGCAGCTGGGGCTTCTGGTCTGGGCCACCTTCACCGCCACGGCGCGCCTTCGCGTCTCGTTTCGCGAGTTCGTGCGCCAGCTGCAGATCATGGGTGTGCAGAGTCTGCCGATCGTGATCGTCACCGCCGTCCTGACGGGGATCGTGACCTCGCAGCAGGGCGGCTACCAGCTCACCTCGACGGTGCCCCTGTACGTGGTGGGGAGTATCACGGTCACGAGCGTGGTCCTGGAGCTCGGGCCCGTGCTGACGGCCGTCGTGCTGGTCGGCCGGGTGGGTGCGCGCATCACCGCCGAGCTGGGGACGATGGTCGTCTCCGAGCAGATCGACGCCTACCGCTCGCTGGGGCGTGACCCGCTGATCATCCTCGGCGCGCCCCGGATTCTGGCCGGGCTCGTGGTGATGCCCGCCCTCGCGGGGCTGGCCAACCTGATTGGAACGACCTCGGGAATGATCTCCGCCAACCTGTCCCTGGACATCGGCTACGAGACCTTCCTCTTCGGGGCGCGCCTCTTCTGGCAGTCGTGGGACATCTTCTATTCCTTCATGAAGGCGATCACCTTCGGCTTCGCCATCCCCGTGATCGCGATCCACATGGGCTTCCGCACGCGGGGCGGGGCCGAAGGGGTGGGCCGCACGACCACGGATTCGGTGATGTTCCAGCTCCTCACGATCTTCATCCTCGACGCGATGTTCCCACCCCTCTTCCTCCAGTGATGGACCGATGAACGCCGACCCCGTCATCCGCTACCGCAACACCCACAAGGCCTTCAAGCGGCCGGTGCTTTCGGGCGTGGACCTGGACATCTTCGAGGGCGAGATGTTCGCGCTCTTCGGGCCCTCCGGGACCGGCAAGAGCGTGCTGCTCAAGACCACGATCGGGCTGATCGTCCCGGACCGCGGCGATGTCGAGGTGACGGGGCTCTCCGTCTACTACGGGGGCAGAGGCACCCTGGAGCTGGTTAGGGAGAAGGTGGGCTACGTCTTCCAGCACGCGGCCCTCTTCGACTCGCTGAACGTCTACCGCAACGTCGAGATGGGGCTGCCGGCCGAGCGCCTCCGGCAAATGCGGAGCAGCGAGGTGGCCGCGGCCATCTGGGAAGCCCTCGAGATGGTCAACCTCGACCCCGTGGAGGTGATGCCGGTCCTGCCGGCGGAGCTTTCCGGAGGGATGAAGAAGCGCGTCGGGATCGCGCGTGCCATCGTCGGGCGTCCGCGCATCCTCCTGTGGGACGAGCCGACGACGGGCCTCGACCCCGTCAATACGGCGGCCGTCGAGCGGCTCATCAAGGCGCTCTCGGAGGAGTTGCGGGTCACGTCGGTGCTGGTCACCCACGATGTGGAGGGCGCGCTTTGGATGTGCGGGCGCGTGGCCATGCTGGAGGGAGGGAACATCCGCTTCTGCGGGACTCCGGAGGAGTTCCAGACCGAGGCGGATCCGGTCGTCAGAGCATTCGTTGATCGCGCGGCCGCCGAGGCCGCCCTGGATGTGGTGGAGATGTCATGAACAACGCTGAAACTACCGGCCGCCGCCCTTCGGAAGACGAGATCGTGCGGGCCGTGCCGCCTGCGGCGAGGGTGCGCCAGATCCGTGTCGGGGCCTTCGTCCTTTTCGGGCTCTCGGGCTTCTTCATCATCCTTTTCATGATGACCAGTCCCGCGACCTTCCGGGGGCGCTACACCGTGCTGACCCACGTTAGCGACGCTGGCGGCATGCGGAGGGGGGACGCGGTCACGATGCGCGGCGTACACATCGGCCGCGTGCGCGCCTTCGACCTCACGCAGGAGACCGGCGTCGTGCTGTCGCTCGAGATCGAGCGCGGGTGGGATATCCCGGTGGGGTCCCGCACCGAGGTGCGCTCCACGGGCTTTCTCGGCGGCATGGTCGTCGCGGTCGTTACCGGTCCCGGTCCCGGTTTCGTCGAGCCCGGCACGCTGCTTCCGGGGGAGACGGTGGCGGGGGTGCTGGATGTGGCCGGGGATATGTCCGGCGATGCCGCCGATGTCCTGCAGCGGGCCCGGGCGTTCCTCTCCGATTCGACCATCGCGGGCACCGAGGCCGCGGTGTTGGAGATGCGCGACCTGTTCAGCGGCGCGGCCGGGACGCTGGACGCCGTCGACAGCGTGGCCGCCGAGGCGCGTTCCCTGCTGGAAGAGCTGAAGCAGTCGGTGGCCAACCTGGACGACCTGACCGGCGCCGATGAGTGGGACAACAGCCTCGAGTCGGCGGAAGCGACGCTTGCGAACCTGGAGCGCTCTTCGGTCCGGCTGGAGGAAACGATCGCGTCCGCACACGCCATCCTGGGCCGGATCGAGCGCGGCGAGGGCACGCTGGGCAAGCTCCTGGTCAGCGATTCGCTCTACAACGCCTACACCGACCTGGCGGTGAGCCTGCGGGAACTGACCGACGACGTGAAGGAGAATCCGCGCCGCTACATCAGCCTGCGGATCTTCTGAGCCGGGCGCGCGACCGCTTTACCGACCGGCAGCGGCCCATTCCGACGGCCGCGCGACCGCCCTTCCGGTCGGCCGCGCAGCCCCTTGCGGCTGCCCCCGTCCTACCAGCCCGGGGCGATCTGGAATCCCCAGTGCCAGCCTCGGCTCGGGCGCTGCCAGGGATAGGCGTAGTAGGTCTCCAGGATGAGGAGTCCGAGCACGTTCGCCCGGGCCGAGAAGCCGCTGCTGGCCAGGGGGATGCGGTCGAACTCGCTGCGCGACCAGGCCCAGTCCCCGGGCCGCTCGTCGTCCCACGCCATTCCGATGTCCGCGAAGGCCACCAGCTCGACGGCCACGTACGGGAAGACGACCAGGCCGAACTCCTCGATCCCGGTGAAGGGGATGCGGAGCTCCGCGTTGCCCACCGCCAGCCTGTGGCCGAACAGGCGGTCCAGCTCGGCGCAGTTGGAGCCGACGATCGAGATCTGGCAGTCCCGCCGCTGGAAGATGTCGTTGTACGAGTTGTACGCGTAGCCGCGGATGAAGGTTTCGTAGCCGAGGAAGAAGGGCCCGAGCTGGTTGTCGTCGAGACGGCGGGTGTTTCCGTAGCGTCCAAGGTGAAGCCCGCGGAAGGCCAGGGTGAGCTGGCCGGCGACGTTGAAGTAGCGGCGGTAATCGGCGGTGAGCGTCTGGAAGTTCACCGTGCCGTACTGCCCCTCCACGCCGACCCGGTAGCGGTGGCCGCGAACCGGGCTGGTGAAGGCCGAGAACGAATTGTCTCCCACCATGGCGAGGGATGCCGACGCGAGGTGCAGGGGGTCACGCCCCGGCACGCCTTCCCGACGCAAATCCAGGACGCGCCCGAAGGTGTCGACCGTGTAGATCTCCTGTTCGATGCTGTGCCCGTAGCGGACGACGCCCACTCCTCCCTCGATCCGCCGCGTGGCGGTAAGCGGGAACGCCAGCAGGCCGTCCAGGGCATCGATGTAGATTCGTTCGCGCAGGACGACGAAGGTACCGGGGGAGACGCTGAAGTACTGCCGCAGATAGGGCGTGTGCTGAACGCCCACCCCCCAGTTCCAGCGCTTCTTCTGATTGAGGTAGAAGACCTGTCCACCCACGTCCTTGAGAGAGCCGTTGGCGATCAGCGACACGCCCATCGTCCGGTCGCCGAGCATGTCGCTGAAGTACGCGTAGGCACTGCCCGCGACATAGGATCCGAAGGCGTCGGCGCCCACGCCGATGGTCGGCTGGCCGACGTAGTCGAGTTCCAGCGAGGGCCGGTAGAGCTCGGCCTGGTCCGCGGTGTACACGCCCGGCGCCACGAGTCCCATGAACCGGTCTGCGAGGTAGTCGGAGATCCGGCTGCGCACGCCGGGATTGGCGGGAGGCAGCATTCTGCCGGGCTGCCCGCCCGCGTCCGCCACCACGTCCACGTAGGTCGCGATCTCGTCCGGCGTCGCGGTGTTGACGATATAGCCGCGTTCGTGGAAGACCGAGAAGGCCAGCAGATCCTTGGCAGGCGAGTAGGTAACGGCGGGCGAGAGCGGCGTGATTCCGCTCACTCCGGTCACGGCCCGGGTGATCCTGCGCAGGGAGCGGTCCGCCAGGTTCATGTGGTAGATGTCGGGGAACCCGTCCCGATCGGAGACGAAGAAGAGCCCCTCGCCGCTCGCGTCGTAGATCGGGTTGGTGTGCCTGGCCCCGGCAAAGACCGGCATCGGGGTTACCGCGAGCGTCTCGACATTGAGGAAGGACAGCACGTAGTTGCTGAAGACCAGTTCGGTGAAGTCGGTCTCCGCCCCCCGGTCCGACACGAACGCGATCGTGCTTCCGTCGGGCGACCAGGTCGCGTGCAGGTCGGCGTGCTTGTCGTTGGTGAGCTGCCGGACGACACCCGTCTCCAGTTCATAGACATACAGGTCCGAGATTCCGCCCTTGAGACCGGTGAAGGCGATCTCGCGGCCGTTTGGGGACCAGGCCGGGTTCTGCAGGGCGCCCAGGCCCTCGATCTCGATCCGCTCCAGGCCGCCGCCCTGAATGTCCATGATCGCCAGCTGGTGATTGCCGCCGGCAAGCACCACGAAGGCGATTCTCCGGCTGTCCGGAGACCACGAGCCGCTGGAATCCATGTAGCGGATGCCGTCGATGTACGGGGTCTCGTTGCGCTGCAGGGGCCTCAGCACGCGCCCGGTTTCCACGTCCGCGAGGAACATGTCCATCGAGAAGAGGTCCTTCTCGGACTGGTAGACGATGTAGCGTCCATCCGGGCTCAGCGAGGGAGAGACGTTGACGCGGCCGCCGCCGCACTCCACGCAGAGCAGTACGTTGCCGGTCTCGTAGGGGTCGGTCCTGCCGGCCATCAGCGGCCTGTACTCCGCCTCGACCGCGTCCCACCACTGCGCCGCCAGGCTGTCCTGGGAAATCGCGAAAACCTCGTGGATCGCGGGTTCCCACCCGATCTGCAGACCGGTGCGGTAGAGTTCCGCGAGGGACTCGTCCCCGTAGGTGCCGCCCAGGTAGGACACGAAGCCCTGCCCGAACCGGTAGGGGAAGTATTTCGGATCGCGGGTCATCTCGACCAGATCCGGCTTCTCGCCCCTGAGGATGTGGTCCCTGAGCCACATGGCCGTATGCGGATGGTCCCGGCCGAGGGACAAGTACTCCGCCGTTCCCTCGATCATCCAGAGCGGAAGTGCCGCCAGCCGCATGATTCCGCCGCCGCTGCGGCTCTGCGTGATGTTGTACTGGAAGGCGTGCACCAACTCGTGGCCGAGCACCGCGTTCGTCTCGCGGTAGGACGCCGTCAAGGGCATGATCACGCGGTCCTTGAGCGACTCGGTAACGCCGCCGGTGCCCTGTCCGATCGCTCCCTGCAGCGTGTTCGTCTGCATGAAGTCCGGCTGGTCCGCGTAGATGATGAGGGGCTTGGTCGTGTCGAGCTCGTGCTGGAAGAAGCGGGAGAGGCGTTCGTACCAGCGCTCGGCGAGACGGGCGACGTCCTCGATGACGCCCTGCTCCTCGTTGTACACCTCGGGATAGAAGTGGATGTCCCAGTTCCTCGTGGTGAGCACTTCGAACTCGCGGTTCTCGTACTGCACCTTGTTGCGGCCGAAGTACTGGGCCGATGCCGGCAGCGGGAGGGTCAGCAGAAGCGCGGCCGTCCCGGCCCACGCAAGGAAGCGCGCCCCCCGGTTCCGTTCGGTGCCGAGTGCTGTCATGATCAACCTCTTCCCCTTGGATGGCTCGCACGGGGCGGGCGGGTCCGGTTCCCGCCGCGCACCGACGGCATCTTCGCGTGGTGGTTCGTCTGTCGGGCCCGGCATGAGCCGACCCGTTATGCATATACACGATTTGCGGGCCAAGGGTCCCTTGGGCCCGGGCGGCCGATTCGCCAACTTGTATCCTCTGGTCTAATGGACAATATACCCTTGGATCGCGAATGACCACAGGAAAGATGTTTCCGCCAGGCGCGGACGGCGCACCGGGACGGGCTTCGTGCGCGGTTGCGGCGCTTCTGTGCGCGTCGGTTCTCGGTCTCGCCGCGTGCGGTGCGGACGGAGGCGGCGCGCGCGCGGGATCCTCCGGGAGCGGTGCGGAGGGGGCGGCTGCGGGTTGGGCGACTGCGGGCGAGGCCGCTGACGGGGGCGAGTCCGGGTCCCTCGCGGACGAGATCGGCTCTCCTGCGGGTCCGGGTAGCGGCCAGCCGTTCCTCGCTCCGGCGGACGGCGGAGTGTGGATGAGCTGGACCGAACCTTCGTCCGCCGGACACCGGGTGGCGGTCGCGCACTACGACGGCCGCGGCTGGAGCCCGCCGGCCACCGTCGCGGAGGGAGACGGGTTCTTCGTAAACTGGGCGGACTTTCCGTCGGTCGGGAACTTCCGCGGCCTGCTGGTGGTGCACTGGCTCCAGCGGGGCGGGCAGGGGACCTACGACTACGGGGTCCGGATCGCCTGGTCGGCGGACCGGGGCGCCAGCTGGTCGGCTCCGTGGACGCCCCACGAGGACGGCACCCCCACCGAGCACGGCTTCGTGTCCCTCTTCGAGCGGGACGGCGCGGTCTGGGCCGCGTGGCTGGACGGGCGGGCCATGACGGTGCCGGGCGGTCCCATGTCGGTGCGGGCACGGTCGCTGCCGTTGGCGGCGGTGGGTGGGGTGGAATCACCGGGTGTAAGGGAATCGCCGGGTATGGCGCGGATCGGTTCGTCGGCCCCCGCCGGTCCCGAGCTGGTTGTCGACGAACGGACCTGCGAGTGCTGCCAGACCGATGCCGGCGTTGTGGGCGGCGTCCCCGTCCTCGTGTACCGGGATCGGGCGGACGGCGAGGTGCGCGACATTGCGGTGAGCCGGTTGCTGGACGGCGGGTGGACGCCCGGGATGCCCGTGCACGAGGACGGCTGGGTGATCGGAGGCTGTCCGGTAAACGGCCCCGCGCTGGCCGCCGGGGAGGCGGGCGCCGGGGAGGCGGGCGTGGCGGTGGCGTGGTTCACCGCGCCGGAGAACCGGCCGCGGGTCAACGTCGCCTTCTCGGAGGACGGGGCGGTCAGCTTCGGGGCTCCGCTGCGTGTGGATGAAGGGCAGCCGGCGGGCCGGGTGGACGTGGTCATGCTGGACGACGGCTCGGCGCTGGTGACGTGGCTGGAGCGTGGCGCCGATGGGGCACGGGTCCTGAGCCGGCGAGTGGAGCCGGGCGGAGGGATGAGCGATCCCGTGCGGCTGGCCGACACGGACGCCGCGCGCGCCTCGGGATTCCCGCGGATCGCCCGCCTGGGCGCGGACCGGCTCATGCTGGCCTGGACGGATCCCGCGGGCGAGAGCCGGGTGCGGGTGGCGGTGCTTCCGCTGGACCGCTGGCGGCCTGGTTCGTGACGGAAGGTGGCGGGGAGGTGGTGGCTCCGGGGCGCCGGTGGTGGAGTGGGTGTGATGGATGATGGCCGCGGCGGGCTCGAAGCGGTGAGCCGGGCGGGCACGTTGGACGGTGGCCGTTTTGCTGAACTTGCCGCCGGGTTCGGCGAGGCGCGCGTGGTGGTGCTCGGCGACCTGATGCTCGACCGCTACGTCGCGGGGCCTGCGGACCGGGTCTCGCCGGAAGCGCCGGTCCCGGTGGTGCGGGTGGACCGGGAGTGGGACGCGATCGGCGGCGCGGCCAACGTGGCCGCGAACGTGCGTGCGCTGGGGGCTCGCTGCGACGTGATCGGGGTGCTGGGCAGGGACGCGCCGGGTGAGGCGGTGGAGGAGGCGCTGGACGCGCTCGGCGCCGGTTGCCGCTGCGTGCGGGACGGCTCCCGGGCCACGACGGTGAAGACGCGTGTGCTCGCACGGGGCCAGCAGGTGGTGCGCATCGACCGGGAGGAACCGGCGCCGGTCCCGCACGCCGTGGCGGAGGAGCTCGCTGCCCACATCGATGCCGTCGTCCCCGGCGCGGACGCGCTGGTCGTCGCCGATTACGACAAGGGCACGCTCACGCCCCCCCTGATCCGGCACGCGCTGGCCGCGGCCGCTGCAGTGTCGGTTCCCGTCCTGGTGGATCCGAAGCAGCGGAACTTCTTCGCCTACGCGGGCGCGACCATCCTCAAGCCCAACCGCGCCGAACTCGAAGCCGCCCTCGGCGAGCTCTCCCGGCCCGAGGACGGCGACTGGCTGGAGGCGGCCCGGGAGCGGGTCGGTTGCGGCCACCTCCTGCTTACCCTGGGCGCGGCCGGGATGGTGCTGGCTTCGCCCGGCAGGCCGCCGCTGCACGTGGCCGCCCGGGCCCGCTCGGTCTATGACGTGTCGGGTGCGGGAGACACCGTGGCCGCCGTCGTAGCGGTCGCGCTCGCCGCCGGAGCCCGGCTGTCGGAGGCGGTGGCGGCGGCGGCCGTTGCCGCGGCGGCGGGGGTGGCCAAAGTCGGCGTCGCGACCGTGTCGCCGGAGGAGATCGCGTCGCGGATCCCCACCCTGACAGCAGAATGATATCATATCATATATATTTGATGACAAAATATACACAATAGCATATCATCCTCCAAGGAGATTCTCACCTCATGACCCTTCTCACCTCCGTGCATACCGACGACGCGCCCGGCGCGCTGGGCCCCTACTCACAGGCCATCGTGACCGGCGACTGGATCTTCGCTTCGGGCCAGATACCCATCGATCCCGCCACTGGAGCGCTCGTCGAGGGGAACGTCGGCGCCCAGGCGGACCGGGTGTTGCGCAATCTTGCGGCGGTACTGGCCGCTGCCGGCGGCAGTCTGCAGACGGTCGCCAAGACGACGGTGTTCCTCTCCGACATGGCGCTCTTCGCCGAAATGAACGCGGTTTACGAGCGCCACTTCGGCGATCACCGGCCCGCCCGCGCGACCGTGGCGGTGGCCGGTCTTCCGAAGGGCGTGGATGTGGAAATCGAGGTGATAGCACGGGTGGGATAAAGGCGAAGCGGAGCCCCTAACCGGTGGCTGCGACCACAGCGATGTGATCGGCGGCCAGGGTCCAGGGCGCTCACGACGCCGGGGACGATGCTGCCGATCACCCGCGTGGAGATCCTGGCCAATTGTCACCATCCGGACACAGCGCTCCTTCTGTTGGCCCCGTTGGCCTGGGCTGGGCGATGTTCGCCGATCCGACCCCGGAGATCGTGCGAGTGACGCTCGAAGGGGATTGTGACGGGACTGACGCGTGTGAATCGAACGCCTGTGGCGCTTGTGGTCATGTGGTCCTCGGCCGCGTGCTACACCTGCCGACCGATGGCCGGGGCGCCGCCGGTCGGGAGCGATGTGCGCGTGCATTCCGGTGGGAAGGTAGGCAGCGGGTGTTCGCCCCACCTTCCCGTGTCCGGTTGATCGGCGCACCGGATGCGCCTATGGTTGACCCTCGGCCCGGCCCGGGCCTCCACCGTCATCATCTCTTCAACGTCACCAAGGGGAGTCGCATCATGCGGCACCGGCATCTTCGCCCTCTCGTTCTGGTTCTGCCCTTCGTCCTCCCGGCAGCCGCACTGTCTGTGGCCGCAGCCTTCGCACCGCCCCCGGCGCGCGCGCAGGAATCCTATTCCGAGTCCCTGTGGAGCTCCCTGCGGTGGCGCAACGTCGGGCCGCCCCGGGGTGGGCGGTCGATCGCCGCGGCCGGCTCCGACGCCCGGCCGATGGAGTACTTCATGGGCACGACCGGCGGCGGACTCTGGAAGACCAACGACGGCGGCATGAATTGGCGACCGGTCACTGACGGGCAGATGAACAGCGCCTCGATCGGGGCGGTTCAGGTGTGCGAGAGCAACCCGGACATCGTCTACATGGGGACAGGCGAGACCCAGATCCGCGGCAATATCCAGCAGGGTGATGGGGCCTACAAGTCCACCGACGCGGGCGAGACCTGGGAGCACATCGGTCTCCGCGAAACGCAGAACATCGCGCGCATCCGCATCCACCCGGACAACTGCGATGTGGCCTGGGTGGCGGCCTTCGGCAAGCACTCCGCCGACAATCCCGAACGCGGCGTCTTCAAGACCACCGACGGCGGCGCCACCTGGCGCAGAGTCCTCTACCGCAGCGACAAGGCGGGCGCGGTCGACATCAGCGTCGACGCGACGAACCCCGATGTGCTCTACGCGGCGATCTGGGAGGCGTGGCGGCGCTCGTGGGGGATGTCTTCGGGCGGCGAGGACAGCGGACTCTTCAAGTCGATGGACGGCGGCGAGAGCTGGACCGAGATCACCGGCAACATCGGGCTCGCAGACGGGCCGGTCGGGAAGATCGGGGTGGCGGTCTCGCCGGCGAACCCGGACCGCGTGTGGGCGCTGATCGAGCACGAGCCGGACGGGGGCGTGTGGCGCTCCGACGACGCCGGCGCGACCTGGGAGCGCATCAACGAGGAGCGCCGGCTGCGCCAGCGGGCCTTCTACTACACGCGCGTCTACGCCGATCCCAACGACGAAGACGTGATGTACGCCCTGAACACGGGGTTCTACCGGTCCCGCGACGGCGGGGCGACCTTCGGCGGCATCTCCGTCCCCCACGGCGACAACCACGACCTGTGGATCGCGCCGAGCGACTCCGACCGGATGATCAACGCCAACGACGGCGGCGCGAACGTCTCCTTCAACGGCGGGCGCTCCTGGACCGACCAGGATTACTCGACCGCGCAGTTCTACCGCGTGATCACCACCGAGCACACCCCCTACCACATCTGTGGTGGACAGCAGGACAACTCCACCGCGTGCATCCCCGTGCGGGGCTGGGGCCAGATGGCTGCCCGCGGGCCGGGCAACCGGACCTGGTACTACGCGGTGGGCGGCTGCGAGAGCGGCTACGTGGCCCCGAACCCGGTCGACCTGAACGTCTTCTACGCCGGATGCTACGGCGGCAGCCTGTCGCGCTTCGACATGCGCACCGGGCACACCCGCGCCGTGAACGTCTGGCCGGAGAACCCGATGGGCCAGTCGTCGGAGGACCTGGTCGAACGGGTGCAGTGGACCTTCCCCATCGTCTTTTCGCACCACGACCCCGGGGTCCTCTACACGGGTACGCAGAAGGTGTGGAAGACCACGACCGAGGGTCAGAGCTGGGAGCAGATCAGCCCGGACCTCACCCGTGCCGACCCCATGACGATGGGCCCCTCCGGCGGGCCGATCACCAGGGACCAGACGGGGGTGGAGACGTACGCAACCATCTTCGCGATCGCTCCTTCGTATTTCGACCCGGAGGTGATCTGGGCCGGTTCGGACGACGGCCTTGTCCACGTCACCCGCGATGGGGGCATGAACTGGACGCCGGTGACCCCTCCCGACGCGCCCGACCACGTGCGCATCAACACCATCGAGGCCTCGCCGACCACCCCCGGCAAGGCGTACGTCTCCGGGATCCGCTACCTCGTCGACGACGACCGCAGCCCCTACATCTGGAAGACCGAGGACTACGGGCAGTCGTGGACGAAGATCGTGGGCGGGCTCCCAAATGACGATTTCATACGCGCGACGCGCGAGGACCCGCAGCGCCCGGGGCTGCTGTACGCGGCGTCGGAGCGCACCGTGTACGTCTCATTCGACGACGGGGGGCGCTGGCAGCCGCTATCTCTGAACCTGCCGGTCGTTCAGGTGTCGGACCTGGTCGTGGAGGAGAACGATCTCGTGATCGCGACCCACGGCCGCTCGTTCTGGGTGCTGGAGGGCATCGGGCCGCTCCGCCAGCTGAACGAGCAGGTCGCCGCCGCCCGCGCGTGGATCTTCGACCCGGCCGACCCGGTTCGCGGGATCGACAACGGAGCCCGCTTCCAGTACTACCTGGCCGAGGACGCCGAGAGCGTGACGATCGAGGTGCTGGACCGGTGGGGCGAGGTCATCCGCAGCTACGAGGGGGTCGCGCGGGGGGCGGAGGGTGAGGGCCAGGCCGGGCAGCGGGCGGGGCCGGGGGGGCGGGGTGGGCGGGGACGGGGGCCATCGGTCGCCCAGGGATCCCAGACCTTCAACTGGGACCTGCGTTATCCGGCCTGGACCGACTTCGAGGGACGGATCATGTGGGCTGCCGGGCCGACGGGTCCGACCGCGGTTCCGGGAACCTACACCGTGCGCATGACCGTGGACGGAGGGACCCCGCAGACGCAGGACTTCGAAATCCGGATCAACCCGAACCTCGAGGGCGTGACGGTGGCCGACCTGCAGGAACGCTTCGACCTGGCGATCCGGATCCGCGACCGCGTGACGGAGGCGAACGAGGCGGTGATCAAGGTGCGCGACATCAAGGGACAGATCGACGAGCGGCTGGAGGAGACCGACCACGAGGAGATCGTGGCCCAGGCGGGCGTCGTGGACGAGAACCTGAGCGTCGTCGAGGCCGAAATCTACCAGGTCAGGAACCGGAGCAACCAGGATCCGCTCAACTACCCCATCAAGCTCAACAACAAGCTGGCCGCTCTGTTGGGGGTGGTGGAAGGGGCGGAGAGCAGGCCGACCGACCAGTCCTACACCGTCTTCGAGCGGTTGTCGGCGTTGCTGGAAGAGCAGCTTTCGCAGATGCAGATCGTGATCCAGCGGGATCTGGGCCAGCTCAACGACCTGTTGATCCGCGAAGGCATCCGGCCGATCGAGGACGGACGGCTGATAAGCTGATGGGTATCGACGCGGGCCCGCGACCCCCTGCTCACGGGGGAAGCGGGCCTGCGAGCCCGGTTTGGGGAGCGATTCCCCGGACCTGCAGGAGGGATCTTGAATGACGGGTCGGGAAGATGGTGGTGGATGGGCCGCCGATGCGCGCCGCAGTCTCCGCCGCCACGGTTTCCGCCGGTACGGACGGATCGCATTGCTTTGGGCCGCTGCCGTGGTGGCGACAGGGTGCCTGGGCCTCCGCACGAACCCGAATCCGTTCGAAGAGGAAGGGGACGCTCAGCGGATCATCACGCTCGAGGTCGAAAACCACAACTTCAACGACGCAACGCTGCGGACCGTCGCGCGCATGGAACGCCGGCTCGGAGTGGTCAACGGCAACGGCAAGCAGACCTTCACCATCCCCTGGTCGACGGTGGACGACCTGCAGATCCGCATCGATGTCCTCGCGGGAGACCGCTTCACGACCAACCGGGTGACGGTGAGCCCCGGCGAGTCCGTCCACCTCACGATCCAGAATCCGCTCTACCGGTCCATCCTGCGGAGATAGTCGGCCCGGCCCCGGCAGCCCTCGGTGCGACGCGGGGATTGTCCACGGCCCGCTACCTCTCCCAGGGATAGGGCCCGGTCATCTCTACGCCGTGCGCCTCGAAGAGCAGTTCGACGAGCCGTTGCCAGGAACGCCAGCTGGTCGTGCGCCCGTAGGCGGACCTGGTCTTGTGGGCGATCACCAGATCCAGAGCCGGGAAGACGCTGATCCACTGGCCTACGGCTCCCCTTCCCGTATATGAGCCCTCGAAGGGGCCGCTGACCCGGGGTCCATCGAAGATCCACCACATGTAGCCGTATCCGAAGTAGCCGTCGCGCCGGACGGGAGGGTTCATCTCCTCGAGCGGGGTGACGACGCTTACGATGCGCCGTGCCCAGTCGCGGGGAATCACCTGCTCGCCGTTCCACCCGCCCTCGTTCAGCATGAGGTGGCCGATGCGAGCCATGTCGCGGGTAGAGAGCCAGAAGTGGTACGCCGGGTTCCGCGAGACGGTCAGGTTGCCGCTCTTCCGCTGTATGGAGCGGTCCCAGTCCTCGAAGCCGAGGGGGATCGCGAGTTGGGCCTGGGCCTCGTCGTAGATATCGCGGCCGGTGAGCAGTTCGAACACGGCGCCCGCGGCATTGAAGTCCCAGTTGCTGTACAGCATGTACGTACCCGGCTCCTGCGAACCGCGCGGGGGCGCGTCGGCCAGGTTGTCGCCGGCGTCGGAAGCGGGGTGGTAGACCCCCGACCGGGCGGTGATCAGGTGTTCGACCGTGGCCTGCCGCTCGATCGGGAGGAGGCCGCCGACATCGTCGACACCGAGATCCGCCAGAGTGGCGTCCAGATCGATCACACCATTGTCGACCCACGGCCCGTACAGGATGGCAAGGATGCTCTTGCGCACCGATGCGAGGTACGAGAGCTCCTCGATGTCGCCGAAGGTGAAGACGATGCGGCCCCGGTGAGCCACCACGACGCCGGTGGAGTTGGCGCTGTCCCGCAGGAACGCGGTGGCGCGCTGCAGGGTCTGCCGATCCCAGCCGCGCAGGGCGAGCTGCGGGCCGCGCACTACCTCCCACGTCTCCCCCGGGAAGACGCAGTCGCTGCACTGACCCGCGAGCGGCGGCGCGGGTGCGAACGCCAGCGCCGCGAGCAGGGCGAAGAGGGGCGCGAGGGCGAACCGGAGGATTCGGCGTGTCATGGGACCTCCCTGTGGGGTGATTGGTGGCGGTGAGGGTCCTGTCGGTCGGCCGGAAGGTGAACCGGGTCGGCTCCCGGCCGCAAGCGTTCGCGAGGGGCCCACGCAGTGGCTGCGGTGCTATCCGCCCGGCTCTTCCTTCCAAGCCCGTCCCTTGCACCGCAGCCGCGTTGTCTGCTACTCTGTAACAGCCTGGGGCAAGACGCCGTGCCGCGCCGAGCGCGTCAAAGGCGTCGTGCGGGCAAGGGTTCCGTGTGCCGCGGGTTGCCGGGGAAGCGCTCCTCGCAAAGAGCTGTTGGCTGCACATGAAATCACTCGGTGTTCCATTTCTGTTCGCGGGCCTGCTCGTCGTTTTTGCCGGGCAGGATGTCGAGCGGCCGGTGTCGCAGCCGGGATCCGTCTGGTCACAGGTGACTCCGCAGCCGCGAACCTCCTCTGCGTGGCCCGCGTCCCCTTCCGCTTCGCCCGAGACCGAGGTCGTGCAGCGGGTCTGTGCCCGTTGCCACAACGCCCGCCGGCTGCTCGGCAACCTCTCGCTGGAGGACTTCACGGTCGAAGAGGCGGACCGCGATGCCGACATCGCCGAGAAGATGGTCCGCAAGCTGCGCGCGGGGATGATGCCGCCGCCGGGACAGCCGAGACCGTCCGGGGACACGTTGCTTGCGCTGGTGGAGCGGCTCGAGAGCGTGCTGGACGCGGCCGCCGCGGAGAACCCCGACCCCGGTGTGCGGACCTTCCAGAGGCTGAACCGGGCGGAATACGAACGGGCGATCCGCGACCTCCTGGGACTCTCGGTCGACGCCGGAGAATGGCTCCCGCTCGACCAGATGAGCGCCAACTTCGACAACATCGGCGACGTGCAGGCGCTGTCTCCCACACTCATCGAGGCCTACCTCAACGCCGCCGCCGAGATCAGCCGCTGGTCGGTGGGTGACCGGACGGCGCCTTCGGTGGACCGGCGCTACAAGAACTCGGAGTACATTTCGCAGCATCCCTGGGACTACGTCGAGGGAGCGCCCTACGGGACGCGCGGCGGAATCGTCGTGGAGCATGTGTTCCCGGCGGACGGCGAGTACGTCTTCGAGCTCGGCTTCTCCTCCGGGTCCAATTCGCGCTTCCAGGACATCGACATCTCGGTCGACGGAGAGCGGGTGGCGCTGCTCCATCACGCCCGTACCGGAGCCGGGGCCGATGGACGGGGGGCGGCTCCCATCAGCACCGGTCCGGTCTTCATCCGCGCCGGCCAGAAGCGGGTCTCGGCCGCATTCGTGCGGGGCTTCGACGGGCCCTACGAGGATCTGGTCCGGCCTCACGACTGGTCGATGGCGGGAGGGGGATCGGGCGGTTCCGGCATCACGACCCTCCCGCATGTGCGCGACCTTGTGATCTCCGGACCTGCCCGCGTTACCGGTGTGTCCGACAACCCGGCCCGACGCCGGATCTTCATCTGCAGGCCGACCTCCGCCGGGGAAGAGGGGCCGTGCGCGCGCCGGATCATTGAAGGCCTGGCCACCCGCGCATATCGCCGCCGGGCATCTTCGGACGATGTCGACGGATTGATGAGGTTCTACGAAGACGGTGCCGCGACGGGCGGGTTCGAAAGCGGGGTGCGCATGGCCCTGGAGGCGCTGCTGGCCAGCCCGCGGTTCGTCTTCCGCACGGAGCAGCAACCGGCGGGAATCGATCCCGGCGAGGTCTATCCGGTCGCGAGCGTGGACCTGGCCTCGCGGCTTTCCTTCTTCCTGTGGGGGGCTCCACCCGACGAAGCACTGCGGGAGGCCGCCGCGGACGACGGGTTGCAGGACGAGGATGAACTCCTGCGACAGGCCCGCCGCATGCTCGCGGATCCGCGCGCGCAGGCGCTGGGCAGCCGCTTCGCGGGTCAGTGGCTGCGCTTGCAGGACCTCTACAAGGTGCACCCCGATCCGAACTTCTACCCGAATTTCGACGAAATGCTGGCCGACGCCATGCGCCACGAGACGGAGCTGTTCTTCAACAGCATCGTCGAAGAGGACAGGAGCGTTCTGGACCTCTTCCGGGCCGACCACACCTTCGTCAACGAGCGCCTGGCCGCCCACTACGGCTTCCCGGCCGCTCCCGGCAATCACTTCCGCAGGGTCCCGTACCCCGACGACCGGCGTGTCGGCCTGTTGGGGCACGGGAGCATCCTGGTCCTCACCTCGCTGGCGAACCGCACCTCCCCCGTTCTGCGCGGCAAGTGGGTGATGGAGGTGCTGCTCGGCACGCCCCCGCCCCCCCCGCCCCCCGGCATCCCCGACCTCGAGGAGACCGAGGTCGCCCAGGAGGGACGGATGCTCACCACCCGCGAGCGCATGGAGCTCCACAGCGAGGACCCGCGCTGCAAATCATGCCACCGCTTCATGGACCCGATCGGACTCGCCCTGGACAACTTCGACGTCACGGGCAAGTGGCGCTCCCTGGAGAACGGCGTGCCGCTCGATACCCGCGGCGACTTCTACGATGGAACCCCCGTCTCCACACCGGCGGAGCTGTCGGCCGTGCTCCTCAAGCGGCCCCTCCCGCTGGTGCGGAACTTCACCGAAAACCTCATGGCGTATGCGCTCGGCCGAAGGGTCGAACACTATGACCAGCCTTCGATCAGGGAGATCGTGTGGCAGGCGGAGCGCGACGATTACAGCGTCTCCTCGCTCGTCCTCGGCGTGGTGAGCAGCGACGCATTCAGAAAGAGACGGGCCGCCGCGCCCGCCGCAGTGGAGGAGGGCGGCACGGCGGATCCGGAACGAAACGGGCGACTCCAGACCAGCCCAGGGAGATCCTGACGACATGCAATTCATCACCGGAAAACACATCGCGCGGCGCACCTTCCTCAGGGGCCTGGGTGCCACCGCGGCGCTCCCCCTGCTCGACGCCATGGTTCCGGCCGGACGGCCAGGGGCGGCGGGCAAAGCCCTCGCCCAGCCGACCCGCCTGGTGTGCATCGAGGAGGTGCACGGCCTGGCCGGATGCAACGAATGGGCCGCGACCCGGCACCTCTACGCGCCGTCCACGACGGGCAAGGACTTCGAAATCCTCCCCGAGAGCGCCCTGACCTCGCTTCGGCCCTTCCAGGACCGGCTCACCATCGTGAGCAACACGGACTGCCGCATGGCGGAGGCCTTCACCACACCGGAGATCGGCGGGGACCACTTCCGCTCCAGCGCCGTGTTCCTCACGCAGGCCCATCCGAAGCAGACCCAGGGGTCGGACATATTCGTGGGTACGTCGCTGGACCAGATGTACGCGAAGCGCTTCGGCCAGGACACCCCCCTCCCGTCCATGCAGTTCTGCATCGAGAACCTCGATCAGGCGGGGGGCTGCACCTACAACTACTCCTGTGCCTACACCGACACGATCAGCTGGGCCTCGCCCAACGAGCCGCTCCCGATGATCCGCGATCCCCGGGTCGCCTTCGACATGCTCTTCGGCGCCGGGGGCACGCCCGAGGAACGTGCGGCGCGCCTGGCGTCGCGGAGGAGCATCCTCGACTGGATGGCGGGCGAGATCGCCTCGCTGAAGAGCGAACTCGGCGCGGCCGACCGGATCCGCATGGACCGCTACCTGAACAACGTCCGCGAGATCGAGCGGCGGATCGCGGCGGTCGAGGCGCGCAACACCGGCGGTGACGAACGCGAGATGCCCGAGGCGCCGGCCGGCGTGCCGGACTCCTTCTCCGAGCACATGCGACTCATGTTCGACCTGCAGGTGCTCGCGCTGCAGACGGGCATGACACGGGTGATCTCCTTCAAGACCGGCCGCGACGCGGACAACCGGGTCTTCCCCGAGAGCGGCTCGAACCGACCCTTCCATCCCGCCTCGCACCACGGGGGCAGGGAGGAGTCGATCCTCGAGTTCAACAAGATCTGCCAGTACCGCGTGGGGCAGCTCCCGTACTTCCTGGAGAAGCTGCAGAACACGATGGACGGCGAATCGAGTCTCCTGGACCAGACCATGGTCATGTGGGGCTCGCCGATGGCCGATGCGAACCTGCACAACCACCGCCGCTGCCCGCTCATCCTGATCGGCGGCGCCAACGGACTCCTCGAAGGGAACCTCCACCTGAAGGCGCCCGACGGCACGCCCATGGCGAATGCGATGCTCACCGCCCTGAACGGCCTCGGCATGGAGATGGACAGCTTCGGCGACAGCACGGGAGAGTTCTCCCTCACGGCTGCCTCCGCAGCCACGATGGAGGGGTAGCAGCCAAGGTGAAGACCACGACCATCCTCGCGGCCGCGCTCGCAGGCACGCTGCTGGCACCAGCCCCACCCCCGCCCCCCGCCCCCACCGACTCCCCCGTCGCCGACGCGGCCATGCGCGGCGACATCGCCGCGGTGCGCGCACTGCTCGCAGACGGGGCCGACGTCAACGCCGCGCAGGGAGACGGCATGACCGCGCTGCACTGGGCGGCCGAGCGCGACGACGCCGAACTCGCGCGGATGCTCCTTTACGCGGGCGCGGCCGTCGGCCCGGTCACCCGCATCGGCTCCTACACGCCCTTGCACGTGGCGGCCAGGAGCGGGAGTGCCGCCGTCGCAATCCTGCTCCTCGACGCGGGTGCGGACCCCACCGCCCCCGCCCCCGGCACCGCCACCACCCCGCTCCACCTCGCCGCCGCGGCCGGCTCCGCCGAGCTCGTCACCGCCCTGGCCGCGCGGGGCGCCGACCCGAACGCGCGCGAGACGGCCTGGGGCCAGACGCCCCTCATCTTCGCGGCGGCCCAGAACCGCGCGGCGGCCATCCACGCGCTGCTCGCCGCCGGGGCGGACCCGGCCGCCACCAGCCGCGTCGAGGACCTGCAGGCCGTCTCCGCTCTGGACCGGCTCGCGGGCCAGCGCCGCAACGAGGCCGTCGCAGCGCTCACGGGCGGCAACCGCGCGCCCACCGCCACCGAGTTCCAGACCGCGGTGCGCGCCTCGCGCTCGGTGTACGAGGAGGGGCTGCCCGAGCCCGAGGAGGATGAGGACGGGGAGGAACGCAGCACGCGCCGGTCCAGCATCACCGCCAAGGGCGGGCTCACCGCGCTCCTGCACGCCGCACGCCAGGGGCACATGCAAGCCGCCGAAGCGCTCCTCGACGGGGGTGCCCCGATCGACCAGCCCTCGGAGAGTGACGGCACGACCCCCCTCCTCATGGCCACCATCAACGGACAGTTCGACCTGGCGCTGAAGCTCATCGAGAGGGGCGCGGATCCGGGCATCGCCTCCACGCTCAACGGCGTAACCCCGCTCTGGGCGGCGGTGAACGCCCGCTGGCAGCCCCGCACCCGCTACCCGCAGCCCCAGGAGATGGGCCTCCAGAAGGCGACCTACCTGGACGTGATGAGAGCGCTGCTCGACGCGGGCGCGGACCCCGACATCCGGCTCACCATGCACCCCTGGTACATGGTGTACAGCGGATGCGGCAACGGCAACTGCGGCCTCGTGAACACGGAGGGCACCACGGCCTTCTGGCGCGCCGCCTATGCCACCGATGTCGATGCGATGCGCCTGCTCGCCGAGTACGGCGCCGATCCAACGGTGTCCACCCTGGCCCCCGCGCCGCGCCGCCGCCTCACCCCCGACGAGGTGCTGAGCCGCCAGAACCGCACGCAGCTTGCCTCCGATTCGACCTGGCTCGAGTTGGCCGACTCCGCCCGCACCCTGCTGCTGCAATCCGTCCGGGACGACCTGCCCGAAGACCGGCACGCGGACTTTCCGGACGAAGCCCTCGCCGCCGCGGACGACGAGTTGCGGGCCAGCCTCGTTCAGGCCGCCGCTGTCGCCGATTCACTGCGCGCCCTCGCGCCCGACGTCTCGGGCTTCCCGCCGGTGCCGGCCGGCGGGCCGGGAGTTTGGCCCATCCATGCCGCGTCGGGTGTCGGCTACGGCGAGGGGTTCGCGGGCAACGCGCACCGCCACGCGCCGCACGGATGGCTCCCGGCGGTCCGCTATCTGGTGGAGGAACAGGGCGCCGACGTCAATCAGCGGGACCACAACGGCTACACGGCGCTCCACCACGCAGCCGCCCGCGGCGACCACGCCGTCATCCTCTACCTGGTGGAACAGGGCGCGGACATCGAAGCCGTGAGCCGCCGGGGGCAGACCGTGGCCGATCTGGCCAACGGGCCCGTGCAGCGGGTGTCGCCCCGCCCGGCCACGGTCGTGCTGCTGGAGAAGCTGGGTTCGAGGAACAGCCACCGCTGCCGGACCTGCTGAGCGAGCCGTCGCGCCGTCAATGGGCCGATCCGAGATTCGGCCGACCCCGTCGGTCGGCCGCTTCGCATTCCGGCCGACCGCAATTCGCCCGTCCGCGTTTCGACCGCCGAACACCCGCCAGCCGGCGTCAGGGTGGATCCGACCGTCGCCCGCCGTCCCTCTCCCAGCCCGTCAGTTCGGCAGCAGCGTGATCGGTATCGCCCGCGCCCGGCTGACGCCCGTCACGGGATCGGTGACCTCGACGACCAGCTGCAGCAGTCCCGGGCGCTCGTTCCGCAGGTCCAGATCGAAGAAATGCCGGCCCGTCGGCGCCTCCGACTCAATGTTCACCGTGATCGCCGCCCGCCCGCCTGCTTCCGGCCGGGCAAGCTGTTCCGGGGTGGCCGGGCCCAGGAAGGGTACCAGCAGGACGCGAAGGTCGTAGTTGCCGATCTCGCCGTCGGCCACGCCGGTCGGGTGGTAGATCTCCAGGTATACGCGCACCGGGTCGGCAAGCCAGAACCGGGTCGCGGGCAGCACCGGCAGCGGGAGGCTGTCCACCCCCACGACCGACTCCGGCGCGATCCCCACGATCAGGTCGCTGAGCTCGAACCGGACCGCGTCGCGCCGCAGCGGACGCCCCACCGCGAAGTGCGCGTGGCCCGGCAGCACGCCCACCTCTTCCGCGTCCTCGAGGTCCTGCCCCTGGACGACGTGCTCCGCGGCGATCGTCATGTGCCCGAACTGGGAGGGGTGGAGCATCTCCAGCATGGAAACGTTCCCCTCGATGTCGAGCTCGACCATCTCCGCCCGCACCAGCTCGTTCAGCTCCAGGTCGCGCGCGATCACCGTGTGGACCGCGGAGAACGGCGCCAGATTGATGCCCCCGCGCATCTCCCTTCTGTTGACCGCGGGCCTCCAGAGCGGAGAAGAGACCGCCAGGGCGAGCAGCCGCGCTTCCTGGCCGACGAGCAGACGCGCCATCTGGGCGGACAGCGCACTCTTGCGTGAGTCGTCGAAATCGGAATGCACGGGAGGCTTGGGCCGCTGTGCCTCCCAGGTGTCCTCCATCGAGTGTTGCGCCGAGCGCGCTTCGAGCACCCCCTCGGGGGGCTGCCGAGCCTCGTTCCACAGCCTTTCCAGCTCGGCGAGGCGGTTCCCGTAGGGTCCGCCCATCCTTCCACCGAGCTCGATGTAGTAGAAGAGCTCCAGATAGTATTGGGCACGGATCCCGTTGATCCTCGTGGTCCGCGCGCTGGGGCCGATGATCTCGCTGAGTCCCTTCACGTACTCGAAGGGGCCGGTCTGGTCCACGTTGCCAAAGAGGAAATACGTGAACTCGGGCGGCTCGATGTTGGCGAACCGCCAGATCTCGTAACGGGGATTGAGGTCAACGGCCACGATGTCGCCGACGTCCACCCCCCGGGTCCGCATGTCGAAGGAACTGATCGCGAGGGTTCCCGCGGTGATCCGGTCGGGTTCGCCGTACTTCACGTAGAAGACGCCGCGGTCGTCCGTCCGGTACACCGAGCTGTTGTTGTAGACGTAGTTGCGGCGCGCATGCGCGATCCGCTCCCAGTGCTCGAACAGGCGCTCGTTCAGGTAGGTGGTCGGCGTGGGATCGCGCTCGAGCCAGAATCTCTTGATCATCCTGGCCAGCAGTGCGGGATCATCCTCGCCCCTCCGCACCACCAGCTCCGCGTTCGTGGAGTCCACGAGAGCGAATGTCCGGCGGCCCTCCGCCAGGATCTCGCTTCGCCATCTCTCGCTGGCCACCGGCCGGCCCGAAAACGCCCTGTCGAAGATCTGCGAGGCGACCTCCCGGTACTCGTCGAGGCCGTGTTCCAGGACGGTCTCGATGAAGGCCACCGCGATGCGGGGGTCCTCGGACTCGGCGGACCAGAGACTGTCCTGCACCGCTACCCACAGAATCAGCGCCGCTTCCGGATTGCCCTCCCTGATGAAGGTCTGGCCGCGCTCATACGGATCTTGCGCCGGGCTTTGCCGGCTCTGCAGTGGCACTTCGATGGCTGGAGCCGACAGCTCCGACGGACCCCGCGCAACGGACGCCGCGACCGGGGCCGTAACGGTGAGCGCTACGGAGCCCGCAGCGCAGACAACGGGAATCAATCGCGCCCGGCTCATCCTGTACACACCATTGCCTGCATCGGACCTGACCCTCGCTAGTAGACGATGTACCCCGCGGAAAACTCGAAGCGCGCTTCGTTGTACCACTGGCCATGGACGTGGTCTGTCCCGCTCCCGTAGCGTCCCGTGCCTACGCTGCCCACCGCGTTCAACACCACGGGACCCGGCGTCATCTCCAACCCGAGCCCCAGCCGCAAGTACCCGTGCGGCACCGGGTCCTCGTAGAGCGCCACGATGGTTCGGCAGATGAGCGGATCCTCTGCGCGCGGATCGCACGGTTGAATGTCGATGGCCATCTCCCGGAGCCCGGCCCCGAGCAGCAGAAGGGGACGGATGCGGTCCCTGGGCTCCCGCATGAGGAAACGGAATTCGGCCATCAGCGCCTGGGTCTGCGAAGGGGCCACTTCCTCCTTGCAGATATCCCCTTCGAGCACTGTGCAGATTCCGAGCCTCCCCACCGCGTCGGCCAGCTCCGACCTCTCCCAGCCGAGACGAGCGCCCATGCCCTCGGCCGGGAAGCGCACCTCGACCCCGCCACCCACCAGCCTCGCCGGCTCGACGCGGAACTGCGAGAGATAGTTCTGAAGCTCCGGGATGTCCGAGGGTTGAGACTGGGCGAAGTTGCCGTAGGAGTGCTGGTAGCCCCCCTTCAGCCAGACGGCGACCCGCCACGAGCGCGCGTCTTCCTGCGCTCCCAGGCGTTGCGCCGGCAGCAGCGTGCTTGCGGCGGCGAGCGCGATGAAGCCCAGCAGGACACGCTTGATCGACTGCCTGCCCACGGCGGATTCCTTTCTCCTGCGGGCGAATACGGGCCTTCTCATCATCTATGTTAGCCTCTCGCGGCGGAAAGTTGCAACGGCCCCGGCGAGCGGCCCCGCGCCAGGCTCACCGGTCGCGGCCGCTCAGCCTACCGAACCGCGGGCCCTCAGCTCACCGGACCGCGGCCCGCTCCGATGGTGTACGCCGGCGGCTCGACCCCCAGCAGGTGCCGCACGAAGTAGTCCCACCGGCGCCGCATCATGTAGGGCTCATTCCCGAATCCGTGACCGCGGTTGGGCATCATGATCAGGTCGAAGTCCCTGTTCGCGGCGATCAGCGCGTCGACCACCAGCAGCGTGCTGTAAACCGGCACGTTGGTGTCCATCGTCCCGTGGGCGAGCAGGAGCTTGCCCTTGAGGTTCCCCGCCAGCAGCTGGTTGGCCTGGTTGTCGTAGTTGGTGGTGCCGTCCGGATAGGTCTCCAGCAGTCCCTGCCACTTCTCGCCCCAGTCGTCCTCGTAGTTGCGGTTGTCGTGATTTCCTGCCTGCGACACCGCCACCCTGTAGAAGTCCGGGTAGCGCAGGATCCCCGCGGTGCTCGCGAAGCCGCCGCCGGAATGGCCCCAGATGCCGACCCTGTCCAGATCCATCCAGGGGTGTCGCTCGCCAAGCTGGCGGACCATCCCGACCTGATCGGGGAGCCCGTTGTCGCCCATGTTCCCATAGTAGGTATCGTGAAACGCCTTCGACCGCCCCGGCGTCCCCATCGCGTCGACCTCGACCACGATGAACCCCAGCTCCGCGATCGCCTGCTTGTCGCCGCGCGACGCGCGGAAGGAACGCGACCCCACGCTCCCCGACTGCGGCCCCGGATACAGGTAGTTGACGACCGGATAGGAGCGCGCCGGATCGAAGTGGGTCGGCCGGTACATCAGGCCGTGCAGGTCCGTCTCGCCATCGCGCGCCTTTACGGTGAAGGGTTCGGGCGCGCGCCAGCCGGATGCGAGGAGTGCGGAAATGTCCGCGCGCTCCAGCTCCATCACCACTTTGCCGTCCATGTCCCGCAACACCGTCACCGGAGGTGTGACGGGGGTGGAGTAGCTGTCGACGAAATACGCGCCCGACGGCGACAGCGACACGGTGTGGTTCGCGCTGTCCGGCGTGAGCAGGGTCAGGCCGCTCCCGTCCATCCCGATCCGGTAGAGGTACTGGAAGTAGGGGTCGCCGCTCTCCCGCCCCGTCCCCGTGAAGTACAGCGTGCGGGCCTCCTCATCGACCCGCCTGATCTGGCGGACGTTCCACTCGCCGCCGGTGATCCGGCTCTGAAGAACCCCGCTCTCCAGATCGTATATATAAAGGTGACCCCAGTTGTGGCGCTTCGAGAACCAGATCACCTCGCCGGACTCGTGCAGCACGCGCCAGTTGACCGTGCCGGAGCCGGACTCGAAGAAGTTATCCTCGGTCTCCTCGAGCACGTCGCGCACTTCGCCGGTCCCGGGATCGGCGATGCGGAGCTGCGCCCGCTTGTGGTCGCGCGAGTTGGAGAGGAAGGCCAGCCGGGACCCGTCGGCGCTCCACTCCACGTCGAGGAAGACCCCGCCCGGCCCGGCCACGTGGTCGGTGATCGACGAGCGGTGCGGATCGGGCGGCATCCGCAGCCGCACCACGCGCGGCCCGTCGAGGTGGATCACCACCCGGCTGATGCGGAAGATCAGGCTGTCGCCCGGCAGCGGATACCGCCACGACGCGAGTTCGGGACGCCCCACGTTGGTGGTCGTCATGTGCATCATCCCGACCCCGCGGGCGTCGTGCTGGAAGGTGGCGATCATGTCGGATCCCGGCGACCAGAGCAGCACCGGGGAGTCGCGCCGCACCCACCCGGCGTTGTTGGTCGCGTAGCCGTGGTCCTCGACGCCGTCCGTCGTCAGGGGGCTCTCCGCGCCGGTCTCCAGGTCCCGAACCCAGAGATTGTGGTCCCGGATGAAGGCCGCCTTGCGCCCGTCCGGGGACACGATGGCGCTGGGTCCGGGCTCCGGGGCGGGTGCCGCCGGGACGCAGCGATAGGCGGACAGGTCGCACCGCAGGCGGGACTCGCCCACCCTGGCGGTCAGCGTTCCGGCGTCGGCGGTCAGCTCGAAGTCGCGGAACGGCAGAGCGAGGGGCTCGACCGCCTCGCCGGTGGCGGCTGCCAAAGCGATGGCCAGGCGCTCGTGGTCGAAGACGCGCTCGCGGGTGCCGGCCGCGGGGTCCACCAGGATGAACTCCGCGCCGCCGGGCACCGTGTTCCGGTACCAGAAGCGGTCGCCGGGCAGCCAGTTGGGCTGGACGGTGGCGCCGAAGACGAGGCCGCTGGTGGTGGCTGCGAGGAAGGACTCGGCGCGCGCGTAGTCCTCTGCCGTGACGGTGGCGGTGGGTGGCTGCAGGGCGGCGAGCCGGGAGGGCGCGGTCAGGGCAGCCGCGGCGAGGGAGGTGGCCGCGAGGGCGCGGAGTGAGTGTCGCATGGGAGGCCGTGTGGGGTGGGGGGAGGGGGGGGTGGGATGGTCGGCGGTCACGGTAATCCAGGGGGTGGTGGGCGGGCAAACCCGACGCACCATCGACAGAATCCTTGCGCATTTGGAAATGGCTCCCCATTATGGTCTCATCACCGTGCGGATGTATCGCGGCCCGGTCGGGTGACCGGTTCGCGGTGTATCTCTGCCCGCGTGCGCGAGCGAACGGACCGGAGTCGGGCCGGGCCGGGGTCTTGACAGGGCGGGCGGGATCGATCCGCCAAACACACCAGGAGGTGGCCATGAGTGGTTTGAAACAGAACAACTCCCGCAGGTTCCGGGAACTGAGGAGGAAGGCCCTTCTCATCCCGGCGGCGGGGCTGGTCTGCCTGCTTGCCGTGCAGAGCGCGGCGGCGCAGACCGGTACGATCACCGGTGTCGTGACCGATGGCGAGTCGGGGCGGACGCTCGAGTCCGCTCTCGTGACGCTCGACGGCGCCGAGACCGGTGTGCTCACCAACACGTCGGGACGCTACATCATCCCCGGCGTGTCGGCCGGGTCGCACCAGGTGACCTTCGCGATCCTCGGGTTCGAGACGCTGACCATCGACGTTACCGTCACCGCCGGCGGCACGGCGGAGGCCAACGGCGAACTGGCAGGCACCCCACTCCGTGTGCAGGACGTCGTCGTGACCGGGGTTGCCCGCGGAATCCCGAAGGTCAAGCTGCCCTTCACCGTCGACAAGGTCGACATCGCGGACATCCCGGTACCGCCGGTCTCGGCGGAGGGCTGGCTCGTCGGCAAGGTCGCCGGCGTGAAGGTGCAGAGCACCAGCGGAACCCCGGGCTCCACCTCGCAGATCATGCTGCGGGCGGCCAGCTCGATCTCCGGATCCGAGACTCCCCTGATCATCGTGGACAACGTGATCACGACGAGCAGCTTCGACGACATCGCGGCGCTCGACATCGAGTCCTTCGAGATCGTCAAGGGTGCCGCCGGAGCATCGATGTACGGGTCGCGCGCCGCCAACGGCGTGATCCAGATCTTCACCAAGCGGGGCTCGGGCTTCGGCGGCCGTGACTACAACCGGGTGCAGTTCCGCCAGGAGACGGGGGTTGACCAGCAGGTCGGCAGTATCCCGCTCTCACAGAACCACCCCTGGCAGACCGATTCGGAGGGCCACCTGGTCTCCGTGCAGGGGAACCGGATCGAAGGCCTCACCAACAACATTCCCCGGTCCCAGATCGAAAACCCGGCGCTGAACGGCGAGAGCGTCTCGACTTCGTTCGCGGACGGCGAGTGGCCTGCCGACTGGACGCTCTACGATCACCTCGACCGGATCTTCGAGGACGGATGGCTGATCACGAACTACGGCGTGCTGGAAGGCCGTGACGGCGGTACCAACTATCGGACGTCCTTCGAGCACCACCGGGACATGGGCCTCTTCCCGCAGTTCTACGACGGGTTCGGGCGCAAGGGCTTCCGGATGAACCTGGACAACAACGTGCGCGACGGGCTGGCGATGAACTTCAGCGCGGTGTACACCCAGAACCGGAACGACCTGTCCAACGTCAGCTTCTACTCCCTGACCTTCATGGGTCCCTACGTCGACCTGCTGGAGCGTGATCCGTGCACCGGATCCGCCGCCGCCAACGAGAACATGTGCAACGACCTGGGCCGTAACTGGACGCCCAGCGACGCATGTCCCGAGGTGGGCTGCTTCTACATCGAGCCCGACGCGCTGGCGCAGGCGAGCAACCCGCTCTACTTCGCGGAGCTGTCGGATCCGCAGACCTTCAACTCGGATCTGAAGGCGGCGGTGAACTCGCGCTGGAACCCGACGGCTTGGTCGGACATCGAAGCGGTGTTCGCGGTGGACCGCAACTTCTACAACTACCACTACATCTTCCCCGCCGATGTGCCGTACAACACGGAGGACGGCGACCAGCCCAGCACGGGTTCCACCTCCCGGTCGAACTCCCGCCGCCAGAGCGTGAACGCCGAGGTGACCGGGTCGATCAGCCGTGCCTTCGGCGACCTGAACACGCGGACGCGCGCGCGATACCTGCAGAGGACTCAGGACTACTACTACTTCTACGGGTACGGCGGCGAATTCATCGCGTCGGGGGTGCCGCAGCTTCAGAACACGGACCCCGACTCGCGTTCGGCCAGCTCGAGCGAGAACACCACCCGTGAGGAGGGGTACTTCCTGATCACGGGCCTGGACTACCTGGGCAAGTACATCTTCGACGGCGTCGTGCGCCGCGACGGATCCAGTCTCTTCGGGGCCTCCCAGCGCTGGCAGACGTACTACCGCACCTCGCTCGCCTATCGTCCGTCGATGGAGAGCTGGTGGCCGCTTCCGGACCAGGTCAACGAGTTCAAGGTGCACTGGTCGCTGGGCACCGCGGGCAGGCGCCCCGGATTCTCGGCCCAGTACGAGACCTATTCCGTCAGCTCAGCCGCGATCCGGCCCGCCAACCAGGGCAACAAGGACATCCGGCCCCAGCGTTCCACCGAGAACGAGCTCGGGGTGAACATGGTGCTCTTCAACCGGATCACCACCAGTTTCGTGTACGCCTTCAAGTCGGACGTCGACCAGATCCTCAGCGTGCCGCTGGCCAGGTCGCGCGGCGGGTTCTCCTCGCAGGTGCAGAATGCGGGTGTACTGGAATCGAACACCTGGGAGTACACCGTGGAGGCGCCCATCCTCGCCACCGAGGACTTCTCCTACAACGTGCGCGTCAACCTCGACCGGTCGCGTTCCGAGATCACCGAGCTCAACCGGCCGCCGTATCGCAGCGGGACCCGCTACGTCCGCGAGGGCGAGATCTACGGCGCGCACTACGGCGTCAAGTGGGCCAAGAGCTGCAACGACCTCCCGACGGGCACGGACTGCAGCCAGTTCCAGGTCAACGACGACGGCCTGATGGTCTGGGTCGGCGGCGCGAGCTACACCGACGGGATCGCGCAGGGCCTCTGGGGTACGAACAGCGAAGGCATGACCGGCCAGGATGTCTTCGAGTGGGGCATGCCGGTCAGGAGCTACGGGCAGAACTTCACCCGTGACATCGAGTGCGTGGAGCGCCGCCAGGGCGCCGCCGGCTGCACCGACTTCGTCTACCTGGGCAACACCATGCCCGACCTCAACTTCAGCATGACTCACACCTTCCGGTGGCGTGGTCTCTCGCTGTACGCGCTCCTCGACGGAGAGCTGGGGGTCGACGTCTACAACGGTACCCGCCAGTGGGCGTACCGCGACAACCGCTCCGGCGACATGGACCAGGGCGGCAAGGCCGACTCGCACAAGAAGCCGGTCAAGTACTACCAGCTCCTCTACAACACGAACGCTGACAACGACTGGTTCATCGAGAAGAGCGACTACATCAAGCTCAGGGAGCTTTCGGTTCGCTACTCGATCAACCCCGATTGGCTCGATGCGATCTTCGCGGGCCGGGTGACGGGGGCCGAGATCAACCTGATCGGCCGCAACATGTACACCTTCACGGGTTACTCGGGCTTCGATCCGGAGGTCGGCGGCATCATCTCCCGCGTCGACAGCTACCAGTATCCGAATCCGCGCCGCGTCAGCTTCAGCGTTCAGTTCACGTTCTAGGACAGAAAGGGACATCAATCCAATGAGAATGAAGAAACTGAGCTCGATGGTCGGGCTTTGTGCCGCGGTGCTGCTTACCGCGAGCGCGTGCCTCGATCTCGAGGTCCAGAACCTGAACGCCCCGGACCGGGAACGGGCCATCCGGACCCCCGGTGACGTCGAGGCCCTGGTCTCGGGCGGGTTCTCCACCTGGGAGTATACCGCCCAGGGCCTGTACCCCGGCGCGGCGATGAGCTGCGTCGCCGACTCCCACTCCTCGTCGTGGGGCAACTTCGGGATGCGCGACAACTGTTCCGAGCCCCGCGTCGCCTGGAACAACGACGCGTCCTACGGCAGCAACGCGGTGGCCAGGCTTCCGTGGCAGCAGTCGTACGCGTCTCTTGCGGCGGCGCGCGACGGTTTGCTCGCCATCGACGGAGGACTCCGTATCCAGGAGGGTCCGGAGGCGCCGGACAACACGTTGCGACTGCAGCTCTTCGGCAAGCTGATCCAGGCACTGAACTTCTCCAACCTGGCCGTGATACACGACCAGGCGTTCCTGGTCACCGAACAGGTGTCGGCGGACGAACTGGGCACCCTCGAACCGGTTCCCTACGACCAGGTCTGGGCGAAGGCCGAGGAGCTGTACGCCGAGGTGATTCAGGGCGCCCAGGGCGCCAACTTCACGATCCCGGACCTCTGGGTCGGATTCCAGCACGACTGGGACGGGGACCGGATGGCGGAGGTGGCGCGCGCCATGCGCACACGCTACCGGACGCAGGTTCCGCGCACCCCGGCGGAGCGCCAGGCGCTCAACTGGTCGGCCATCCTCGCGGACGCCCAGATGGGCATCTCCGAGACCTACGGCGGAGTCCGTGAAACGGGCGGCAACTGGATCTATCACTACGGCAAGACCTACCTCGCGTGGTTCACCGGCTGGGCCCGGGCCGACTACCGCAGGATCGGGCCGGCCGACGCGTCGGGCGAATACCAGAGGTGGATCAACGCGCCGCTGGACCAGCGCACTCCCTTCGACATGGACACCGACGACGTCCGGATCAAGCCGACCGGGCCGTGCCCGGCACCGAACGACAGTGCCATGTGCGGAAAGTTCTTCCGCTACATGGGCAGCAGCCCCTTCCCGGCGGACCGTGGCATCTACCACTACTCCAACTACATCGACTGGCGTTGGGCCTATCTGTGGTACGACTACCGCTACGAGACCGTCTGGCCGGACATGACGCAGTTGGAGCTGGACATCATCGCCGCGGAGGCGAACTACCACCTCGGCAACACGGCCGCGTTGATGGAGCACGTCAACATGTCCCGCGCCAACGGCGAGCTGCCGCCGTTCACCGATCCCAACGGCGTGGCGCCGGGGGGCGACCGCTGCGTGCCGAAGATGAACGACGGCTCCTGCGGCAACCTCTGGGAGGCGTACAAGTACGAGAAGCGGATCGAGCTGTTCAACTACGGAATGGCGACCGAGTATTTCGACGACCGCGGGTGGGGCGACCTGGTTCAGCACAGCTGGACGCAGTTGCCGATTCCCGGCATCGAACTCGATCTCCTGTTGATGGAGATCTACACCTTCGGCGGGCCCGGTGGAAACAGTTCGGCACCGGACATCCTCGACGATGTCACGCCGGAAGGCATCCGCAAGAAGTTGAGAGCCCACGAACTGTGGAGACAGGTACACGAAAATGCTGCTGACCCTGAAGCGATCGAAAGACGCCGCTAGCGGGTTCGCATCGGGACGCAGGCACCCCCGGACGGCCATCCGGCCGGGGGTTGCCGGCGTCGCGCTCGCGGTCATGCTGCTCGGCGTTGCCGGGTGCGCGACCGCGGGCCCGGTGGCCCGGAACTACTGGCGCGAGGACCTCGGTCGCCTGAATACGGCGACCATCGACGAAGCGCTCGCCAAGATCACTCCGAAGCACTCGCTTCGCCTGGAGAATCGGTTTCGCGAGGGTGGAGAGGTCCGCTGGGAGTTCAGCTGGGTCGCCCGCACCATCGTGGCCGAAGAGGAGGTGCGGGGCGTCACCAACGCTCGCAACCGCATCTTGATCAGAGGCGTGGAGTCGGGCGTCGGGAACGTCGACAACTACCGGATGACCTGGGAGTTGGCGAACGAGGTAACGACCGAGACCAACTCGAACTGGCACCCCGACATTGTGCCGGCTTCGGTGATCGCGGAGTTCCGCCCGATCTTCACCGATCTCACGCTTGAGGTCAGGACGGGCGTGAGACGCTGACCTGACCGGTGAGGACGACTCACATGAGGCGGGAACGGCCGCGTCCGGGGATGTCATCCCGGCCGTCGGCTGTTCCCGTCTGCGTTGTTCTGCTGACCGTCCTGATGGCAGGGTGCGTCGGCACCATGGGCGTTAGCGAGGTCACACGGAACTACTGGCGCGAGGATCTGGGCCGGCTTACTCCGGCCACCTTGGAATCCGGCGTCCAGTTGATCGTCCAGAAGCACTCGTTTCGCCTCAACCGGCGTGAACAGAGCGTCCAGGAGCTCTACTACGAGAGCAACTGGGTGGAGCGCGAGGTCGTGGCGGAGGAGGAGGTCCGTGGCGTGTCCAATGCGCGCAACCGCTTCGTGCTTCGCGGCCGGGCGCTTGAGCCGGAGTTCGGTGGCGGGGCCGTGTACCGCATCACCTGGGAGCTGCAGAACGAGGTCACGAGCCGGGACCGGGTCGGCCGGGGCTGGCATCCGGCACCTCTGCCCGGGTCGGTCAAGGAAGATTTCCGGCAGGTCTACGCCGATCTCTTCATGGAGGTGCGCACGGGCGTGAAGCGCTGAGGGGTGCCCCGGCCGGGTCGGTGCGTCGGCGGCAAGGCCGGATCCGGCTTTGCCCAGCACCGGCTCCTCGCCGCGCGGACACCCGCGGATAGGCCCCCGAACCCGCGACTACCGGGAATGGCCGGTGGCCCCCGTTGGCTGGTCGGGTGTACATTGGAAGGCCGATCGGTACCCCAGCCAGGAGCGAGGCCAGCCATCATGAAGACCCACCGCATTCCGTCCTTTTCCGCCCTTGCGGCCCTCACCGTGCTAGCGTTGTCGGCCGCTCCCGCCTTCACACCGGACGGCGGGCTCCGCGCCCAGCAGTACGGAGGGAGCGTCGCCGTGAGCAGCGGCCAGGTCCTTGTCGGCGAGCCCGGTGCCGCCGCGCTGCCGGGTGTCGTGTACGTCTATGGGCAGGCGGCCGGAAGCTGGAGCGAGGTGGCCCGGCTGAGCGCGTCGCCGGTCGGCGGGCCGCCCGATGGCTTCGGGAGCGCGCTCGATGCCGGGGGTGCTCTCGCGATCGTGGGCGCGCCGCGCTGGGAGAGTGGCGCGGGCGCGGCGTTCGTCTTCCGCGCCGACGGGCGGGGGGGGTGGAGCGAGGCCGCGCGGCTCGGCTCCGGTACGCCATCGGAGGACGCCGCGTTCGGGGCGTCCGTGGCGCTGGACGGCAACGTCGCGCTCGTCGCGGCGCCGGGTGAGGACGACGGTGCCGGAGCCGTTTACCTCTTCGTGCAGAGCGGTTCGGGATGGTCGCAGGCCGGCCGCTACCGCCCCGAGGGCGCGGGACAGCGCTTCGGGACGCGCCTGGCGCTTAGCGGCGACCTGGCCCTGGTCGCGACGGCGCGAGGCCCCGAGACCCCGGTGGAGGTGCACGCGCTCCGGCTGGATCCCGCTACAGGGACCATCACCGCACTCGGCCCCCTCACGGCGCCGGAAGAGGTCGGCGACGGGGGCGGCTTCGGGTCGTCCATCGCGCTCCGGGACAGCCTCGCCCTCGTGGGCGCGCCCAACGCCTCGCCCGGCATGGGGGCCGTGCTCACCTTCGCCATCGATGCCGGCAGGGGCTCGGTCGAGCGCGGCGCCACCCTGGTCCCCTTCAGCGGCGGCGTGCGCTCGCGCTTCGGCTCGGCGATCGGCTTCGACGGCGACATCGTCTGGGTCGGCGCCCCCGGCTCCGGCAACGGCAACGGGAGCGTCTACCGCTTCACCCGGGACGCCGCGGGCGAGTGGACCGGCGCAACCGAATCGGCCGGCCAGGGTCTGGCGGCGAACGCGTCGTACGGCAATTCGCTGGCGGTGGGCGGCGACGTGGCCGCTGTCGGCGCCAGCGGGATCGACGAGCGGGCGGGCGGCGTGGTCATCGCCGAGCGCAGCGGGGCCATGGGATGGAGCGCCGGGCAGCTCGTGATCGGCGAGCACCGCGGCCTTCCCGCCATCACCGGACTGGACGAGGAGATCCCCTGCGTGGAGAGCGACGCCGCCGGGTACGAGTGCAACAACGTCAACATCATCTCCTTCCTGCCGATCAAGGATCTGGCCGGAGGGCGCGGCGCGCGGGTCAACGACCTGTGGGGGTGGACGGACCCCGAAACCGGACGCGAGATCGCGATCGTGGGGCGCACCGACGGAACCGCCTTCGTCGACCTCACCGACCCCTACAACCCCGTCATGCTCGGCAACCTTCCCAAGACGCCGGGCTCGCGCAGCGCGATCTGGCGCGACATGAAGGTCTTCGCCGACCACGCCTACATCGTGGCCGACGGCGCCGGCGAGCACGGCGTCCAGGTCTTCGACCTGCGCCGCCTGCGCGACGTGAGCGGCGATCCGGTCACCTTCGAGCCCGACTTCCACTACGACGGAATCGCCAGCGCCCACAACATCGTCATCAACCCGGCGACGCCCTTCGCGTACGTCGTGGGCGCGAGCGGGGGCGGCGAGACCTGCGGCGGCGGGCTGCACATGCTCGACCTGAGCGAGCCCGCCAGCCCGGTCTTCGCGGGTTGCTTCGCGGACACCAACACGGGCCGGCGCGGCACCGGCTACTCCCACGACGCGCAGTGCGTCGTCTACCACGGCCCCGACGAGGAGTACCGCGGCCGCGAGATCTGCCTGGGGTCGAACGAAGACGCGCTCAGCATCGCCGACGTGACCGACAAGGACAACCCGGTCGCGATCTCGTTCGCGACGTATCCGCACGCGGCGTACGCGCACCAGGGGTGGCTCACCGACGATCACCGCTTCTTCTACATGAACGACGAGGGCGACGAGCCGCAGGGGCTGGTCGAGGGCACGCGCACCCTGATCTGGGATCTCGAGGACCTCGACGAACCGTTCCTCGCGGCGGAGTACATCGCCGAGACCCCGGACACCGACCACAACCTCTACATCCTCGGCAACCTGATGTACCAGTCGAACTACGGCGCGGGGCTGAGGATCCTGGACATCACCGACCCCACCAATCCCGTCGAGATCGCATTTTTCGACAACTCGCCGTACGGCGGCGCCTCCTGGAGCAACTACCCGTACTTCAAGAGCGGCGTGGTGGTGATGACGAGCACCGGCGACGGGCTCTTCATCGTGCGCAATACGGGAAGGAGGGCGCTGATCCCGTAGGCGGCCGGTCCGCGCGAAACCTTGCGCCCCTGCCGCTCGTCTGTAGATATATCTGACAACTTCGCAAACGGACCAAATGGAGGCTTGAAGCCGTGGACTTGATTGGCACGCTGACCGGCATCGTGGGATTTCTGTTGAACATCGTCGTGGGCACGCTGGTCAGCGCCGGGGTGCTCTTCCTGGTAAGCAGGGTCATTCGGGGCGTCGAAATCGAGGGCTGGGGAGCGGCCATCGTTAGCGCGGTGGTGCTCGCCCTGGGGAACAAGCTGGTCTGGACCTTCTTCGCGCCGATCCTGTTGCCGCTGACCATGCTGACCCTCGGGCTCGTGGTGTTCGTAATCAACGCCCTCATGCTGAAGATGACGGCGGCGGTGGTGCGGGGATTCGAAGTGAGGAACTTCGGGGCGGCGCTGGCGGCTGCGCTGGCGATGTTCGTGATCCACATGGTGGTCGGCCTGCTCTTCGGGGTCTAGCCTGCCGGGGCCGCCGGCCATTTCCAACCAACCCTGACAAGCGACCGCCGCCGCGGAGGCTGCCCGCCGTGGGACCAACATGAGCTGGGAAGCCTGGCTGACGCTGGCGGTGATTGTGGTTGCGGTCGTGTTGCTCGCCCGCGATCTGGTTGCGCCGGCGGTGACCTTCATGGGTGCCGTCGTGATCCTCCTGGTCGTGGGGGTGCTGACCCCCGCGCAGGCCTTTCAGGGCTTTGCCAACCCTGCGCCGATCACGGTCGCGGCGCTGTACGTGCTCGCGCGCGCGGTCGAGAAGAGCGGCGCGCTGCAGCCGATCGTGCGCGCCACCCTGGGTGCGGGGAAGAGTGTGCGGCTGGCGCTGCTCCGGCTGACGGTGCCGGTGGCGGCCGCCTCGGCGTTCCTGAACAACACGCCCATCATCGCCATGCTCGCCCCCCAGGTGGACGAGTGGGCGGACCGGCGCGGCGATTCGGCCTCCCGCTACCTCATGCCGCTCTCCTTCGCGGCGATTCTGGGGGGGATGACGACGCTCATCGGCACGTCGACCAACCTCGTGGTGTCGGGCCTCCTGCAGGCCGAGGGGTACGAGCCCTTCACGATGTTCGAGCTCACCCGCATCGCGCTGCCGATCGCGCTGGTCGGCCTCGTGATCAACGCGCTCGCCGCTCCCAACCTGCTCCCGGATCGCCGGCCGCCCCGGCAAGAGGCACGCTCGGGCGGACGCAGCTTCTCGGTACGCATGATCGTCGAGCCGGGCGGGCCCCTCGACGGCCAACCGGTGAGCCACGCCCAGGGGCTGCTGCCGGAGGACGCACGGATCGTCTACTTCGAGCGGGACGGAGAGGGGGCGGGCCAGATCGCCCCGGACAAGGTGCTCAGGGGGGGCGACTTCCTGACCCTCATCGGGGACACGGGGACGGTTCTCGGCCTGCACGACATCTCGGGGCTGGCGTCGGCGCAGCAGCCGCACCTGCCCTACGAGTTCCGCAGCCCGCGGCACGCCTGCTTCGAGGCCGTCGTGGCGACCGAATCTCCGCTGGTCGGCCACTCGCTGGTCGACGTCACCTTCCTGGCACGCTACCAGGCGACGGTTCTGGCCATCCACCGCTCCGGCGAACCCATCCGCGGCCACCTGGCGCGCACCCCGCTCAAGCCCGGCGACACCCTGCTCGTCATCGCCGACCGGGGGTTCGGAACGCGCTGGCGGGACCGCGACGACTTCGCGCTGCTGTCGCTCCTCGGGGCGCCCTCGCCGGAGCCGACCCGCAACGCCTGGACGGTCGTCGCGATCGGCGCCGCGATCGTGCTGGGGGCGGGGCTGGGCGTCCTCCCGATCCTGCACCTCTCGCTGCTGGGCGCGCTCGCGCTGGTCGGCCTGGGCATCCTCACCCCCAACGAGGCCAAGGACTCGATCGACTTCGACGTGATCGTGGTGATCGGGGCGGCCTTCGGGCTTGCGGCTGCGGTGGAGAGCTCCCTGCTGGGGGAGGCGGCCGCCCGCGTGGTGACCGACGGCTTCGGGCGCTTCGGGGCGCAGGGCGCGATGGCGGGGATCGTGATCGCGACGGTCGCGCTCAGCTCCGTCATCACCAACAACGCGGCCGCCGCGCTGGTGCTCCCGATCGCGATCTCCACCGGCGCCGGCTTCGGGATCGACGTGCGGACGGTCGCGGTGGCGGTTGCGCTCTCCGCTTCCGCGTCGTTCATGACGCCGGTCGCCTACCAGACCAACCTGATGGTCTACGGACTCGGCGGCTACCGCTTCGGCGACTACGCGCGGCTGGGCACGCCGCTCACGGTGGTGGTGCTTGTGGTGGTGCTGGCGGCGACGGCGGTGGGGTAGGCGGCGGGCGAGAGCGAGAGGCGCGCTTCGGGCGGGCGGCGGCGCGGGGGAGGTCAAGCGGGCCAGGCGGGTGAGGTCAGCTGCGGGTCAGTCGGGCAAAAGCCCGGGCCGGGTCAGCCGGAAGCCCCTCGCCGAGCCCGGCGACGCCCCGATCTGGTAGATTTCCGCACGTACGCGACCGAACCCTGCCCGTCGGCTGAAAGGAGGCCCCGGAGCCTTGTCCGCACCCCATCCCGCCCGGGAGGGCCGCCCGCCGCGCATCCTGCCCCGCTTCTTCAAGGCGCACGGCCACGGCAACGACTACCTCGTCTTCGAGGAAGGCCGGGGGGCGCCGCTGACACCGGGGCTGATCGGGGCGATCTGCGACCGGCATCGCGGCCCCGGAGGCGATGGAATCGTGGTCGTGGAGGCCGGTTGGGAGGATGGGGAGCCGCGCCTGCGAATGTTCAACCCGGACGGGGGCGAATTCGAGCGCAGCGGGAACGGACTCAGGATCGCGGGCGTGTTCCTGCGGCGGCGCGGGGCCGCGCCGGATGGGTGGTTTCCGGTCACGGTCGGGGGCGACCGGGTGCGGCTGCGCGTGTCGGGGCCGCGCGAGGACGGCGCCTGGGACGCCAGCGTGGAGATGGGGAAGGTGGGGTTTCCGACCGGGCCGCCGTTCGTGGATCCGGCGGCGGTGGACGGGCGGGGGATGGTGGGGCTGGCGCTGCCGGGCCCGGATGGTGGGGGTGGGGCGGGGGGTGGGGGCCGGGCCGGGCCGGGGTGGTGCGGGGGCGAGGGAGTGCGCGCGAGTGAGGCGGCGCGCGCGGGGGGCGCGGTGCGGTTGGGGGAGGGGGGTGGGCGGTCCCGGGTGGTGGTGCTCCCCGTTTCGGTAGGCAATCCCCATGCCGTAGCGTTCGCCGACGGATGGAGCCGCGCCGAGGCGGACCACTACGGGCCGCTGATCGCCGCCAGCGCGGCCTTCCCGCGCGGCACCAACGTCCAGTTCGCGTGCACGCCCGCCGGGTGCGAAATCGCAATCCGCATCTGGGAGCGGGGGGTGGGGCGGACGCTGGCGTCGGGGACGTCGGCTTGCGCGGCGGTGGCCGCGGCCGTGCGCGCCGGGCTGATGCCGCATGGGCGGGCCGCCGTGCGGATGGAGGGCGGCACAATGGAGGTGGAACTGCGCGAGGACTGGACCGTCACCCTCCATGGGCCGGTGGAGGAGGTCTGCGAAGGGGTGCTGGCCGCCGGGTTTGCAACGTGCGCCGAACGAGGTCGGCCAGGTTGGCGTTAGCCAGGCTTCATCCACCCACGCAGGGCTGGGCCACCGTGATGCGCGTGGTGTCGGAGAGCGCGGCCATGGAGGGTGAGCCGGTCGGCGGGATCGCGACGGACGGTCCGTGCCGGAAGGTGACCCAGGTGGGATCGCATCCGGTGATCCTCCACACCCCCCCCGCCCACTGCACGCCCGGGCCCTGGGCCCGCTCGTAGTCGGTCACCCCTTCAAGACAGTGGCTCACGGTCGGGTTGATCGGGCCACCGGGCACGTAGTTGAGGATGGCGTTGCAACTGACCGCCCCGATCTGGTTGCCGACCCCGCGGTCGATGATCACGTATCCTTCCGAGACCGCCAGGGAACACGGAGGCCAGTACTGGCTCTGGTGCTCCTCCTCGTTCGCGACGCACTCGATCAGGAAGTGGTTGGCGAAGTTGACCTGGTGATCCGGCGTTACACTGGGGGGTACCGGCTGGCCGAGGATTTCGATCACATCGCCCCGCTCCACGACCAACTCGTCCGGGGAGAGGTTCGCGGGGAACATCGCGTACGCCAGCACGGGGTCGTCCGGCGGCGGAGGTGGAGGCGGATCCACTTCAATACACGCCGGCAGGGCGACCAGCGGAAGCAGGGCGCCCAGCGGCCACCTGGCTCGCCGGCGCGCTGCCAGGTTCGAACATTCCTTCCTCATTCGGCTAAGCCTCCTGCTTGTGGTTCAACGCTCTTGTGGGAAAAACCTACTGGCCTTGCTCGCCTCCCGCCATGGCGTGTGCCGCGGTTGCGCGCTGTGGCGGCCGACGGACCGCAGCATGGTTGCAGATGCCGCGGATGCGCCGACGCGCGCATGTCACGGGATCCGCCGGGGCGGCGGCGACACGTTGGCGAGGGCGTTTGCCGCCCGGGGCCGGTCACGTGCGAACGCGCCACAGCAGGACGACCCCCACTGCCAGGAAGAAGAAGTTGGGGGACCACGCGGCCCAGAAGGGGGACAGGCCGCCCGAGGCGCCGATCGCTTCGAAGAGCCGGAGCATCATCAGGTAGAGGATCGTCGAGCTGAGCGAAAGCCCCACGCCCACCGCGGGCCCGCCCTTCTTGACGGTGGTGGCCAGGGGGGCGCCGAAGAGGACGATGATCAGGGTGGCCGCCGGGATGGACAGCTTCTGGGCGCGCCTGACGAACAGCTTGTCGGGGTTGCCTCCGGAGCGGCGCAGCGCCTCGGCCCGCTCCCCGAGTTCGTGGTAGCCCAGCTCCTGGTCGTCGGGCGGATCGTCGAGCAGCTGATCGGGCGGCGTGATCAATCCCTTTCGCCGGTACCGCTCGAAGGTGTAGGCGGTCTCCGACTGGTCGGGACGCACGACGCGCAGCTTGCCCGACTGGAGCGTCCAGCCGTCCGCCGCGGTGTAGTCTCCCTGCCTGGCCCAGACGTGGTGCAGGGTGCCGTCCTCCGCCCGGTCCTCGAGGGTAACGCCGGTGAGCTCCTGGTTGAAGAGCTGCTGGATGCTCAGCGTCCCCCCGGTCTCCAGCTGGTGGACGAACTCGGTGCGGAAGTCCCCGTAGGTTTGCCGGTCCCCCAGCATCTCGGCGGCCCGCCGGTTCAGCGCGGGCACCACCGTGCTGAGCAGGAAGGCGCCGCCGGTCATGAGGATTCCGGCCGGGAGGACCGGCAGGACCAGCCGGTGGAAGGAGATTCCCCCCGCCTTGGCGGCCTGGATCTCCCGGTGGATGGTCATCGAATGGACGGTGAAGACGGTGGCGATGAGGGCGGCGATCGGCGAGGCCCACACGATGAAGTGCGGAATCTGGTACAGGTACCCCAGCCCGATCTCCCCGACCGACAGCCCCCGGTCGATCAGCTGGTCCTGCCGCTCGGTGAGGTCGCTGAGCACGAAGAGCACCGGCACGCTGGTGACGAACAGCAGGAAGCGGACGGTGAAGGTGCGCGCGACCATCCGGTCCAGGATGCGAATCATGCGCCGCGTCCCCTGATGCGATGCCGCACCGGGCGTGGCGTGCCCGGCCGAACGCGAGCGATCACGCGGGCGCCCTCCTGCCAGGCCTGAGCGGGATCAGCCCGAACAGCCGTCTGGTGCCGAGCCAGATCTCCCGCCAGCCGCCGCCGCGGACCGCCGCGGTCCAACGTCCCATCCGCGACACCAGGAAGATCCCCAGAACCAGGAAGATCAGACTCGGTGTCCACATGCTCCAGAACGGATTCGCCAGTCCCCGGTCGGCCCAGTCCTCCCCGTTCGTCAGACCGATCTGGTAGACGCCGATGACGATCGACGACACGACAATGACCATGTTCACGCCGCCCCGCGGGAAGCGTATCCCGATCGGGACCCCGATCAGCACGAAGATGATGCACGACGTCGAGATCACGAGCTTCTTGTTGATCTCCACACCGGCCTGGTTGGCGAAGCGGTAGGACGTCGAGTAGCGGCCCATCTCCGCCCGGGCGGTGCTCGCCACCGACTGCGACACCTCGTCGCGGGGCAGCACCGGCCCGCCCGGGACGCCGCCCGGCCGGAACCGCGGGGTGGCCGCGCGGGCCGAGTCCGACACCTCTCCGCGCCCGAGCGCACGGTCGACCGCCCTGCCCGCCGTCAACAGCGACTCCTCCCGGATGCCCTCCATTTCGCTGAAGCGCCTGCCGCGGGAATCGACGAGCATGGCGATCGACATCTCCCGGTCGCTGCGGGTGTCGGTGCTCGCGTCCTCGAAGAGGTCGCCGACGCCGCGCATCACATAGAGCTGCTCCGCGAAGGTGGTGCGCGCGAACCCTTCCTCCTCCCGGCTCTTCACCTCGTAGGTGTACCCTTCGAAGAGCCGCAGGTGCAGATCGGTGAAGCTGGCGTTGAGCTTCATCTCGCCGCGGGCGGCGTAGGTGGTGCGCCGAATGCCCTGCTGGCTCATATCATGTATGACGACCTTGGTGAGTTCGGAGGTCACCGGGTCGATGGCATCCACGATCAGGAAGTAGGGGCCCACGCCGTCGCGGGCCTCGATGAGGTTGACCACGCCCTCGTTCAGCTGGAAGGTGGGGCTCTTCTGCTGGATGGAACTGCGGAGGTTCTTGAGTTTGTGGTTGGCTTCCGGCAGGATCCTGTCGTTGAAGAGAAAGGTGACCGCGCCGATGAAGAGCCCGAAGAGCAGGACCGGGAGGAAGAGTCTGCGGGGCTGGACGCCCGCGCCGGACATCGCCACGATCTCGTTGTGCGTGGCCAGCTCGCTGAAGGTGTACAGGACCGTGGTGAGCAGCGCCATGGGAAGGGTGAGCGCGATGGTGTGCGGCAGCATGAGCACGACGGCCTCGAGGATGATCTCGACCGGGAGGCCCTTGCCGACCAGGCCCTCGAGCCGCTCGGCCACCGCGTTCACGAGGAGCAGCCCCGTGAGGGCGGTGAAGGCGAACAGGAACGGGCCTATGTGCGCGCGCAGCAGGTAGCGGGTCAGTATCGTCATGATGGGTATTCCATGGATTGCGCAGCCGCCTCGCGGGGTTGCCCCTGGGGACCGGTTCCTGATCATGAAATATACACTGGCCACGGCGACCGCCGCGTTGCTGGTCCACGCGGCGGGTGGGAGTGCGGGCGCGCAGCAGACGCCTCCGCGCCGGGACACCGTCCTGTGGATCATGCCGGGGCTTCGGGAGGATGCCTCCTCGCTGCTCTCACCGCCGCCGCGGCCGGTGCTGTTCCTGCGCCTCGGGCGGGCCCGCATCCCGGTGACCCGTTTCATCTCCCCGTTGGCGGGCTTTCCCCCGGAGTCCCGGCCGGGCCCGGGTTGGACGGCGGACGGAGCGCTGCGCTTCGGCGCCCTGGGACTTCCGTTCGGGTTCCTCGACATTCCCGACCCGCGAGCTCGGTCGCCGGGGGCTCGGGAGGGGGCGGCCCCCGGACGCTTCGTCAACGAATTCGCGGATCTGGGCTTCTCCCTGCGAGGCACCGGCGAGATCGGCGGGGACTGGACCGCGTTTCGGCCCTGTGACGAGACCGTGCAGATCACCTGCGAGGTGTCGCTGCTGCCCCGGATCACCCCGGACATCCGCTTCGCGGCCACCGCGGACGGGACCATCACCGACCGCATCGTGGTCGACGTGGACTACGACCAGGCCCGCGAGTTCCAGGGAGCGAACCGGCTCAACATCCACTATCAGGGGCTCCCCGGCGAGGTCTTCCAGCGCTTTGAGGTGGGGGACGTGCGGTTCGATCTGCCGTCGTCCCGGTTCCTGCGCGAAGCCGTGCCCGCGGGCAACTTCGGCTTCCAGGCGACGCTGCGGGCGGGTCCGGTGGACGTCCGCTCCGTGTGGGCACAGCAGGCCGGCGAGGTGACCTCCCGGAGGTTTCGGCTGGAGAGTTCCGGGAGAGGGTACTCGCGGAGCGACACGCTCGTCCTGGACGATGCGGACTACCTGGAGGGCCAGTTCTTCTTCCTCTTCGATCCCGCCGACTTTCGGGGATACCCGCACATCGACGTGCTCTCGCTCTCCCGGGCCGACGCGCCGCCGACGGCCACCCCCGGGGCGGATCCGATCCAGCTGTACCGTTCCGCGATCGACCTGTACGCGAGGCAGCAGGTCGAAGGGTACATCCAGGCCGACGCCGTCGCGGGCGCGGGCCCCGACACCGTGATCGAATCGGCCTGGTTCCAGTATCTGCGGCCCGGCCAGGACTACGTCGTCCACCCGAGCGGCCTGTGGGTCGCTCTGCGCGTGCCCCTCGGGCCGGACGAGATCCTCGGGGTGACCTACCTGACCGAGGCCGGCGACACCGTCGGGACCTACAATCCGGAGAGGATCTACCGGGCGGGCGGAAGGCCGCGCCTGAGAATGCTCAAGGCGACGTCCGCCCAGCACCAGCCCGGCCGCCCGACCTGGCCGACGGAGATGCACCAGGTGTACCGGGTCACGTCGGCGGGGGACGTCGATCCGGGATCCGTCGAACTCTCGATCTCGCTGGGCGAGGAGAGCGCGGGGCGCACCTTCGCGAGGCGCCCGAACGGAGACGACCTTACCTATCTGCGTCTCTTCGGGCTGGATGAGGAGTCCCCGTCGGAACGCATCGACGAGTCCCAGATCTATCGGCCCGCGCTCGATTCCTTCGAGGACCAGCCGCCGGTCCGGGGGACATTCATCGTGTTCCCGACGCTGGAGCCCTTCGCGTCCCCGGCCCCGTTGCGGAGCGTGCCGGTCGACACGATGGAGGCGCGGCGGATCCTGGGCGCGAACCGGAACGAACGCATCTACCGGGATCCCGATCCCTTCGAGCGGGAGAACGGGGGCGTCTTCCGGCTCAACCTGTCGTACCAGGTGCAGGGGGAGGGGACGGTGTCGTCGTTCGCGCTCGAGGCGGTGGGGATCCGCGAGGGCACGGAACGGGTCACGCTCTCCGACCGGGCGCTGCTGCGCGGGGTGGACTACACGATCGACTACGATGCCGGACTGCTGACGCTTCTGAACCCGGAGGCGCTGTTGGCGGCCAACCCGGGACGGTTCCTGGATGTGTCTTGGGAGCAGCGCAGCTTCTTTCCGGTCGCGCCGTCCTCGGTCTTCGGCGTGAACGCGGGTTACGACATGGGCGATTACGGGGCCTTCAACCTTGTCGGACTCTACCAGACGGATCACGCGCTGGTCCGGCGCCCCCAGCTTGGCGTCGAGGCGGGGGCGGTCGCTCTGGGCGGCGTCAACGCCAACCTGAACCTGGGGGCGCCGCTGCTCACGCGCATGCTGGACGCCGTTCCCGGGCTGGATGTCGGTGGCGAATCGAGCGTTCGCCTGAACGGAGAGGCCGCGGTGTCACTACCGAATCCGAATACCCAGGGCGATGTCTATATCGACGACTACGACGGACTGAACGCGCGATTGCTGTCACTCCGGAGCCAGGAGTGGCGGAGGGGAAGCGCCGCGGCGTTCCACGATGGCGCCGAGGGCACGCTTCCCCCGCTGCTTTCGGCCGACAACCTGGCGGCGATGACCTGGCAGCACACCTGGATCCGGGAGGATGTCGGCGGCGACAGCCTCGGCGTCTTCCAGGGCTTCAACCCCAACACCGAGATCGACCAGCAGATCCGGACCACGGGGAGCGTGCTGCGCGAACCGGGGCTTTTCGTGCGGTTCCGGCCGCAGAGCGGGGACGTGGCAGCGGAGCGGGGCTGGTCGTCGATCACGACCGTACTCAGCCCCACGGGTACGGACCTGACCAAGAGCGACTTCATGGAGTTCTACGTGCGGGACGGGGATTTTCTTTCCCTGGTCCTGGATCTGGGGATCGTGAGCGAGGACGCATTCTTCGCCGACGCGGCGGGAGCCGTGAATGGGCGCAAGGCCGGGTCGGGTGTGCCCTGGGGGCTGGGCCTGCTGGACCAGGAGGCGGATCCGCGGCGGGGCGAGGTGTGGGGAACGGTCACCGACGGGCGAGGCGTCTGGGACGAGGACTGCCTCGCGGAGCGGGCGCGCGTCTACCGGCTTGGCGACCCCGACGCGAACTGTACCCGGGGCAACGGCCGCCCGGACTCGGAGGATCTGGACGAGGACGGCAACCTCGATACGCTGGAGCGGTACCGGCGCTTCGTGATCCCCCTGGACGGCAGCTCGCCGTTCCTGGTGCGCGACCGTAACGAGACCGGCACCGACTTCCGCCTCTATCGCGTGCCGGTGCGGGATCCGGCGGCGGTCGACGTGGGCGGTCCGATCACCGACGCCGAACTGCGCGCGGTGCGGCACCTCCGCTTCACGGTGACTGGCGGGCGCGCGGACTCGTTCGTGCTCGCACGCATGTCGATCGTCGGTTCGACCTGGATCAAGCGCTCCGCGACCGGGGTGCTCACGGGTCTCGGAGGGAGCGAGGCGTCCCTGGCGGGGCGGGTTGAGGTGAGCCCGGTCTCCAAACTCACCGCTGGCGACGGCTACGCATCGCCCCCCGGCGTCATCGAGCAGCTCGACGATCCCACCGCCGCGATCGCGGGGCAGGGGATCGAGTTCAACGAGCGGTCCCTGTCCGTGCGCTTCGAGGATGTCCCCGCCGGCGACCGGGTGGAGGTGTACAACCGATTCCCGCAGCGGCCCCGCGACTTCCTCTCCTACCGGGAGGCCAGGCTGTGGGCGGTGGCCGCGGGCGGCGACTTCGGCAGGGAGGTCCCTCTCTACTTCTACGTGAGGATCGGAACCGACGACCGCAACTTCTACATGTACCGCACCCCCCTCGAGATGGCGGATACCCCCGGGAGAGTGCACGAGGGGGACTGGTTGCCCGAGGTCGTCATCGACTTTGACGAGTGGCTGATGCTGCGCCGCGAGGCCGAGGAGCGGCTCATCCGCGATCCTCCCCGGCCAGGGGACCCGCCCCTCGTCCTCTGGTCGGCCGACTCCACCTACTCGGTGGTGCTTCAGGACAGGGGACGCGCGCCCAACCTGGCCTCGGTGCGCGAGATGAGCCTGGGCGTTCTCAACGAGACCGGAGGGCCCGTCTCCGGGGAATTCTGGGTCGACGAACTCCGTCTCTCCCGCGGATTCCGTGAAGCGGGACTGGTGTCGGCCGTCGACGCGGAGCTGCGCGGGGGAGAGTTCCTGCACTCTCAGGCAACGCTGCGCACCCGGGGCGGCTACTTCCGCCAGCTGGGCGGGACCCCCACCTACCAGAACGACCAGGCCATCGATATCAGCGCCAGGGTCCAGCTCGACCGGCTTGCCCCGTCCGCCTGGGGGCTGCAGCTGCCTCTTTCGGTGACCTACGAGCGAGACCTGCTGGCCCCCCTCTTCCTGGGTCGGAGCGACGTGCGCGCCGACCGGCTCGATGGGCTGCGCGACCCCGGTTTCGACCGGACGCGGGTGGACCTCTCGATGCGGCGCACGGCTCCCGAGGACGGTGGAGTGTGGGACGATGTCCTGTCCGGAGTGCAGGCCAGGGTGGGGTGGGTCCGCTCTTCGCTGCGCACGATCACGACCGAGAGCGAAGGGGACGGGGTCGACGCCTTCGTGGGGTACACCGTAGCGCCGCCTCGCCGGGACCTGCCCCTCTTCCCGGGAGGGTTGGGCAACGCGCTGCGGGCCCTTCTGCCCTCCTTCCTGGAGGATCGGGTCACGGGAGCCCGCCTACGCTGGACCCCCGAGAACCTCCGCATCGACGGGGAGGTCACCGGCCGGGAGCTGAGCACCTTCCGCTTCGACCGGATCATCAGGAGCCCGGAGGATTCGCTCGCATCGGCGGCGGAGGCGCCGCTGCGAACGGTCACCGCCACTGCCGGCGTGACCTTCCGTCCCCTGGAATCGGTGGTGGCGGAGGCGGAGCTGCTGAGCGGCCGGGACCTGCTGGAGGTGGAGGAGCTGGCCGCCGACGCCGAGAGCCGCGAACTGCTGGACGATGCCCGCCGAAGGATGGCCGGCGTGGACCTGGGCTGGGAGGTCGACCGGCATGTACGGACGCGGCTGGCCTTCCAGCCCCGCCTTTCGGACTGGGCGAGCACCAGCGTGCAGATGACGACGATCTACTATTCGGAACGCAACCCCGACCTGATCGGGACCCGTCACACCCCGGGGGACACCGTCCTGGTGCTGCTGCGCAACGTGGACGGACAGCGCAACCTCACCGCCGCCTTCTCCCTGGACCCGGGACGGATGGGGCGGGGCGGCGCGCCCGGCGGGGTGCCGTGGTGGACGCACTTCGACCCGCTCCGCATCACCTATACGGGCGGCATCACTTCGCGCTTCAACCGGGATGCGGTGGAGCCCGGAACGCTGTATGAACTGGGGTGGGGACGCCGCGACGACTTCCTCCTGATCGGTGCGGATTCCGCCTCGACGCTGAGCGAGAGGGACCGGGTCCAGGTTCGGAGCGGCGTGCGCCTGCCGGGCTCTGCGATCATCCGCGCCACCTACGATCGCTCCCTCAACCAGTCGCTGGATACTCGTTCCGACCGCGAGGTGCTGCAGCGGGTGTGGCCGGACCTGGCCGGGAACGTGGGGGACGTGCCGCTGCCCTCGTTCCTCGCCCCTGCGGTCACACGGCTCTCGCTGGGCTCGGGGTATCGCCGGGAGACGCGCGGACTGGAGTTCGGCGCAGGCGCCCAGCAGAACCGCTTCCGCGAAGACCATGCGGTGCCCCTCACCCTGGGAATGTCGCTTGCCGGCGGACTGGGTCTCGACTACCGGGGCCGGCTGGGGTGGGGCGAGAGCACCGATCCGACCGGGGACACGCAGAGGCGGCGCGACTCTCACACGTTGACTGCCACACTCTCCATGCGCTCGCCCGTCCGGGCCCTGCGCGAACGGGGGGCGCCGCTGCGCATCACGCTGAGCCTGCGCTACCTCGAAGAGGTGCGGTGCCGGGTGACCTCCCGCCTCAGCCCGTGCGTCGCGTTCATCGACGAGTTGGAGCGCGATGGTTCGCTATCTCTGGACTCCACGGTGCGCGATTTCCAGTTGGGGGTGCGGATCCGGTACCTGGACCGGCGTTCCTTCGTGGGCCAGCAGGCGGGGTCCACGCAGCTGCAACTCAATGTCTTCGGCCAGTTTGTGCTGACTTCCTCGCTTCTCTCGAACGGGGCCGCCCCAAGGTAGTCCCATCCAGCCATGTAGGCGCCCCCGGGTTCGCTGCATTCTTCCCGCACGGGATTTCGAGTGCTGCCAAGCCGGAAGGAGGCGGGGGCGTGACCGACAGAGAGAAGAAGAGCATGACCTGGGCGGGGGCGCTGCTCCTCGGAGCGGCGGTGTTCCGGTTCCTGGTGGTCGCGCCCGCGCCGGCGCAGTCGCCGCTGGGTGACCGTCCCTCCATCGCGGACAGCCTGCTGGGGGCGGGCGACGCCGCGGTGGAGGAGAAGGAGCGGCGGAGCCGGCCCTTCGAGCCCGGCGAGACGATCGACCCCAACGTGGCCGGGGACGAGGAGCTGGACCGGCTCCCGGGGGTGGGGCCCGCGCGCGCGCTGCAGATCGTGCAGAACCGGGAGGACAACGGCCCGTTCAGGACGGTGGAGGACCTCGCGCGGGTACGGGGAATCGGCCCCGCATCGGTGGAGCGTCTGCGGCCGTTTCTGCGATTGGATCCCGCGGCGATTCGAAGCTTGGAGGCCCGCGCGGGACGGGGCCGGGCAACGTCGGCGGTCGCGGCGGCGGACGGTGTGCGCCGGGAACAGGCGTCGGTTTCGCCGCGTAGTCCGGCGCGGCAGGGTTCGGCTGGTGGGGCGCTCGTCGACATCAACCGGGCCACGGCGGACGAACTTCAGGCGATTCCGGGGATCGGTCCCGTGATCGCCGCCCGCATTGTGGCCTACCGAAGCGAGAAAGGGCCCTTCCGGGCGGTGGACGAACTGGTGCAGGTGCCGGGAGTGGGCGAAAAGACCCTCGCCCGGATCGGGCCCCTGGTGACCGTGCGGAGATGAAGATGGACGCGAACGACCGGCCCGGGACGCGAATGGAACCTCTCCTGCGGGAGATGGTTGCCCGTGGTGCCTCCGATCTCCACATCACGAGCGGCCAGCCCGCGATGCTTCGAATCGACGGATCCCTGGTGGCCATGACCGGCGGGCGAAGGCTGGACACGGGCGACACGATGCGGATGGTCGCGTCGCTCCTGACGCCCGAACAGAAGGAGCGGTTCGACGTCGGCGACGAACTGGACTTCGCCTTTACGCTGGAGGGCCTCGCCCGTTTCCGCGGCAACTGCTTTCGCCAGCGAGGCAGCGTGGCGATGTCGGTGCGGCACATTCCGCTCGGTGTCGCGTCGCTGGAGGAGCTTGGGCTTCCGCCGATTGTCAACCGCATGGCCGAGCGGCCGCGGGGGCTGGTGCTCGTGACGGGCCCCACCGGCTCGGGGAAGTCAACGACCCTCGCCGCGATGGTGGATCAGATCAACCGGCGCCGGCGGGGTCACATCCTGACCGTCGAGGATCCGGTCGAATTCGTGCATCCGGACCTGCGCTGCATCGTGCGCCAGCGGGAGGTCGGCGTGGACACGCGCAGCTTTGCCGCCGCGCTCAAGTACGCGATGCGCCAGGATCCGGATGTCATCCTGATCGGGGAGATGCGCGACGCCGAGACGATGGCGGCCGCGCTCGGGATCGCGGAGACGGGCCACCTGGTGCTGTCGACGCTGCACACCAACTCCGCCGCCGAATCGGTCAACCGGGTGATCGACTCCTTCGAGTCGCACCGCCAGCACCAGGTTCGCAGCCAGCTCGCCTCCGTGCTGGAGGGCGTGGTGACCCAGATCCTCATCCCGCGCGCGGCGGGGAGGGGGAGGGTGGTTGCGGCCGAGGTGCTGGTGTGCACGGCCGCGGTCCGGGCCGTGATCCGCGACGACAAGGTGCACCAGACCGGCTCCCTGATGCAGGCGGGGCGGAGGCACGGGATGCAGACCCTCAACGACGCCCTCGCCAGGCTCTACCTCAACGGTGAGGTGACGCTGGAGGCGGCGCTGAGGAGGAGCTCGGATCCGGTCCAGCTGCTGCGGGCCGTCGGCGAGCCTGCGCCGGAGGGACTTGAGCATCTGGTGCAGGGGAGGTAGCGGCAATGAACAGGGTTTCGCAGCGCGAGGTGGTGGTCTTCATGCGGCTCTTCGCGACGATGATCGGCGCGGGGCTTCCCCTGGTCCAGAGCCTGAGTATCCTGGCGCGCCAGACCGACAAGGGGTTTCGCAAGGTGATCCGCAGCCTGATCCACGACCTGGAGTCGGGCGATACCCTGGCGGGTGCGATGAGCCGTCACCCGAAGGTGTTCTCCGAACTGGGCGTCAACATGGTGTCCGCCGGGGAGGCGGCGGGCGCCCTCGACACGATCCTCGCCCGGCTCGCCGAATTCCTGGAGAAGAACAGTGCGCTCGGCCGCAAGATGCGCACGGCGATGGTGTACCCCGCGATGATCCTGGGAGTGGCGGTGCCGACGGTCGCCATTCTGCTGGTCTTCGTCATCCCCACATTCGAGACCATGTTCGCGTCGTCGGGGGTGCCGCTGCCGTTGCCGACGCGCTTCGTGATCGGTGCCTCGGAAGTCCTCAAGGGCTACTGGTGGGTGCTGCTGGCCGTCGCCGCCGCCGTTATCGTCCTGCTCGACCGCGTGCGCAGGACGGCGCCCGGGCGGCTGCTGGCCGACCGGCTCATGCTGTCGATCCCCGTCCTCGGCAATCTGCTGCGCAAGGCGGCCGTGGCGCGCTTCACCCGTACGCTGGGTACGCTCGTGGCCTCCGGGGTCTCGATCCTGGAGGGGCTGGAGGTCACCGCGAAGACCGCGGACAACCGCGTGATCCACGACGCGGTCATGAAGTCGCGGGCCTCCATCGCCGGCGGAAACACGATCGCGGGGCCGCTGGAGGAATCGGGGGCCTTCACACCCATGGTGGTGCGGATGGTCGAGGTCGGGGAGCAGACCGGTGGGCTCGACGAGATGCTGGAGCGGATCGCGGACTTCTACGACGAGGAGGTGGACAGCGCGCTGGAGGCGCTCATCGCCGCGGTGGAGCCGGCGATGATCGTCGTGCTCGGCGTGGTGGTGGGAGGCATGATCGTGGCGATGTACCTGCCGATCTTCGACATGATCAATGTCGTGTGAGGGAAAGGGGACGGGTTGGCGAGGGCAGGTCAGCGCCGCAGATTGTGTCGCATGTCGAGAGCATTCACAAGGGAAGACCGGGAGGAGTTGCCTCCGGACTATCGTCTGCCGGAGCCCGGAACCGCCTACTATGATGAGGCGTGCGCGTGGGCGCTCCTGACCGGCGCGGATGAAGGCGACTCGCGCAGCGCGGAAATCGCCACCGGATGCCGGTGGGGCGAGCCCAGGCTGGTGCCGCACATCCGGGTGATCCTGGCGGATGCCGAAACGAAGGATCAGGCCCGGGTGGCGCAACTGTGCAAGCGGTTCCTGCGAGCGGCGGGGGCAGCCAGGGGTTAGCCGCAGCCGCAACCGGACCCACCGCCCGTGGTTGTTTCCACGGTGGACAGGGTGGTAGTTTGCCCCGCGCCCACCAGCCGTGTTCCTGAGCGGCGCGGCCGCCAGTCACCTCAAGGAGCCTGCACCCCATGGATTTCCTCCAGCAAGTCATCGATCTCCTGACCAGGTACTTCGTCGAGATCGGCATTCCGGTCGGCGACGAGAACGTCCCCCTCATGGTTATCATCCTGCTCGGGATCGGGACTTACCTCACGCTGCGGCTGGGCTTCATCCAGCTTACGCGCCTGCGGCACGGGGTCGCGGTTGCGTCGGGCAAGTACGACGACCCCGACGACGAGGGCGACGTCACCCACTTCCAGGCGCTCACCACGGCCCTGTCGGCCACGGTCGGCATCGGAAACATCGCGGGCGTGGCGCTGGCGATCCACTGGGGCGGACCCGGTGCGCTCTTCTGGATGTGGGTCACGGCGGCGCTGGGGATGGCGACCAAGTATTCAGAGGTCACGCTCGCCCAGAAGTACCGCGTGCACGAACACGAGGGCGAATGGGCGGGCACCGTATCGGGCGGGCCGATGTACTACATCGAGCGGGGGCTGGGGCCGAACTGGAAGTGGATGGCCATCCTGTTCGCCGCGCTCCTCGGGATCACGGCCTTCCTGACGGGCAACGGTGTCCAGGCGAATACGGTCGCCGACAACCTGGAGACGCAGTTCAGCATTCCCACCTGGGTCAGCGGACTGGTGACTTCGGGAGTCGTCGCCGCGGTGATTCTGGGGGGCATCAGCCGCATCGGCAGAGTGACCGCCGTGCTGGCGCCCCTGATGGCCGTGATCTACGTGCTCGGGGCGCTGATCGTGATCTTCATGAACATCGGCGAGGTTGGTCCGACCTTCGCGCTGATCTTCCGCGAGGCCTTCAACCCGAGCGCCGGGGTAGCGGGCACGGGGGTCGGGGCCTTCCTGGTGACGCTGATGTGGGGGGTCCGGCGCGGGCTCTTCTCGAACGAGGCGGGGCAGGGGTCGGCGCCGATCGCGCACTCGGCCGCCAAGACGGATGAGCCGGTCTCCGAGGGGGTCGTGGCTCTGCTCGAGCCCTTCATCGACACGATCATCATCTGCACCATGACCGGGCTGCTGGTCATCATGACGGGCGTCTGGAACGACCGCTTCGAGACGGAGATCACGCTGAGCGGCGGCGACCTGTCATACCGCGCGGTTCAGGTGGATGGCGGCTACGAGGACATGTCGCCCGACGCGCCGATCCGGATCGAGGGCGGGGCGCACGCCGCCACCGGACCCGACGACCCGCAGATTTCGTGGCATGAAGTCCCCGTGGGGATGCTCTACGTGGACGAGGCGCAGACGCAGCCATTCAGCGGGATCATCGATCCCGCGACGGGGACGGCGACCGGCGACGACGGACAGACCTACACGTCGCTCCACGGAATGGCGGTCGAGAGCGGGGCGCCGCTCACCATGGCGGCCTTCCGTCGCGGCCTGTCACCGCTGGGCGACTGGGGGCACTACATCGTGGTGCTGTCGGTGCTGCTCTTCGGAATCTCGACCGCGATCGCGTGGAGCTATTACGGCGACCGCTGCGCCAACTACCTCTTCGGCGCCAGGGCCGTGATCCCCTATAAGATCGTCTTCGTGATCCTGCACTTCGTGGGGGCGGTGCTCCCGCTCAGCGTGATCTGGGCTCTGGGCGATGCGTTCCTCGCGCTCGTCATCTGGCCGAACCTGATCGCTCTGGGTCTCCTGGCGCCCCAGGTGGTGGCGATGACGAAGGACTACTTCGAGAGGAAGCCCTGGCAGGACAAGTAGGGGGGTCGTCGGGGGCGCGCGCCGCTCCCGGTACGCTGCGACGATCGGCTTTCCGGCCCTCTGCGGGACGGGCGCGGCCATCAGTCGCGTGGTGGGTTCCCCTCTCCGGGGGGCTCCAGCACCCGCGCCGGCCGCACCGCCTCCCGCCCGAAGCGGTTGCGAATGCGGTCCACCGCGCGGGCGATGGTGCGGTCCCGCTCGCTCTCCAGCGAGGCGCGGGCGCCGAACAGGTCGAGCTGGGTGCTCGCGGCCTGGCGCACCAGGTTGGAAACGCCGACTCCCAGGAGCCTGACCCCCGTCCTGCGCCGGTGGCGGAGCTGATGGAGAAGCGAAGTCGCGACGGCGAAGATCGCGCGGTCGGTCTCGAGCCCTTCCGGCTGGGTGCTGCCGGCCTGGCGCGTGGTGAAGTCGTGGTCCCTCATCTTTACGGTTACGGTCCTGGCCCTCAATTCCTTCGCCCGCAGCTGGCGGCCGACATTGCAGCTGAGCTGGAGGATCCGGCGTTCCAGTTCGTCGTCATCGTCCAGGTCCTCGAAGAAGGTGCGCTCCGAGCTGATCGACTTGCGCCGGTCGCGGGCGTCGACCTCGCTCGGATCGATTCCCCGGACGCGTTCCCACAGCCAGTGGCCCCGGCCGGGACCGAACCACCGGACCAGCCAATCCGCCTCGACCGCGGCCGCCTCGGCAACGGTGCAGAGCCCTCTCTTCTCCAGCTGCCGGAGGAAGGCGGGTCCGATCCCGGGAAGATCCGCGAGCCGAAACCGCGACATGAACTCGGCCTCCCCACCCGGGGCCACCACATGCACACCGTTGGGCTTCGCCAGCCGGGTGGCGACCTTGGCCACCACCCGCTGCGTCCCGCCACCCAGCGACACCGCGACCCCGGTGCGCTCCCGCACTACCCTGCGGATGCGGTCCGCCGTCGCGGCCAGCTCCTCGCCCCCGAACAGCCGCTCGGTCCCGCTCAGATCCAGGTAGAACTCGTCGATGGACGCCGCCTGCACCACCGGCGACAGTTCCTCCAGCACGGCGCGCACGGCCCGGCTCCGCTCGACGCACGCGCCCCGCGGCACCGGCACCACCTTCGCTCCGGGGCAGAGCGCAAGCGCGCGCCGCGTGGGCATCCCGGAGCGGACCCCATACTCGCGCGCGGCGTACGACGCCGAAGTGATCACCCCCCGGTTGCTCCGTCCACCGACCAGCAAAAGGGGGTGTCGGCCCGCCTCTTCCGGGTCCTCCAGGCGGGCTACCTGCACGAAAAAGCTGTCACAGTCGATCAGGAGGATTCTCCTGGAACCTTGCGAGACCTTCCCATTTTCCGACAACGTTCTACCTCCCGCCCGGCGCCAGGGGCCTCCTGCCCCGAGCCAAGGGCTGCCCGCAAGGTAACAACGCCCAGGAGACTGCACAGATGGCCTACCCTTTCCAGCTCCCCGAACCGGGGTATCCCCACGACGCCCTCGAGCCCCACATCGACGCCCGCACAATGGAGATTCACCACGGCAGGCACCACGCCGCCTACACCGCCAACCTCAACGCCGCCCTCGCGCCGCACCCCCGGCTGCACGGCTTGTCCGCCGGCGAACTGGTCGCTAATCTGGGGGCCCTCCCTGAAGGAATTCGCGCCGCGGTGCGTAACAATGGAGGAGGGTTCGTCAATCACGACTTCTTCTGGCGGCTCATGACGCCGGGTGGCGACGGCGCGCCGAGCGGGGCGCTGGCGGAGGCGATCGACGCTGTGTTCGGCTCCTTCGGCGACTTCCAGAAGCAGTTCGCCGCGGCTGCCGTGGGGCGTTTCGGGTCGGGATGGGCCTGGCTGGCCGCGGGGGAGGGCGGATCCCTTGAGGTTGTGTCCACCGCCAACCAGGACACGCCCGTCATGGAGGGCAAGGTTCCGGTCGTGGGCGTCGATGTCTGGGAGCACGCCTACTATCTCAACTACCAGAACCGCCGCCCCGACTACGTCTCTGCTTTCTGGAACGTGATCAACTGGACGGTCGCGGCGGAGAACTACGCGGCGGCCGGTTGAGCCTGCCGGGAATCCCGCTGTCCTGCTCCGGGGCAACTCACCGGCTGCGGGGGTGGTGGTCACTGGGGGGGGTAGCGGAAGCGACCGGATGCACATATGTTCCTTAATCCGAGGCGAACCGACGGTGACCCGGCCAACCGGCGGAGGAGGCAGCGAGTCTTGAAACTTTGGGAATCGGTTTGGCGAATGCTCGCAGCGCCATCGGCGAGCGGTCTCCGGCAAGGTGTGGCGGGCGGCGCTCTCGTGGCCCTCGCCGTTGGGGGGTGGCCGGGCGAGTCGGCGGCGCAGAGCCTGCGGGGCGGAAGAGCCTCCATGCAGGAGCAGTACGAGCAATCCCGGCTTCACGACTTCACCAGGCTGAGAGACGCTTCCCACGTCAACCGGTTTGTGGAGCTTGGCCTGTTGGTGCCGCTCAAGGGGAACCGGGACTACCGATTGCACCAGGTGTCGTTCCCGTACGCGCGCCCCGAGGTGCGGCTCTTCGTGGAGCGCCTTGCGAAGCAGTACCGCAGGGCCTGCGGGGAGCAGCTGGTGGTGACCAGCCTCACGCGGCCCGTGTCCCACCAGCCCCGCAATTCATCGAAGGAGTACTCGGTACACCCCATGGGGATGGCCGTCGACCTCCGGTGGAGCACCAGGCGGGACTGTCGGCGCTGGCTTGAGAACGAAGTCCTGCTGCCTCTGGAAGCGCGGGGCACCCTGCAAGCCACCGTGGAGCGCAACCCGCGCCACTACCACATCGCGGTCTATCCCCGCCAATACGCCAACTATGTGGCCGCCCTCGAGTCTCGTACACCGCAGGCGCCGGAGGTGCGGACAGTAGAAGCGGAAGCGGCGTCCCTGTCGGCGTCCAGCTACCGGGTCCGTCCCGGAGACTCGCTGTGGGGGATCGCCAGGGCCCACGGTATATCGGTGGACCAGCTGACGTCGGCCAACAGTCTCCGGAGTTCGCGGATCTACGTGGGGCAGGTGCTCCAGCTCCCATCGGGGTCCTGAAGCCTCGGGGCGGCTCCACGCCGAACCAGGTCGAATCGCTGGGACGCCCGTGCCTTGGAGCGAAGAGACTGAAGGGGTGCGCGCCGGCGTCGCCGCCCGGTCGATGACCGTCTCAATCGTCATTCCCGTCTATAACGAGGCGGCCACGGTGGAGCGGCTGCTGCGGCGGGTGGCTGCGGTGGAGGTGCGTAAGGAGGTGATCGTGGTCGACGACGGCTCCACCGACGGAACCCGCGGGCTTCTGCCGGGGCTGAGGGACCAGGGGCTCATCGACCGGCTCTTCCTTCATGACCGGAACCGCGGGAAGGGGGCGGCGCTGCGCACCGGCTTCGGGCGGGCGACGGGGGATGTGACGGTGGTGCAGGACGCGGATCTGGAGTACGACCCCGGGGAGATTCCGCGTCTGCTCGAACCGATCGCGGAGGGAAGGGCGGACGCCGTCTACGGTTCTCGCTTCCTGGGGGCCCCAAGGCGAGCCCTCTTCTTCTGGCATACGATGGGGAACAGGTTCCTGACACTCCTCAGCAACGTCTTCACCAATCTGAACCTCACCGACATGGAGACCTGCCAGAAGATGGTGCGGACCGACCTGCTCAGGTCTCTGCCGCTGACGGTGGACCGCTTCGGAATCGAGCCGGAGATCACGGCGCGGCTTGCGCAGGCCCGCGCGCGCCTGTACGAACTGCCGATCAGCTACGACGGGCGCACCTACGCCGAGGGGAAGAAGATCGGGTGGAAGGACGGTGTCGCCGCGATCTGGTTCATTCTGCGCTGCAATCTTCTCGGTCCCCGGGCGCGCCCCTGGGAGCCCTCCGGGGTCTCCCAGTCTGGCGAGTCTTTCCGGCCCCCCGAGTGCTCACGGCCTGCAGAATCCCCCCGGCCTGGCGAGTCCCCCCGGCCTGGTGAGTCCCCCCGGCTCCCCGAAGAAGGAGCGGAATAGCCCCGCTTTCCGGCCCGCCGGAATCCCCGGCGAAGAAAATCAGGCCGATTCTGCTATTCCAGCGCCCGCCGGTACCCCCCACCTTGTCGGTCATCGAGCCACGGGTGGCGGCCTGTCGGTCTCCGATTCAGCGGCCGTTGCCCGTAGGCACCGAGTGAGAACAATGATGCACTACTTGAAATAGGAGGTGTAAAATGAATGACAAACAAGGCTTTACGCTCATCGAGCTATTGATCGTGCTGATCATCATCGGGATTCTGGCGGCGATTGCCATTCCGCAGTTCTCGGCCACAAGGGAGAAGGCCTACTTCGCCGCCATGAAGTCGGACGTGCGCAACCTGGCCGCCCAGCAGGAACTCTACTACGCCACCAACTACCAATACAGCAGCTCACTGACGGACCTGGGGTTCGTCGCTTCGGAAGCGGTGACCGTCACGACAACCGCGACCAATGCAGGATGGACGGCCGTGGCGACCCACCAGGCATTGGGGGAAGACGAGGGTTGCGCCATCTACTACGGAACGGTGACCGCACCGACCATCGGGGGCGTATCTCCGGAAGCGGAGGGCCAGGTCGCATGTACCAGGTGAGGCCAGTCGGAGGGGCGCGCGCGGGCTACTCCATCATTGAGATCGCCACTCTGCTCGCCATACTGGCGGCGCTGGCCCCGCCCCTGCTCGCCTCCGCAGTCCGGCTGCGGACGTCCTTCTGCCTCAGCCGCTCGCAGGAGGAAGCGGCGCGGCTACTCGCCGAGGCCAGATGGGTCGCCATTGGGAACGGGGGCGCGACGCTGGAGCTAACCGCCAGCCCGCCCACGGGTGTCGTCGTCTCGGCGGCGGGGGACACCGTGGCGGTGGCGGACCTTGGTGAGGGCGGGGTTGCGCTGCACCTGTCGCGAGGGCGGCCGACGGCGCGGATTCGGTACGGGCCGCTGGGCCTGGGTCTGGTCTCCAGCCAGACGATCCGATTTGCGCTTGCCGGGGAAGAGCGTTCCCTGGTGATTTCCTCGCTGGGCCGGGTGGCGAGGCGATGAGCCGCGCGGGGGTTTCGATCGTGGAGCTGGTGGTTGCCGTGACGATCGTCAGCGTGGGTGTAGCGGGAGTGGCGTCGCTGACGGCCGCCGCCGCCCGCAGCCTGGTCCACGCCAGGGCGCTGGACGAGGCGCATGTGCTGCTCAGGCACTTCGCGGACTCGGTCCTCGCCGAAGGAGGCCACGGGACGGGCAGCGCCGATCTGCCGTCGGGCAGCCTGGCCTGGAGCATTCCGCAGTCGCCGGGGGTTGGCGGGTGGGCCCGGTTCGACCATGTGGCCCTCCCGGCACCCGTGCAGATAGAGCTTGCAGTGGCCGCGGCAACACCGGGAGGTGGGGGATGAGACGTTCCGTGCATCGGCGGGGTGGATTCGCGCTGACCGAAGCCATTGTCGCAGCGACGCTTCTTCTCATGGTGGTTCAGGTCAGCTGGTGGGTGACCGCGGTGCAGAGCGTGGTGGGGACGCGGGTCGTGACCGGGGCGAGAATCCTGGACGAGACGCGTCTCATCCATCACATAATCACCGCGGAGGTGGGGCAGGGCCGCAACGGGGTGGATTGGGTCGCCGCCAACGGAGAACTGCACCTGCGCGCATTCCGCGGAACGGCCTACCGCTGCCACGAACAGCCCGCACAGGGGTTGGGGGTGGCCGTTTCGGGGTACCGCGCACCGGATCCGGCCAAGGACTCGGTGCTGGTTCTCTCACGGGACGGTGCATGGCGCACAGCCGCACTGTCCAGGCGGTCCCGCCGCGGGCGTCCCGACTGTCAGGAATTGGCAGGGTTTCAAACCGAGGTCTGGCATTTGGATCCGCCCAGGCCGGACATGATCGTCGCCACCTACTACGAGCGCGGAGCCTATCGATTCTCCAACGGCGCCTTCCGCTACCGCCGTGGCAACGGTGGCTGGCAGCCGCTCACGGGCGAGGGGATCGTGGTTGATTCGGCCGAACTCGTCCCCGCGGGGTCGAACGGGGTGTCCGTCCAGGTCACCTGGCAGGGAGCGAGCCCTCTGCCGCCTTCCTTCCGGTGGACGAGCAGGGGGCAGCGATGATGCGCGCGATGCCGGACGACCGGCGTGGATTCGCACTGGTCCTGGCGCTCCTGGCGTTGATGGTGCTGGCGGGCATCGCCTCCGCCGCCCTGGCTGCGTCGCTCGGGCAGCTGCGGGCGGCCGGCAGAGCGGGCAGGGTGCTGGACGGGGAGACCGGAGCTGCGGCCAGCGTCGAGGAGGCGATAGACATGATGCGCGGCCGGCCGGCCAGTGTGGTCGGGGGTCCCCCAGTGGAGATCCTGGGCGACACGATCGGGAGCGGCGCGATGCGGCGTGCACTCGATCTTCGGGTTGCGCCGGAGTTCCACCTCCTGGTCGGGGAGGCGTCGCGGGGTGGAGGTGTTCCGGTGCGGCACGCCAGAGTGGTGTGGTGGCTCGATCCGGAGACCCGGGTCGGCGGTCACCAGGCGGTGCTGGAGGCCGCGGTGGTCGCGGTCGCTCCAGGTTCCCGTGTTCGGACCGACCTGATCCTGAGCGAACGACCCGGCATCCCTGGCTGCGGTGATTCACCGGCGCTCGCACGGTCGTTTGGGCGCCCGGGATCGATAGTGAGCGGCACCCTGCCGGAACCGCCGGAGTGGGGTGCCGGCAGCGACCCGCCGGACTTCGATCGCCTGCGACTTGGACGTTTCGGTGCGCGGATGCTGGACGGGCTGGCCGAAGCTCGCCTGTCCGGGGACGGCCGACTGGTACCCGCGTGTCCGGGTTGCTGGTCGGGATTGGTGTTCGGCAGCGGCGCCTCGCAGTTGAGCGAGCAGGGTGCGGGGGTGCTCGTGGTCGACGGGGATCTGACGGTGGATGCAGGGTCATCCTGGATTGGACTGGTGCTGGTGGCCGGAGATCTGGACATCGCGGGCGGTTCGCGGGTCACGGGATTGTTCCGTGCCGGAGGAACGCTGACGGTGGCTTCCGGTGCGGAGGTGGACGGATCCGCGTGCGCAGCAATCGAGGCCCTCAACGGTGCCGCTTCACTGGCCCGGCCCCTTCCAGTTCCCGGCCGCGTGTCGGCGGGTCCGGTGTCGCCGGCTGGAGGATCGGATTGATGGGACTCTTCGGACCGAACCGGACGACCGTGGGACTGGACATCGGGACCGGGTTTGTGAAGCTCGCCGAAGTCCGTCAGGGGGGAGACCGGCCCGAGTTGCGAAGGGTGGAGATGAGGCCCATGCCGCCCGGAGCGATGGCCAACGGCGAAGTCCTGGAGCCCGCACTGGTGGTGGATACCATGAGGGAACTCGTAGAGGAAGCCGGCATCGCGGCACGCGAGGTCGTCGCGGCGCTCGGAGGACACGACGTCTTCATAAAGAAGCTGCAACTGCCTCGCATGAAGGGTGCCGACGCGGGCCCGGCCATCCGCAAGGAAGCGGAACGCCACGTTCCATTCGACATCAGCGGCGTTCAGCTCGACTTCCAGATACTCGGTCCGCCCGGTGAGGATTCGCACATGGAGGTACTTCTGGTCGCCGCCAGGCGCGAGCGCGTGGAAGCAAGGGTCAGGCTGCTTGCGGAGGCGGGCATAGGCGCCGTGCGGCTGGATGTCGAGGCCTTCGCACTTTCCAACGCATTCGCCCACAACTATCCGGATATGAGCGAGGACCTGGTCGCTCTGGTCGACTGCGGACACGATGCGACCAGCATCAACATGCTGCAGGAGGGTGTGCCGGTTCTGTCGAGGGACCATCACTTCGGCCTGCGCGGGCTATCGGAGTCCCTGGCGAAGGACCACGGCCTGTCATTGGACCGGGCCACCGAAGCGGTTCGGGGCGATGGCCAGCTTCCCGGTCTCGACGGCGCGCTGGAACAGGCCGCCGACCTCGTCGCCACCGCGGTTGAGCGTGCGGCCGCGTTCCTGAGGACGCGAAACCCCGGGATTGGCATGGGGAAGGTGTTCCTGTGCGGTGGCGGCGCGTGCATTCCCGCGATGGTGGAGAGCATCGGCCGCAGAATGAAGGTGGAGACCCGCGTTGCGAATCCATTCGAACAGGTTGCGGTGCGCACTGGCGCGCAGGGGCATGCTCTGCTGTCGGAAGCGTCACCGCTCTTCCTCTTGACCATGGGACTGGCGTTGCGCACGGCGTGACACGATTGGGGACGATGCACTCATGATTGAAGTCGACCTTCTTCCACGGAGCAGCACGCAGGGGAACAGGCGCGTTTCCTCGACCCCGGTGCCGCGCAAGCCGCTGCGGTTCCTCCTGCAGGATCCCTGGGTCCTGGCGTCGGGCTCGATCGTCGTCCTTTCCGCTACATTCGCCGTGTGGCTTTTGTTTGCCGGACGCGAGCGAGCAATTGAACTGGACTCGGCGCTGGAGACCGCCGTGCTGGATTCGGCGCGAACCGTCGTGCTCACCAGGGAGGCACAGTCGGTCGCCGCCAGGCTCGACACCGCGAGGGCGCGGGTTGCCGTCATCCGGAACTTCGATGCCAGGCGGTATGTCTGGCCGCGGCTGCTCGACGAAGTGGCGAGGGCCCTGCCGCGCGAGGCATGGCTCGTCCAGATCGCACAGCTGTCTGCGGAAGAGGGCAGGGTCCGATTCCGGGTCGAAGGCAAGACCTTCGACAACTTCACCCTTTCCAGCTTTTGGGATGGCATGGAGTCGTCCGACTTCATCCACGACGTGCGCCTGGTGAGTACCGAACACCTGACGGAGCCGTCGGTCGATTCCGGAGAGCCGCAGAGCACCTACTTCTTCGTCCTCGAGGCCGACTATCGGGACTCGCGGCCGGAGGTTCTGGGGTCGGCGGCGCCGTTGGGGGGCCGGAGATGAAGCTTGTACCGCAGGGCTCGGTCCGAAAGAGCGCAGTGTCGCTGGCGTGTCTTGCGCTCACCGGAGTGTACCTCATGCACACCTATTCCCACGCGCCCAGGGCGGAGGAGACGCGGAGCCGGGAGGCCAGGCTCCAGGGGTTGCTGGAGGGGATCCGGCAGGTTGCCGATGATTCGAAACCGGACGGGTCTTCGCTCGCCGAGAGACTCGCGGCCTACGAGCAGATGGCCGAACAGCTGGAAGTGCTCATTCCTTCGGGGGACGAGGTCCCGGCCCTGATGGAGGCGGTCACAGCGGCGGAGCGCCAAGCGGGCGTCGAAATGACGACGTTCCGTCCCGAACCTCCCGAACCGGGCGAACCATACGAACTCTGGAGCTACCAGCTGGGGGTCCGCGGGAGCTACCACGCGATCGGGGCGTTCATTACGGGCGTGGGATCCCTGGCCCACATAGCCGTGGCCGACGACGTGATCATTGCCTCAGAGAGTACCGTCCCGGATGCCAGCGGGCGTGGACAGGTCACCGTGGTGGCCAGTTTCCGGATGCGCCTCCGGGTAAAGACAAACCCAAGGGGCGGAAGTCCCGAACTGAACGACGGAATGTGAGGAGCAAGACATGAAAGGAATTCTGACGAGTACGATTCTCCTGTGGCCCATTCTCGTGACCGGCACCTTGGCGGAGATCCAGACTCCGGCAGGTGAGCGCGATGACAGCGCCTCCGTGGACCCGGACGGCTCCCCCCTGGAGACGCCGGCGCCGGGGAGCCCGCCGAGGTGGGAGCGCGACAACTTCAGCTATGTGGTCGCAGGGCGGCGGGACCCCTTCCTGCCGGCGCCCTTCCAGGCGCGCCCGGAGAGTGTCGCCTCCCTGGATGCTGAGGTTCTGGGAATCATCAGCCACGCCGATCCGCGACTGAGCGTGGCTGTCGTCCGGGTTGCGCGCGGTCGGGCGGACGAGGGTGGCGTGGGTGCCGGTGTGGCCGGCGGCACCTACCGGGTGCGCCTCGGCGACCGAATCGAGAACATGCGGATCCTCTCAATCCGGGAGCGTCAGGTCGTCGTTGAGGTCGAGGGACCGGCGGGGATCGAGCGACGGATCCTTGAACAGCCGGCGGTCCGGCGAGGTGCCCGATGAGCGGTCGGAACGGCTTCCGGGTGGCCGGGGGCATCGCACTTGTCCTCTTTCATGCGGGTGCCGCTCCGGAGCCCGCCCACGCCTCCGCCCCCACGCCCGTCTCCCTGGCGCAACCGACGCAGGACTCCATCGCAGTGTCCTTCTATGAGACACCGATTCGCGATGTCCTCTTCGCCTTCGCCGAGTTCTCGGGGCGCTCCATCGTGGCAGGTGCACGGGTGGATGGGCTCCTGTCCGCCGAGATCCGAGGACAACCGTGGGACGTCGCGCTGCGGGCACTCGTGGAAGCCTACGGCCTCGTCGTCCGCGAGCAGGAAGACGGAATCATCCGTGTGGAGGATGCCGGACAGCTCTTCGAGAACGAGGCCGTCGTGCCGGTGGCCACGAGGACCTTTCAGGTCAGCTATGTGGAAGCAGCCGAACTTGAAGTTCTGGCCGCGGCGCTCCTGACGGAGCGTGGGAGAACATCGGTGGGCATTGCGACCAATACGCTGGTTGTGACCGACATTCCACGTGTGCTGGAGACGGTTGCCCAGATGGTGGGGGAACTCGACGTGCGCGTCAGGCAGGTGGACATAGCGGCCAAGATCATCTTCATCAATCGCACCGGGCTGGAGGGATTCGGCATTACCTATGACCTGAAGGACACCCGGGGCAACCAGCTCAATCTCCTCACGCCCGGAGTCGCCGATACCGATGGCGACGGGGTCCTCACGCTCCCCGAGGAGCAGGTCCCGAGAGGCACCGACGTGGTGGCGCTCGGTGGCAACTCCATCGCCGCGCTGGGCAACGCCGCCGACCGGATCGTGGGACCGACGCTGTCCGTCCTCACGTCTCTGGTCCTCGGGCGGGGCACGCTGGTCGGCTTCATCGACGCGCTCGACGCGATCGAACTCACCGATGTGGAGGCGCAGCCGTCCGTTCGCGTGATGGACAATCGCACCGCGAGGATCCTGGTGGGGGAGGAGACTCCGGTGCGCGTGATCGACGCGGGAGCTCAGTTGCAGGGGGCCGCGGGAGAGGGAGCCCCGGGAGGCCTTCCGGTGGCGACCGTGGACTACATGGAGACTGGGGTAATACTGGAAGTGTCTCCGCGTATTACCGACAGCGGCGACATTCTCCTCGACCTTTCCGCGGAGCGGTCCTCGGCGGACCTGGCACCGTCGGATGTGGGGCTCACCTTTCGGAGACAGAAGGCCGAATCGCAGGTGCTCCTGAAGGACGGCGAGACCGTGGTGATCGGCGGATTGACGGTCACCGAGGCGGGAGAGGTCCGATCGGGCATCCCGCTCCTGATGGATCTGCCCCTGGTCGGACGGTTGTTCGCCACGGGGAGAAAGTCCTCGGTCCAGCGCGATCTCCTCATCATGGTGACGCCGACGATCGTCCCCGGAGCTTCCCCGTGAACGGGGCCTTTGCTATCTATGGACAGCCCTGCGGCCCCGTTCGCCGCCCGGAAACCGCCATCGCCCAGGCCACTGATGTCACTCAAACACCTGTCGTTTCACACGGCCGGGGAATCCCACGGCCGCGGCCTCGTGGCCGTCGTGGAGGGGGTGCCGGCGGGTCTGCCACTGAACCCTGCCGCAGACATCGACCCCGACCTGCTACGGCGCCAGGGCGGTTACGGCAGAGGGCGGCGCATGCAGATCGAATCGGACCGTGCAGAGATCATTTCAGGCCTTCGGCTGGGCGTCACCCTGGGCTCCCCTTTGTCCATGGTGATATGGAACCGCGACTGGAAGAACTGGACCACGGCGATGGCGCTCGGCCCGCCGCAGCCCGACATCAATCCAAAGGCGCTGCGGCCGGTCTATCTTCCCCGTCCGGGGCATGCGGACCTCACGGGGGTCCTCAAGTACGACCGCCGCGACGCCAGGGATGTCCTGGAAAGGGCTTCCGCCCGCGAGACCGCTGCCCGGGTCGCCTGCGGCGCGGTCGCCCGCACACTGCTGCGGGAACTCGGCGTGACGGTCGGCAGCCACGTCACGCGAATCGGGAGCGCCGAGGCCGGGGTCCCTGACGCGCTGCCCGCCGACCTGAACGCGGCGGTGGACACGTCGCCTCTGCGCACGCTCGACCCCTACGCGGAAGCGGCAATGATCGCCGCCATCGACGCCGCCCGGGAGGAGGGCGACACGGTGGGCGGATGCTTCGAGGTCGTGGTGCGGGGCCTGCCGGTTGGGCTCGGCAGCCATGTGTCGTGGGATCGCAAGCTGGACGGACGGCTCGCGCAGGCGGTGATGTCGGTCCACGCAGTCAAGGGGGTGGAGATCGGCCCGGCCTTCACCAACGCGGGGCGCCCGGGATCGCGGGTCCACGATGCCATCCACCGCAACGAGGCCGAGCGCCGCGCCGGAGGGTTCGGACGTGTCGGCAACCGCGCCGGCGGCCTGGAGGGCGGGATCACGACGGGTGCGCCGCTGGTGGTGCGCGGTGCGATGAAGCCGATTTCCACCCTTCTGAAGAAGCGGTTGCCGAGCGTGGACCTCAGGGACGGCAGCTCCCAGGTGGCGACCGTGGAACGAAGCGACGTGTGCGCTGTGCCGGCGGCCGCGGTCGTCGCTGAAGCGATGGCCGCGCTCGTGGCCGCCGACGCGATCCTCGAGAAATTCGGAGGCGATTCCCTCGGCGAGCTGCGCCGGAACCTGGACTCCTATGTGGAGCACCTTGTGAACAGAGGGTTCCGCGAGCGGGATGCCGACGGTCCGCGGGAGGCCGAGAACAGATGACGACGCTGGCGCGGAAGCGGCGAGCCGAATCATCGCTCGAGCCGGGTTCGGTCGAACGACTCGTGATCATCGGATTCATGGGTGCGGGCAAGTCGACAGTGGGTCCGATCGTGGCCGACCGGCTCGGCTGGACCTTCATCGACCTGGACGACGAGGTCGCCGGGCGGGCGGGAAACCCGGTCGACGAGATCATCCGCGGGCGCGGACTCGACGCCTTCCGCCGCCTCGAATCCGACGCGGGCGGGGAGGTTCTGCGCCGCCGCCGTGTCGTCGTTGCCGTCGGAGGTGGGTGGCCTGCGGAACCGGGCCACATGGAGCTGCTGACCGACGGCACTGTGTCGGTTTGGCTCCGCGTGAGCGCCGCGACGGCGCTGGCCCGGATTGCGGCCTGCGTCACCCCGAGGCCTCTTCTGGAGGTCGCCGATCGGCTTGCCGCGGCCGAGTCGCTTCTGGCCCAGCGGAGGGAACACTACCGTCGGGGCGACATCGAGATCGACACGGAGCACAGGACGCCGGACGAAGTCGCCGGCGACATTCTAAAACGGATTGCCCCCCGCGCAAGAGACCGGGAAAGGCACGGGGGGCACACGGAAAGGGAAGAATCCGCGTGAAGCTGGTGATTGTGGAGTCGCCCGCGAAGGCCAAGACCATCGAGAGATTCCTCGGACCGGAGTACAGGGTCGAGGCGTCATACGGTCACATCCGCGACCTGCCCCGGACGGCTGGCGAGACGCCGAAGGCCATCCGCGACAAGGCGTGGGGCCGGTTGGCCGTCGATACCGAAGGAGGATTCCGGCCGTTCTACGTCGTGCCGGCGGAGAGCAGGCGGCACGTGCGCGACCTGAAGGCGAAGCTCGACGGTGCCGACGAGATCGTACTCGCCACCGACGAAGACCGCGAGGGCGAGTCCATCAGCTGGCACCTGCTTCAGGTCTTGAAGCCCAGGGTGCCGGTTCGGCGCATCGCCTTTCACGAAATCACCCGTCCCGCGATCCAGGCGGCGCTGAAGAACCCGCGGGATGTGGACGACAGACTCGTCCGGGCCCAGGAGGCGCGCCGCATCCTCGATCGCCTCTTCGGCTACAGCCTCTCACCGGTGCTGTGGAAGAAAGTGCGGACGAAGCTGAGCGCGGGACGCGTCCAGAGCGTTGCATTGCGGCTGATCGTGGAGAGGGAAGAGGAGCGCCAGCGCTTCCACGTGTCCGAATTCTGGCGCGCGAAGGCCACGCTCGCCGAAGGAGACGAGGCCTTCAACGCGGTGCTGACGAGGGTTGGCGGCCGCGCGCTGGCCACCGGCAAGGACTTCGATTCCAGCACCGGTCGGATTCGCGAGTCGTCGCGCGCGCTGTCCCTCGGCGAGGATGCCGCGACGCGTATCGCCGAGGCCGCGTTCGACGCCGTTCCCTGGCGGGTCGGCTCGGTCGAGCGCAAGTCGAGCGTTCAGCGGCCCGCGCCCCCGTTCACCACCTCGACCCTTCAGCAGGCGGCGAGCAGCCGTTTGGGCATGTCCCCCAGACAGACGATGAGCATCGCTCAGCGCCTCTACGAAGGCGTGGATCTGGGCGGCGGAGACCGGGAGGGCCTCATCACCTATATGCGGACCGACTCGGTGACGCTCTCCAACAAGGCGCTGGGCGACGCGGGTCGCTACATCGAGGCCAGCTTTGGTGCCGACTACTACCAGGGGCCCAGGCGTTACAGGACCAGATCCAAGGTCGCCCAGGAGGCCCACGAGGGAATCCGACCGACCGAAATCAGCCGAACGCCCGACCGGCTGACCCGGCTGCTGGACCGCCGCGAGCTCGCCCTCTACCGGCTGATCTGGAGCCGGACGGTCGCGTCCCAGATGGCGGACGCCAGATTGGACCGCACCACCATGGAGGTCGTCGCCACCATCGACGGCGTCGGCCACACCTTCCAGGCGACGGGCTCGGTGGTGCGCTTCCCGGGGTTCTTCAAGGCCTACGGGGGTCCGAAGAAAGACCAGATCCTGCCCCAGCTCGAGGAGGGGGATGAGATCCACGCGGAGGGAAGTCCCGGCAACGCGCAGGCCACGCCGGCCGGCCCGGGCCGCCACGGGGTCGTGCTGCGCTCCGTCGAACCCGAGCGCCGCGAGACGAAGCCCCCGCCGCGCTACACGGAGGCTTCGCTGGTCAGGAAGCTGGAAGTGGAGGGGATCGGTCGGCCGTCCACCTACACGCCGACCATCTCCACCATTCAGGAGCGCGACTACGTGCGCAAACGGGGCGGCAGCCTCGTACCCACCTATACCGGAATGGCGGTCAACCAGCTTCTGCGTGCCCACTTCGAGAAGTATGTGGACCTCGGCTTCACGGCCCGCATGGAAGACGTGCTGGACGACATCGCCAGGGGAGAAGTCGAGTCGGAGAGCTTCTTGCATGACTTCTACAACGGACAGGGAGCGAAGCCCGGCCTCGCCCGCGAGATCGAGCAGGCGCTCCCCGGTATCGACTACCCGGCCGTCACCGCCGGCATTGACCCGGACACCGGTGAGCCCATCCGCATCCGGATCGGGAGGAACTCGGTTTACGCGCAACGGGGGCAGGGAGACGCCGCGGTACGTGCGACGATCCCCGACGAGCTGCTCATCGACGAGCTTACCCTGGACAAGCTCACCGAGCTCCTGAACAGTCCCCGGGATGCCGGCGAACCCATCGGCACCGACCCGGCGACCGGTCGGCCGGTCTTCGTCAGGAAGGGCCGGTACGGTCCCTACGTCCAGTTGGGGGACACGAGAGGAAAGGGCAAGCCCCGCTGGGCCGGACTCCCCCAGGGCGTCGATCCGTCCGAGGTCACGCTCGAGTTCGCGTTGCGGCTTCTTTCCTTGCCCCGCACCCTCGGCAAGGATCCGGAGAGCGGCGAGCCCGTCAAGGCGGGTCTGGGCCGGTACGGACCGTATGTGCAGCGGGGACGCGAATACCGCAACCTCGAGTCCGCCGACCGGATCTTCAAGGTGACGCTGGACGAGGCGCTTACCCTGCTCGCCCAGGAGAAGAAGAGGGCACGGCGCCCCGCCCGAACGGTGCTCAAGGAGCTGGGCCCACACCCGGATACCGGCGACGTCATCCGTGTCCTGGAGGGGCGCTACGGACCGTACATCAGTGACGGCAATGCCAACGCGAGCGTCCCCAGGGGTGCGGACCCGGCGGCCACGACCGTCGAGCAGGCCGTCGAGCTCCTGGCGGAAGCGGCCCAGCGGAAGAAGATCCGGCGCTCCGGAGGCAGGCGCCGGACCTCCGCGGCGCGGCGCTGAGGGCACCGGGTTGAAGACTGCGACGGTGGTCGGGGGCGGGCTGGCCGGATGCGAGGCGGCGCTGGCCCTGGCCCGTGCCGGACGCGCGGTAACGCTGCTGGAAATGCGCCCTGTGCGAGGAACGCCCGCTCACCAGACCGACTCGCTCGGGGAGCTGGTCTGCACCAATTCCTTCAAGAGCGAGCTTCCGGCCACCGCGCACGGCCAGCTCAAGCGCGAGATGCGGTGCCTCGAATCCGCGCTGCTGGCCGCCGCCGACGAGAGCAGGGTTCCCGCCGGCTCGGCGCTCGCCGTCGACCGGCATCTCTTCGCGAACGCGCTCACGCAAACGGTCGAGTCCCATCCCGGCATCTCCGTCACTCGCGAGGAGGCGACGGCGATCCCGGAGGGCCCGGTGGTGGTGGCGACGGGCCCCCTCACCTCGGCCGCGCTGGCGGACGACATCGGGACGGAGCTGGGGGATGGCGGTCTATCCTTCTACGATGCGATCGCACCGATTGTTCACGCCGACTCGCTCGACACTGGCCTGGTCTTTGCCGCCGGCCGCTACGGGCAGGAGGCGGACTACTTGAACTGCCCGTTCGACGAGGCGGAATACGACGCCTTTCTCGGCGCCCTCCGCGGAGCGGATGTGCACGACGGACACGACTGGGACAAGGTCCCCTACTTCGAGGGGTGCCTGCCGATCGAGGTGATGGCGGCCCGGGGGCACGACACACTGCGCTTCGGGCCGATGAAGCCGGTCGGGCTGCGGGATCCCCGCACCGGCGCTCGCCCCCATGCGGTCGTCCAGCTCAGGCGGGAAGACCGGGCCGGGCAGATGTGGAATCTGGTTGGCTTCCAGACGCGCCTGCGGATCGGCGAGCAGCGCCGGGTCTTCTCGATGATTCCCGGGCTGGCGAATGCGGATTTCCTGCGGTGGGGCTCGATTCACCGCAACACCTACCTGAACTTCCCGCGCTGCCTCACCGCCTTCGGTTCGTCGCGCCGCCGGGAAGACCTGTTCTTCGCCGGACAGCTCACGGGGGTGGAGGGGTACACCGAATCGGCCGCCTCCGGCATCCTGGCGGGAATCAACCTGGACCGGGTCATGAGCGGCACCGAGCCCGTGGTGCCCCCGAGCGTCACGATGCTGGGCGGCCTCAACCGGTACCTGAGGGATGCGAACCCGGATTCCTTTCAGCCGATGAACTCCAACTGGGGACTGGTGGACCCGCTGCCGGGCGCGCCGAGGAAGAAATTGCTGCGCCGGCAAGCGCTCGCCGACCGGGCTGATGCGTGTTTTCGCGACTGGATCACCGAACACGGGCTCCTGCCCACAACCGCGGATGCCAGGCCATGAACACCCAGGTCGCGCACTTCCTCGCCCACCTGGAGAGCGGCCGCAACCTGTCTCCCCATACCATCGCGGCCTACCGGCGGGACCTGCGCGACCTCGAAGCCTTCCTCGGCTGCCACCTCGGCCGCGCGGACTACCATTGGCGCGACATCACCCGGGGAGATCTCCGCGCCTTCCTCGGCGACGCCACCCGGCGCGGTCTCGCGCCGCGAACCATCGCGCGCAAACTGTCGGCGGTCCGCGCCCTCTTCCGCCACCTCCACCGCGAAGGCGAGATCCCGGCCAACCCGGCGCGCCTTGTGCGCGGGCCGAAGCTCGACCGCACCCTCCCGGCCCACGTGCGCCGCGAGGAGATGCAGGGGCTGCTGAGCTGGGCCGAAGCCGCCGCCTCCGCGCGGGACGACCTCACGCGGACCCGCCTGCTCGCCATACTGGAACTCCTCTACGGCAGCGGCCTCCGCCTCTCCGAACTGACCTCGCTCGACACCCGGTCGCTGGACCTGCAGCGCGGTCAGCTCCGCGTGCTCGGCAAGGGGCGCAAGGAGCGCATCGTCCCGGTGACCTCCGCGGCCGCGGCCGCCGTCCGCCACTACCTCACGCACCGCGCCGAGGTCGCGCGGCCCGGCTGCGACGCGCTCCTCGTCGGCAGGCACGGGCGGCGCCTCTCGGGTCGCTACATCCAGCGCACGGTCCGCGACGTGCTGGGCGAGTGCGCCTCGGCAACCGGGCTCTCCGTGCACTCGCTGCGCCACACCTTCGCGACCCATCTTCTCGACGCGGGCGCCGACCTCATGGCGGTCAAGGAGCTGCTGGGCCACGCCTCGCTCGGGACCACCCGGATCTACGCGCACACCTCCCGCGAGCGGCTCCGCCGGGTGTACAAGGGGGCACACCCGCGCGCCTGACCGCCCCCTACCCGCCGTCCCCCGTCCTGCCTAACTTTGTTCTACCGCCAAGCCGCACCGCCCCAGCTGTCCGTGGAACAGGTCCCCGCCGCATCAGGCGACACGGACGTTTTCCACGGCCCGCCAGCCCCGAGAATGGCCCCACCGAACTCTTCCTTCGAGCGTACCGCTCCCGCTTCGTCCCTTGAACCGGGCAGTCCCGTGCGCGCCACCACCGTCATCGCGATCGCACGCGACGGCCGCGTGGCGATGGCGGGCGACGGCCAGGTGACGATGGGTGAGACGGTGGTGAAGGGGGCCGCGCGCAAGGTACGGTTGCTCCGCGACGGCAACATCCTTGCCGGGTTCGCGGGTGCGGTGGCCGACGCCTTCACCCTCTTCTCCAAGCTCGAGGGCAAGCTGGAGCGATGGCCCTCCAACCTGCCGCGCGCCTGCGTGGAGCTGGCCAAGGAGTGGCGCACCGACCGCTACCTCCGCCGCCTCGAGGCCCTGCTCGTGGTGGCGGACCGCAATCACCTCTTCCTGGTCGGCGGCGACGGCAACGTGATCGAGCCCGACCGTCCCATCGTCGCGATCGGCTCGGGCGGGGCCTACGCCCTCGCGGCGGCCAACGCGCTCTACGAGCATACCGACATGGACGCCCCCACGGTCGCGCTGCGCGCGCTGGAGATCGCCGCCGACATCTGTGTCTTCACGAACCGCGAAATCACTGTGCTGGAGCTGGAACCCGCATGACCTCACCGCCCGCCGGCGCCACCGCGCCGCCAGCCGCCCCCGCCGAGTCCCCGACCGGGGAGGAAGCGCCCCACTGGCTCGACCAGCTCACCCCTCGCGAGGTCGTGGCCGAGCTGGACAAGTACATCATCGGCCAGTCCGACGCGAAGAAGGCGGTGGCGATCGCGCTCCGCAACCGCTGGCGCCGCCAGCAGGTGGACGACGAGCTGCGCGACGAGATCCTGCCCAACAACCTGATCATGATCGGGCCCACCGGGGTGGGGAAGACCGAGATCGCGCGGCGCCTGGCCCGCCTTGCCGGCTCGCCCTTCGTCAAGGTCGAGGCGTCCAAGTTCACCGAGGTGGGGTACGTGGGCCGGGACGTCGAATCGATGGTGCGCGACCTGGTCGACACCGCGGTCGCCATGGTGCGGACGGCCCGCGAGGACGAGGTCGAGGAGGAGGCCGCGAACCGTGCCGAGGAGCGCATCCTGGACCTGCTCCTCCCGGACTCGAAGCCACGCACGGACCGCTCGCGGCCGCCGGAACCCGCCGGCCCACCGGATCCGGAAGGCGACCACAAACCCGACATCCCTGGCGGGCCGCAGATCTTCGTCGCGGGCCCGGCGGGCGGCGGACCCCGGGCCGAGCGGCTCGATCCCAACGGCGACGCGGTGCTGGCCGAGCGCCGGGCCCGCACCCGCGAGAAGCTGCGCAAGCTGTTGATCGACGGGCACCTGGAGGACCGCACCGTGGACCTGGATGTGCAGCAGGGCCCCTCGATCAGCGGGATGATGTTCCCGGTCGGCGGGATGGAGGGGATGGACATGAACTTCACCGAGATGCTGCAGGACATGTTGCCGAAACGCTCCAGGCGCCGCACGGTGACCGTCGCCGAGGCGCGCCGGATCCTGGTCCAGGAGGAGCTCGACCGCCTCGTGGACATGGACGAGGTGGTCAACGAGGCGCTGGACCGCGCCGAGGAGACGGGCATCATCTTCCTCGACGAGCTCGACAAGGTGGCGGGCCGGCGGGGCGGGGCGGGACCGGACGTGAGCCGCGAGGGCGTGCAGCGCGACCTGCTCCCCATCGTGGAGGGGTGCAACGTCCAGACCAAGTACGGCTTCGTTCGCACCGACCACATCCTGTTCATCGCGGCGGGAGCATTCCACGTGGCCAAGCCGGCCGACCTGATCCCCGAACTGCAGGGCCGCTTCCCCATCCGCGTCGAGCTCGGCAGCCTGAACGCGCCCGAGTTCGCCCGGATCCTGCGTGAGCCCCGCAACGCCCTGGTGCTGCAGTATCGCGCGCTGGTTGAGACGGAGGGCGCCCGGCTGGAGTTCACCGACGGCGGGATCGAGGAGATCGCCCGCATCGCGGCCGACCTGAACGACCGCATGGAGAACATCGGGGCCCGCAGGCTCAGGACCGTGCTGACGACCCTCCTGGAGGAACTGCTCTTCGGCCTGCCGGATGAGGGGACCGGCGAAAAGGTGATTGTCACCCGCGAATTCGTGCGGGAACGACTCGACAAGATCGCCTCGGATGACGACCTCAGCCGCTACATCCTCTGACGCGGGCCGGGCCGTGGCATCCGGGGGCGCCAGGGACTTCATCGACCTCTCCGACCACGACAGCGCCTACCTGCGCCACCTCCTGGCGCTGACCGCATCCCTCAAGTCCGGCGAGATCTCCGGGCGTCCCCTGGAGGGCCGCACCCTTGCGATGATCTTCCGCAAGAGTTCGACCCGCACCCGCGTGAGCACGGAGGTGGGGATGGCCCAGCTGGGCGGCCATGCCCTCATGATCGCGGACCGCGACTCGCAGATGGGGCGCGGCGAGAGCGTGCGCGACACCGCACTGGTCCTGAGCCGCTACGTCGACGCGATCCTGATCCGCACCTTTGCCCAGGACGAGGTGGTCGAACTCGCGCGCGAGGCCTCGGTCCCGGTCATCAACGGGCTCACCGATCGGCTGCATCCCTGCCAGGTCATGGCCGACCTGTACACCGCCGCCGAGGAGTTCGGAGACGACTTCGGCCGGCTGCGGGTGGCCTGGATCGGCGATGGCAACAACATGGCCCATTCCTGGCTCAACGCCGCGTCGCGCCTGGGTTTCTCGCTGCGACTGGCCTGCCCGCCCGGCTACGGTCCCGATGCCGGAATCCTTGCGCGGGCGCGTGCGGCGGGCGACGTGGCGATGGTGGACTCGCCTGCGGAGGCGGCGCAGGACGCGCTCGTCGTCACCACCGACGTCTGGGCGTCGATGGGACAGGAGGACGAACAGGCGGCCCGGGAGCAGGCCTTCGCCGGATACCGCGTGGACGAGGCCGTGATGGCGCGGGCCCACCCTTCTGCGATCTTCCTCCACTGCCTGCCGGCCCACCGCGGCGAAGAGGTGACGGCGAAGGTGATCGATGGCCCCCGCTCGCGCGTATTCGACGAAGCGGAGAACCGCCTGCACGTGATCAAGGCCATTCTGCTGGATCTCATGAGCTGATTCGGCACGAGAAAAGTTCATATGAACTTCATTTGGCGTTCATATGAACGAAAACGGGAGCCGGGAGGCTCCGGGAACCAACATGGACAGTGAACTGACAGGGACGCCGCTTCACGATGTTCACATCGCGCTCGGCGCCAGGATGGTGCCCTTTGCCGGCTACGCGATGCCGATTCAGTACCCGGTCGGGATCCGGGCGGAGCACGCGGCGGTGCGCACCTCGGCGGGGATCTTCGACGTCTCCCATATGGGGGAGTTCACGGTGCGGGGCCCGCAGGCCGAGGACCTCGTCCAGTACCTGACCGTGAACGATGTTTCGCGCGTGGCCGTCGGACAGGCGCAGTACTCCGCGCTCTGCAACGGGGAGGGCCGGATCCTGGACGACCTGCTCGTCTACCGCCTTGCGGACCGCTTCATGCTGGTGGTGAACGCGAGCAACCGGGAGAAGGACTGGCGATGGATTGCCGCACACGCCGCGCCCTTCGACGCGGAGCTGTCGGACGACTCCGACGATGTCGCGCTGATCGCACTGCAGGGGCCCGCGAGCGAGGCGATCCTGGGTCCGATCGCGGATCTGGACCTGGGTGCGATCGGGTACTACCGCTTCGCCGAGGGGACCGTCGGCGGCGCGCGCGGGATCGTCAGCAGGACGGGCTATACCGGCGAGGACGGCTTCGAACTCTACGTTCCGGCAGATTCGGCGGAGGCCGTTTGGAAGGCGGTCAGCCGAGCGGGAGAAGCGTCCGGACTGCAACCGGCGGGGCTCGGTGCCCGCGATTCCCTGCGGCTGGAGATGGGCTACGCGCTCTACGGCAACGACCTCGACGAGGAGCACACCGCGCTGGAGTCCGGCCTGGGGTGGATCGTCAGGCTGCAGGCCGGCGACTTCATCGGCCGCGACGCGCTCGCGGCTCAGAAGGCGCGGGGCGTCCGGCGCCGCCTCACCGGGATCCGCCTGACCGAGCGCGGCTTCCCCCGGCCGGGCTACCCCATCGTGCACGCCGGCGAGGATGTCGGCACGGTCACCTCCGGAGTGGCGAGCCCCTCCCTCGGCGAAGGCATCGCACTGGGCTACCTCCCGGCCGACGCCGCCCGACCCGGCACGGAGGTGGGCATTCGTATCCGCAACCGCGTGATCCCGGCGGTCACGCAGCGCCCCCCGTTCTACACCGGGGGCTCCATCCGAAGGTAGGCGGCCCGTGAACGACCTCCCCGCAACGTCCGGCCAGGCTGGGTAGCCCCCCATGGCCGCCAGGGCACCCGGCACCGGCGAGACCGTCCTCGTAACGACGCACGACCTCCCCCTGGCGGGGGAACTCAGGGAGGGCTTCCGGCACGCCGGCTACCGCGTCGCGCTCTTCACCGCCCCGGAGGATCCGTCGGAGACCGACGACCCGGTGCTGCTGGTCCTCACCGGAGGCGCGCGCACCGAGGTGGGGAAGCGCCACGCCGCCGGGGCGGCAGCACTCGGACTGCCGGTCTTCGCGGTGGTGGCCCCGGACGAAAGGGAATCCGTCCCGCCGGAGGTCACCACGACCTTTACCGCGCCCGCCGACCCGGAGGAGATCGTCCTGGTGGGAACCCGCGCGATCGAGCGGAAGCGGCTGCGCCGAGCCACGGGGATCGTGGGCGAGACCGACGCGATGGTGGAGGTGCTGGAGCGCATCGTCCAGATCGCTCCGGTCGACGCCACCGTTCTCATCACCGGCGAATCGGGGACCGGCAAGGAGCTGGTCGCCCGCGGACTCCACGCGCTGTCCCGCCGCCGCCACCGCACCTTCATCCCGGTCAACGTGGCGGCGCTCTCCGAGACGCTCCTCGAGAGCGAGCTCTTCGGCCACGAGAAGGGCTCCTTCACCGGGGCGATCGACACGCGCAAGGGCCTCTTCGAGCTCGCCAGCGGAGGAACCATCTTCCTGGACGAGATCGGCGAGATGCCCCCCCAGACCCAGACCAAACTCCTCCGGATCCTCGAACAGCAGGAATTCCACCGGGTGGGCGGACAGAAGCTGATCCAGGTGAATGTGCGCATCCTCGCCGCGACCAACCAGCGGCTCGACCAGCTGGTCGTCTCCGGGGACTTCCGCAAGGACCTCTACTACCGGCTGAACATCCTGACCATCTCGCTGCCGCCTCTGCGCGAACGCCGTGAAGACATCCCCCGCCTGGTCGAGGCATTCGTGCGCGAAGCCGCCGAGCGGCACGACCGGGGGCCCTTCCGAGGCATCTCCCCCGAAGCCATGGAGATCCTGCTGCGCCACCGGTGGCCGGGGAACGTGCGCGAGTTGCGCAATCTGATCGAGAGCATGGTGGTGCTCGCTCCCGGCCGCGAGATTCGCCCTGAAGACATCCCCGCAGACCTGCGATCCGGCGAACGGTCGCGCGCGCTGGTGCCGGTCGGAACCGCACCCGCGCGGGCCGGCGGCGACAGCGTGCAGGCGCTCCGGCCGCAGCTCGAGTTCATCTTCCGCACCATGATGGAGATGAAGGTGGACATTGAAGACCTCAGGCGGGAGTTCGAGGCGTTCCAGTCCGAGGAACAGGGGGGTAGCGCGCTGATCGTGCACCGCCCGGGCGGCGAGATCGTACAGCACCCCCCGTCCGCCGACCGATCCGACCCCTCCGCCGCCGAGGCGCCTGCCGCCGGCGAACCCCTCCCGGCCGGCGAGGTCCCCGCCTCCGGCGAAAACCCCGTGGCCGACGAGATACCAGTCAAGGGCGAGCCCCTCCCGGCCGGCGAGCTCCCCGTGATGGGCGACACCCCTGTGGCGAGCGACATCCCCGCAGCGAGCGACGCCCCCGCGGCGAGCGGCACCCCCCTGGCCCCTGCCTCCCCGGCTGGCGACCTCCCCGCCGCGGACCCCACAACCCCTTCCGCGGACCCATCCCCTCCCGTCACCTACCGGCCCGGCATGACCCTGGACGACGTGGAGCGGGAGGTCATCGGCACTGTCCTGGACTCCGTCGCCTGGAACCGCCGGCGGGCCGCGGAGCTGCTCGGGATCGCGGAGCGGACCCTCTACCGCAAGGTGAAGCGCTACGGCCTCGAGGAGGACCAGCCCGGCGAAGCGGGGAACTGACGGCTCGGTCCGCCTGAGCGGGGTGTGCGGCTAATGCGATTGGCGCGCGATCCTCGCCCGCTCGGCCTCGATCACGGCCAGCTTCGACGGCCAGGACGAATCCTCCACCCCCTGGTAGGCGACCGTCAGCTCCCGGGTCAGGTCCACGCTGCCCGCGTAGGCGTACACGGCCTGGGCGGTGGCCCGCTGTTCGAGGCGTCGGCTGCCCCACCCCGGCGTGATGGCGCGGATCGCCGCGGGCCGCTCCCTCAGTCCCCGCGACACCAGATGAAGGTCGTCGGGCTGGAACTCGGCGCCGGGCTGGCGGCTGGTGAAGGACACGAGGAAGAGCGCGGGCTCCTGCGCCGCGGAACCGCGGGCGAGCTCCCCACCGTGGGCTTCGGCGATCCGCAGGAGTCGGCCGCGCGTGTCGGGGGCCGCCGCCTCCAGGACCCATCCGGCCAGCGGGGTCACCTCGATCATCAGTTGCCCGGCGGCCATCCGTACCGATATCTGGTCCTGGCGCAGGGAGCCGGAGCGGTCCCGGTCCAACTCGTCCACCTCACACGCGCCCGTGACCGGACGCGGCCCCTCCGGCGGCGGGGGCGGCCCGCACCCCGCGCCAGCAACCGCCATCCAGCAGAGCGCCGCGCATGCGACTCGCCCGAATCTCACGACTCCTCCTCCAGCTCCAGCAGCGCCGCGATGGCGTCCAGCAGTTCGTCCGCTCCCTCCCCGGTCTTCGCCGAGGTGGAGACCACCTGGTCCTCCGGCACCCCCAGTCGATCGAGGGTTGCCGGTGCCACCCCCCGGGCCCTCCGGCTCGCCTTGAGCTTGTCGACCTTGGTGAGCGCTATCAGCGTCGGCGTTCCGGTCTCCGCCAGATACTCGACGAACTCCAGATCCCCGGCGGTGGGCGGGTGCCGCGAATCGACCAGGTAGACGACGCCGCGCAACTCCCCGCTCCCCGCAAGGTAGCCCCTCACCAGCCGCCGCCACGAGTCCCGCACCGCCTTCGGTGCCTTCGCGTACCCCGATCCGGGAAGGTCCACCAGAAGAAACGCGCGGTTCACTTCGTAGAAATTAAGGGCCTGCGTCTTCCCCGGCTGCGCGGAGACGCGCGCGACCTTCCGCCGCGGCCTGCCCAGCAGCCGGTTGATCAGGGACGACTTGCCGACGTTGGAGCGTCCGGCGAAGGCCACCTGCGGGAGCCGCGAGGGGGGCGGCTGGTCCCGCGCCACCACCGACCCGAGGAACTCCACGCTACGGATGACCACCCCGGCCGCCTCACGTCACCTGGCCGGTGAGCCCGTGCACCTCCGGCGCCGGCGCTCCCTTGAAGCCTCGATCGCTCCGCCGGGGCGCGAGCGCCTCCCGCAACACCTGGTCCATCGTCTCGACGGGGATCAGCTTCACTCCGACGCGCACCTCGTCGGGCAGCCGTTCGATGTCCATGACGTTTGCCGCGGGGAGCAGCACCCGCCCAATCCCCCTGCGCAGCGCCGCCACCGCCTTCTCCTTGATCCCCCCCACGACGAGCACCCGCCCCCGCAGCGTGATCTCGCCCGTCATGGCGAGGTCGGCGCGGGTGGGGGTGTTGGTGAGCGCCGAGATGAGGGCCACCGCGATGGTGATCCCGGCCGAGGGGCCGTCCTTCGGCGTCGCCCCCTCCGGGATGTGGATGTGGATGTCCACCTCCTGGTGAAACTGCTCGGAGAGGCCCAGCCACCGGGCCCGCGACCGCGCGTAGGTCACCGCCGCGAAGGCGGATTCCTTCATCACGTCGCCCAGCGTGCCGGTGAGCTGGATCTTGCCCGATCCCGGCACCACGGCGACCTCCACCTCCAGCACCTCGCCGCCAGCCGCGGTCCAGGCGAGCCCACAGGCGATCCCGGCCCGGTCCCGCCCGTCCTCGCGGCTCCGCACCAGGTGGACCGGCGGCCCCAGCAGCGCCGTGAGCGACTGCGCCTCCACGCGCTCGACTCGCCACCCCGAAGTCCCGGTGCCGGCGCCCTCCGCCCGCCCGGCACCGGCGGTGCCCGCCACCTGCCGCGCCAGCTTGCGCGCCACCCGCGACAGCCGCCGTTCCAGCTCCCGCACCCCCGCCTCACGGGTGTACTCGGCGATGATCCCGCGGATCGCGTCGTCGGAGATGGCCGGGTCGAACGGCTCCAGTCCGTGCCGTTCCACCTGTTTCGGCCAGAGGAACTGCCGCGCGATCGCCAGCTTCTCGGTATCGAGGTAGCCGGGAAGCCGGATCACCTCCATCCGGTCCCGCAACGGCTCCGGAATCTCGCCGAGGGTGTTGGCGGTGGCGATGAACAGGACATCCGACAGGTCGTACTCCAGCTCCAGGTAGTGGTCGGTGAACGTGCGGTTCTGCTCGGGATCGAGGACCTCGAGGAGCGCGGCGGCGGGATCCCCGTGGAAGTCGCGGGCCAGCTTGTCGATCTCGTCGAGGAGGAAGACGGGGTTGCGCGAACCTCCCCGTCGCATCCCCTGGATCACCCTGCCGGGGAGCGCCCCCACATAGGTGCGCCGGTGGCCGCGAATCTCGGCCTCGTCGCTCACGCCGCCCAGGCTCACCCGCACGAAACGTCGCTCCAGGCACCCGGCGATGCTCCGTCCCAGCGAGGTCTTGCCCACGCCGGGCGGGCCGACCAGACAGAGAATCGGCCCCCGCAGCTTCCCGACCAGCGAGAGTACGGCGATGTGGTCGAGGATCCGCTCCTTGACCTCCTCGAGCCCGTAGTGCTCGGCGTCGAGCACCTTCGCCGCGTGATCCGCGTCCAGGCTGTCGGTGGTCTCCTGCTTCCAGGGCAGCGCGAGGATCCAGTCCAGGTAGGTGCGAATGACCGACGCCTCCGGCACAACCGGATTCAGCTTGCGCAGCCGTCCGAACTCCTTTTCCACCCGGTCCCGGGCCTCACCCGGCAGCTCGGCCTCCTCGATCGCAATTTCCAGCTCCGCCCATTCGGGGTCGAGGGTGCCCGGGTCGGGCTGCAGCGCCTCGAGCTGCTCCTCCAGGGGGCGCGGCGGCTCACCGATTTCCATCTGCAGCCGGATCTGCTCGTCCAGCTTCTCCTGAATCCGGAGCACATCCACCTCGCGCATGAGCAGCGACAGCAGCAGCTCGAAGCGCGTGGCCGTTTCCCCGGCCTCCAGGATCTCCTGCTTCTCCTGGCTCGTAACCAGAAGATGGCCGGCGATCAGGTGCGCCAGGCGCACGCGGTCGGTCGCCTCGGAGACGGTCGCAACCAGCTCGTCCGGAATCTTGTCGCAGAGCTGCACGTACTCGCGAAAGAGCTCCTCCACGCTGCGCGCCAGCGCGTCGAGCGCGGGGTCGGGCGCGGGATCGAGGTCGTGCTCCCGCCTGGTCACCAGCGCCACCGTCGCCCGCAGGGGGGGCTCGTCCGGCAGGTATCCCTCGATTCGGGCGCGGCCCAGCCCCTCCAGAACCGCCCGCGCGGTCCCGCCCTTCAGCTGCGTCACCTGCACCACCCGCACCACGGTTCCCACCCGGCAGAGGTCCTCGCGCCGGGGCAGATCGACCCCCGGATCCTTCTGCGCGACCAGCAGCGCCAGCCTGTCACCGGCCCTCGCCTCCGTGAGCGCCGCGGCCGAAGGGGGACGTCCGATCAGCAGCGGCAGCACCATGTACGGAAAGAAGACGATGTCGCGCAGCGCGATGACCGGGAGTTCGGCGGGGACTTCGAAAGAGCCGTCGACCCGGTGCAGCGTTGCCATCTCCCTCGTCAGGCCTCTTTCCTCTGCGCCTCGGGCCTGAGGACGAGCAGCGGTGGAACCCTGCCGCCCACCGATTCGGGGGTGACCACGACCTCCCGCACATCCCCCCTGGAGGGGAGCTCGAACATGACGTCGCGCATCACCCGCTCCATCACCGCCCGCAGACCGCGCGCTCCGGTGCCCCGCTCCAGCGTCTGCCCCGCGATCTCGCGCAGCGCCCCCGGATCGAAGGTGAGACCGACGCCCTCCAGCTCGAACATCTTCTGGTACTGCTTCACCAGCGCGTTCCGCGGCTCCTGCAGGATGCGAAGGAGTGAGCCCTCATCGAGGGCATCGAGCTGGACCGTAACCGGCAGCCGCCCGACCAGCTCGGGGATGAGTCCGAAGCGCTGGAGATCCTCGGGCTCGAGCCACACCATCAGGTCGCCGTCCGCACCCTCGCCCGAGGCAACCGGCGAAATCTCGTCCGCGCTCTCGCCGGTTCGCTCACCGAACCCGATCTGCCGCCGCCCGAGGCGGTGCTCCACGATCTTGTCGAGCCCCTCGAACGCTCCCCCGCAGATGAACAGGATGCTGGTGGTGTCGATCTGGATGTACTCCTGCTGGGGATGCTTGCGGCCGCCCTGGGGCGGCACGTTGGCCACCGTCCCCTCAAGGATCTTGAGGAGCGCCTGCTGCACCCCCTCGCCCGACACGTCCCGCGTGATCGAGGGGTTCTCCGACTTGCGGGCGATCTTGTCGAGCTCGTCGATGTAGACGATCCCCCGCTCGCAATCGTTGGTGTTGAAGTCCGCGGCCTGCAGCAGCCGCACCAGGATGTTCTCGACGTCCTCGCCCACGTAGCCGGCCTCGGTCAGCGTCGTGGCGTCGGCGATCGTGAAGGGCACCTGCAGGATGCGCGCCAGCGTCTGCGCGAGCAGCGTCTTGCCGACGCCGGTGGGGCCGACCATGAGCACGTTCGCCTTGTCGATCTCGACGCCGGCCAGCTTGTCCTTCTGGTGGACGCGCTTGTAGTGGTTGTAGACGGCTACCGAGAGCGCCCGCTTCGCCTCCTCCTGCCCGATGACGTATTCGTCGAGGGCGGACTTGATCTCGTCGGGCCTGAGCGTGGAGACCGCCGCATCCTGGCTCTCGCGTTCCTCCTCCTCGGCGAGGATCTCGTTGCAGAGCGAAATGCACTCGTTGCAGATGTAGACCGAAGGGCCGGAGATGAACTTCTTGACCGACTCCTTGGACTTTCCGCAGAAGCTGCAGCGAAGGTGTCTGTCGCTTGACATCAGCAGTCCGTGGATAAAGCCGCGCGAGCACCGAGAGCGGCGAGGCGCCGGGCTGGCAAGGCGCGACGAGAGGTGAATAGCAGGGCTGTTCGCCCGAGGAGCAACGCAGAGCGAAGCCGGGAACGAATGGAATGTATGGTGTACATGACATTTCGTAAAGCAGAGTTTACAGTGTGAAGAACCTGAGCGCCGCGCCCAGCCCGGATGCATCGCCGCTCGAATGCCGGGGGGATCTTGTCCACGGGCTAGGCCTCCCGGTCCGGGCCGCCGTTGCGGGCGACTCCCTTGCGCAGGACCTGGTCGATCAGACCGTACTCGACGGCGTCCTCCGCGCTCATCCAGCGGTCCCGGTCCACGTCCGCGTTGATCTTGCTCAGCTTCTGGCCGGTCGTTTCGGCCAGGATCCGGTTCAGGCGCTCCCGGGTGCCCAGGATCTCCTTCGCGGCGATTTCGATGTCCGCCGCCGTCCCCTGGTACCCCGACGACGGCTGGTGCAGCATGATCCGGGCGTTGGGGAGCGCGTTTCGCTTCCCCTTGTCGCCCGCCGCCAGGAGCAACGCGCCCATGGAAGCCGCCATTCCCACGCAGAAGGTCGAGACCGGAGCGCGCAGATGGTTGATGGTGTCGTAGATGGCCAGCCCCGCGTAGACGCTGCCACCGGGCGAGTTGATGTAGAGGTACACGTCCCGATCGGGGTCGTCGGCGTCGAGGAAGAGCAGCTGGGCCACGATGATGTTGGCCACGTTGTCGTCGATCGAGCTGCCCAGGAAGACGATGCGGTCCATGAGCAGGCGGCTGAAGATGTCGTAGCTGCGTTCGCCGCGGCTGGTCCGCTCGATCACATAGGGCGGGAAGATGGCCATCGTCCAGGGTCCTCCACTCTCAAACGGGTTCGGTGATTTCGGAGCGGCCCTTCAGGAACTCGAAGAGCCGGGCCTCGGTGAGCGTCCGCTCGATGTTGCGCAGACCGCCCGACTTCTTCAGCCGGGCGCGCAGCCGTCCCGGGGACTGGTTGGATTGCCGGGCGAGCTCCTCCACGCGGGCCCCGACCTCCTCGGCCGTTGCACGCAGGCCGTGCTGGTCGACGATATGCGCGGTCAGCAGGTCGCGCTTCACCGCCATCTCCGCGGACGGCCGCAGTTCCTTTCTGAGTTCGTCGAGCTTCTCCGGATCGACCCCGTTCGCGTCCCCGATCACCGCGTCCGTGTAGCCATCCACCATCGAGTCGGGGACCTCGAAGTCGTTCGCCTCGACGACCAGGTGAAGCAGCCGGTCGCGCAGTTCCGCTTCGGCGCGCGCACCGGCGTCCCTCTCCAGATCCTCCTCCACACGCGCCCTGAGGGCGGCCAGGTCCTCGAAGTCGCCGACCGTCCTGGCGAAGGCGTCGTCGAGCTCGGGAAGCACCGGCACCTGCCGCGCGACCAGCTCGATCCGCAGCCGGTGCCGCTGTCCCCGCCGCGCCTCGTCGGTGAAGTCGTCGGGGAAGCCGACATCGAATTCGCCCGCGCCGCCCGGCTCCAGCGTGCCGATGGCCTCCTCGATGTCGGGAAGCGCCTGGCCCTCGCCGAGCACGATGTCGTACTGGCGGCTGGAGTCGCCCGGCTCGGTGTCCGCATCGTCCAGGCGGGTGAGCAGCACCGTGACCGAGTCGCCCGCCACCGGGGTGCCCGACTCCTCGGTGCGCCACGCCGCGTGATCCTTGCGCAATCCCTCCAGGATCTCGCCGGTGGCGCCATCGGGCACGGCCACGCGCGGACGCTCGACCCTGAACCCGCCCAGCCGGCCCAGCGGCACCTCGGGGCGGACATCGAACGACGCCTCGAAGGAGATGGACTCGCCGGGCTTGAAGTCGAGGTCCTTCACCTCCACATCCGACACCGGGTGCAGTTCGTTGGCGGTGATGGCGGCGTCGCAGGCCTTCTTCACCGAGGTTTCGACCGTTTCCTCCTCGATCGCTCGGCCGTAGCGCTGCAGGACCACGCCCGTCGGCACCCGTCCCTTGCGGAATCCCCGCAGCTTCACCCTCGACGCGTACTTGCGCACAACGGCCACCCTCTCGGCGTCGACGACATCGGCCGGGACGGCCACCTTCACGGTACGCCGGCACCGCGCACCCTCGGTGACCGTCACGTCGAGCCGCGACGCGTCGAGCGGAGGGGAGCCGACCTTCACGGGGTCCGCCCGGTCTGCGCCGGTGAACTGTCGCGGGCTGCCTGCCCGTCGTGCGACGGCCATCCGTCATGCGGCGCCCGCCCGTCATGCACCGCCCGCCCGTCATGCACCGGCCGCCCGTCATGCGAAAGGGGGGACTCGAACCCCCACGGCCAGGGGCCACAAGATCCTAAGTCTTGCGCGTCTGCCAATTCCGCCACTTTCGCTCCTGACCTCGGGGACATCCAGTCGTCCATTAAGGTAACGCGGGAGCCATCCGCACCAAGAGGCGGACCCGGGGGAGTCGAAACGCGAAAGCCCCGGGGCCCCGAGCAAGCCGGGGCCCCGGCAGGTCGCCTACCGCGGCACCCGGATGTTGTACATCGACGGTTCCCGGCCGACGGGCTGGCAGCTGGCGATCACCGACACCACTTCGCCGGCGGCCACCCTGCTCACGGCGTCCCGGTAGTCGCGCACGCTGTCGATCGGCTCGCCGCCGATCTCGGTGATCACGCAGCCGCGATTGATCGCCTTGCGATGGGCCGGACCGTTGATCTGAATCTCCTCGACAACGACGCCCCGTGTACTCTCCAGACGGAGTTCCATCGCGATTTCCCGAGTGATCTCTCCCACCCGGATCCCGATTGCGTCGGCGTTGCGTCCCTGAGCCTGAGGCGCGCCCGCCGCCGCCGACGGGGCCGTGTAGGGCTGTTCCTGCAGCTGCACGGTCACCTCCGCGGGGGCGGTCATCGCGTCCCCCTGGCCGGTTTGCCTGTAGAAGGTGATGCTGACCCGGTCTCCCGGCGCCTTCAGCGCGATCAGGTGTTGGAGATCGTTGATGGTCTCGACCTTCTCGCCATCGATCTCCGTGATGACGTCCCCCAGCCGCAGTCCCGCGATGCCGGCGGGCGCGCCCGCGGTGACCGACTGCACCAGCGCCCCGGCCACCTCGGGAAGCCCGAGTGCCTCGGCGTCCTCCGACGCCACCGACTGGCCGCGGATGCCCAGAAGGGCCCGCCTGACCCGGCCGTAGGTGATCAGGTCGTTCATCACCTGGTGCGCGAGGTCGATCGGGATCGCGAAGCCGTACCCCTGATAGGCACCGGTGCGGGACATGATCGCCGAGTTGATTCCGATCACCTGCCCGCGCAGGTTCACCATCGGCCCGCCCGAGTTGCCGGAGTTGATGACGGCATCGGTCTGGATGAAGTTCTCGATCGCGTAGCCGGGGTTGCCCTCGAAGTCGGGGTCCTGGTACAGGGTCGAGTTGATCAGGTTGAGCGACCGGCCCACGGCCGAGATGATTCCTGCGGTGACCGTGTAGTCGAGCCGGTCGGGAGCGGCGCGGCTGAATCCCGGATTGCCGATCGCGAGCACCCATTCGCCCACCTCCACATCGTCGGAGGACCCCAGCGAGATCGGCGGGAAATCGTCACCCTCGATCTTGATCACCGCGATGTCGGTGGTCGGGTCGGTCCCCACGACCCGGGCTCCGAAGTCCCGCCCGTCCGGCAGGATGACGCTGATCCGTTCGGCGTCGTCGATCACGTGATTGTTGGTCATCACGTGGCCGTCCGCGGAGATGATGAATCCGCTGCCGCTGCTGGGCAGGACGTCCGGCAGATCCTGCCGGGGCTGCTGCCCGCGGTAGGGGAACCACCCCGGCGCGCTCCGCTCGGGGGCGAGGGCGCGCGTGGTCTCGATCCGCACCACCGACGGCGTCACCGCGTCGGCAATGTTCACGAACGCCTCGCTGAGGTCCATCGCGGGACGCACGGCCTCTTCGGCGACCGCCGGGGCGGTCTGCACCACCGGGAGTTCCACGGCGGTCTCGACGAAACCGAACTGGGAGGCCAGCGCCAGTCCGAAAACGAAGGAAGCCGCCACCGAAAGAGCGACCTTTGTCTTTGCCTTGAGTGGATCGTACATCGTCTGTCTCCTACTTGCCCTCGTCCACGATCTCGTAGTCGGCCTCGACGACGTCCTCGTCGGCCTCCGCCTCCGCCTCCGCCGCGGGCGCCTCGGCGTCGTCCGCCGCCTCGCTCTCCTGCGCCTCAGCCGCCTCGGCCGCCTGCGCCTGGTACATCTCCTGGCCGGCGGCGCTGAAGGCCTGCATCAGCTCGTCACGCGCCTCGTTGATCTCGGCGGTATCGTCGCCCTTGAGCGCCTGCTTGCCGCGCTCGAGCGCCGCGTCGAGCCGCTCCCGCGTCTCGGACGACACCTTGTCGCCCCACTCGCCCGTGTCCTTCTCCACCTGGTAGATCAGCGAGTCCAGGTGGTTGCGGGCCTCGACCTCCTCGCGGCGCGCCTGGTCCTCCGCCTCGTTCTTTTCGGCGTCCTTCACCATCTTGTCGATCTCGGCGTCGCTCAGCCCGCTCGACGCGTCGATCCGCACCTTCTGCTCCTTCTCCGTCGCCCGGTCCTTCGCGGTCACGTGCAGGATGCCGTTGGCGTCGATGTCGAAGGTGACCTCCACCTGTGGGACGCCCCTCGGCGCCGGGGGGATGCCCGTCAGCTGGAATTTCCCGATGGTGCGGTTGTCGAGCGCCATCTTGCGCTCCCCCTGCAGCACGTGGATCTCCACCGTCGTCTGGCTGTCCTCGGCGGTCGAGAAGACCTCCATCTTGCGCGTGGGGATGGTCGTGTTGCGCTCGATCAGGCTCGTCATCACGCCGCCGAGCGTCTCGATCCCCAGCGACAGCGGGGTCACGTCCAGCAGCAGCACGTCCTTGACCTCGCCGGCGAGCACCCCGGCCTGGATCGCGGCGCCCACCGCCACCACCTCGTCGGGGTTGACGCCCCGGTGGGGCTCCTGCTCGAAGAACTTCTCCACCACCTCCTGGATCTTCGGGATCCGCGTCGATCCGCCGACGAGCACGACCTCGTCGATGTCGTCCGCCGTCAGCCCCGCGTCGTCGAGCGCCTTGCTCATCGGCGGGATGGTGCGCTGCACGAGGTGGTCGACCAGCTGCTCGAACTTCGCCCGCGAGAGCGTGTAGTTGAGGTGCTTCGGCCCCTCCTGCGTCGCGGTGATGAACGGCAGGTTGATGTCGGTCGAGGGCGTCGACGAAAGCTCCATCTTGGCCTTCTCGGCGGCCTCCTTCAGCCGCTGCAGCGCCATCGAGTCCTTCGAAAGGTCGATCCCCTGGTCGCGCTTGAACTCGGCCACGAGCCAGTCGATCAGCACCTGGTCGAAGTCATCGCCGCCGAGGTGGGTGTCGCCGTTGGTCGCCTTCACCTCGAAGACGCCGTCGCCGATCTCCAGGATCGAGATGTCGTAGGTCCCGCCGCCGAGGTCGAAGACCGCGATCTTCTCGTCCGTCTTCTTGTCCAGCCCGTAGGCGAGCGCGGCGGCCGTGGGCTCGTTGATGATGCGCTTCACCTGGAGACCGGCGATCCTGCCGGCGTCCTTGGTGGCCTGCCGCTGGGCGTCGTTGAAGTACGCCGGAACGGTGATCACCGCGTCGCTGACGTCTTCGCCCAGGTAGTCCTCGGCGGTCTGCCGCATCTTCTGCAGGATGACCGCGGAGATCTCGGGCGGCGTGTAGCTCTTGCCCGCGTTGGGAAGGTTGGCGACGATCCTGTCCTTGCTGTCGCGCGCCACCTTGTAGGGCACCCGCTTGCGCTCGGCCTCGACCTCCGAGTAGCGCATTCCCATGAAGCGCTTGATCGAGAAGACGGTGTTCTCGGGGTTGGTGATGGCCTGCCGCCGCGCGACCTGTCCGACCAGCCGCTCGCCGTCCTTGGCGAAGGCGACGACGGAGGGAGTGGTGCGCCCCCCTTCGGAGTTGGGGATGACGGTGGGCTCGCCGCCCTCCATGACGGCGACTACCGAGTTGGTCGTGCCGAGGTCGATTCCTATGGTCTTGCCCATTCGAGTTCCTTTCGGGGCCGGCGCCGGCCGGCGGGGTAGGTTTCGTACGTCGAAGTGCTCCAGTCGAAGCTAACCGATCTACTGACAGCAAGTAGCGTGCCGGAAGGGCCTGCCGGCCGGAGGCCGCCGGAAGTCTGCCATTTTGGCAGGTTTTGGGGCCGGGGTCTGCCATTTTGGCAGGTTTTTGCGGGGGCGTACGGCACGGGTCTGCCATTTTGGCAGGTTTTCGGGCCGTGGGCCGTTGCGACATGCCGACCGACTGCCTACCATTGGTTGTGCAGTTGTCGCCGGACAGGTCGAAGGGTTTGTGGACGCTGGTGCGATCACGTTGGGTGAGCGTGTAGACAAGGAGTTGTCACATGAAGCAGCGGATCGGAGTGGTTGCCGCGGTAGTGATCGTTGCCGGTTGCGAGGAGCCGGTCAGTACGGTTACCGCACCCGGGGAGGATGGGCACCGCCCGGCGGCGCAGGCTGGTGTCCACAGCGACCGCGCGGCGCTGATGGCGCTGTACGAGGCCACGGACGGCGCCAACTGGGATGACAACACCAACTGGGGCACGGGCGCGGACCTGGACGACTGGTACGGCGTGTGGACGAACTCGGCGGGGCGCGTCACGCAGGTGGTCATCCGCGCCAACGGCCTGTCGGGCCATATGCCGGCGGCGTTGCAGGGTCTCGGCGCGCTGCGAAGGCTGGACCTCAGCCAAAACGCGGACCTGTCGGGCGGCATTCCGCCGGAATTGGGGAATCTGGGCCAATTGAGGACATTGGCCATCCTGAGCACTGCCGTGTCGGGCGAGATTCCTTCGGAGCTGGGGAATCTCTCCTCGCTGCGCAATCTGGACCTCCGCCACAACAGCATGTCGGGCGGTATTCCGCCGGAGCTGGGGAATCTCTCCTCGCTGGAGATACTGTACCTGATCGACATCGGCCTGTCGGGCCCCATACCGCCGGAACTGGGTTCCCTCTCCACACTACGCTGGATGCACCTCGGGTCCAACAGCCTGTCGGGCCAGATTCCGTCGGAGTTGGGGAACCTCACCGGGGTGGAGGATCTGTTTCTGGCCGGCAATGCTCTGTCGGGCGGAGTTCCGGCCAGCCTGGGGAAGCTGGGCGCGCTCAGCCGGCTGCACCTGGCACGCAACCAGCTCACGGGCGCGATCCCGGACACGTTTCTGAACCTCTACCTGGATGAGTTCTCCCTGGGGGGCAACTGGTCTCTGTGCCTGCCCAACACCGGGGGGTTTCGATCCTGGATGGAGAGGATGGGGTATCCGGACTGGACCGTGAACAGGTCGCTCTGCTCGGTGGACCGCGAAGCGCTGCTGGGCTTGCACGATGCGCTGGACGGGTCGAACTGGACGAACTCCAACTGGGGGGGCGACACGGATATCCGGACGTGGCGCGGGGTGACGCTGGACTCGGAGGTGCGCGTTACGGAGTTGCGCCTCGCAAGCAGCGGCCTTTCGGGCGAAATCCCGGCCATCATGGCGGATCTCGACAGGCTGAAAGTGCTGGTGCTCGAGGGCAACGGCCTGACGGGCGAGCTTCCCGAAGCCGTCATGGACCTTGACCTGGACGTGTTCTGGTGGTCCGAAAACCCGGGCCTCTGCATTCCCGACACCGAGGCGTTTCGGAGCTGGCTCAGGGACATGAGGAGCACATCCGGACCGATCTGCGGGCGCTAGCCGGGCCCGCCGGAGAGGAGCGCCAGTCCGGTGTCCTGCAGCCGTCGCTGCTCGCGCGGGTTCTTCCTCGCGCTGCTGGTGTTGGTCGCCGCCGGCTCGGCGGGCTGTGCGGACGACACCCCGACCGAACCCGTTGGGGAAGATCCTTCCGCCCCCGCGGCCATGGAGACCGGCGCGCGGGTCTCCATGGAACCCGAATGGGTGACCCTCGACGGGATCGGCATGAGCAGCAGGGTGGCAGCGGCGGTGGTGGACGCGGCGGGAAACCCCCTCGAAGGCGCGGCGGTGATGTGGGAGAGCGCCGATGACGCGATCGCGACCGTGGATTCGACCGGGCTGATCACATCGGTTGCGTACGGCATCACCGAGATCACGGTGACCTCCGGCCCGCTTGCGCGCATCCTGGTGGTGTATGTCACCATGCCGCTCAGCGACCGGGAAATCCTCGAGATCCTCCACCGGGAGGCGGGCGGCGGGGACTGGACCGACGCGACCAACTGGCTGAGCGATGAACCGCTCGACGAGTGGTTCGGAGTCGAAACCGACAGCGTGGGGAACGTGACCCGCCTGTCGCTCTCCGGGAACAACCTGGCCGGTGCGATCCCCCTGGAACTGGCGGGGCTGGGGGATCTGTCGGTCCTCGACGTGCGGGAGAACGTGCTCACCGGCCGGGTTCCCAGCGACCTGGGGGCGCTGAAACAGCTTCGGGACCTGCTCCTGTCAGACAACGCCCTCGAGGGTTCGCTGCCCGGGTACCTCGGATACATGACCGGCCTGCGGTACCTGGACATCGGAACCAACGACCTCGCCGGCGCGGTCCCCGAATCCTTCGCCAGACTGGAGCTGGATACCCTCTACACGTCCGGCTCGGGTGTCTGCCTGCCTCCTTCGCTGGAGGAGTGGTTCTCGGCGATCGACCGGACCGATACCACCGCGCGCTGCTCGGCGCAGCTCTTCATCGATCTGGTCGACCTGCCGTCCCCGAACCTGTATGCCGTCGGCGAGACGGCTTCGCTCTCGGCCAACTTCGTGAGCTTCGAAGGGGACACCACTTTCGGGGCGGCGGCGGCATGGTCGAGCGGTGACACCTCCATCGTCTCGGTGAACGCGTCATCCGGGCAGGTGACCGCGTTGAGTGCAGGTGAAGCGGAGGTGACGGCCACATACGACTCGTTGACCGCATCGATCGGCGTGGCGGTGACCCTGCCGGACAGCGACCGGGAGGTTCTGGAGGTCCTCTACGACAGGGCCCGCGGCGACGGCTGGAACGACGGGGCCAACTGGCTGAGCGAGGAACAGCTCTCGAGGTGGGCGGGGGTCGGGACCGACGCTGGCGGGAGGGTCGTGAGCCTGTCCTTGCGGAGCAACAACCTGCGGGGGCCGCTCCACTCGTCCATCGGCCGGCTGGACCGGCTGACGACCCTGGACCTGAGCGACAATTGGATCACCGGTTCGATTCCGGCCGAGGTGGGTGACCTGACCCTGCTTCGCGAGCTGATCCTCGGCACCAACGCATTCGGCGGCGAGCTGTCCCCGGAACTGGGAGGCCTCGACAGTCTCCAGCACCTTCGTGTGGCAGGCACCAGTCTGTCGGGCAGGGTCCCGGCGGAGTTCGCTGACCTCGAGCTGAAGTCCTTTCACGTCGGTGCGACGGCGCTGTGCGTGCCCCCCTCGCTCGCGGCCTGGCTGGACTCCATACCGAGCACCGACAATCCCCCGGAGTGCGCCAGCAGTGTGTCGGTCGGTCCCGGGTCGGTCACCTTCCGCCGCACGGGCGACACCACCCGCCTGTCGGTCACGGTGATCGGGCCCGAAGGCGACGTCGTGGATTCGCCGGCGGTTACGTGGGCGAGTGCCGACACCGCCGTGGCGACGGTCGATTCGGCCGGGCTGGTGACGGCCGTTGCCACCGGCGCGACGACCGTGACCGCCACCTACGATTCGGTGAACACCGGCCTGGCCGACCTGGCCGTGGAGGGCAGCGACCGGGCCATCCTCGCGATCCTCTTCCGGGCGATGGGCGGCGAGGAATGGACCGACACGACCGGCTGGATGAGCACCGCGCCGCTCGACGAATGGTACGGAGTGCAGGCCAACCGCGAACACGTCACATTCCTCACTCTGGGCAACAACAACCTCACCGGTCCGATCCCGGCGGCCGTCGGCCTGCTGGAAGATCTCGAACTTCTCGACCTGCACGGCAACGCGCTCACCGGCCCGATCCCGCCCGCGGTCGCACGGTTGCGCAAACTTCGCGCCCTGTTCCTGGACGACAACCCTGGCCTGGCCGGCCCGCTGCCCCCCGAGATGGGCGAGATGTCCGGGCTCAGGAACCTGTATCTCGGCAACACGGGGCTCATGGGTCCGGTACCCGCGTCCTTCGCGGATCTCGGGCTGGAGAGGTTCTTCACCCAGGGTACGGGCCTGTGCGTGGAAAGGTCCCTGGCCGCGTGGTTCGCGACGATCGAAGGAACGGGCGAGGCCCTGTCCTGTATCCCGGATACCCCCGACCGCGAGGTGCTCGTCACGCTCTACAACAGGACCGGCGGCGAGCGCTGGAGCAGCGCGAGGAACTGGCTGGCGGGGAGGGTCAACGCGTGGGAAGGCGTCACGACCGACGAAGACGGGTTCGTCACCGGGATCGACCTGGTGAACAGGAACCTGGGCGGGTCCGTCCCGCCGGAGCTCGGCGAACTCGCGGAGCTGAAGGTGCTGAAGCTCGGACAAAACCGTCTGGCCGGCTCGATTCCGCCGGAGCTCGGGGACCTCGCCAGCCTGGATACGCTGTCGCTGGAGGACAACGCGCTGACCGGGGCGATTCCACCGGAACTCGGCCAGCTGTCCGACGTCAGCATCGTCTCGCTGGCCGGCAACGGCCTGGCGGGAGCGATTCCGCCCGAACCAATCATTACCACATATAAATCACTGTGGTACAACGTGTTAGAATAGGTTCCCATGGTCCATGTATCACTTTGGATATGCAGACCTGAGCGGGAATCCTCTCTACGGCACTGGATGGCGCTGGACGAGATCGCGACCGGTCACCGGGGGCCGAGAAAACGTGTAACCGCCATGGCGACACGATCCAAGTCCTTCGTCTCGCACTCCCAGATGACGAGAACGCGCCACCCCAACTCCTCCAAAGCCGCCTTGTTCCGCCGGTCTCGCCGCGCGTTGCCGTCCAGCTTGTGACGCCAGAACTCGCGCCGGGTGGCAGGGAGCCGGTTTGCCCGACAGTCCATGTGGCGGTGCCAAAAGCAGCCGTGGACGAAGATCGCCTTGCGGCTCGGGCGAAACACCAAGTCAGGACAGCCCGGCAGGTCTCTTGCGTGCAGCCGATAGCGGTACCCCATACCGTGGACCAGCCTCCTGACCCGCATCTCGGGCTCCGTGTCCTTTGAGCGGATCCGGCTCATCAACTCGCTGCGCTGACGGGTCGTAAGTGGATCGGGACTGGCCCGCCCGTCTACCTGAGCCCGCGCTTCCTCACGATGTCCCATGTCTCTCGGTCAAGCACCTCCGGCGTCGCTTCGTCGCGTGTTGGTGTTTTCAAGGTCCCCGACCTCCACAGGGGGAACTCGGTAGCAGAATGTAGCCACGTCCATTGACCTAGGACACCGGTTTCGGTTACTTTTCGTGCGTAAATCGTTCGCTGAATACGAGGTAATAGAATGGCTGCTCTCCCGAAAGAGGCCCGCGGCACCGACCGGAAGGGGCTGTCGGTGCTGGAGGCGGTCGAGTTGTTCGGGACAGATGAAGCCGCCGAGGCGTGGTTCGCGGAATGCCGGTGGGGCGGCGAACCCGGGTGCCCGTCGTGTGGTTCGGTGAACGTTCAAGTCGGCGCGAAGCACCCCACCATGCCGTATCGGTGCCGCTCGTGTCGGAAGTTCTTCAGCGTGAAGACGGGGACGGCCATGCAGTCGTCAAAGCTAGGTCTTCGGGCATGGGCCATCGCCATTTACGTGATGACCACCGAGTTGCGGGGTCGGGCCAGTATCAGACTGCACAGGGACCTAGGCATCACCCGCAAGGCCGCGTGGCATCTCGCGCACCGGGTCCGCGAGGCGTGGGACACCGAGCAGAGGAATCCGTTCGAAGGGCCGGTGGAGGTGGGACCCTCCTACCTTGGAAGCTTGGAACGGAACACCCGCGAGGCCGAGAAGCTCAAGGCTGGCCGCGGGCTGCCCGGTAAGCGGACGGCGACCGGAGTACGGAGCCAGTTCGCGGATGTGACGGCATGAGTCGCCCACGGCTGCTGGACCTATTCTGTGGTGCCGGTGGAGCGGCCTTGGGCTACCACCGGGCCGGCTTCGAGGTCGTAGGCGTGGACCATGCGCCGCAGCCCAGGTTCCCCTTCGCGTTCGTGCAGGCCGACGCCATGGGAATGTCCCAAGAGTACCTGGCTTCCTTTGACGTAATCCATGCCTCTCCGCCCTGTCAGGCGTACTCCGACTTGGCCGCCAGGAACGGAAACGCCGATGACTGGCCTCGCCTGATTGAGCCCGTTCGGGAGATGTTGGCCGCAACGGGACGGCCCTACGTCATCGAGAACGTGGAGGGGGCACCGTTGCGGGACTACATCGTGCTGTGCGGCACGATGTTCCCCGGCCTGCGAGTCCTTCGACACCGGCTGTTCGAGGCGAATTTCCCAATCCTCGTGCCACCCCATCCGCGTCACCCGCTTTGTCACACGAAGGACAAGCGCAAGAGGCACTATGGCAAGACTGATGAGTGGCGGGACTTCGTGACGGTGACGGGCGGCGGCAACTGCTCAGTGGCTGCCGCACGCGACGCCATGGGAATCGATTGGATGACGAAGGCCGAAATCAACGAGGCGATCCCGCCTGCCTACGCCGAACACGTCGGATATTTCGCACAGCTAGCCCTCAAGGAAGAGGCGGTCAGTGAGCGCGAAGTCTCGCTTGCTAGCGTACTTCCGTGAGCATGTCGATGAGGTTCTCGACGGCACTGACTTGGCGCGCGTCGCTGCGATTACGGCTTGGCAGCGCCGGGTCCGCGAGCTTCGTGCAGAGGGCTGGCATATCGTCACGCATCACGACGATGCCCGCCTCCGGCCGGGCCAATACAGACTAACGAGTGCCGAGCCGGATCATCCTTACAGCATTTCACAGGGCCTTTCGAGTAGGCTTCGTGCACAGGTACTTGAACGGAACGGCTACACCTGCCAAATGTGCGGGGCGGGGGCAGGCGATCCGGATGACCAGAATCCAGGGCGCAGGGTCAGGCTCCATATCGGACACATCATCGACCGCGCCCACGGCGGCGGTGACACCATGGACAACCTCCGCGCTCTCTGCTCCACATGCAATCAAGGGGCCAAGGACTTGGTTCAGGAGCCGCCAAGCTGGAAATGGTTGTTGGGACAGGTGCGGCGGGCTCGCGTTGACGACCAGCGAAGGGTGTTGGAATGGCTAAAGAGGAAGTTTGGCGAGTGAGAGGCCGTCCGGTGAAGTATCCGTTGCCCGCACCGATACCCGACACGCCGGAGAACATCGCCAAGGCGATCCTTGCAACCCCGCCGAAGAAGCAGAACGAATGGCGGCATATCCGGGAACGCGACGCCCAGGGCGAGGAGTCGCGCCCCGTCGTCGCGGAAGGAGAACGGCATGTTGCCAGACTATCCAAGGATCAAGAAGAAGGTTGACCGGCTGTTGAGGCGTCACCTGAAGGAGGAGATCCTCCGGCGCTCACCCCTTCTCAGGGAGATCCGCCAGACCGTCCAGCACGAGGGTTGCGAGGGGTCTCAGGGAGACGTAGACGGAAGAGAGACAGCGAGAGAATACAAGGAGATCAAAGCGGGCATATCCATGACCCGCGATGAGATGCGGCAGGGAAACTTCCAGTCGGTCCTGTCAAAGTTCGGCGACATGGCGGAGACCTTCGCCTCAGAACAATCGAAGATCCTATTCGCGACCGTCTCCGAGGCAGCAGAGTCCGTCGGCAACGTTGTCGACGCGAAGGGCAGACTGACCAAGGAGGCCTTTCTCGAATCCATGCGGAAGAGGCAGTGGAGCTTCGATCGGCAGACTGGTGAACCGAAACATCCGACGTTCGTATTGCATCCGGATACCCTCGAGAAGATCAAGCCCGAGCTGGAGAGCTGGGGAAGGGATCCAGAGTTTGCGGCCGCCATGTCTTCCATAGAAGAGCAACAGCGGCTCGATTGGCGTGATCGAGAATCTCGTAGACGTCTGGCTGACTGAGGCCTCGGAGCGCTCGTACGAAGCGGCTTTCGGTCAGCTTCTCGTCATTGAGCGCCATCGTGTGATCCAAGGCCCGATGCATCACGCCCACGAGCACGGGAAGGATATGATCGCGCGGGATGCCGAAGGGAACCTGTGCGTCTACCAACTAAAAGGGGGGAAGGACAGGCTCGACATAACTGCGGTCAATGAGGTGCAGGCTCAGCTGTTCACGGCTGCGGCAACCGCAGTGATGCACCCAAGCCTCGCTGAGCCGCGTCGCCCTGATCGAGTCTATCTCGTCACCAATCAGACAGCTACCGGTCCAGCTCTGGGGCAGATCCGCGCCTTGAGCGAGGGGTTTCGACAGGATGGATTGGCGTCGCTGCAACTGATTGAGCGCGCCGAACTCGTCTCACGCTTCGTCGATGCCGAAGGACGATTCTTTCCCAGCTCTCCTACGGCGCTGAATACCTTCCTGTCGCTCTTCCTGGCCGATGGACGAGGGGAGTTGCCGAGACGTGACTTCTTTGGCATGCTCGAAGAAGTACTTCCCTTGAGTGGGAAGAGGCCCAGTGCGGCTGACGCTGGACGAGCTATCTCTGCCGCAGCCCTCACCACCGCGTTTGCCCTACGCAGATGGGCAGATCTGGAGAACCACGCGGAGATTGCGATGGGCTGGATTTGCTATGCTACTCAGGTTCTCAGGCTGGCGGAAAGGGATCAGCTTGATCGATCGCGCTGGTACCGATCCTATCGGTTGGCACTTGAGGAAGCTCGTCGTCACGCAAGGCATCTCCTCGATGAGGCAAGTGGGGCCGACGACCTGGTAGTGCCCGACCCAGCCGAACCGATTGTACACTCGGCACGAGTAGTCAAAGTATGCGGCGTGGTGTCTGCCTTGAGCGTTTCGGAGAGGATCGAGTTCGGTGTCCACCGCGCCGACCGGGGAGCTGCTGGCCAGTTGGTCCTGCGGGAGTTGGACTACCTTCGGGTCGCGGGAGAGGTCCAGGCCCCGGACTACTTCCTTGCCATTCTGGCCGTCGGTGAAGCAGGCGAATACCGTGTTGCAACGTCTATGCTCCTTTCTTGGGTGAACGGCGTCGCGAGCGCGAATCAGATCGATTCTGATTCACCCCTTCCGAGTCCCTATCATTCTGTTGAGGACATCATTCACGACCAGCTGCCTCCCAAAGGAACTGTCCTCGCCGATGAAGATTTCGCCGGGGGTGCCTATACGGTCCACATCGGGGTGCGTTGGGCGGCCCGGCGCCTGTGGCGGCAAGCCCTCAATTCAATCTGGGGCAACGTTAGCAGGATCGAACACCGTAGTTCTGAGCCGAACGAGCCATCCGGCTATCTCGCACCCACGGATAGCCAGGGCAGGCTGATCAGTTGGTTCTATCCGAGGCCGAAGAGTTGGTCGGAGCTGTGCGCGGAGGCGGACGAGCGCGACTTCTCCGCACTCCCCAGCACGTTGCTGGAGTGCCCAGAGCTCGTGCCGTTCTATTGTCTGGCTTTGCCACACAGGTTCAACTTCGTGATCGCCGACCTATTGGACGAGCTTGCCTGCGCTGGCCCCGGATCGTGATCGCGCACCTCTCCTGAGGATCAATCCGCCAGCTGCCAGCCGAGCGCCATCATCGGCTCGGCCCGGAGTCGCGCTCCGGCCCACGCGGCCTCGTCCTTTCCACCAACCGCCGCGTCATCTCCACCCGCTCCCTGGTCCTGCGCCGTAGGTGCCGGAGTATCTTGTCAAGTCCGTCACCCGCCCGCTCAGCCGCTCGACCTGCCGCTGCAAGGCTTCGACCTGCTGCCGCAAGGCTTCGACGTGCTCGGAGTGCCGACGCTGTTCCCTGTCGTACTGCACGGACAACCTCTCCAAGGCCGCCGTCAACTGCCGTTCCAAGTCGGTCACGCAGCTCCCTCCTCACTCTTTCGACAGCTTCAAGTAGGGCCGCTCGTCCATCGTGAACGCCGGACGGCCCGGCGCATCGGCGGGCAGCACTGCGTACCGCTCCCCGTTGATCTCCCGCAACTCCACGCCCCAGGTCGTCTCCTCCAACTCCGCCAAGGTCTCGCGCGCGCGGTGAATCCGTATGTTCACCTCCGCCAAGGTCTCGAAGCGGGAGTCGATGCTCCTCGACAACCAGTGCATCGTTCCCCAACTGCCGCCGCAGATACCGAGGAAACGGCTATCATGATTCCAGTGATGTCCCATGACGTTCCGTGTAGTCTTGTATATTACATGCGCACAATGCTTTAGGCTGGTACTCGCCCGCTTTTCGCTACTCGTCGCGTTTCTTGACATCCACCTCCGTCCCACACATTATGAGGTAATGGATGACGTAACCCGCACCCCCGCTCCGACCCGGAGAACCAAGCCGAAAGGCCGCCACCCCCACAAGCGGCTGTCGGCTGCCTTCGTGCGCTCCGCACCTCCCGGGAGGCACTGCGACGGCAATGGACTCTACCTCTACGTTCAGCCGAGCGGTGCGCGCAGTTGGGTGCAGCGCCTCGTCATCCGCGGTCGCCGCCGCGACTTCGGACTCGGCAGCGTCGCGCTCGTTTCTCTCGCCGAGGCCCGCGAGAAGGCACGGGCTAACCGCAAGCTCGCCCGCGAGGGCGGGGATCCGCTCGCCGAAAGACGCCGCGCCAAGAGCATGCCGAGCTTTGCCGAGGCTGCCGAGCGCGTCATGGAGCAGAAGCGGTCCGGATGGCGCAGCCAACGGCACGCGCGTGGCTGGATGGCGAGCCTGAAGCGGTACGCCTTTCCGCGCATCGGCGGAATGCCCATCTCGGAGGTGACGAGCGGCGACGTGCTTGAGATCCTTGCCCCGATCTGGCACGTGAAGGCACCCACGGCCAAGGTGCTGCGCCAGCGCATCCGTACCGTGCTCGAATGGGCCGTCGCGATGGAGTACCGGCCGGACAACCCGGCTGACCGCGTGGGACCGGTCCTGGGACCGCAGGACGCGACCGTGAGGCACAGGCGGGCGCTGCCGCATCGCGAGGTGTCTTCGGCGGTCACGAAGGTGCGCGCCTCGGACGCGGCGCCCGTCGCCAAGCTCGCTTTCGAGTTCTTGGTGCTCACGGCGGCGAGGTGGGGAGAGATCCGGTGGGCCGAGTGGACGGAGATCAATCGGACGGATGGTGTTTGGACGGTGCCCGCGACGCGCATGAAAGCGAACCGCGAACACCGGGTGCCTTTGGGCCGCCGCGCCATGCAGATTCTCGATGAGGCGCGGAGGCTGGAGGGCGGAGCTTCCCGGAAGGTCTTCACCCGAGAGGGCGGCAAGCCGCTTGCCGACAAGCAGCTGCGCCAGATGCTCCAGCGCCTCGGGATCGCGGCGGTGCCGCACGGATTCAGGTCGAGCTTCCGGGACTGGGCGGCCGAGGAGACCGATCACCCGCGCGAGGTCGTCGAGGCGGCGCTGGCGCACGCGGTCCAGAACAAGGTCGAGGCCGCGTACCGGCGCACCGACCTGTTCGAGCGGCGGCGTAGGCTCATGGATGATTGGGCGGCCTATCTCGCGGGCCAGCGGGCATGCACCGAGACCTGATCTTACCTCGCGACCGGCTCAGAGGCCGTTTCGGGGTGGCTCGGAGGCATTTCGGGTAATCTACGGGCGCTGGGATCGCCTGAGATCGACGATCTCGGGTTCCCGAGGGGTAGAGGTAGGGCGAAAAGCGGCGATCGGCAGAGAGCCGCCGCTCTCGCCAGGGAGGTGACGGGGTCGCCCGTTGCCCTCGCCGTCCTTGAGAACGGCGACGGAGAGGCCGGGGAGCTTGCCCGCGACGGCCCGGTGGACGCTGCTCCGGACCGTGCTCTGAGAGGCGGTTTCGGCGGCTTCGCAGAGGGCTGGCTCACCTTCTTTAGGTCGGTCAGCCAGCCGACGCGATGTAAAACATTCGCGCTCTGGCGAGGGTGGCTCCGCCCCCCTTCGAACCCCCGAGATCCTGCCCGCCGGAGGAGCGCGCGGGCGGGGGCGTCACCCCCTCCCCCCTGTCGGCCAGCCAGCTGGCTTGACCCGGCGCTCCGCGACCGTGCCCGCCCGCGTGTGGCGGCGGCCGAACTCACGGTCTGACGGGCCAAGGCGAGCGCCGTTGGCGTGCTCCTGTCGGCGTTCCTGCGGGAGGCAATGGCCCCCGCGTGGACATGGACGGCCCCGGCGGCCGAAGGCTCCCCATCCCCGCCCGCCTGGTCACCATCGGGCGAGCGCTCCGGGCGCAGGCCTCAGTCTCATTGGGGCTCAGAACGAGACGTATCCGCCCATCTGGAAGCGCTCACAGGCGGTGCTGCCGCACTCCTCGACGTGGAGGATGAAACGCGCCCCGTAGCGCCGTCCGAACGTCAGCACCGCACCGGCGGTCGGCCCAACGTAGTCCCCGCTGCCATACAGGATCCCCGCGCGCAACGCTGGGCGAACGAGCCAACTGTCACGTCCGAGCAAGACCTCCGCTCCGAACCGAATGTCCGACGCGACCCGAGCAGGGTAGATTCTGGTCCCGCTGATGGCGTCGCCCTTGGGGTCGAAGGCTTCGGTCCGCTCGGAGCACCGGTAGTTCTCCACCATCCCGTACAGCGACACCGGCCCCGCGACCCGCCCGTTGATGCCGACGTAGTATCCGGGACACTGTCTGGTGTCCCCCGCGAGTCCGGCTTCGAGCATGAAAGGGCCCGGCGCCTCCTGA
>JAJEBR010000028.1 GCA_022822445.1 Gemmatimonadota bacterium | reverse complement strand
TCTCACACTACGCCCCGATCTCACAAGCTCGACCAGCCGCTCCTTGAAATCGGGCCGGTACCGCCCTCTCTTTCCCGCCATGGCTCACCTCCTTGGTTGGTCCCAACGAAAAGGTGTCCGCCAAAGCGGGGCAACTCCATTATGTAATGTTCTGTTTACATTTCGCTTCGTTGGGCGCAGCAAACCGGCACGAATCCATCGCCGACCGACGCGAGAAGGGTCATTCATCGGTTGCCATCAGGGCAGCCGTGAGAGCGTCCTCTTTCATCCCCCAACCCTCCAGCACCCCGCGTGACTCGCCGTCGCCGGCCTTCGCGACGCCGACCAGGAGGTGGGCGCTGGAGGTCGCGTTGCCGGGGCCGGCGGATTCGATGGCCGCAGCCAGGACCTCGTGGCCGTCCGGGGTGAAGGGAAGGTGTCCGCCGTAGACCTCGGGCGCGTCGCGGAGATGTGCGGGAAGGTCCTCGATGTCGAGTGCGAGCTGGTCGAGGGCCTCCAGGAGGGTGGGATCGCGCTGGGAGATTGCGCCTGCAAGAACGTGGCCCGGCGCGATCGATTCGCAGTCCTCGCGCGCGGCCGCCGCGGCGGCACGATTCAGCGCGTGGACGGCGTCTTCGGTCAGATTGATGGCCATGCTGGAATCCTGGTCGATGGCTGGCGGGCTTTCAAGTGTCTTGGGCTACCCGCCCGCCGCCAGGAACCACGCCACGACCCGAGCGCCAAAGCCGTCCGGGTCGAAGGTCGGGACGTGCGGCCCGTTTTCGATGGTCCAGAGTTCCATCAACAGCCCGTGATCGCATCCGCTGTGGTACCGCGTCACATCCGTCTCTTCGTCGGGCAGCCCTTCAATAAGGTCCATTGAGGCCATCGTCTCCGCGGCCGCCATGTCACACCCTGCACGGCTGGCCCACCGATGAACGGTCTCCTCCGCGCCGGGATAGCTTGCACCCCCGCGGCGGCCACCTCCGCCATACCGGATGGTGCCGTCCGAAGTGCCATGAATGTGAAGGATCGAAATCGGGCGGGCGCCATCGCACCTGGTGGGGTCCTCGAATGAGGTGCCGGCGACGGCCGCGATCGCCCGAAGCCCAGGCATTGACTCGCACGCCATGCGGTAGGACATGAATCCACCGTTGGAGAGGCCGATCAAGTAGACGCCGTCGACCTCCATGTGTTCGGCCGCGTCTTCGACCAGGCTGTTCAGGTAGGCGACATCGTCGACGGTGCTACCGTGGAAGTTGCAGCAGAACTCTGTGGCGTTCCAGAAGGACTGGTCTTCCGGATCGCGGGTTCCGTTGGGCAGAACGACGGCGATGTCGTCCGCATTGACCCGCTTCGAGATTCCGAATCTGTTGTCGGTCCACCCCGCGTTGCCGGTGAATCCGTGAAGCACCATCACCAGCGGGATGGGCGTGTTGCCATCGTAGCCATCTGGCAGCGTCAGCGTGGCTGGTCGGTCGCCGCCGATAGTGTGGACCGGGTCGTTGACGGGGTCGGTCGTCTGCGGCTCTTCCTTGCAGGCTGCCGACGCGGCGAGCAACAGAGCCAGGGCGATGAATGTCCGCAATCTCTTCACGATTCTTCCTCCTTCATGCCGTATTCCCGTTCCGCCGCATCCGCAGTAACATACCCGTCCAGCACGTCCTCGCGCACCTTCTCGCGGGCGCGGCGGCACGGATCCCCCAGCCCCCCGCCCCCCGGCGTCGCCATCACGATCCGGTGTCCTGGCGGCACCACCTCGCGCCCCTTCACACGCAGCTCCCCCGCACCTGGCACGTGGACCCGCCCGGGAGCGCCCGCCCCACCCCCATCCCTCCCCCGCGCGGCGTTGCGCACCCGCTCGAACATCTTGGAGACCGCGAAGGCCGCCCCTTCCGCGTGCGCCACCTCCATGACCTGGCCCAGACCACCCCGATGCTCCCCCGCCCCGCCCGAGTCCGGAATGTACTCCTTCCGCCAGAAGATGAGCGGTGCGACCGTCTCGGTGATCTCGATCGGGGTGGACCGCACCCCCGAGGGAAAGGAGGTCGCGGAGAGTCCGTCCTTGCCGGGGCGCGCGCCGGTGCCGCCGGTATGGAACGGGTTGACGACGAACGGCTCCGCGTCGCCGTAGCCGTACGAGCCGGCCAGCCCGGGACCCCCCATGATGACCGGGTTCCAGAGGCAGGACGAACCCTCGGCGGGGACGGAACCCGGCGGCATCGCCTGGCCGAGCGCGCCGAGAACGACGTCCGGCAGCATCTGGCCGATCGAATGGCGGGCGGAGACGGCGGCCGGCGGGGGCGCGTTGAGGAGGCAGCCGCGGGGGGCGGTGACGGTGATCGCGCTCAGGGAGCCCGCGTTGTTGGGGACTTCCGACCCGACCACGCAGCGGACGCCGAAGGACGCATAGGCGCGGGTGTAGGTCTCCGGCACGTTGATGCCGAAGGGCGACATCGGCGAAGTGCCGTCCCAGTCGATGTGGATTCCGTCGGGGGAGACGGTGAGGGTGCAAACCAGGTCGAGGTCCCGGTCGTAGCCGTCGATGGTCATGCGGTGGCGGTAGGTGCCGGGGCGGAGTGCACGGATGCGGTCGAGCATGGCGCGCCGGGAGGTGGAGACGATCATCTCGGCGAGGTCGTCGAGGGAATCGAGGCCGAACTCGGTCATCATGGCGGCGAGGCGTTCGCACCCGGCCTCGTTGCAGGCCGCGAGGGAGTAGAGGTCGCCCTGGGCGACATCGGGTTCGCGGACGTTGGCGCGGACCATCCGCATGAGGGTCTCGTCGACCGTGCCGCCGCGGATGAGGTAGCCGATCGGGATGCGGATCCCCTCTTCGAAGACCTGGTTGGCGTCGGCGCCGAAGCCGCGTCCGCCCACGTCGGCGATGTGGCTGGTGGCGGCGAAGAGCGCGACCAGGTCGCCGTTCAGGAAGGCCGGGGTGACGACCGTGAAGTCGTTGAGGTGGCCGGTGCCCTCCCAGGGGTCGTTGGTGACGAGGACGTCGCCCTCGCGCAGGGTGTGGGCCGGGTGGTCGCGCAGGAAGCAGCCCACCGAGGCGGCCATCGCGTTGACGTGCCCGGGCGTTCCCGTGACGGCCTGGGCCAGCATGCGGCCCTGCAGGTCGAAGACGCCGGCGGAGAGGTCGCCAGCTTCGCGGACGGGGGTGGAAAAGGCGGTGCGGACGAGGGTGCGGGCCTGCTCCTCCACAACCGAGAGGAGGCGGCTCCACATGACCTGGTCTTCGAGGGCGGAGACGCCGGTGCGGGCGGCCTGGCGGGTGCGGCGTTCGACGAGGAGGTGGCCGCCGGGGAGGACGCGCGCCTCCCAGCCCCCCGGCACGACAGTGGTGGTCTGCTCCTCGGCGATGAGTGCGGGGCCGGGGATGGTGGCGTGTCGCGGCAGGTCGGGGCGATGGTGGATGGCGGCCCTGACATGGCCCTCCGCGGCGCTCGCGAAGAGGTCGGTGAAGGCGGGCGGGGTGGGGGGGGACGGGGGATGGCCGGGGCCGAACGTTTCAGCTGAAATGTCGCGATCTGCGGCTGAGGCGTCGCGATCCGCTGCTACGACAGTGGGGGGTTCAGCTGAAACGCCGGCGGGCGCGGCCGAGGCGTCGTGCGGCCGACGGCGGGAAGCGTCGTCCGTTACCGGCCCGCCGCGCCCCGGCGCCGACACCACCAGGGTCCAGCTCAGCACCTCGATGTCGAGGCCCGGGATCGTACGCCCGTACACCTGTTCGTAGGCGTGGTCGAAGGCGGCACGCAGCGCGGCGACTGGCCCCGGGGCCGCCTCCGATTCCGCGGCCGGGTCAGAGTCCGCTGCCGGGTTCGCTTCCGAGTTCGCTTCCGAGTCTGCTTCCGAGTTCCCTTCCGAGTTCCCTTCCGAGTCTGCTTCCGAGTCCCGCGCGGCCACCACCCCCCGCGGCAGCTCCACCCCGATCTCGTGACCCTGCCCCACGTACCGCATGTACGCATGGGCGCGCTCCGTCGTCTCGGCCCCCGGTGCCCCGCTCCCCACCACCGCCGCCGCCTCCCCCCTCATCCCGGCGAGTACCTCGCGCACCAGCTCCGGATCGAACGCGGAGAGGCGCATGTAGCGGCTCTGCACGACCTCGAACGAGATCGGCGCCAGCAGGAACCCCACCGCCGAGCCCACCCCCGCATGTCCCGGCACGATGAACCGGTCCACCTCGAGCTTCTCCGCCACACGCGCCGCGTGGATCGGCGCCGATCCCCCGAACGCCACCACAGTCCGCCCACCCAGCCCCTTCCCCCACTCGATCGCGTGAGTGCGTGCGGCGTTGGACATGTTCTCGTCCACCATCTCGCTCATCCCCAGCGCGGCCACCTCCGTCTCCATCCCCAGCCTGCCGCCCACCCGGCCCGCGATCGCCGCCTCGGCCCGGCCCCGGTCCAGCCCGATCGCGCCCCCTGCAAACAGCGCGGGATCGATGCGCCCCAGCACCACGTCCGCATCGGTGACGGTCGGCTCTTCCCCGCCCCGCCCATACGCCGCCGGACCCGGCTCCGACCCTGCGCTCTCGGGCCCCACATGAATGCGGTCCAGATCGTCCACCCCCGCGATCGAACCGCCCCCCGCCCCGATCTCCACCATCTCGATCACCGGGATCCGAACGGGCAGCCCGCTGCCCTGCTTGAAGCGGTAGCTGCGCGCCACCTCGAAGGTGCGCGAGTGGAGCGGCTCGCCGCCGTCGATCACGCAGAGCTTGGCGGTGGTGCCCCCCATGTCGAAGGAGAGCACGTCGCCCAGCGCGAGGTCCCGCGCGAGGTGGCTGGCCAGGATCGCGCCGCCGGCCGGGCCCGACTCGACCAGTCGGATCGGGGCCGCGACCGCGGTGTCCAGGGTGGTCAGTCCGCCGCCCGAGGTCATCAGCAGGAAGGGGCAGGCCAGGCCCTCGTCCCGCAGCGCAGCCGCGAGGCCGGTCAGATAGCGCGCCATCAGCGGCTGCACGTAGGCGTTGGCGCAGGCGGTGGAGAGGCGCTCGTATTCGCGGATCTCGGGGCAGACGTCGGACGCGAGGGTGACCGCCAGGCCGGGCCGCTCGGCCCCGAGAATCTCCGCGATGCGGCGCTCGTGCGCGGGGTTGGCGTAGCCGTGGATGAGGCCGACCGCAACCGATTCCACCCCGTGCCGGTCCAGGTGGGGCAGGACGGCCCGCACGGAGTCCTCGCAGAGGGGGATGAGGACCCGGCCGCGCCGGTCGACCCGCTCGGTGACCGGGAGGCGCAGGTGGCGCGGGACCAGCGGCGGCGGCCGGTCGACCCCGATGTCGTACTGCTCGAAGCGGTTCTCCTGGGCCATCTCGAGGGCGTCGCGGTGCCCTTCGGTCACGATCAGCGCGGTCTTCGCACCCTTGCGTTCGATGATCGCGTTGGTGGCCAGGGTCGTGCCGTGGATGACGAGCCGCACCGCGGCGGGGGCCACCGCGCCCATCTCCAGGACCTGGCGCACGCCCGCGAGAACGCCCCGTTCCGGGGCCGCCCGGGTGGTGAGGACCTTCGTGGTGACGAGGCGGCCGCGCGCTTCGAGCGCCACATCGGTGAAGGTGCCGCCGATGTCGACGGCGAGGCGTGCGCCGCCGGTTCGGACGCCGCCAGCCTGGTTGCCGTCAGCTCGGGATCCGAACGCCCCGAACTCCTCGGCGTCCGCATCAGTCCCGCCGGTCCCCGCTTCTTCAGCCATCTTCCCGTAGCGGAACCGTGTAGTTCAGCGACAGCCGGCCACCATCCGGGAAGATCGTCTCGCCGGTCAGGTAGGACGCGTAGTCCGAGGCCAGAAAGACCGCCACGGTTCCGACCTCCGACGGGTCTCCGGGCCTGCCCAGCGGGGTGCGCGACATGATCGTGCGCCGCGCCTCCTCGTCGTTCATCGTCACCTTGGCCATCTCGGTGTGGATCGTCCCGGGGCCGATGGCGTTCACGCGGATGTCGTGTGGGGCGAGCGCCATCGCCATCACCCGGGTGAGCTGCTGGATCCCCCCCTTCGAAACCGCGTACGGCAGCTGGTCGGGGATGGCCACGACCGAATTCGTCGAAGACATGTGGATGATGCTGCCCTTGATGCCCCGCTCCACCATGTGCCGCGCCACCAGCCGGCTGAGCAGGAAGGGGCCGCGCAGGTTTACCGCCAGCACCCGGTCGAAGTCCTCCACCGTTCCGTCCAGGATCGAGCCGGGGACGATGATCCCCGCGTTGTTGAGGAGGATGTCGCAGGCGCCGAAGCGATCAAGGCAGGCTTCAAGCACCGCGGCGCAGTCCTCCTCCCGGCTCACATCGGCACGCACCGCAACCGTCGGCTGCCCCGTGTCCTCCGCGACCTGCTCGGCCGTGGCGGCGCACTCTTCATCCCGAACGTCCGCGAGCACCACGCGGGCACCGTGTTCGGCAAAAGCGCGCGCACATGCGGCCCCGATCCCCCTCGCCGCCCCCGTCACGATGGCGGTCCTGCCCGCGAGCGAGATCATCAGCTGTAGGGCATCTTCGGCGTCTTGCCCATCAGCCGGGCGTACACCGTGAGCGCGCCGCGATGGTGGGCCGAGTGGTCGGAGATGCCGTTCACGATCGTGTACCGCGGCGCACCCCCCATGATGCGCTTGTCGGGAATCGACGCCCGCAGCTCCTCCTCCGAAGCCGATTCGACCGCCGCGATGGCCGCCTCGTAGGCCCGAGCCAGCCACGCATTGGCCTCGTCGAGCGATGTCACGGCCTTCACCGCCGCGATCATCCCTTCGAAGTCCATGTTCCAGCCCTCGCCGAATGCGCCCTCCACAAACCAGTCGACCGAGTCCGCCGCATGGGCGACGTGTCCGGCGACCGTGTAGAGCTCGCTTTGGGGCGCGAAGCCGGAGTCCTCTTCCGCGAAGGTGGACGCGGTGGCCTGAAAGTACTTGAGTGAAGCGCGAAGCTGGGAGACGAGCGTTTCCTGTATTGTCACGGAACACCTTGAGGTTCATTGTGGGTAACGTGGCGCGGCACGGAAGCGGCTCCAACCGAAGTTGGACCCTTGCAATCGACGCCGGGGCGCCCCAAGTCTAGCGGAGGTCCCGACAGGAAGGAAACCGATGTCGACAGCTCTTCACACGCGCGGAGCGGGGCGGTTCCGCACAACGCCCGGCGCCGCCGCCGGCCTGTTTCGCATGGGCATGCTTTTCGCGGCGGCACTCCTCCTCACGCAGTTCGGTGCCCTGGCCACAGCCGCCCAGGAGCTGCCGCGCGCCGACCCGGAGGTCGCCGGTTTCGCACCCGAAGGAATCGACCGGCTCGATGTCTTCCTCGACGACTACACCACCGACGGAAGCCTTCCCGGCACAGTGCTGATGGTGCTGCGCGACGGAGCGGTCGTCTACGAAAAGGCGGCCGGGTATCGGGACGTCGAGTCCGGGGACAGGATGCGCACGGACGCGATTTTCCGCATCGCGTCGCAGTCGAAGGCGATCGTGAGCGTGGCCGTGATGATCCTCCAGGATGAAGGCGCACTCCTGATCTCCGACCCGGTCGCCAGGTATCTCCCGGCCTTCGCCCGCACCACCGTGGCCGTCCCGAGGACCGAAACCCCCGGGTATGAGGTCGTCGGCGCCAACCGGCGCATCACAATCCGCGACCTCCTCACCCACACGGCTGGCGTCGCGTACGGGGGCGGGCCCGGCGGCGACCAGTGGCGCGATGCCGAGATCACCGGGTGGTATTTCGCGCACCGCGACGAGCCGATCCGGGAAACCGTCGACCGCATGGCCGGGCTGCCCTTCCAGGCCCAGCCGGGCTCGCGCTTCGTCTACGGCTACTCCACCGACATCCTCGGCGCGCTCGTCGAGGCGGTCTCCGGCATGAACCTGGACGAGTTTCTCTACCGGCGCATCTTCGAGCCACTGGGGATGGAGGACACCTTTTTCTACCTGCCCCCCGACCGGATCCGGCGGCTGGCCACGGTCTACTCCCACGACGGCGAGGGCAGCCTGATCCGCTCCCCCGACGGCCCCGGGATGAACACGCAGGGCCAGTATACCTCCGGTCCGCGCGTCAGCTTCTCCGGCGGCGCCGGGCTGCTCTCGACCGCCCGCGACTACGCCCGCTTCCTCCAGATGATGCTGAACGGCGGCTCGCTGGGCCAAGCGCGCATCCTGTCTCCCACGAGCGTCGAGCTGATGACCTCCAACCACATCGGCGACCTCATGGGCCCCGGCACCGGATTCGGCCTGGGCTTCCAGGTCCGACTGGACCTCGGAGCGGCCGGCGCACCCGGTTCGGTCGGGGACTACGGCTGGGGCGGCGCATACCACACCACATATTGGGTCGATCCGGCCGAGCGGTTGGTTGTGGTCTACTTCACCCAGCTGCGGAGCCCGCGGCCGGTCGACGACCACGGGAAGCTGCGCGCGCTGGTGTACGGGGCGCTGGCGCGCTGACCCGCGGGCCGCGCAGACCTATGGGCTTTGCACGACCGCCTGCCAAGCACCGTGGCGGGCCGGAGCTCTCAGCGCCGGACCTTGCCGGGCACCGCACAGTCTGGCTAACGTGTTGGAAACAAAAGGAGTAGAGTCAGAGTGATTCTCATAGACCGGCACACTACGCTCGGCGACGGCCCCTTCCACGCCACCTTGCGGATCAAGCCTGCCGCCCGCATCCAGCTTACCGATGTGCGCGGCAAGCTGCTCGACGAATTCGGCGACGACTTCACGAAGTACACCCGGTCCTTCTACATCTCCAATCACACGACCGCCGGCTACCTGGACCAGCGGCTCGCAGAGCTGCTCGAGCACGACGGGCGCGGCATAAGCGGCTACCTGCAGCTCTTCCGCGAGCTGTTCCCGCCCGACGCCGGGTACGTGCACGACCAGATGCACCTGCGCACCGAGCTTTCGGAGGAGCAGAAGGCCACCGAGCCGTTGAACGCCGATTCGCACCTCACCTTCATCGGTGCCGGCCTGCGGAACTCCGCGTCCTATGAACTCGGCGGCAGAGAGCCCGTCTGGTTCGTGGAGCTTGACGGCGTGCATCTGGGCGGGACCCGCCACCGGCGCACCTCGGTGATCGCCTACAGCGACGAGGAGGAGGTGGCGCGGATGGAGATTCCCGTGCCGTCGTCGCCGCACGCGATCGGTGCCCTGAACCTGCGCGATCCCGCCCTGGGCTTCATCGGCACCCTGGAGCAGATGGTGGCCCGTCACGAGGTGGCGTTCGGCCGCTTCGACGTGTCGCTGGCCGACGACGAGGAGCACGCGGGCCTGACGGTCAACGAGTACGAGCCGCTGCTGATCAACTACGACCTGCGGGAGGCGCTCAGGAACCCGTTCCGCTTCATGGCCCAGACGGGGAAGGACGTGCGCGATGTCCTGCGCGACCCGCGCACGATCCCCGCGAAGGCGATCAACTTCGCGCAGTTCGACGCGGTCCAGGTGCTGAACCAGGTGCTCGACCGGATCGGGCTGCGCGACTCGGTGGTGGAGCGTGTCGTGAACAAGGCCGTCGCGCTCCCCGTGTCACACTTCCTGCGTATGAAGCGGGCGTTCAGCCTCCCGGTGCTGGACCGCAGCGGCGACGGCGCCGGCGAGATCGGCTGGGGCACCTACCAGAGCCCGATCCTGGTGCAGTGGAAGGGGGCCGAGGAGAAGACGCGCGCGCTGGACGTGAGGCTGATGCGGTTCGTCTGAGGCGGGGGCCTACACCGCCTGCGACCCCTGAATCAGCGCCTTCAATTCCCTGAACCCTTCCTCCATCCTGGTACTCAGGCGCGCCTCCACGCGATCCAGGCGCTTCTCAAGCCCATCCATCCGACCGTTCAACCGCTCCTCCACCCGCCCTATACGGTTATCCAGTTGCCCCAGCCAGTCCTCGATATGCTTGAAGTCGTTGTCCTTCAGACGGTCGTAAAGGTCGTCGGCCGCAGCCCTCGACGCCCTGGCGCTCCACCAGGTGGCGCCGACCGCCGCCGCCACCATTGCGACCACCACCCCGGCAACGGCGCCGAAAGTCTCCCACCATTGGGCACTCATGATTCCTCTCTCTTCCGGGGTACGCCCCCCCCAATTCCGCAACTTGCGTGGCGGTTCCAATCCGTGTTCAATGAGGTGACAATAGCGAGACGTTGGACACTTGGCAATGATCCCGGCGTTCAGTAAGTCGTGTAAACATTCCATTCTGACATGTACACATGACATTCCGAGAGCGTCCGTCGTTGGGAACACCGGCTTGGCCTCCTACACCAGCGACCTCCCCTGCGCCCCATCCACCGCAATACACGCTCCCGTGATCAAACTGGCCCGCTCCGAGGCAAGGAACGTCACCACGTCCCCCACCTCCTCCCCCCGCCCGAACCTGCCGAGCGGCAGGTTGGCCTTCACGAAGGCGCGCATTCCTTCCGGGTCGGCCTGCACGCGCTTATCCCAGCTGCCGCCCGGAAACCGGATCGATCCCGGCGCGACGCAGTTCACGCGGATGGCCTCGGGCGCGAGCTCCAGCGCCATGATGCCGGCCGCCGAGATCAGCGCCGATTTGGTCGTGTTGTAGATCGACAGCCCGGGGCCGCCCTTTTCGCGCCCGAAGACCGACGAGATGAAGACGATCGAGCCGCCGCCGCGCGCGCGCATCATGGGGATCGCCAGCCGGGCGGTCCGGAACCCCGACAGCACGTTGAGCTGAATGATGTCGAGCCAGTCCTCGTCGCTCGTCTCCTCAAAACGGCCCCGTCGGTTGCCCCCGACGTTGTTCACCAGCACGTCGAGGGCGCCGTAGCGCTCCCGCACGGCCTCGATCAGCGCCCCCGCCCCCCCCTCCTCCGCCACATCACAGCACACCGTCAGCACCTCCGCGCCATCCGCCCTCAGCGTCGCGGCCGCCGCCGCCAGCCCCTCCTCCCCCCTCGCGCAGATCGCGATCCTGGCGCCCTCGGCCGCCAGCGCCCGCGCACTGTAGAAGCCGAGGCCGCGGCTGCCACCCGTGACAACCGCCACCTTTCCCGCCAGTCCCAGGTCCATCGGCGCTATCGACTCATGAGTATATGAGTATATGAGTAGGACTCCGCGCCGTTGCCCATCCGCGGAAGCGCCCAACCGAGCATGGTAGCGCCCGCCGCCCGCCACGCACGCGCCGCTGCCGCCTCCCCGTCCGCGCCTAATGCCGCATCGGCCCCGACCGCCGCGCCTACCGCCGGCTCCGCTCCACCGGCCGCCGCCCCATCCGAGATCGTCGCCCGCAGCAACCGCTCCAGCGTCCGGATGTGCTCCTGCAGCGCCGTATTCAGCTGGCCGTAGCGCCTCACCGCGTCCTCGCCCGGCTCCTGGTCGGCGCGGGTCAGGTTGCCGTACAGGTACTGCAGCTGGTCGACGAGCATGGGGCGCGAGTAGCGGCGCGACTCGGTGACCAGCTCCTTCTCCACCGCCTCGATCTCGTCGGCGAGTTCGCCGCCGCCGCGCCGCCGCGCCTCGCTGATCCGGTTCACGGCCAGACGCGCCTCGCTGAGCGCGTCCCGCACCTGCAGCGCGAACTCAACCTGGCGCTCAACCAGGTCCGCGTCGATCCCCTCGGCCGCGACGCGCGGGTCGAGCATGATCTCGAAGGTGTGGCTGGCGCTCCAGTCGCCGGCGGACAGGCGTGCCGTGTACGTCCCCGGCGGCACCATCGGGCCGCCGCGCCCGGCGGCACCCGGGTTGGGAGACCAGGGACCGGGGTGTGACAGGTCCCAGGTGAAGCGGTGCGTGCCCGCGGACGCGTCCAGCCGAGGCGTGCCGAAGCGCTCCAGCCGCCACTCGCGCATGCCGGGCTCGGCCGGGACCGTGTATTCGCCGGGGCCCTCGTTCGAGAACGACCGCACCAGGTTCCCGCCGGCATCCATGATGTCGAGGGTGAGCGTGCCGTCCACGTCGTCTGCCAGCATGTAGTCGATGTTGGCGCCCGCCGGCGGGTAGCTCGGGCGCGCCTCGGCGCCGGCTCCGCGTCCGCCCCCGAAGCCGCCGCCGTAGCGCAATCTGTACACGTCGCCCACCTCGTAGAAGTGTGCGCTAGCGCTGGCTACACGGTCGCTGAGCTCGTGCAGCGGCGCCACGTTGTCCATGATCCAGAACCCGCGGCCCATCGTCGACAAAACCAGGTCCCCGTGCACCAGCTTCATGTCCGAGACGGGCGTCACCGGGAGGTTGAGCTGGAAGGGCTGCCACGAAAGGCCGTCGTCGAAGGAGACGAACATCCCGAACTCGGTGCCGAGGTAGAGGAGTCCCTCGCGGTCCGGGTCCTCGCGCACGACGCGCACGGGATGGTTGCCCGGCACGCCGTTCTGGCCGGTCGTAATCCGCGTCCAGGTCGCGCCGTAGTCGTCGGTGCGGTAGGTGTGCGGCGAGAAGTCGCCCATCATGTACCGGAGGATGGCGACATAGGCCTTGGCCGGGTCGTGATGGGACACTTCGATCGTCTGCACGCGTCCGTACGGGCCGATCCCGGGGGGCGTCACGTCGGTCCAGTTGGCGCCGCCGTCGCGGGTGACATGGACCGGCCCGTCGTTCGCGCCCGCCCAGATCACGCCGGGCTCCAGCACCGACTCCTGGATGTCGTAGAGGACCGCGAAGTGCTCCTCGCCGGTCACGTCGATGGTGATCGGATACCCGGAAATGACCTGCGTCTCCGGGGTGAAGGCGGTCAGGTCGCCGGAGATGGTCTCCCAGCGCTGCCCCCCGTTGGTGCTCACGTGCACGAACTGCGAACCGTGGTAGACCTTGTCCGGGTCGTGCGGCGAAACGTGGACCGGCACGACGCGCTGGAAGCGGAACTCCAGGTCGCGCGGATTGTGGCCGTAGAGGTTCCCGAAGCCGACGTAGTACTGCTGCTCCTGTCCCGTTCTGCGGTTGTAGAGCCCGAAACGTCCCTTGCAATTGGCGTAGACGATGTCCGGATCGCCGGGCTTGGGCACCACCGGACCGGTCTCGCAGCCGCCGTGGGCTTCCCAGGCGCCCTGCGCCCCTCCGGGGACCGACCGCTCGGGCAGGCTGGGCACCGAGATGGTCGAATTGTCCTGCTGGCCGGCGTAGAGCCGGTAGGGGAAGTCGTCCGAGACGTCCACCTGGTAGAGCTCGGCGGTGGGCTGGTTCAGCTGGGTCGACCAGGTCTGGCCACCATCGATCGAGACGTTGGCGCCCCCGTCGTTCGACTGGATCATGATGAGCGGGTTGTCCGGGTTGATCCACAGGTCGTGGTTGTCCCCGTGGGGCGTGCGCTGCGACTGCCAGCTCACGCCGCCGTCGGTGCTCATCCAGTGGCCCTCGGCCATCCCCCAGAGCCTGTCGGGATCGGTCGGATGGCCCTCGAGATTCATGTAGTAGAAGGGCCGGTTGAGGATCGGCTGGAAGTCGGTGACCTGACGCCAGGTGGCGCCGCGGTCGTCGGAGCGGTAGACGCCGCCGGTGTCGGGGGGCGCCTCGATGAGCGCGTACACGCGGTCGGGATCGGCCGCGCTGACCGCCAGGTCGGACTTGCCGCGCAGCCCGGTCGGGAGGCCGGCCGTGGCCTGTTCCCAGCTGTCGCCGCCGTCCCGGGAAATGTAGACGCCGCCCTCAAGTCCGCCGGAGATGATCGTCCAGGGCTTGCGCTCGGCGCGCCACATGCTCGCGTAGATGGTGTTCGGGTCGTCGGGCGCGAATTCCAGATCGACCGCGCCGGTGCTGTCCGAGACGAAGAGGACGTTCTCCCAGCTCGCACCCCCGTCGCGGCTGCGGTAGACCCCGCGCTCCGGGTTCGGGGCGAACGGATTGCCGATCTGCGCCACGTAGACCAGGTCGGGGTTTTCGGGGTGGATGAGGACCGCGCCGCTGTTCCCGGTAAGCTCCAGCCCCACGTGCGTCCAGGTCTCGCCCGCGTCGGTGGATTTGTAGACCCCGTCGCCGATGATCACGTTGCTGCGCAGCCCGTCGGAGCCGGTCGTCACGTAGACGATGTTCGGGTCCGAATCCGCCACCCGGATCGCGCCGATCGAGCCGGTCCCGAAGTAGCCGTCCGAGATGTTGCGCCAGTTGTGGCCCCGGTCCGTGGTCTTCCAGACGCCGCCGCCGGTGGCGCCCATGTAGAAGGTGGACGGGTGGGCGCGGTGTCCCGCGACGGCCGTGACGCGCCCACCCCGCGAGGGACCGACGTAACGATAGCGCAGGCTGCCGAAGAGGTCTTCGGAGAAGCGGGCGCCGCCGTTCTGGGCCTGGGCGGGGGTGGGTGGGACGAGGGCGGCGGCGATGGTGAGCACCGCCAGCGCGGCGAAGGTGAACGGAGTTGGACGCGTCCTGGTCATGCGTGCATCTCTTCCTGTTGGGGTGGTTTCTGGTGCGCGAGCGCGCCGTTGGCGCGACCGCGTGTCAAGGTACAGTGCCGGGCGGGAATCGAACAGCGAAACCCGGTGCGTCAGAAGGGCCAGAAGATCGGGGTCACGAGCATGACCACCGCGAACACGACGGCGGTCAGGGGCAGTCCCACGCGCAGGTAGTCGGTGAACCGGTAACCGCCGGGTCCCATGACGAGAACGTTCGCGGGATGGGAGACCGGGCTGGCGAAGCTTGCCGATGCGGCCATCGCCGTGGCCATCATCAGCGGGTAGGGGGAGATGCCCAGGCTTTCCGCCGTGCCCAGCACGATGGGTGACATGAGGACCACGAGAGCCGCCGTCGGGATGACCTGGGTCGCCAGAGAGGTAACGAGGAACAGGGTGCCCATGGCGGCGAGGGGTCCGAACTCCCCGGCCGTCCTGACAACCGCCTCCGCAAGGAGCGCCGAAGCGCCCGCGTCCTGCAGCGCCACCCCCAGGGGGAGCATCCCGGCGATCAGGAATACGGCCTGCCACTCGATGGAGCGGTAGGCCTCCTCCATGGTCAGACACCCGAAAAGGACCATCAGGGCGGCGCCTCCCACGGCCGCGATGGAGATCGGCAGCCACCCCAGCAGGACGGGCCCCAGCGTGAGGCCGAGGATCAGGGCCGCGACCGGCGCCTTCCGACGCCGGGGTGGCGTCTGCACACCCTCGGTCAGAACGAGGAAGTTCGGATCGGAGGCGAGGACGCGGAGGTTCTCGCGAGGCCCGTGAACGAGCAGAGCGTCACCGGAGCGCAGCGGCAGGTCCCGGAGTCCGGTTCCATGGGGCCGTCCCTCGCGCCAGATCGCGAGCACCATCAGCCCGTACTTCCTGCGGAAGCTGAGCTGGCGGAGGGTTTGCCCCACGAGTCTCGTATGGGGTGAAAGGACGACCTCGGCGATCCCGATCTGCTCGGTTTCGAGCGTGGGACTCTCTCCCTCCCCCTTGCCCTCGACCTCTAGCTCTCGAATCCCCTTCAGTGCGTGCAACCCTTCGGGCCGGCCTCTCACAACCAGCAGGTCTCCTGCCTGCAGGTGTTCGCCGGGCTCCGGCATCTCGATCATCCGGCCTTCGCGAAGGATGCTGATCACCCACAGGCCCAGAGCGGCGCCCAATCCGCATTCCTTCAGCGTCTGACCCGCCAGGAAGGAGTCGCGGGGCACCCGAACCGCGAACAGCTCGTCCTGGAGGTTGTAGAGGTCGATGTGGTCGGCGGGCGCAACGGTCAGTTCCTCACATGCGCCCAGATCCTCGACCCTGTCCGGCGGGCCCTGGACCAGCAGTGTGTCGGCCGGCTGAAGAGGCAGGTCCTGAAGGGGAGCCGGCAGGGACATCCCGTCGCGCCGGATCGACATCACGCGAACCCCGAAACGGACGGAGAAGTCCACGTCGCGGAGCGTGCGTCCCGTCAGCTCGGAGCCGCCGGGTACCCCGATCTCCGCGATTTCGAATTCGGGAGAGTCCAGCACCCTTACGCCCAGTTCCGCTCCCTCTTCCTCGATATCGAGCGCGGAGTTCTCGCGCAGCTGGTCCAGGCGATCCACGGGCCCCTGAGCCACGATTCGGTCTCCCGCCCGGAGACGGAAGCCGGGGCCGGGCGAGGGTCGGGGCCGCCCGTCACGGATGACGGTGATGGCCTGAAGTCCGGCCACGGACCCGAGCCGGATTTCGCCGAGGCTCTTTCCGGCAAGGGGCGAAGCCTCCGGCAGTCTCAGGATGATGAACCGCTCATTCAGCCCGTAGATGTCCGGGAGAACCCGTTCTCCGTCTCCTTCGGAACCCTCGACCCCGATGCGGCGCTTCGGCAACAGCCTGGGGACGGCCGCGATGATGAAGACGAACCCCGCCCCCATCACGAGCAGTCCCACCGGCGAATAGTCGAAGAGTCCAAACGGCTCAAGACCCTCGTCTCGGAGTGCCTCCGCGACGAGAATGTTCGGTGGGGTGCCGATGAGGGTGGTCAATCCACCCAGGAGGCAGGCGTACGCGAGTGGCAGAAGGAGCCTCGAGGGCGGGATGCGGGTCTCTCTGGAGAGATCCATGATGACAGGCAGGAGGATCGCGGCCACGCCCACATTGTTCATGAATGCGGACGCCACGCCGGCGGTCGCCATGATGACCAGGATGATGCGGGCCTCGCTTCCGCCCGCAAAGCGTATGACCTGTCGACCGACCAGGCTGGCGATGCCGGTGTGCGCGAGTCCCCCGCTCAGCACGAAAACGGCCCAGACGGTCACGACGGCCGGATTGGAGAACCCGGCGAGTGCCTCGGCCGGCCCTATGAGTCCGGTCACGGCAAGGAACGCGAGCGTGAGGAGCGCGATCAGGTCCATTCGGAGTCGCCCGTGCATGAAGAGGGCGATGTCGACCACCAGAACCGCCAGGACGAGAACGAGTTCCGCCGTCAGCAACCGAGTCTCCGGGACGGCGGCATCCTCAGATCTCCAGCGTGATTCCAAGCACGCCCGCGGCCTCCTGCAGTGCGGGGCTATCGCCTGAAACGACCTCCGGTTCGCCGAAGTGCAGACCACGCCGCACGCGTTCCATGAAAAGGACGGCGCCGTGCCAGTCGCCGCGGAAGCTCGACCACCAGCGCAACCCCGCGTAACCGCCGTCCCAGGCGGACGCGGCGATGGGCTGCGTCGTCCGGCGGCGACGCGACGCGATTCGGTCGGGCTTCAGGCGGTGGCGCTGCAATGTGCGCGGATTGCAGAGGTCCAGCAGCCTCGACGATTCATCCGGCTCCAGCTGGACCCCGACCAGCGCCAGGGGACGACCTGCCCGCAGCAGGTGCGGCCTGCGCAGGGGGCGATTGCGCCACGGCTGAATGGCCTCCGCGATCGCGTACTCCGGTGACTCGGCCACGTAGAGCACGGGCGAACAGGCCGCGGGCAGGTCGAAACGGCCGCGGCCGGTAGCCGGGGGGATGTAGGACGGAGAAAACAGGTTTCCCTCGTTGACATCGGGGTCCCAGGGGAACACGCGCCAGAAGAGGGCCACGGTCAGCGATACCGATCAGGCAAAGACACCGGTCTTCATCGCCTCCACCGCTCCGACCACCTCCGCCAGTCGGCTGTGCCGGATGAAGTACGAAGGCGTGGCGCCATCGAGGTGGGCGTTCGCTCCGGTGAGCCACTCCTCGACGAGGTCGGCGTCCAGCCACCGGAGCAGCATCTCGACCACCAGGGCCAGTCCGGCCAGCCGGTCGGCGTTCGCGCGGTCGGGGCGCTGGCCCTGCCGCCAGCGCGTCACCTGCGAATGCGAGACTCCCAGCACCGCCGCAACGGCCCGGTTGGAGCCCACCCCGGCCCGGATCGTCTTCAGGTGGCTCTGGGCCCTGGCAGTGCGTCGGTCGGGGGTCTCGATGGCGGTGGTTGCGGGTTGGCTCATGACGGAAACGTAGCGGTGGCAAGCAGCGCGCGCAACGAAAACCGGTGCGCGACCTCCGAAAATCCCCCGTGCAAAGACTCTGCGCACCAGAATCTGTTGCGCGCACCCCGTCTGCGAAGTGCCCCTGCGCCGCCGGAGCCCCCGGCGGGCCTCCTACGAGATCGGCCGCCTCCCCTTGTACCTCACCACGAACAACCCCTCGCCCCCCGACGTCACCACGACGATCCCCGACTCGAAGAACGGGTAGTTGCTCCACGACCCGTTCATGGCCGGAAAGTCCTCGCCCGGGACGGTGTCGAAGAAGCCCGCCGGGCGCGGATTCTCCCGATCCGTGATGTCGAAGACGCGCAGGCCGCTGTTGTAGTTCGACTGGTACATCAGGTCGCCCACGATGTACAGGTTGTGGTCGCTGGAGGTGTTGTCGGAGAAGTACTCCCTGACCAGGATCGGTTCGTCGAGGTCCGCGACATCGTAGATGAGGGTGCGGGTGTTCGACACCTGACCGCCGGTCTCGTCCAGCTCGTCGTTCATGTAGAACCAGGCCTGGTCTTCGGTCAGCCAGCCCTGGTGCGTGTAGCCGACGTTGGGGTACTCCGCCACCGAGAGCGCGATGGGGTTCTCCTTGTCGGAGACGTCGGCGATGCTGAGGCCGGTCTCGTTGGAGCCGAAGCAGATCTCCTTGCCGTGGTGCTCCGAATCGGGTCCGCGATAGACGACGCACTGGGCGTCGTGCGAATACCCCGTGCCCGATCTGCCCGTCCTCTCGTCGGCGAAGCAGCCGGCGAAGGTCGGATTCTTCGGGTCGCGGATGTCGATCATGTGGAGGCCGCCGCCGCAGCTCTCGCCGCCGGCACCCGCCCCGACCGCGTACGCGAAGCCGGTCTCCTCGTTGATCACGATATTGTGCACGGCGCTGACGAGGTCGTAGTGCGCGTCCACGGTGAGCTCCAGCGGCTCCCCGTCGTACTCCCGCAGCCTCGTCAGGTCCAGGACCTGCATGCCGTGCTCGGGCGCCCCGTCGGAGACGATGTACACGTGGTTGCTGTACACCTTCATGTCCCGCCAGCTCGAGGTCGGCGCACCCTCCGTCCTGGGGAGGTTCCCGACGAGGAACGGGTTGGGCGGGTCGGTGACATCGACGAACGAGGTGCCATCGGTCCGGCCCACGATGGCGTAGTCCCGGTTGGTCTCCGGGTCGGTCCAGCCCCAGATGTCGTTGACGCGCACCCCGCGGTCACCGCCCAGCTGCGACACCGGCATGTAGGCCACGAGATCCACTTCGTTGCAGCCGAAGACGGTGGCTCCGCCGTCGGCGCAGGCGACCTCGCCGCCCAGCACCGGCTCGATCTCGAGCACATCCTTGAAGACGGTGGAGCCCTCGGACCAGCTGCCCGGGCCGCCATCCAGGATGAGCGCGTTGCCCATGCCGTTGTCGGCACCGGGATTGCCGGCAACGAGCACCCCGCCCCCGTAGGCGAGCCGCCCCCCCAGCTGCGAGCCGTCCGACCCGCCGCGCACCCTCTGAACCGCTCCCGGGCCGGACCCGTCCAGGGCCAGCTCGAAGATCGCGCCCCGTTGACCGTCCACACCCGGCGCGCCCACCCACACGGTGGCGCCGTCGGTGGTCAGCGTGGCGCCGAAGCGGTCCTGGGGAGCGGCGTCGGGCGCCTGCACGCGGGCGCTCTCGGCCCACCCGTCGCCATCGCGCTCGAAGGCGATGACTCGACCGGGATGTAACGACGGGTTGCCCGCCGAGACGAGGATGCGGTCGCTCGTCGAAGCCACCGCAGCACCGAAGAAGGAGGCCGGGCCGTCCGGGTTCGGAAGTTCGCCCGTCGCGCTCCAGCCATCCGGACCGGGCTCATAGACGAAAACCGCACCCGCGAGCGGCCCGGCGCGCGATGCGCCGATCACCAGCATCTCGTCTCCCAGGGCGAGCGAGCGCCCGAAGCGGGACAGCCGGCTGAAGGGGGACTCCAGCAGGGCTTCCTGCACCCACCCGTCGCCGGTGTCCCGGAAGACCAGAACCACGCCATCGACCGGGAGAGCGTTCGGCTCCCGGGGCAGCGATGCGGCTACCGCGGCCAGGTCCCCGTTCAGCACCACGTTGCCCAATTGCGCACCCTCCGGGAGACCTTCCGGAACAACCGTGCCCGCCGGGGTCCAGCCATCCGCCGTCCTGGAAAAGACATGGATCCGACCGGTCTCTCCATCGTTCGAATTCGCCGCAACCACCAGCAGGCGCCCTCCCGCCGCGGCCACGCTCGTGCCGAACCCGCCACCCACAGCCGCATCCGGATTCATGATGGCGCCCGTCTCCGTCCACTCCCCACCGTTCTTCGCGTAGGTGTAGACGCAGCCTCCGGTCGCACCGCCGCAATTCGGAAACCCGACCACCACCTCCCCGCCGGCCACCGCAACCGCTCTTCCGTAGCCCTGCGCCTGCGAGCTGGCCGGGTACAGGCCAACGAGGGCAAGGGCAGGAAGAAAAACGCCGAATACCGTCTTCATATCGTTCACCAGGTTCATTCTGCACGCACTCCTTGTCGCACGGGTTTCGTTCTGGCAGGGTCGGTGGTGCGGACCCCCGATCAGTTCACCAGTCGCAGCTTCGACGGTCCGGCCGTCGTCATGTGGATCGACATGCCCATCATCGACATCGTACCGTCCGTGGTGCGGACGAGGTCCACGGCGGCGACGAGTCCACGCTCGGCGTCCCAGAGAATGAACCCGTCCACCGTGGCGACGATGTCCATGGCCATCTCCAGGCCGGCCTCTTCCACCGTGGGTTGCACGCTCACGACGTTGGTCACCGTGATCTTCCGTAGCGTACGGCCATCGACCAGGGTGTCTCCAACGAGGGTGTAGCTGTAGATGGCAGGGTCGCCCCCGATCCCGCCTGCCGGAACCGGCACACCGAGCGCCGCCAGGTCCACCGATGCGTTCACCGTGTCGGCCCACGTATCGCCGGGTTGCAGGGGACGGTCGGGAAAGCGCGGAAACAGCTCCTGCGCGTTGAACGCGAAGGGCATCGGTATCGGGACTTCGGCGGCCGCGACCTCCGGCGTTGATACCATCTCCACATCGCCCAGCGGGCCGATGACAAACACGAGATCGCCGGACACGTCGCCCCAGCCAATATCCGTGTTGCCCATCATCGTACTGGCCATCGAGGACGAGAAGTCCGACACGGTACCGCTGGCGCGCACGCCGCCGGAATCCGCCGCAAAGGTCAATTCAATCGTACTGGCGGATGACATGGCCATGTCCGTTTCGCCGTCGGGCATGGTCATGATCATGGTGATCGTATCGGCCAACCGGTAGGTGGCCGTCGGAGGCGACGGGACCTCGTATCTGTAAGAAACGCCAGCCGGACCGGGTTCGCCGGGAGCGGATCGTCCGGAGGCGCACCCGGCGAAGAATATTGCGGCGGCGGCGATGAAGGCTCGGTTCAGCACGGTGGGTTCCTTTCGGTGTCGTTGGTCATTGACGGCGGGGCCGGCCACGCGGGCGGTACGTCGCGGCTCCGTCCTCTATTCATCGTCCCCAGGCTTCGCGGCCGAGATGGCCCCGCCGTGGATCGACCCCACGAAGTCCCGCACTTCGGCCTCCCGCCACGGCTCGCGACGGATCACCGCCTCCACCCGCGGGTCGGCCAGGATGTGTTCCGACGGGTAGGGCTTCCCGAACTCCACGGCCACCTGCACGAACCCCGCAGCGGTCAGGTCGTCCCGGTACTCGGTCACCTGCACGGGGAGGCACCCCACCAGCGATTCCTTCGAAGCGGCGATGAAGTCCGGCACCGCCCGGTTCGACAGCAGATCCGAGATCATCAAGCGGCCGCCCGGCTTCAACACGCGCATCGCCTCGGCCAGGACGCGCGGGCGGTTGGCTGACAGGTTGAGAACACAGTTTGAGATCACGATGTCCACCACGCCGTCGGGCACCGGCAGCGCTTCGATCTCGCCCAGGCGGAACTCCACGTTCCCGTAGCCGCCCTCGCGGGCGTTGGCGCGGGCCCGCTCCAGCATCTCCGGGGTCATGTCCACCCCGATCACCCGTCCCTCCAGGCCCACCCGCTCGGCGGCGAGAAAACAGTCGAAGCCCGCCCCGGAGCCGAGGTCCAGCACGGTCTCGCCGGGGGTAAGCGAGGCGAGCGCCACCGGATTGCCGCAGCCCAGCCCGAGGTTTGCACCCTCCGGGACGCTGGCCAGCTCGCTCTCGCTGTAGCCGACCGCGCAGCTGGTCTCCTCGGCCACCGACGTAGCGGTCGCGGCTGCAGCAGCAACAGCGGAACCGCTTCCGGGCGCCCCGCAGTCCGATGGCCCGCAGCAGCCCTCTCCCGTGGTCGCCGCCCTCGCATAGCGTTCGCGCACAGCCGTGCGCCTTTCTGTTGCATCCATGGTCATTCCGGCCTCCCATATCGGTTCGCATTCCATCCCGGCGTCCCCCCACAACCCTGCCGGGGCCGCCACTGTCCCACCGCGAGCGCGGCTACAGGCAATCTACACGGTTTTCGGCTGCGCCTTCGGATCCCTCACCCGCTGCAGAAGCAGGAGACCGACCACGAAGAAGCCGGTCAGCAACAGGAAGCCCGGGCGCTGGTTCCCGCCGGCCGAGTAGACGACCATCCCGAAGAGGAGCGGGCCGAGTACGGAGGAGGACCTCCCGCAGAGGGCGTAGAAACCGAACATCTGCGCCTCCCTCCCGTCGGGAATCAGCGACGCCATGAACGCCCGGCTGGCGGACTGCACCGTCCCCAGGCCGATCCCGGCCACGATCGCCAGCACGTAGAAAGCGGTCTGCCCCTGGATGAAGTACGCCGCGATGCCTGCGGCCACCCACATCATCAACACCCCTGTCAGCACCTTCTTCGGCCCCAGCCGGTCGGTCGGCCTGGCCATGGTCAGCGCCCCGGCCATCGCCGAGAACTGCACGATGAGGAACAGGATGATGACGCCCTGGGTCGTGAAGCCGAATGTGCCGACGGCGATGATCCCGGCCATCGCGATGATCGTGAGAACGCCGTCGATGTAGAAGAAGTAGGCGAAGAGGAATCGGCGAAGGTTGGGGATCCGCCACACCTCCCCGATGATCGCCAGCAGCTCGGTGATCCCCGAAATGGCCGCCTGCCCCACGCGCATCCGGCCCGGGCTGTCCGCCGGGAGCACCCGGAATGCGGGGATCGAGAAGATCAGGAAGAAGGCGATGACGACAACCCATATGGGCTCGAACTGTTCCCGCATGCCAAAGGGCAGCACCAGCAGCAGCCCCAGCGCGGACCCGAGGTAGCCCCAGCCGAAGCCCCTCCCCGACACCTCCCCGAGCCGTTCGGGCGGCGCGATGTCGGGAAGGTAGGCGTTGTAGAAGACGGCCGCGCTCTCGAAGCCGACGTTGGCGATCACGAAGAAGAGGAACCCCGCCACGAGCATGCCGGGTTCCAGCGTCGTCATCAGTCCCACGCCGGTGAGGCACACGGCGACGTAGAAGGCGAAGAGCTTCTTGCGCACGCCGCTCCGGTCGGCGATCGCTCCCAGCAGCGGAGAGGTGAACGCGACCACCAGCGCGGAGAGCGCAACCGCCCTCGTCCACCAGAGGTCGCCCAGCCCCGCATCGTCGTTGACGACGAAGTTCACATAGAACTGCGGGAACACCGCCGTCGTGACGACCGCCGGGAAGATGGAGTTCGCGAAGTCGTAGAGAACCCAGGACCTGACGGTGCGTTTGTCGTAGCTCACGGGCGGGGTTCCTTGGGGGGTGGAGGGCGGTCAAGGGGGCAGGCAGTCCGTTCACGGACCCGGACCGAGGTCCCGGGCCCGTGCGGAGGCTGCGCGTAGTCTAATCCCGGCCCGCTCGTTTGGCACGTCGCCGACGGATCGGCGGCGATGTTGCTTTGGTCCTACTCGCCGCGCGCCTTCTTGACGCCGATTGCAACGCCGGTGCCGACTCCCAGCCCCACGATCACCGCAGGCAGCAAGGGCACCGCCACGAAGGGAAGGACTCCCAGAGATCCAACCGCCACGGCCGTGGCCCCGCCGGATGCCAGCCCCAGTGCGGCAGCAGGCCTCTCGACGATCCTCGTGTAGCGGAGCTTGCGGCTCACCCAATTCTTCGACTTGACGTGTCCGAATACTCCAGCGGCTCCCGCGACACCCAATCCTATCATCTCCAACATTCTATCCGATCCTTTCCCGGGATTCCTGATCCCGCGTCGTCTTGGGCGTCCCTACGCCATTTGCCGCCCGAACGTTTCCCGCGCCACGAGCACACCGACGATTCACGATGGCTGCTCCATCTCCGCCCAGGCCCGGCTGACCTGGGTGGACACGTCCTGGAGCGCGAAGATCGACGCCGCGTCCAGCTTGCGGCTGATCTCGGGGCCGACCAGGTGCTTCAGGAAGCGCAGCGGCTCCTGGAAGTCCGCGTCGAAGAGCGGGTCGGGGCCGCGGTTCAGGTTCTCCATGATCCGCAGTGCAAGGTAGGTGTCGTCCAGTAGTCCGGCCATTCCCTTGGTCATCTCGGGGATGAGGTCGACCGGGTTGATGAAGTAGCGGGCGGCGTGCTCGAGCAGCGGCATGACCACCACGCTCAGTCCTCGCTCCTTCGCGGCCTGGGCGGCGCGCGCGAGGAGCAGCGGGACGGTATCGACGACCTCGACGGCCACCGAAGCCGCTTCCGCCACCTCCTCGTCGGTGGACCCCGGCCAGGTGTCGCGCACGAACTCCGCCAGCTCGCCGCGGTCGCGCACCTTCGCGCTTTCGATGACGGCGCGAACATCCTCGAGGTTCATCGGGAGCCCCCCGTGTGCCGGTAGAAGACGAGGCCGCCGCCGGTGCCGCCTGCCAGGAAGTCGAGATCGCCGTCGCCGTCCAGGTCCACGAATACCGGGGTGGCGAAGGGGGGCACGGAGACCGGGAGGGGGTCCGTCTCCACGAAGACCGGCTCGCGGGGCGACCCCTCGTTGAGGAAGATCCGCACCCCCTCGATCTCGTAGCCGACGGCGAGGTCGAGGTCGCCGTCGGCGTCCAGGTCGACCAGCTTCGGGACGCTGCGGCGCCCGAGGTCGATGTCCTGGTACTCGTCCGAGACGAGCTCGAAGGCGGGGGCGCGGGGGCCGCCGTCGTTGCGGTAGTAGTTGAGCGCGCCGGACGACTCGCCGACGAGCAGGTCGAGGTCGCCGTCGGCGTCGAGGTCTCCCAGGGTGGGGGTGGTGTAGCGGCCCCGCGACAGTGTTGCGGCGGTGGAGTCGACGAGCGTCCAGCGCGGCAAAATCCCGCCTGCGCCGCTCGCGTGCCCGTCGTTGCGGTAGTACGCCATGTGGTCGCTGTAGCTGCCCATCAGCACGTCGTCGTCGCCGTCGCCGTCCAGATCGCCGAAGGCCGGCGCGTAGTGGTACTGGTCGGGGAGCCCCGGGACCGCACCCCGCGCCGTGAAGGCGGGAGCGGTGGCCGAGCCCGTGTTCTCAAAGACGTACAGGTGACCGGTACGGTTGTTCTCGGTGTCGATCTTGTTGGAAATGAGGAGGTCGAGGTCGCCGTCGCCGTCCAGGTCGGTGAGCGCCGGGTAGGACTCGCTGCCCGCGTCCACGGTGCGGATCAGCCGGGAGGTCACGGCGCGGAAGCCGCCGTCCGGCCCCTGCTCGAACTGGTAGAGGTTGTCGACGGCCGAGGTCTTCGGGTCGAAGGCGCCGCCCAGGACGCCCATCGTGAGGTCCATGTCGCCGTCGCGGTCGATGTCGCCGAGCGCGGGGGCGTTGTAGCCGGAGGTCGCGACCGGGTCGCCGAGCGGGAAGGGGCGCGGCGTGCCCCGCAGCACGGGGGTCGCGCAGGTGCCGGTGTTCTCGATGAGGAGGAGGCCGGGTTCGAAGAAGTCGCCCCAGAAGAGGTCGTGGTCGCCGTCCTGGTCCACGTCCTCGAGCGCCATCGTGTTCGCGCCGTGCAGGCTGCCCTGGAAGGCGCCGATGATCTCGATGTCCTCGAAGGAATCGGTGATGTGTCGGAAGCGCGGCACACCGTCGCCGTCCACGGTCTCGGCCTCGTAGCGCGTGATGGTGCCCGTGAGGCGGCCGATGAGCAGGTCGAGGAAGCCGTCGCAGTCGATGTCGGCGGCGTTGGGGATGTTCTGGCGGTCGGAGAAGATGGCCTCGCCGGCGACGTCGCGCAGCGTGTCGGTGGCGAGCACGTAGGCGGCCGGCCCCGACCCGCCGTCGTTGCGGTAGTAGCGGATGTAGCTGTAGGGCTCCTCGGCGAGGAGGTCGAGGTCGCCGTCCAGGTCCACGTCGACGAAGCGGAACCACTCGCCGATCGGGAGATCCTCGTAGCTGTCGGTCACCCACTCGTACTCGGGCGCGCCCCCGGTGGAGACGTTGCGGAAGAACATCACGCGGTCGGAGCGCTCCTGGAGGAAGAGGTCGAGATCGCCGTCGCCGTCCGCATCGGCGAGCTGGGGGCGCGGCAGGTTGAAGCCGCCGAGGAAGGGGTGGCCGATCGGCTCGCCGCTCTCGTCGCGGAACTCGATGCCGTACACGACGCGCTCCCACGCGCCGGGGGCCCCGACGCGCGAGGGGCCCTGCTGGGGCTGGGCGGCGGTGGGGGTGGCTGCGAGCGCCAGAAGCGCCACGAGCTGCGGGATCGCCTTCATGGCCGTCCCCCGCTGGCAGCCCGTGGAATAAGTCCCCACTGAATTCGGGCGGCGATGCATCCGCGCTGGCTGCGGGGATTATCCACGGTCTGCTAGCCCGCGGGCCCCATCGAGATGCCGGCCGGATAGGCCCCGACCTCGATGATCTTCACGACCTCGAAGGTCTCCAGATCGATCTTCACCACCGTGCCCACATCCGCGTTGTTCTCGACCTCGGCCATGGGCGTGTACGTCCCCTTCAGGTTGCGGTTCGACACGAACAGGTAGCGCCCGTCCGCGGTGACCGCGGCGCCGTGCGGCTCCACGATCCCTTCGCCGGCAAGGCGCCGCGACACCGTCCACCCCGCGGTCTCGACCTCGATGATCGCGTCGTCGTCCTTGGCGCCGAAGTAGACGTGCGCGCCGTCGGGCGCGAAAACGGGGTGCCATGGCTGCGTCCCCACATCTACCTCCGCGACCAGCGTGAGATCCGGGCTCGCCGCGTCGAAGACGAGGAGCTTGCCGGTAAGCTGCGTGGTCGCGACCAGGTGGGCGCGGTCGGGCGACAGCGCGAACTGCACCAGTGTGTGTGGCGGGCCGTCGACCGCGGCAAGCTCGGGATCGCCGGATTCGCCATCCACCACCGCTATGCTGTTCTCCACCAGAGAGGCCGAGAAGACCCGGTTCCCCTCGGCGTCCACCATCAAGGCGTGCGGGCGAGCGAAGAAGACGTCCAGCTCCTCGATGCTCATGTCCGCGGGGTCGATGGCGCCGATGCGCTGCGGGGGGTTCACCGCCATCATCGAGCGCCCTACGTAGAGCAGGTTGGCAGCGGGATCGAACGAGAGCAGGCCGGGCGTTTCGAAGGGCGCCTGCGAGACGAGCTCGAAGTCCGAGTTGAAGCGCAGGACGTTCCCGCCCCCGATCAGCGACACGTACCAGTGCTCCCCGTCCGGGTCGGCCGCGGTGTGGTGCGGGCGGCTGTTCATGTCGAAGCCGAGCGCGGTCACGTCCACCGTGTGGATGACTTCACCCGACGCCGCATCGATCACCGAAACGCTCGCCGACGACTGGTTCGCGACGTAGACGCGCTCGCCCCCGGAGGCCGTCGTCTGCTCCGTGCACGACCAGGACGTTGCCGCAACCGCGGCCATGGTCAGGCCCAACGCGAGTCGTCTTGTAATGTCCACTTTACGAAATGTCATGTTAACCATACTTTTTTGGCGTGAAGCCGACCGCGTGCGCGGGTTGGAAGTCATGTCAGGAGATCGGCATCCGGGCCCTGTGCTTCACCACGAACAGTCCTTCGCGTCCCGAGGTGACGACCACGATCCCCGACTGGAAGAAGGGGTAGTTGCTCCACGAACCGTTCATGGAGGGGAAGTCATCCCCCGGAACGGTGTCCAGGTAGCCGACTTCGCGGGGATTCTCCACATCCGTGATGTCGAAGACACGCAGGCCGCTGTTGTAGTTCGACTGGAACATCAGGTTGCCCCGGATATAGAGGTTGTGATCGCTGGCCGTGTTCTCCGTGAAGAACTCCTTCACCAGGATAGGATCGTCGAGGTCGGTGAGGTCCCAGATCAGCGTTCTCGTGTTGGGCACGAGCCTCCCCGTCTCGTCGGTCTCGTCGCCCATGAAGAAGTAGCTGTGGTCCTCCGTGAGCCATCCCTGGTGACCGTAGCCGACGCTGGGGTACGTCATCATCGACAGCGCGACCGGGTTCTCCTTGTCGGTGACGTCGGCGATGCTGATGGCGTTCTCGTTCGCGCCGATGCAGATCTCGCTTCCGACGTGCTCCTCGTCCGGGCCCCGGTAGACCAGGCACTGGGCGTCGTGTGAGTACCCGGTGCCGCGCCGCCCGGTCCGCTCGTCCGCGAAGCAGCCCGCGAAGGTCGGGTTCTTCGGGTCACGGATGTCGATCATGTGAAGGCCGCCGCCGCAGGTCTCCCCGCCCCGGCTCGATCCCACGGCATAGGCAAACCCCGTCTCCTCGTTGATGACGATGTTGTGGACGCTGTTGATGCGGTCGTAGTGGGCGTCCTGGTCGAAGGTCAGCGGCGTCCCCGCGAACTCCCGCAGGCGGGTCAGGTCGAACACCTGCATGCCGTGGTTGGCGGCGCCGTCCGACACTACGTAGACGTGGTCCATGTAGACCTTCATGTCCCGCCAGGTGGAGCCGGGCGCCCAGTCGGGCTTGGGCAGGTTGCCGACGACCACGGGGTTGGGCGGATCGGTCACGTCCACGAAGGAGGTGCCGTCGGTGCGGCCCACGATCGCGTAGTCGCGGTTCGTCTCCGGGTCGGTCCAGCCCCAGATGTCGTTGACGCGCACGCCGCGGTTGCCCCCCAGGTCCTTCGTCGGGATGAACGCCACCAGGTCCACGTCGCTGCACCCGAACACGGTCGCCTCACCCCCGGAACAGTCGACCTGGCCGCCCAGCACGGGATCGATCCCCTCCTCCTCCATGAACACGGGGTGCCCCTCCGACCAGCCGCCGGGGGCTCCGTCGAAGATCATCGCCGTGCCGAGGCCGTAGTCGTCGCGCGGCATGCCCGAGACCAGCACTCCGCTGCCGTGCGCCAGGATCGTTCCCATCGCCTCACCGATATCGCGGTGCCCGCCGACCTTTCGGACGGAGCCCCAGCCGCCGTCGCTCATGGTGAACTCGTAGATCGCTCCCCTGCGTCCGCCGGCACCGGGAGCACCCGCCCACACGGTGCTGCCGTCAGAGGTCATCGTAGCGCCGAACTGATCTCCCGCGGCACCGTCGAAGGCTCTCAGGCGCCCGCTTTCGCTCCACCCGTCACCGTCGCGCGCAAACGCGACGATCTGCCCGGGCTGCTGCTGCGGCTGGCCCGCGCCCAGCAGGACGTGGTCTCCCGCCACCAGCGCGGCCGTCCCGAGGAACCGGGTCCCGTCACCGAGGGCAAGTTCGCCGGTGTTCGTCCACCCGCCGGCACCCGGCTCGTAGACGAACGCGGCGCCCGCCAGCGAGTCGGTTTGCGGTGCTCCGACCACGAGCATCCCCCCGGAGAGCGCCAGGGAGGCGCCGAATCCGGTCAACTGGTCGGACCGCGGCGACTCGAGGACGGCTTCCTGCACCCACTCGCCGCCCCGGTTGCGGAACACCAGGACCGTCGGGTCGGTGCGGATGATCGTGTTGTCCGGCCTGCGCTGGAACGGCGCGGCGGTCGCAACGGCCGCCACATCGCCGCTGATGGCAACCGGGCCTATCCGCGTCCCGTTGGTCGCGGCCTCGGGCACAAGCCTGCCGGCCCGGGTCCACCCGGCGGCCGTCCGGTCGAAGACGTAGATGCGGCCGGGCGGTGGCAGCTCCTCAGGCCCGCCCCCGCCGCGCCGCCCTGCGGGTGTCGGTGACGTCGTGACCAGCAGGCGCCCGCCGGCGATCGCCAGGCTGGAGCCGAAACCGGCCCCCTGGTCCGGATCCGGGTTCATGATGCTGCCCGACTCGACCCACTCTCCGCCGCTTCTCGTGTAGATGTAGACAGCCCCCCCGCCGTCGCCACGCGGGTGTGCGACCAGAACCTCGCCGTCGGCGACGGCGACCGCTCCTCCGAAGCCCTGTGCGAACGCAGCCTGCGGCACGATGCCGGCGATGGCAAACCCCAGAAGCGCTGCGACCGATTCTCTCTTCATGTTCCTCTTCCTTGACCAACTGAACGAACTGACGATTCATGTAGGCTGACATCTTTCGGCCCCCGGGACAAGACTGGGGCGGACGGGGCCAGGCGACCGTCGGCGCTGCCGGTTACGAGGGGGCCGCCAGGGGTTGGGCCCTCGGCGTGTGCCTGTCCGGCGCCTCGGAAGCTACTGGAGGCTGTCCTGGTGCAGGGGCCCGATTCAGGAACCGGGGCTGTCCTTCCCCAGGTGGTCCAGGAGCCAGGTGGCCTCGGCGAGCCGCTGGGCCAACTCGTTTGCGCCGCGCCGCAGGTCGGTCCGCACGAAGGGAAGCCGGGGGGATTCGTTCTCGATCAGTTCCTCCAGCTCGTGGATCCCGGCGAGCCTCGGGATCGGCGTACGCGGCGTCGCCGGATCCTGCTCGAAGCGCGCCCGTTCGGTGTAGCCCAGCGGGACCAGCAGCCTGCCGACCCGCAGCAGGAGGTCGTTCGCCGCCTCTGGCTCGATCTCGCCGTCCTCGATTCGCGTGTACAGCGCCTCCAGGCGTTCGGTGACCGCGTCGAGTCCCGAGCGGACCGCACTCAGATCGAACTTCTTGACGGCCTTCGCTTCATACTCCTCGAGCGCCTCGTTCAGTTCGCCGACGGTCTCGCGAAAGTCGAGCGGGATGATCTCGTCGTCCACAAAGCGCCCGATCGCGGTAAGGTAGACCTTCAGATCCCGCTCCAGGTTGGCGCGGTCCGCAATCTCGATCCTGTCCTTTTCGGTGTGCCAGGCGATGTTGCCCCCACACCCGCCCACCGGATAGAACCCGCGGCGCTCCCGCTCCTCCTGCGGGATGTTGGACAGGAGCATGTAGAACGAACTGAGGCCGAGGTGATTGAAGGAATAGTCGCCCGCGCGCAGCGGCCGCTGCCGGGTCGGCTCGACATCCGCCACCGCCACGATCGACTCGCGCGCGACCTCGCCGGTCTCGGCCATCCAGGCCACCTCGTCGTAGTCGGTGGCCCCCTTGCAGCCGGGCGAATCGATGTTCACCGCGGCCACGCAGTGCCGGTGCAGCTCGAGCGCGAAGTTGTCGGCGTACCAGGTCGACCCTGCGTAGCGCCCCGTGGAGTGACCGGGCCACCAGGCGATCCTCACGGAGCGCCGCAATTCCTCGCGGTTGTCGTGGAGGATGCGGGCCAGTTCCAGCAGCGTCGCGTCGCCCACGGCGTTGTCGCCGATGCCGATGTCCCACGAGTCGTAGTGCCCGTGCACGAGCACGAAGTCCTCCTCCTGGCCGTCGATGCGCGCGACGGGGAGCGGGCACGAGAACCATCCCTCGTCGAGTTCCGTGTGGATGGTCAGGTGATCCAGCCCGCCCTCGATCGCCTCGATGACGCGGTCGCCGTCCGGCCGGTTTATCGCTACGACCGGCGTGGTCGGCTTCTCGGCCAGCTGCGCCTCCCCCGGCGCGCCCCAGATCGGCGTACAGATGCCCCAGTGAATCCGGACGCCCGGGTTGATGTAGATCTGCCCGGCCGCACCCGCCGCCTCGAGCTGCTTGACCGATGCGGGCATGGGATAGCCCTCGGTGACTACGATCTTGCCGGCAACATCCGGCATCTCTCCCTCGTGCGCCGCCTTGAAGAGTTCGGACGCGCCCTCGATCGGAGCCGCCGGAACGTGGACCGCATCTGCGGAAAGCCCCTTCGGCCCGGTGGATACGGAGAATGATGGGGGTTTGGCCGCGAGCTCCGTCCCATCGAGATCGACCGACGCGCTACGCGGGATGGAGAGGTACAGCTCGGGCTCGTGGAGCTCGAAGGGGACTCCCAGCACTTCCAGCCGGGACGTGATGAAGTGCGCGGCGGCCCGTTCGTCGATGGTACCCGATTCCCTGACGAGGACCGCGAACCGTTCGATCAGGCTCCAGCCCAGGTCAAACGAAGTGTCCGCCAGCAGGTTGTCCACAAGCTTCATGGGCCACCCACGGTGCGAGGCAGCATATAGTCATCCGTGCGTAGAAACAGGGGCGATGGGCTACTAGTATAACCCCGCTGACAAGGGGGCTTCGAAGGGCTAAAGTGTAAACCGGACATTACATATTGTAACGTGCGGCTTACACGTTGTTCTGCGGACTTGCCACTCTCCGCGGCAGCGACAGGGACCCGACCTACCGGCTGAGCGACTCCAGCACCGCCAGAATGTCCTCGTTGGCGGGACGTATGCGGTAGTCGGTCTCCACGAAGCGGTACCTCACGACCCCCTCCTTGTCGATCACGTAGGTCGCGGGGTGGGGCAGCGGGCGGTTCGGCGGCGAGTCCTCCTTGAAGAGGCCGTAGCGGTCGATCACGCGGTGGTCGGGGTCGGAAAGCATGATGAAATCCGGCGCGACCCCGTCGGTGGCGGTCACGCGGTCGATCATCAGCTGCATGCCGTCACGGTCATCGACCGACACGGTGACGATCTCGGTGTCGTCCTGCAGCGCGTCGGGGAGAAGGGCTCTCAGCTCCACGAGCTGACCGGCGCACCACGGTCACCAGTGTCCCCGGTAGAAGACGAGCACGACGTTCCTGTCGCCTCGGAAGCTCGCCAGTTCCACGGGTCCCCGGTCGTAGGACTCCAGGGTGAAGAGCGGCGCCTCGCCGCCGACCATGACGCGTTCCAGCTCGGTGGGGGGCAGGTCGTGGCCATCCGCCGGCCCCAGGGTCTGAGCGCCGGCGGAACCGGTTGCGAAGGCCATAAGGGCGAATAGTGCGAAGAGAAACGCGCCGGTTCGGGATCGGGTCGAAGCGGTCATGGTGGCAGCCTGTGGCTGAAGTGAAGGTACGCACCGCTGGGACCGGCGGAATCGGCCCCAAGTTGCCGGGCGAACTCTCGGCTACACGGGCGGCGGGTCGTCGGTCTATCTTAACCGCATGTGCTCCGTCCTCGCCATACTCGATTTCGATCCTGCCGATCCGCCGGCCCGCGAACGGGTGCTCGCGCTTTCGAAGCTACAGAGGCATCGGGGCCCCGACTGGTCCGGCGTCTTCGTGCACGAGCGCGCGGTGCTGGCGCACAACCGGCTGGCCATCGTCGATGTCGAGCACGGCGCACAGCCCCTCTCCAATGCGGCGGAGACCCACGTCCTGGCCGTGAACGGCGAGATCTACAACCACCGGGAGATCCAGGCGCAGCTCCCCTCCTTCCACCCTCGCACGGCAAGCGACTGCGAAGTCATCCTGGGCCTCTACGCCGAGGAGGGCGGCGACTTCCTGGACCGCCTCAACGGCATCTTCGCCTTCGTGCTGTACGACATCGAGCGCGACCGGTACATCATCGCTCGCGACCACCTCGGCATCGTCCCCCTCTACACGGGACGCGACGACGAGGGCCGCCTCCACGTCGCCTCCGAGATGAAGGCGCTCACCCCCGTCTGCCGCAGCGTGTCGGAATTCCCTCCCGGCCACGTCCTCGACTCGGCGGACGGCACGGCACGCCCCTACTACCACCGCGCGTGGCGCGACCACACGGCCGCCACCGGCGACCCCGACCCGGCCCGCATCCGCGAAGCGCTCGAGGCCGCCGTCCATCGCCAGATGATGTCCGACGTGCCCTACGGCGTCCTTCTCTCGGGCGGACTCGATTCGTCGATCATCTCCGCCGTGACCCGGCGCTACGCCCGGCGCCGCATCGAGGACGACGACCGCAGCGAGGCGTGGTGGCCCCGCCTGCACTCCTTCTGCATCGGGCTGGAGGGGTCGCCCGATCTGGCCAGCGCCAGGACGGTCGCCGAGCACATCGGCACCGTGCACCACGAGTTCCGCTTCACCGTGCAGGAGGGGCTGGACGCACTCTCCGACGTCATCCACCACCTGGAGACCTACGACGTAACGACCGTTCGCGCCGCCACGCCGATGTACCTGATGGCGCGCCGCATCCGCGCGCTGGGGGTCAAGATGGTGCTCTCGGGCGAGGGGGCCGACGAGATCTTCGGAGGCTACCTCTACTTCCACCGTGCGCCCGATCCGCGCGCCTTCCACGAGGAGACCGTGCGCAAGCTCGACCGGCTGCACCAGTTCGACTGTCTGCGGGCCAACAAGGCCATGGCGGCGTGGGGGATCGAGGCCCGCGTTCCCTTCCTCGACAAGGAATTCCTCGACGTGGCCATGTCGATCGACCCCGCGGCGAAGATGCCGGCGGGCGGGATCGAGAAGCGGATCCTCCGCGAGGCCTTCGCCAACTACCTGCCCCCCGAGATCCTCTGGCGCCAGAAGGAGCAGTTCTCCGACGGCGTGGGCTACTCCTGGATCGACGCGCTCCGGGATCATGCGGAGGCGTCCGTCACCGACCGGCAGCTCGCCAACGCCCGCTTCCGCTTCCCCTGGAATCCCCCGGCCGACAAGGAGGCCTACCTGTACCGAAGGATCTTCGAGTCGCACTTTCCCCTGCCCGACGCGGCGGCTTGCGTGCCGGGCGGCCCCAGCGTCGCCTGCTCGACCCCCGAGGCGCTGGCGTGGGACGCGGAGCTGTCGAAGACGATCGACCCGTCGGGAAGGGCGGTGGCGGGGGTGCACCGGGCGGCGTACTGAGGCAACGGTCGCCAGCACCCGCTGAATCCAAGGATAGGGTGAAGTCTCCGTAGCCGGAGGGAACCGGCCGTGAGGGCTGCTTCGGCGCCCAGACCCGGTACACAGACCAAGGAGGGTCCCGATGTCCTGGCGAGGCAAGATTATCCGGCCTCTCTCGGCATGCTGCCTGGCAACCGGCGCCGCCTGCTCGGAGGGCACACGGGAGCCCCCGCCGCCCGCATACACCGTCACCGACAGCGGGGGCGTGCGGGTGGTGATGAATTCGGGCCAGCAGTGGGGCGAGGATGAGGGGTGGCAGGTAACCGCCGAGCCCGTCGTCACGCTTGGGGTCAGGGACTACCCCGTCGAGCAGCAGTTCGTGCGCCTCGGCGAGGTGACGCGGCTGAGCGACGGCGCAATCGTCGTGCTCGAGATCGAGGATATGCAGCTCCGGGCCTTCGACGCCTCCGGAGGCCTGCTGTGGACCGCCGGAGGAATCGGGGACGGCCCCGGGGAGACGAGGCCGTACCCCGATACGCGCGCGGTCCTTGCGAAGCTCCCAGGCGACACCTTGCAGTTACAGAACGGTCAGGACCGCATCCGCTTCGGCTCCGGCGGTGAGTTGATCGAGCAAAGGAAGGTGAATTACACACGCTTCCGGCGGTGGGGGCAGATCTTCCTGCAATACTGCCCGTTCGACGCCTACTTCCTGCACGATGCGATCGTGTTTTGCGCGGACGCCCGGCAATCGCCGCCCGGCTCCGACGGATGGACCAGCGAGCAGACGATCATGCGCACCGATTGGTCCTTGGACAGGCTCGATACACTGGGCACCTTCTTCGAAAAGGTCGGCGCGTCGGTGGAAATGGAGTGGTTCGGGGAGCGGCGGAAGGTGCGCGTCTCTTCTCGGCTCGGCCCGAAAGGGAGCTTCCGGGTCGGCGGACATGACCGGCCCAGGTTCCTATACGCCCGCAACGACAGATACCGGATCGAGGTGTGGGACATCCGGAACGGCACGCTGTCCATGGTGGTCGAGCGGCGAGCCCCGCGAAGAGCCCGGACGGAGGAGGAAATCGCCTTCGAGAATCAACGGGGATTGTTCGTGCCAACAGGCACTGACCAACCTCAGCTGGATTGGTCCGACGACCGCTGGTCGGCACTCGATTCCGTGTCCATCGCCGAGGACTTTCATCTCGACGAACTCGGGTATCTGTGGGTCCGACGGGGCCCGTCTCCATCGGAAGGGGACGAGGGGATGCCGCGGGAGTACACAACACCCGACGGTGAGGTGTGGGAGACCCGTGGCTCTTCTGGCCTTCACGACGTCTTCCGGCCGGACGGCGTGTACCTGGGGACCGTGAAGCTGCCGCACGACCTCGGCATCGCCGAGATCGGCGCGGATTACATCCTCGGGATCGTCCGGGACGAGGTGGACATCCAGTATGTGTGGATGTACGGGCTGGACCGGGGTGGAGCGGGATCGGGATGAGCCGGGGAGCTTCCGCCATGGCAACGCCGACCTGGGCGCGCCGGCTGCAGGCCTGCTGGCTGGCCCTGCTCGCCGCGGCGTGTTCCGAAGCTCCGGTGGAACCCCCGCCGCCCGCATTCACCGTGACCGACAGCGGGGGTGTGCGGATAGTGGTGAATTCGGGGCAGCAGTGGGGCGAGGGCGAGGGATGGCGTGTGACCGAGGACCCCGTCGTGACTCTCGGGGTCAGGGACTATCCGATCGAGCAGCAGTTCGAGCGCCTCGGCGAGGCGATCCGGCTGAGCGACGGCACGATCGTCGCGCTGGAGTTGGGAGACATGCAGTTGCAGGCCTTCAACACCTCCGGAGACCTGTTGTGGACCGCCGGCGGAATCGGCGACGGCCCCGGCGAGACGAGGCCGTACCCGGACACGCGCGGAGTTCTTACGAAGTTGCCCGGCGACACCCTGCAGTTGCAGAACGGACAGGATCGCGTCCGCTTCAACTCCACCGGCGAGGTAATCGAGCACAGGAAGGTCGACTACGCGCGCTTCCGCCGGTGGGGACGCATCTTCCTCCAATACTGCCCCTTCGAACCGTATTTCCTGCACGATCAGATCGTGGTCTGCCACTCGCAGATGCCCGATCCAAGACCGGACGTCTTCACTCGCGAGCAGACAATCATGCGGACAACGTGGGATCTGGAGAGGCTCGATACGCTGGGCGCCTTTTTCGAGACGGCATGGACGGTGGACGACAATCGCTGGCGCACACCCATTCGCTCTCCGCTGGGATTGAAGGGAATCTTCGGGGTCGCCATCCGCCCGCGGCCCACCCTTCTGTTCGCCCGCAATGACAACTACCGGATCGAGTATTGGGACATTGCCGCCGGGGCGCTGACGATGGTGGTCGAGCGGCAAGCCCCGCGGCGTGCCCGGACGCCCGACGAGGCCGACTTCCTCGTGAAATGGACGGTGTCCGCGGGATTCGGCTCGGACCGCTCCGCGCGGGACCCCGACGATGACCGCTGGTCGGCAATCGATTCGGTGTCGATCGCCCAGGGCTTCCTGCTCGACGAACTCGGGTACCTGTGGGTCCGGCGCGGACCGTCTCCGGCCGAGGTTGACCAAAGTGAGCTCCAACAGATCACCACGCCCGACGGCGAAGAGTGGGCGATTCCAGCCGCCTCGGGCCTGCACGACGTCTTCCGGCCCGACGGTGTGTACCTCGGGACCGTGAAGCTGCCGCAGGATCTCCGTATCACGGAGGTCGGACCCGACTACATCATCGGCCTCGTGCGGGATCAGATGGACATCCAGTACGTGTGGATGTACGGGCTGGACCGGGGCGGGGGATAGCCGGCCGCTACCTCCGTGGGATGCGAGGCGCCTCGCGGGCGGAGTGGATCAGCCGTCGATATCGCGGCGACTGGCCTGCGCTTGCGGTGGCGGTCGAAGCGCGGTGAGCCATCATCAGGTCTGTTGAAGTCGTGGAAAGGAACGATTCGTAATGTTTACTTTACCAAATGTCGTGTTTTGTTTACAGATGTTGGCCTGACCGGCGGCGGGGGGCCATTGCGCGGGCTGCCGGGAGCTCCCCGGTCTGGCTATGACCCGGCCACGCTCACATACACCGCGCGCACAAACCGCTCCGAATTGGCGCCCCAGACCTCGTCCAGATCCGCCGTCGGGGCCGCCTCCACGACTTCGTCGGCCGTCCGGCCGTCCGCCACCATGCCGGCGACCCGCAGGCGCACGGTCTCCAGCATGTCGCGATAGGCGCGCAGGTCGGCGGGCGAAGCCAGGTCGCCGTGGCCCGGGATGATCCGCGTCGTTTCGTCCGAACGCTCCAGGACGAAGTTCGCCGCGGCGATCACGCCGTCGACCCCGCCGCCGCTGTCGATGTCGATGAACGGGTAGCGGCCGTTGAAGAAGGTGTCGCCCATGTGGAAGACGTTCGCGCGCGGAAAGTGGACGATCGCGTCGCCGTCGGTGTGGGCGGTGCCGATGTGCGTCACCCGGATGTGGCGGCCGTTCCAGTGGAAGGTCACGGCGTTGTCGAAGGTGACCACGGGGAGCGCGGCGCGCGGTGCCTGCGCGGAGCGTCCGATCAGATCGGCGAACTCGGCCGGGTTCATGCGCCGGTAGACGTTCTCGTGGGCGACGATCATCGCGCCCGCCTCGCCCAGGTTCTCGTTGCCCCCGGTATGGTCGCCGTGCCAGTGGGTGTTCAGCACCCAGCGGACAGGCTGGTCGCTGACCGCAGCCACCGCAGCCACGATCCTGTCCGTCAGGGGCGCGAACTGGTCGTCGATCAGGAAGGCTCCGTCATCCCCCACGCTCAGCCCGATGTTGCCCCCACGGCCGACGAGCATGAACAGGTCGTCCTCCAGCTCTATCGTCTCGATCCGCACATCGGCCATGTTCTGCTGGCCGGAGAGGGGCGTCGCGGAGGCGGCAAGGGAAGACAGTACAACGGCTGCTGCACACCATCCCGAGTTGTTCATTCTTCTGACTCCGTTCACTGGCTTACCGACGGGGACTCGGCGGTTCGGCTCGACGGCCGTTCGCGCCCCGGTCACTATATCATTAACCATTGGGGACCGGAAATCACCCCTGACGACCGGAAGACCTGAAGTGGAGGATACCCCGAATGCGTCCAGCACCCACCCTCCGTTCAAGGCCGGACCACCGCGGCGCGCGCGATGTCGCCCTCGCCCTCCTCCTGGGCCTGTTCGTCATGGCTTGCGGCGACTCCGCTCCGGATGCCGATTCCGCCAACGGCTCCGACGACGCGGCCACTGCAGCCGACCCCGCACAGGAGCTCCCCTCGGCGATCACCGGCAATGGCGGCGAGCTCGAGGGCAGCGATCTGCAGTACGTCGAAGGGGACGCCCTCACCACCGGCTACCTGGCCGTGCCCGATGGCGACGGCCCCTTCCCCGCCCTGATCATCATCCACGAGTGGAACGGGCTTCAGGACCGTGTGCGCCAGCTCGCCGACGACTTCGCGGACGAGGGGTACGTGACGCTCGCTGCCGACCTCTTCCAGGGGCGCACCGGCAGCAACCCGCAGGAGAACATGGCGCTGGTCCGGGAGGCGCGGGCCGACCAGCCGGCGATGATCGCCAACCTGAACGCCGCCGTGGCCTACCTGAAGGGCCGGTCCGACGTGACGGGGCGGGTCGGGGCGATGGGATGGTGCTTCGGCGGGGGCGTCGCGCTCTCGTTCGGACTGGACGGCGAGAACCATGAGGCCACGGCCATCTTCTACGGGCAACTGGTGGACGACCCCGAGGTCGTTGCCCGGCTGGACCACGAGGTGTACGGCACCTTCGGCGCGCTGGACAACGGCCCGTCCCCCGAATCGGTCGCCGCCTTCGAGGCCGCCCTGCGGGCCGCGGGCGTCGAGAACGACCTGCACATCTACGACGATGTCGACCACGGCTTCTGGCTCCGCGTGGACGGGGACCCCGAGGTGCGCACCGCCCCCGCCGCCGACGCCTGGCAGCGGCTGAAGGCGTATCTGGAGAGGACGCTGGGATGATCGGAGTCCGCCTGCGGCCGTGCAGACGCGCTCAGAGCGCTCCGGTCCGATGCGGGGCGCTCCGGGGTCCACCCGCGGGCACGCAGACGCATGCGCCGCGAAGGCGATGGGGAACTGGAGCGCCGCGGTCCACCCGCGGGCCCGCCAGACGCACGCCTGTCCCCGTCCGGCTACGGTGTGTCCCCCGATGGGTCCACTCCCATCCGGCCAACCCGCCGGAAACGCCGCTTCCGAGGCCGAACCGCTCCGGCACACCTCTTGCGGTAAAGGGGGGTCTCTGGCAACCATCGATCCTGGAGGCGACCATGATCAGACCTGGCAACAGACTTCTCGCACCGGGGCTTCCGGTCCTGGCCGGTTTGGCGTTGCTCGCGACCGCGGGTGCGAAACCCACGGCCGCGCAGCAGCGAGCGGACTTTCTTCTCGGCGCGCCCAAGGTCGCACTGACCATCAAGGCGGGGTTCGCCCAGCCGCGGGCAGGCAGCGGCGGTGACACGGAGAGCCTGTGGGACTTCACGCGCAACCGGCTCACGGTCGACACACGGGATCTCAGCGGCACGACGATCGCCGGCGAAATCGCCGTCCGGACCACGGAGCGCCTGGACCTCACGTTCTCGCTCGGGTACAGCCTCAGTGCAACCAGGTCGGAGTTCCGCGACTGGGTTGATCAGGACGACCTGCCCATCGAGCAGACCACCGAATTCTCGACCATCCCCCTGACCGTCGGTGTCAAGGCCTACCTTCGCGACCGGGGGCGCTCGCTCGGGCGCTTCGCCTACATTCCGAGCACCTGGAACCCGTACGTGGGAGTCGCCGGCGGGTTGGTCTGGTATCGTTTCGAGCAGTATGGCGACTTCGTGGACTACGAGACGCTGGACATCTTCAGGTCCACGCTGCTTTCGTCGGGGCGGGGGGCGACCGTACATTTGCTGGGCGGCATGGATGTCTCCCTCAACAAGCACGTGATGCTGGTGACCGAAGGGCGCTACGCTCTGGCCAGCGCACCTCTCGACAGTGACTTCGTGGGGTTCCCGGACCTGGATCTCGCAGGATTCCAGGTGACGGTCGGGCTCTCGCTCAGGTATTAGGAGGAAGGGGAATGAAAATGGTCAAGAGGAATGTGAGCATCGGCGTATTGGCCGGCTTCGGCGCGGCTCTGGCGCTCGCCGGACTTCCGGCCACCGCGGACGGACAGGCACCGAACAGCCGCTTGGGCTGGCAGCCCTATCTGGGATGCTGGCAGGCGGACGGTGCGGAAGAGGCGCTGGGCATCCTCTGCTTCGCCTCAGTCGGCGACCAGGTCGAGATGCTGACGATCGCGGAGGGCGCGATCACGCACCGCGAGCCCTTCGCGGCGGACGGACGGACGCGCCAAATCGAGCAGGACGGCTGCATCGGCACCGAATCGGCCCGCTTTTCGGATGACCGGCGCCGAATCTACACGGCTTCGGAGATCGCCTGCCAGGGTCAGACACCGCGCCGCGGGACCGGAATCATCTTCATGCCGAGTTCCGGAGAGTGGGTCGACGTGCGTTCGACGCTTGCCGAGGGCGAGGAAGCCACCGCATGGGTTCAGTGGTATGTGCGCACCGACGAAAGCCAGCTGAACGAGCTCGGCATCCAGAGCGGCAGGACAACGGGTCCGCTGGGGTTCTGGGATGTCGCGTCGTTCTCGCCGATCACCATCGACGACGTGATCGACGCCTGGGAGAATGTCGACGAGATGGCCGTCGAAGCGTGGATCGGGGAGGTGAGCCAGGAATTCGCCGGACTGGATTCCGAGGATCTGCTGGAGCTGGACGCCGCGGGAGTGTCCGGAGGTGTGATCGACGTCGTGGTCGCCGTTTCCTTCCCTGAGCGGTTCGCGGTTCGCGACGACGGTGCTCGCGATCAGGCCGGGTATGTTGGTCTGCGGCCGCTGTGGGGCGATCCGTACTACTACGGCTACAGCCGGTACGGGTACGGCGGATTGTATTCCCCGTACGGCTACTACTCCAGCTATGGGCGGTCCTACTACCCCTACCGGCCGGTCATCGTGGACGTGACACCCATACCCAGGGACCCGGGAGGCAGGGCCATCGCCGGGAGAGGGTACAGCCGCGGCTATTCGGGATCGTCGAGCGTCGGGAGCAGTGCCAGCGGTGGATCCTCTTCGGTTTCGACCGGCTCGTCGAGTAGCGGAAGCTCCCGGAGCAGCACCGGACGGACGGCCAGGCGGCGCGGTGGCAGCGGCAGCTGACCCGGCTGGACCGCATGCGGTGATGATTTGATCGAGCCGTACGTGCAGTTCGGCGACACGGGAGGACTCTCGGAAGCGCTGGCAGCGAACCCGCTGCTGGCGCTTGTCCTTTTGTTCGGGGGCGGTGTGGCGATCAGCCTCACGCCGTGCGTCTACCCGATGATCCCGATCACGGCGTCGGTGATTTCCGGGACTGCACAGGAGGGGCAGTCCTGGCGGCGCACACTGGGACTCACCATGACCTATGTGGTGGGGATGGCGATGCTGTACGCCTTTCTCGGGATGCTGGCCGGGCTCACCGGGACACTCTTCGGGACGGTCGGCGCGAGCCCGTGGGCGCTGCTGGCGATCGGCAACCTGCTCCTGCTCTTCGCGCTGGCCATGTTCGATGTGATCCCCGTGCGTGTCCCGCAGAAGCTCATCGCCTGGGCGGGATCGCGCGGGGGCGGGTCGTACGGGGCCGTCTTCATGCTGGGGGCGACATCGGGGATCGTGGCCGCGCCGTGCGGTGCCCCGGCGTTCGCGGCCGTGCTCGCCTGGGTGGCGGCGACCCGTGCCGGGCTGATGGGATTCGTGTACCTTTTCGTGTTCTCCCTGGGAATGACCGCGCTGCTTGTGGTGGTGGGGCTCTTTTCGGGTTCGCTGTCGCGGCTGCCGAAGTCCGGCAAGTGGATGGTGACGGTGAAGCGGGTGGCCGCGGTCATCATGCTGGGAGTTGCGCAGTATTACTTCATTCAGGCGGGATACAACCTGTGAGGCCGACCGTGAAGAGAGTGCTTGACAAGTCTGATGCGCCGGGCCGCGGAGGGTATTCGACGGCACCAGCCGCGCGGTGGTTCGGCGCTGCGTGGGTATTCGCCATCGTGGTCGCGGGGATCGCTTCAACCGGGGGCGTTGCCGCCCAGGAAGGCACACAGCTCGGCCTGCCCCCGGGGACACCGGCGCCGGATGTGCAGGTGGAGGACCTCGACGGGAATGCGGTGTCGCTGCTCGAGGTGGTGGACGGCGGTCCCGCGCTGATCGAGTTCTGGGCGTCGTGGTGCGAGCAGTGCGAGCTGCTCCAGCCGGAGATCGACGCCGTGCAGGAGCGCTTCGGGGAGCGGATCAAGGTGGTGGCCGTGGCCGTGGCCGTGTCGCAGTCGGTGCGCCGGGTGCGCCGGCACGTCGACCAGCACGAACCCGGCTACACCTTCGTCTACGACGCAAAGGGCGAGGCCGTGAGAGCCTATGAAGCCCTCACGACCTCGATCGTCGTCCTCGTGGACGGCGAGGGGCGCGTCGTCTCTACCGGCGTGGGGCCGAAGCAGGGACTCGTGGAGGCGGTGGAGGCGATGCTGGACGGCAACGGCTCCCCGAACTGATTGCGCAGGGTCCCGCGCTTTTTCGCAGGTGGCGCCGGCGCCCGCCGGCGATCCCGCGAATGGGAATTCGCTACCCCTCCTCCGGCTCCGGCGTCACTTCGTCGATGATGGCGCCCAACTCCTCGTAGGCGGTCGGATCCGTCTGCCTGAATTGCGGGATCACCCCTGCGACACGGCCATCCGGGCCGACCACGATGACGGCCCGGCTGCCCACCATCCCGTTGTCCCGCATCGATCCGCCGAACGCCGCGAAGGTGTCGGCGTCGGTGCCGAACAGGTAGGGGAAGTCCTCGTCCTTCAGCCATGAGGCGCCCTCTTCGGGCGAGTCGTTCGAGATCGCCATCAGCACGACGTTGCGGCCTTCGTTGAACAGTTCTGCGTACTGATCACGGTACGCTCTCATTTGAACCGTTCAGCCACGCGTCCTGACTCTGAAGAAGAACGCGAGGACCACCGTTTCCCCGCGGTAGTCGCTCAGCCGGATCCTGTCCCGGAGGACGCCGTGCCGGGTCGCGCCGGTCAGCTCGAAATCGGGGGCCATCGCCCCGACCTCGATCAGGCCGTCGCCCGGCTCCTGGGCCTCCGCGCCCGGCGGCGCGGCGAGCCCGACCGCGGCGACCAGCGCCGCCGCCATCAGAAGTTTGCGCATTCGTCTGCTATCTCCGTTGTGCCCGGCCGGCGGTCCCGGACGCCCCGTGCGCCCTGTCCCCCGGCCGAGGGATGTGCATGTGTGCATGTGTGCATGTGTGCATATGGAGCAGATGCCCTCAGCTGCCTCCGCCGATCGCCGCCTGGATCGCCTCCGCCGTCCGGTCCACGCGGAACTGCAGGAGCTTCCTGCCGATCTCGATCGTGGCGTCGGCGTCCTCGATGCTGACCCCGTTGATCGACGCCATGCCGGCCGCCACCCGCTGCGCGTGCCGCACCGACGAAGGGTCCTCGGTCATCATGATCGAGGTGATCACGAAGTCGTCGTGGATGCCGTCGTTGGTGGGCTCGGTGATCCCGAGTTCGGCCTCCATGTACTCGAAGACCTCGCGGTAGCGGTAGAACTCGGGGACGAAGTGGGCCCGAGCGCTGCCGCGCCAGCGCTCGTTGAGCGCGGTCGCCACGGCTGCCATTCCGCCCTGGTTGCCCCCGCTGTCGCCGATGAAGACGATGTCGGTGAAACCGTGCGCGCGCAGGCTGCTGGCCACGTCGTCGAGGACGGCGCGGAAGGTCTCCTCGCGGAGGCTGATGGTGCCCGGGTAGCGCATGTGGCCGGACGGGTTATCGATGTTGCCCTCGGGGACGAGCTTGATGATGGGAGCGCAGAGCGCATTGCCCAGCTTGCGCGCGATCCCCTCGCAGGCGCCCGCCAGCACGTAGTTGTGCTTGCCGGTGGCCAGGTAGGGGCCGTTCTGCTCGATCCCGCCCGTCGAGATGATCGCGGTGGTCGCGCCGTCACGCATCGCATCGCGCACCTCCATCCAGGTCAGCTCCTCGATCCAGACCGAGTTCAGCGCCTCGATCGGACGTTCCGTCTGCATGTCGGCCAGGAGCGCCTGCGCCTGCTGCACCGCCATCTGCGCGCGCCGCTCGGCGCTCATGCCGCGGCGGCCCTGCTGCGCCTGGCTGGCCATCGGCGCCAGGAGCGCCAATGCGGCCGCGATCAGGATGCATCTCCGGTATGTCATTTCTTCAGACCTCCGTTGTGTGGGCCCCATTTCGTCGCGCGCGATTGCCGCCCGCGCAGCCCGGATCGAATCACGTTAACGATCGTTCGGGCGTTCCGAGCATCATAGTAGCGCCGATGCGTCGGGAAGGCGACTTTTCCCGACCGGTTTCGCCAATCAATCACACCGCAGCCGCCATCGGATTCCTGGGCGCGGCAGCTCGCCGGGGCGGCACGGTCGACTCGCACCGACTGTCGCCTTAGAATCCACAACGTCGACTTCAGCCCATGTTTCAGCCTCACTCACCCGATTCAGTGTACCAGTCAAGAGCGAAATGAACGCGCAGACCTGGTGGAGCCAGCGCCAATCCCTCCGTAACGGTACAGAGGTACTGGTGTCCCGTCCCGGAAATTTCTCGGATATTCGAGCACCGATGCATCCGGGCTTCCGGACCGCTGCGCTCGCCGAATCGCACTGTCATATCCTGCCGGCCCGGCAAAGCACCTGAGATCTGAATCCCGGCAGGAAGTCACGTAAAGTCAACTGGGACTGCACGATCTGCGTTTCCTGCCGTCACACGGGACTTAGCTGGACCGGGCCGCGAGAGCGGGAAAAACGGGCTTGAATGGCGGGGACTCCCGGGCGCGCTGTTCTCTTTGGCCAAAGGCCTCGGACGCCGACTTTCTCGCCCGCGTGCCCGGTCCTCTCCAAGGTGATCGGCATTTACCCCAGAATCCGACATGACAATCCACGCTCTGGGGGTCGCGTAACCTCCGCGCCACTCCGCCCCGAATCGCAGGTCCCGTGTTCGGGGTGCCTTCACCCCCCAGCACGCATGAAGCGAAGCCGTCCCAGCCGAACCCTTCGGTTCCCGTCCGGCGTCTCCAAGAGGTCGTAGGCGAGATCCCCGTCGCCCAACGGTTGCACCAAGGTGTCGAAGTGATCCCTCCCCACAAGCGTCAGCCCATCCGGCTCCAAACGAACCCAATAGACATAGGTGTCGGCAACCTGCTCCGGTGCGTACCGGTTGGCCATGACCTCGTCGCGGAATTCGTCGAGGCTCAGTTCGACGAACCTCTCTTCCGGCCCCGCCGCGAAGACCCAGAGGCCCGAGCCATCGGGCGCAAGACGGATGTCATTGACCTGGGCCGGCCACCCCCCAGTGTCCCGAGCAGACTCCTCCCACCGTTCCATTCCGGGAAGTTCCAGTTGCAGGGAGCCGAGGAGTCCCAAGTCTTCGTTGAAGAGTACTATCAGCCCGAAAAGCGAACTACCCCATATCATGCCGTCGGCGCCCAGGACCACATTTCCCAACCCGTCCCCACCCTCTTCACCGACCTGCATCGAGCGGACCACGTTGCCTTGCTGGTCGAGCAGCAGGATTCCCCTCTCGCCGTAGTCGAACCCACGGTAGCTGACCAGCCAACCCCCGGTTGCCGGATTCGGCTGAACCGAACTCAGGAAGGAAGCCCCGGGAACCTGCGAGGTCCTGATGAATTCGAGGTCGCTCGTATACAGATGCAATCTCGCGGAGCCCGGCTCCATCAGGATGATTCCACCGGGGCCACTGGCGAACTTGGGTGGGTCACGCAGCTCTCCCGGCCCGTCACCCTCGCGCGTCAGCTCCCGCAGGTAGCGCCCCTCCGAATCATAGACGATCACCACGCCGCCGAGGACCTCGGAACTCACCAGGAATCCCCGGTCCCCCGTGTCGAGAACCTCCGCAAATACCCCCGGGCCTGTGGGGTCCTCGATCGCGCCCAGCGTATCCAAGACCTCGAACTCAAGGGCGCAACCCCCACACAACTGCACAGCTGTGGCGGCGTTCACAAACAGGCTCATGTGAGTGTAAAGCCCTGCGGGTGCCTCACCTAGGGTCCTGCCGGTAGCATAGACCGTTGCATTCGAACAGCCACAGGGGGCCGCATCCAGACCCGATATCTTCGCAGACATCAAAAATGATCCACTTCCTGCCCCTACAGTCGCTGCCTGCCCTGCAGTTCCATTCCTCCGATCCCACCAGACACGAGCAGTCGGGCAATTGGGCGTCGCCTTCTTCCAAGGTAGGCTCGGGAGCCGTGCCCAAGACTCCAAAGGCGTCACGAGCCAGATCTTCGCCGAGGACCTTGGTGGCTTCCTCTGCAAAGGCGTCCAGCCCTGACTCCGACGGGGTAACCGACAGATACCTGCCCAACTCAGGCATCGCCCTCTCCAGGAAAAGACGCTGCTGGGGAAGCGTGACCTGATCGGCCACGGTAGCGATGTGCTCTTGCCACAGCGAGATGCGGTCCTCGACATCGAGCGCTTGGTAGATCGCACGGCGGTAGATCATGGAATGCTCGCTGAAGGCCCCGAGCGTTGTCGGCAGTGCATCGCGATGCGCCTCGACCCACTCGTTGGCCAATTCGCACTCCGGAGTGCCCGCCACCCCGATGGCATCCGGTTCAGGCACCGCCCATATGGCAGAAAGCGCTAATGCGATGACAGGAAACAAAGTCTTCATGGTCGACCTTTCGTCAATCTGGGAACGGATTAGCCGAAACGGCATCGTGGCTCCACGATACGGCCGGGATGGAGTATCCGCAACTGAATCCGACCTCAATCCGCCGAGAACAACGGCGAATCGCCGGTTTCGGGTGCTCGGAGACATGTCGTTCGCCTCCATCGCTCCCCCGTTTCGAGTCGTTCCCCTCGCACGCCTTCCCGCGCATCGGGCAGATGCCCGTCTCGGAGGTGACGAGCGCCGACGTGCTGGTGATCCTCACCCTGCTTTGGCACACCAAGGGTCCCCCGGCCCGGCTCGTTCACATGCGGGTCCGCGCGGTGATGGAACGGACCATCGCCATGGACTGGCGGACGGACAACCTTGCGGCTTCGCGGCCCACCCGGCGGGTGCCGTGCGGGCTACTCTGGCCGTGGCGGCGACCCCCTAGGCCGCTTGCGGGCTAAAGATCGTGAAAAAGTTGAGGATGGAGTTCAAGCGGCGATTCCAACGGTGCTGAAGAGGCTTCGCATTTCGTGATGAACAGCGGCGTAACGCTGGTCCAGGGCACTGACGGTGCGGGGCGTG
>JAJEBR010000029.1 GCA_022822445.1 Gemmatimonadota bacterium | reverse complement strand
CGGCGCATCCGGCCAACGGAACGCTGCCGCCCGCCCCGCCCGAACCCACCGGCCACCTCTGGAACGGGGCCGCACGGTTCAAGGACTGGGCCGTGCCCTGGAAGATCATCCTCGCCGCTCGGAAGGGGCTGGATCCATGAGCAGTGACCGAATCGTTACAAGCCCGTCACGGAAACCACAATCGCAATCCGTGATCGTTCCTGGGAAGTACGGAGACTTCCGTGCTCGCAACGGCAGATCAAGGAGCGTTTGGAGACCTTGCAACCATCCAACGTCATCTCCTGGCTGGCGGTTCCCGGTCCGCAGCAACGGTGTGGACCGCTGGAGCTCGCGGCTGCCCTCCGGCGTCTCCACGAAGCGGGAATGCGGCGGGGCTACGTCCTGGTTGTGCCGACGCGGCTGGCCGGTGAGCCGATGATGGATGACTCCGGCTGTGAGGCAGATGTCGAGTGGTGGTCGCGGGCCTGCGAGATGATTGTGGCCGGGACGCGGCTGGGTGTCGTCATCATCGATGGGCCGGGTGGCGGTCCGGGTGCGCGGAGGGTGCGGGAGCGGGCCGTGCGAGAAGGATACATCCGAGAAGGTGCCGCGCGCGGCCGGACGAAATGCCGGGGGCGCGTCAGGGTTCTCGAGGACCTCTCGCGCCCGGAGCGTTCGGCCGTTCTGGAGCTATCGCGCGCGGTGTGTACCGGCCACCAGGGGCTGCTGGCCGAAGCCGGGACCCTGGGCACCGTGGCCCTGGAGCCGTGGCAATTCCAGGCGGCACTTCGCCGGGACGCGGTGGACGAAATCCTTGCCGATCCGGTGGTGGGGGTACTGCCGGCGACGGCTTAGGGGGGGAGCTACCTCCCCCGCGCAATACACTCGATCTCGACCCTGGCGCCCAGCGCCAGCCCGCTCCCGGCCATCGCGGACCGAGCGGGGGGCTCCATGCCCTCGAAGTACGTCACATAAACCTCGTTCATGGCGGCGTAATCGGTGATGTCGGCGAGGAAGACGATGCACTTCACCAGGTCCTCGAAGCCCAGCTCCGCCGCCTCGAGGACACGCCCGATGTTGTCCATGGTCGCGCGGGTCTCCGGGCCGACGCCACCCTCCACGACGCGGAGTTCACCGCTGGGCGGGGTCCCGATCGCCCCGGAGAGGAAGACGAGGTCACCGACGCGGACCGCGGGCGTGAAGACTGGGAGCCGCGCGACGCCTTCGGGGACGATGTGCTCGATGGGGGTGGGATCGGCCATGGCGGCGCCTTCCGGTTGTGCGCCTTGGGCGGGTGCCGGACCGTCCGCTTCCTGTGCACCCTCGCCGGGCGGAGAGGACGACTCGCAGGCGACGAGCACGACCAGCGCGGCGATGGGGAGCCGTCCTCTACCGCGCATACCGAACCACCCCGCCGACGATGGTCATCTCCACCCGCGCGTCCGCCAGCTCCGCGTCCGGCACGGTGAGAATGTCGCGATCGATCACCACCACGTCGCCCAGCTTGCCCACTTCGAGCGAGCCCTTGTACGCCTCTTCGAAGGCGGCGTACGCGTTGTTGATCGTATAGCTGCGCAGCGCCTCGACGCGGGTCATGTTCTGCTCGGGGTAGAAGATGGACCCGTCGACAGTCTGGCGGGTGACCGATGAGTGGAAGCTGGCCAGCGGAGCGATGTCCTCGACGGGAACGTCGGTGCCGTTGTTGATCGGCACGCCCGCGTCCATGAACGCGCGCCAGAGGTAGGTGCGCTCGCGGGCGCGGTCGTCGCCGAGCCGCAACGGGATCCAGGGCGCGTCTGAGGTGGCGTGGACGCCCTGCATCGAGGCGAGCACGCCCAGCTCGGCGAAGCGCGGAATGTCGTCCGGGTGGACGTGCTGCGCGTGCTCGATCCGCCAGCGCAGGTCGTCGTCGCCGCCCGCCGAATCGAAGACGGCCTCGTAGATGTCCAGGACCTCGCGGTTGGCGCGGTCCCCGATCGCGTGCGTGTTGACCTGGAAGCCGTGCTTGATCGCCACATGCGCGGTTCCGGTGATGTCCTCGACCGTTTCGAGCACGAGGCCGGCCGATTCAGGCATGTCCTCGTACGGTTCCAGGAGCCACGCCCCATGCGACCCGAGCGCCCCGTCGATCTGCCGCTTGATGGAGCGGACGGTCAGATAGTCGTCGCCCTCCGACGGCATGTAGTAGTCGGGCAGGCGCGCGTCCATCTCCTCGTTGGACTGACGGCGCACCATGATGTAAAGGCGGACGGGGAGAGCGCCCTCGGCCTCCATCTCCTTCAGCCGATCGATGGTGCCGAAGCCGGCGCCCGCGTCCTGGAACGAAGTTACGCCCTTGGAGAGCGCCTCCTCAGCGGCCAGCATCACCTCGCGCCGGAACTGGGCGTCGATCTCCTCCGCCGTGCGGCCCAGCTGCGAATCGGCAAAGGCGCCGGCCACGGGCCCGTCGGCGGTCTCTCGCAGCAGCCCCGTGAGTTCGCCGTTTTCGTCGCGCACCAGTTCGCCGCCGGGCGGGGGTTCGGAGTCGCGCGTGTAGCCGCCGAGTTCCATCGCCAGGGCGTTCGCGAAGGAGGCGTGGCCCGACGCATGACCCAGCAGCACCGGGTTCTCGGGGCTCACCGCCGTGAGCGTCGCGTGGGTCGGGTTGCCCTCCACCACCGGATCCGGCGGCCGGTCCCACTTCTCCTGGTGCCACCCGCGGCCGCGAATCCACTCCCCGGGCTCGGCGTCGGCCACGGCTTCGGCCACCATCGCCACGATCGCGTCCCAGTTGGCGGCGCCGTTCAGGTCGAGGATCGTCTTCGAGTTGCCGAGGCTCATGTAGTGGCCGTGCCCCTCGATGAACCCGGGCGCGGCGAACCGGCCGTCCAGCTCGATCAACTCGGTTTCGGCACCGATGTAGGCGGCAACCTCCTCGTCGCTGCCCACCGCCACGATCCACCCGCCGCTGATCGCCACCGCCTCGGCCATCGTGTCGTCCGCGTCGACGGTGGCGACCACGCCACCGCGCAACACCAGATCGGCGGGACCGGCTGGCTCACCAGCGTTCCCCGCGCAACCTGCCAACGGCAGCACGGCCGCCACGGCGACCAGCGCGGCACACATTTCCCACCGCACCCGCACGCACGAATTGTAAACTACACTTGTCATTACGTAAACTCCGCGTTACATTCGGGGGTCGCCGCGGCGCGCTCTACCCCCGCCGCGACCGGTGCCACGCCGCCAGCACCTCGGCCTCCCGCTCGGCGCTCAACCTGTTGAACACCCGGGCCTGCTGATCCGCCGGCCGCGAGAAGTGGAACTCCAGCGTGGCCGCGGTCGTATCCGCCAGCGACCGGAAGGTGAGCCCCTTCTCGACCTCCGGCGTGAGGTCGAACCGGGCGAACCCTTCGTAGCCGTCGCGCGCGGGGCGCCACACCGGCATCTCCGCGTAGGGGCGCAGGCCGGCGTCGCGCAGGAAGTCCGCGTCGACCCATGTGAAGGTCGTTTCGGCGGTGGTCACCGCGCGGATGCCGTAGAGCATCTCCGCCATGGGGCGGGGCGTCGCCGGGCCGACGACGTTGTAGGTGCCGTGTTCGCCCGCCTCGGCCATGCGCACGAGCCAGTCGCCGAAATCGCGCACGTCGATGATCTGCACCGGGTCGGTGCCGTCGCCGGGAGACAGGACCTCGCCGCCGCGATGGATGCGCACGGGCCAGTATGTGAAGCGGTCGGTGTTGTCGCCGGGGCCGATGATCAGGCCGGGCCGGAAGACGAGGGTGCGGTCCTCGCCGAAGATGTCCCGGGCGATCTGCTCCGAGATCGCCTTGCCGAGTCCGTAGGGGAGCCGCTCGGCGCCCGGTTCCACCCCGGCCGACTCGTAGGTCCACACCGGCGCGTCGATGTTCATGGGAATCCGGCTGGTGTCGGCGTAGACCGACCGCGTCGAGACGAAGATGTACCGTTCGCAGCTGTCCCTCAGCAGGTTCGCGCTCGCCTCCACCCAGTGCGGGGCGTTGGTCGCGGAATTGTCCACGACCACGTCCCAGCTGCGCCCCTCCAGCGCGGAAAGGTCGCTCTCACGGTCGCCGACGAGCTTCTCCACCTCGGGGAAAAGCTGCGCGTTGGTGCGGCCACGGTTGAAGAGCGTGACTTCGTGGCCGCGCGAGAGCGCGTACTCGACCTGGTGCGGCCCGATGAACCCCGTTCCGCCCAGGATGAGGATCCGCAGCGACCGGGCGGCCTGGCCCTGCCCCGCGCCTGCCGCTTCTGCACCCTCCGTCCCGCAACCCGCCAACGCCGCCGTCCCCATCCCGGCCGCAAGCGCTCCGCCCGCCGCCGCCGTCGTCTTCAGAAAATCGCGCCGATTCGTTCCCATTCTTCGCTTCGCTTCCGTTCGCTAAAGGGTAACCGTGACCCGCACATACGCGTTCGTCCAGCAGCACTGGTCGCCGCCGGTGCTGTCGTTCGCGCTCCAGTTGTCGACGCGGGCGCGCAGCACGTATTCGCCCGGCTCGCTGAACACGATGGTCGCCGTGGCCTCGCCGGTGCCGCCCACGACCGTGACTCGCCTGGGATCGACGGATACCCTGCCGGCGGGCCCCTGGTGCTTGAACCAGGTCACCCCCACGTGGACGACCGCGTTGACCCTGTCGTCGGGAGCGCGCACCGAGACCTCCTCCGTCCACAGCCTCAGGGTAAGCGGCTCGCCAACCGTCGCGGCAAGCGGCTCCCCCCACACGCCCTGGATGTGCTGGCCCGCCGGCCCGCCGGGGCTGAACCGCACCACGGGCGACACCGATCCCATCGCCCGCGGCCCGTAGTCCAGCTGCAGCGCCGGGATCCCCACTCGCCCCGGGGTCGCGTTCGTGTGCCCGTTCGCCGTGATCGTCCACACCACCGCCTGCTCCCCGTCCGCGTACGAGGCGGGCACCGTGACGTGAAAGACGCCCCGGTCGCGCCGGGGCCGCACCGGAAAGTGGGTGGGCTGCACCCCTTGAACTCCGCCGGCTCGATGAAGTTGTCCGGCCCGACCGGGATGTCGAGGATCTGCTGGCTGTTCAGGTTGAAGAAGCCGAACGAGAGCGTGAAGGTGCCGTCGTCGTTCCGGTACCAGCCCTCGAAGAAGGGGGCCACCTCGTCGCCCCTGGGCAGGATGGGTGCGAGCGGCAGGCGCCGTTGCTGCGCCCCCAGCGGTTCGCCCGCGGCCGCGAAAACGATCTGCGCGACGACCAGTATCCGCGCTACCTGTCCGCCTCGCATCAGTTGCCGCCGCCCCCGTTGCCGTTGCCGGCCAGCTTGCTCTCCCGATCCGCGACCAGCCGCTGGTAGCCTTCCTCGGTCAGGTGGGTGACGGCGATCCACGCATGCGACATCTCGTCCATCGTCCGCGAGCCGCGCGCGTACCAGATCTCGGGGTCCGGCGTGAGTTCGTTCTCGGCGGTGTTGTCATACCACCCGGTCAGTACGACGACCGTGCCCGTCGGCAGGAGCGGCGCCACGTCGTCCTCGTAGATGTAGCTGTGGTGCCAGCGGGCGTCGAAGTCCGTGACCATGCTGATCAGCTCGACGTCGCCATCCGGGTACACCGCCTGCACGGACATCGCATGCAGGTGCACATGCCCGTGCGGCTGGTAGCTGTCGATGCGCACAGGGTGGTCCCACCGGTGGAATCCCTGGGTCATCGCGGTCCCGCCGGGCGCCAGCGCGATGTCGCCCCGAAGCGGGTAGAGGCGCAGGTCCTGGCGGAACTCCGGCTCGTAGCCCTCCTCATGGAACCAGATCCCGAGCTCGAGCTGGTCGCCGGTCACCTCGTATCCCATGGGATAGTAGTGGGCGTCCCATTCGATCATGTCGCTTGGCTTCAGGAGGCGCCCCGCGTCGCGCGGCACGATCTCGCCGACCTTGCCCATCGCGTATTCGGACAGACTCTGGATGCGCCGGTACTCGCCCTCGTCGTTGAGCCGCAGGAGGCGCGGGATCGCGTGATGGACGACCTGGCGGCCGGCCGGGAACGAGGGACGCGTCTCGGCCGCCATCACCCACCGGTCCTCGGTGAGCCCCGTGGGCACGCGCGGACGCCACCAGGTGTCGCCACCCTCGGCCGGCACGTCGAATGGCTTCGACCTGATCACGTGATCGGGCGGGCCGAGGATGTCCTCCAGCTGCCACATCTGCTTGTTCGGCCACTCGATCGGCGGCGGCAGGTCGGCCGGATTCCCTTCCGGCGCCCCGGCGTCCACCCACGCCACGAAGGTCCCGATCTCCTCGTCGCTCAGCCGCCAGTCATCCTTGATCTCCTGGATTCCGACTCCGGTGTCGAGGTGGTACGGAGGCATCAGGCGCTTCGAGACGAGGTCCCGCGCGCGCGACGCATAGCGGCGGACCTCCTGGTAGGTCATGAGCGACATCGGACCGACGGACGCCGGCCGGTGGCAGATCTCGCAGTTGGCCTGGAGGATGGGGGCGACATCCTTCGAGAATGTCACGCCGGCCTCGTGGGTTCCTCCGTTGCCGGACTGCTGGGCCGCGAGGGGAGAGGTGGCAACCAGCGCGAGAGTGGCGAACAGGGTGCGCATGAGCAGGTCCTCCTTCAAGAGCGATCGCGCGGAGCCGATCCGATGCCGCGCACCAGGCGCGGCGCGGCCCCGATCCCTGCTACAATGATGCGTGGGCACCGGACGCCGAGGCAAGCTTGAACGGGCGGGCCTGCTACAGGTCCCTCTTCCGCATGGTCACGAACGACACTCCCATGAAGAGGGCCACATAGGCGAGCACGGCGCTCACCACCGCCCAATATTCGGGAAACTCCAGCAACCGCTGTCCCATCGCGGCCCGCTGCTCGTTGGCGAGGGCGAGCGCGTCCGGATAGTAGAACTCGATCCGGGTCAGTGTATCGAAGAGCTGCGTCGGCAGGAAGTTCAAATATCGCTCCAGTGCCGGATTCCAGGCGGGGACGATGGACGTCACCATGTTCTCGACGAGGAAGTAGAGGAACATGATCCCCAGCGCGCCTCCCGAAGCGCGGATTGTGGCGGCCAGGAGGAAACCGACCGACCCCCACAGGCAGAGGACCACCGCGTAGCCGAACATGTGGTTGAGTTCCGGGCCCCTTGCGAACGTTCCGGTCGGCTCGGGGCTGATGATGGACGCGGCGACGCCCGTCACGATCGGCACAACGAAAAACGCCGCCACCAGCAGCGCGAAGGTGATCAGCTTGCCGAAGAACAGATGTTCCTTGGCCAGCCCGTCGATCACGTTCTGGCGGGCCGTCTTCCACCCGAACTCGGGCGCGAAGAGGAGGATCATCGCCGCGCCGAGGAAGAACGGACCCATGTTGATCGGCGGCTGCAGCACGCCGCGCCAGATCCACGGCAGCGCGAACGGCGGGCCGGGGCCGCCTCCCTGCATCGCCCGCATCAGACTCGGAAGCACGGTAACCACGGTGAAGAAGACGAAGACGCCCAGCGTGAGCCACAGCGCCGGCCGCTTGCGCGCCTTGATGAACTCGATGCGCAGCAGCGTTCCCGGTCTGCTCATGAGGCGATCTCCGTCATGGAGCCGTAATCGCCCTGGGTCAGTTCGATGAAGGCGTCCTCGAGCGTCTGCTGGTGCCGCGCAAGGTGGCTCACGTAGATCCCGCGCGCCGCCAGGTAGCGGTTCAGCCCGGCGAGGTCGTCGGACTTCAGGCTGACGACGGTCCCCTCGTCGGTCGTCTGCACGCCGGTGGCATCCGGATAGTCCGCCAGCGCGGCCTCCAGCGCCCCGGTGTCCTCGACCCGGACCAGCGCCCTGACCTGTTCGCTCACGATCTCCGCGACCGTCCCGACCTTCATCACCTGACCCTTGCGCACGATCGCGACGTGCGTGCACATCCGCTCGACCTCCCACAGAAGGTGGCTGGAAAGGAAGATCGTCTTGCCCCGGTCGGCCAGGATGCGGATGATGTCGCGCACCTCCTTCATCCCCTGCGGATCGAGGCCGTTGGCGGGCTCGTCGAGGATGACCAGCTCGGGGTCGTTGAGCATCGTGGCGGCCAGCGCGAGCCGCTGCTTCATCCCGAGCGAATAGGTGCGGAAGCGGTGCCTGCCCCGACCCGCGAGTCCCACGATCTCCAGGCACTCGTCGATCCGGTCGCTGCCGACGTCCTTGATCGTCGCGGCGACCCTCAGATTGTCGCGCCCGCTCATGTACGGGTAGAAGTTGGGCGTCTCCAGCGTCGCGCCGACCCGGGCGCGCGCCGCCAGGTGACCCTTCGCATCGGACGCCCCGAAAAGCGCGAAGCTACCCGCGGTGGGCGTGATAATGCCCATCAGCATCCCGATGGTGGTCGTCTTGCCGCTCCCGTTGGGCCCCAGGAAGCCAAAGACCTGCCCCCGCTCAACCGCGATCGAGACGCGGTCCACCGCCCGGACCTCCCGGAACTGTTTCGACAGCTCGAAGGTCTGAATTACAGGAGAATCGGGCATGGGATTCCGTTTCGGGTTGCGCATGCGTCCGGCGGGCGTAGAGTACCGGTGTGGGTGAGCAGGGTCAAGCGGGCTAGCAAAACCGGTGGCTGGCGGGTCCAATAAGGGAGAGGACGCCACGTTCGTGGACGAAACCGGCGGACGAAAACCGGTCGCCATCGACCGAACTGTAAAGAAAACATTACACAATGTCATGTTCACCATACACTGAGGACCGATGAGCGGGAAGACCGGCCTTCGCGCCTTCTGGACGGAATTGCGCCGCCGCCGGGTGGTGCGCAGCGGCGGATTCTACGTCGCCGCCGCCTTCGTGATGCTGCAGCTCGGGGAAATCGTGCTGCCCGCGTTCAACGCCCCGGACTGGGTGCTGCAGTCGCTGGTCGTCGTGCTGCTGCTCGGTCTTCCGGTCGTGCTGGCGTTTGCGTGGGTGTACGACCTGACGCCGCAGGGGTTGGAGCGGACCGCCGACCGGGCGGCGGTGAAGGTGAGCCTCGCGCCGCGGATCGCGCTGTTGGGCATTACGGTGGTGGTGGCGGGGCTGGGAGTGTTGTGGTTCCAGCGGAACGCACGAACCGGGGGGGAGGGCGGTGTCCCCGGGGCAAGGGGGCCGGAGACGGCGGTGCTGGCGGTTGCGGACATCGACACGACCGTCACCGCGATCGCGGTCCTTCCCCTGGCGGACCTCACCGGGGGTGAAGAGCTGTTCGCCCTCCAGCTGCACGAGGAGATCATCACGCTGCTGAGCGAACTCACCACGCTGCGGGTCGTATCGCGAACATCGGTGGAGCGGTACCGTGCCACGGACAAGCTGCTTCCCGAGATCGCCGCGGAGCTGGGAGTGCAGCGGATCGTCACGGGGTCGGTCGCGATGGCTGCGGGCAGCGACAGCGTGCGGATTTCCGTGCAACTCCTCAACGCCCCCACCGATACCCACCTGCGCTCGATGAGCTATCAGCGGGAGATGAAGGACATCCTGCGGCTCCAGACCGAGGTCGCCGTGGACATCGCGCGGACGGTTGTGGGGGAGCTGGATGCCTTCGCGGCCCCGGAACAGCTCGCGCAGGTGGACCCGGAGGCGTACCGCCTGGCGCTGCACGGCCAGCAGGCCCTGGATCTTGGGACGCCCGAGGGGCGGCGGGAGGCGCTCGCCTATCTGGACCAGGCGGTCGAACGCGATCCTGCGTTCGCTCTCGCGAGGGTCCTGCGGTTCGGAGCGGTGCTGGGAGCGGCGATCGAAGGGGACTCGGTAACCGGGGACCGGCTCGTGATGGCACCGGAGGACCTGGCGCAGGCACGTGAACTCGGGGGTGTCGAGGACGAAGTGGCAGCGGCGCAGGTTGCTGCCGAGGAGGCGGGCCTGCGCCTGGGCCCGGGTGCAGGCTGGATCGGATCCGTTGTCCGCGACCGGGCGGAAGCCGGTGTCGAGGGGCCGGCGCCGGTGATGGACTCGCTAACGCGACGAGACCTGCAGGAACGAACCCGAATCGGTCGCCAGCTCTGGGAACCGGGCCCGATCCGGAGGGCGTACCTTTACCGCGAACAAGGTCACTACGACAGCGCGGCCGTCGTCCTGCGAACGGTGCTCGAGGAGAACCCGGAGATGGTCCCGGCCTGGGCGGCCCTGGAGGACTTGCATCTCCATCAGCGCGACTACGCCGGTGCCGTGGAGGTCCGCGACGAATGGATCCGGGCCACGCAGAATGATCCGGCTGCAGCCGCGGCCGCCGTCGAAACCCTGAACGCGACCATCGACGCCGACGACCCGCGCAGCTACTGGGAGTGGCGGCAGGGTCACATCGAGGCGCGCCAGGCTCGCGGGGAGCGCGTGTCGCAGGTGGAAATGGCCATGATAGCCATCCACCTCGGCGACCGCCGTGGCGCCCTGGACCACCTGGAGGCGGCCACGGAGACCACCGGGAGATGGGACCGCGGACTGGAAACCCTCGACACCAACCCCGTGTGGGACCTGGTCCGGCGGCACCCGCGATTCCTCGAGGTCAAGCAGCAGGTGGACGAGTACAAACGGCAGGTGCGGGAATCATGGGGTGGGAGGGGTAAGAGGGGACCGCCCTGATACGACTACGAACACTATAGTAATATTCTGCCGGCCACCGCGCAGGAACGGCCCCCGGCTACCGCGCCTCCACCAATTGGCGCATCAACGCGGGCAGGGTGACAGCGGTGATCCCGTCCCCGAGCGGGTAGGTCTCCTCGCCCGGATACACGATGAAGCTGCGGGCCGCCCGGACATCCGCAGCTGCGGTCCGGAAGCCCCGCGGAACCCTGGGCGCCGAGGATCGCTTTACCTTGATGGCCCAGAGCTCCTGCCCGGGAAGCATGAGGAGCAAGTCGATCTCGGCCCCGGCGCGGGTCCTGTAGAAGAACGCGTCGGTACCCTGCGGGGCGGCGCCAATGAGATTCTCGACGGCGTAGCCCTCCCAGCTGGCTCCGGCCACGGGGTGTCCGAGGAGGTCGTCGAGTGACCGGATGTTGAGCAGCGCGTGAACGATCCCGCTGTCACGTACATAGTGTTTCGGCGACTTGATGAGCCGCTTGCCCACGTTCACATGGTAGGGCTGGATCCTTCGCACCAGCATCAGGTCGACCAGGGTGTCCGCGTACCGGTTCACGGACCGGACGGAAACGCCCAGGCTGCCGGCCAGGGTCGTGGCGTTGAATGGCGCCCCCTGCCAGTGCGACAGCATCGTCCAGAATCGACGCAGAGTTTCGGCGGGAGCCCTGAGCCCCGCCTGGGGAAGGTCGCGCTCCAGGTAGGTGCGGATGAAGTTGGCGCGCCAGCGAATGCTGATGTCGTCGGTGGCTGCGGTGATGCTATCGGGAAACCCGCCCCGGAGCCACGACCGGCTCGGATCGCGGCCCACTTCAAGCGCATCGAGACCCGGCAGTTCGTGGTAGGCGACCCGTCCCGCCAGGGACTCCGCGGACTGACGCAGCAGCGCCCCCGATGCGGATCCGAGGATGAGGAAGTGCCCGCTCTCGCGTCCTTTCCTGCGGCGCTCGTCGATCTGTCCGCGCAGGACACGAAAGAGATCCGGCATCCGCTGAACCTCGTCGAGAACGACCAGCCTGTCCCGATGCAGATCGAGATAGCTCCTGGCGTCTGACAGCCGGTCCACGACGGTCGGATCCTCCAGGTCGAGATACAGGGCGCCCGGAACCTCGCTGGCAACCTCGCGGGCGAGGGTTGTCTTGCCCACCTGTCGGGGTCCAAGCAGGACGACCGAGGGAAAGCAGGCGAGGTCTCTCCGGATCGGTTCCTTGTTGCGTCTGGCGATCATACCTGCCAATCTGTCATGCCTATGCACGATTAGCAAGGATAACCGTTGAAAACGCTTCTTTGAGGTGCCGTGGGGGGCCCCAACCCGCCTATGACACAGTGTTGTGCAGGAGCGGTTCCACCCGCGCGCGCCCCGATGGCCGCACGGCGAACATCTCGTCGCGGGTCGGTGGCCTTCCCAGCCGCGGGACGTAAAACCGCGCCGCGAGGGCGTCCATCACGGGCCCGACGGTGCGCTCGTCGCAAAGCGCCACGGCGCAGCCCCCGAACCCCGCCCCGGTCAGCCTGGCCCCGGCGGCTCCCGCCTGGAGCGCGATGGCGACCATCTCGTCCAGCTCCGGCGTGCTCACCTCGTAGTCGCCGCGGAGGCTCTCGTGCGACGCCACCATCAGTTCCCCGAAGCGGCCGATGTCGCCCGCGCGCATCGCGGCCTCGGCCTCCGCGACCCGGCGGCCTTCGGTGACGACATGGCGAAAGCGGCGCAGGAGCAGCGGCGACAGCAAGCGCTCGGCATCCTCGAGCAGCCGCGTGATCTCCCCGTGCGCCACCAGCTCCGCGTAGGTCGGCGACCCCGACGGTGCCCGTCCGGACATGCCGGCGTCCCACGCGTTGCCGCGGCGGCGCTCATCGGTGCCGTCCCGCCGAGACATGGGCGCGTCCCGCCCTTTGCCGCGGCGTCGCGCACCGCCCCCTCCCGGCCAGTCCTTCGCCAGCACCTCCAGCGCTTCCCGGCACTGCCTCGCCCGCTCATTGTACTCATCCCGCGCGCCCCCCGACTTCTCCGCCCGCACCAGCGACGACCCCACCACCCACCGCCACCCCGCCGGCACGGCCACCGTCGTCACCCGCAGCGGCTCGAACTCGATGCGCAGCGCGTGCCCCGCCACCCCATGCAGGCACGCTGCCTGGTCCATCCCGCCACCTTCCAGCCCGACGAAGCGCTCAGCCCGCGCCATCAGCGCGGCGAGCTCCAGGCGCGGCAGCACGACCCGCCCACCGCCCCGCCCACCCCACCCCCCGCCCACCTGCACCCCCTCCGCCCCCACCTCCACCCCATTCGCCTTCAGCAGCGCCAGCGCACTCGCCACCACCAGCGCCGACGAGGACGACAGCCCCGACGCGATCGGCACATTCCCGCGCACCGTCCCCTCAATTCCACGCACCAGGCTCCAGTCGTGCCGCAGGCCCGGCCCATCGCCCAGCCCCTGCGCCGCCCCCAGCTCCATCAACCCCCGCGCCGCCGCCCGCACATAGTTCGACCAGTCTCCCTGGTCCGCAGCCTCGATGGGACGTTTCAGCTGAAACGCGCAGGGCGCAAAACGCGCCACGGGGCTGTCCAATCTGACTATTGACTCGCCCACGACCCGGAAATCGATCCGGATCTCGCGGTCGATCGCGATCGGCAGCACCGGCAGGCCGTTGTAGTCGGTGTGCTCCCCGATCAGGTTGACGCGCCCGGGAGCGATCGCCGTCCAGCGGCCGCGGCTCCCCACGGTCAATCCGCGAAACCGATCCTCGGAAGCAGCCGGAAGAGCCACACGCCGGCCGCGGCCGACACGCCGAGCGCCAGCACCGCCCACAGGAACTGCCCGTAGAGCAGGTATCCCGTCCCGAAAAGCGCTGCATAGACGAGTACGCACCCCAGGAACCACGCGAGGAAGGATGCGGTGATCGTGCCGCGATCCCTCGAACCGTCGCCGACCCTGACCACGCGTCCCCATCCCTTGCCCATCGGCTGGATCCGGTCGTAGAAGGCCTGCAGCGTCTCACGGCTGGCCGGTGGCGTCACGAGCGTCACCCCGACCCACGCCACCGTCGTCACCGCGACCCCGATCACCAGCTGCATCGACGCCGGCAGCGGCTCGAACCCCAGCGCCCCGTGTCCCCACGCGAAATACAACGCCACCATGAACGAAACCGTCATCCCGGCCAGCTCGCTCCACACGTTGACCCGGTACCAGAACCAGCGCAGCAGGAAGATCAGCCCGGTGCCGGCACCGATCTGCAACAGGATCTGGAACCCCTGGCCCGCAGTGTCGAGCTGCAGCGCGACGAAGGCGCCGAGCACCATCAGCCCGACCGTCGAGAGACGACCCACCGCCACCAGCTGCCGGTCGCTGGCCCCCTGGTTCACGAACCGCCGGTAGAAGTCGCTCACCACATACGACGATCCCCAGTTCAGCTGCGTGCTGATCGTCGACATGTAGGCGGCCGCCAGCGACGCGACCACCAGCCCCAGCAGGCCGGCCGGCAGGAACACGAGCATGGCCGGATAGGCCAGATCGTTGCCCACCAGCGAGGGGTCGAGTCCCGGGAAGCGGGCCTGGATGTCCGAGAGCTCCGGGTAGATGACCATCGAGCAGAGCGCCACGATGATCCACGGCCACGGCCGCAGCCCGTAGTGCGCGATGTTGAACCACAGCGTCGCCTTCATCGCCTCGCGCTCGTCCCTGGCGGCCAGCATCCGCTGAGCGACGTAGCCCCCGCCGCCCGGCTCGGCCCCCGGATACCAGGCACTCCACCACTGAACCGCGATCGGGATGATGAAGATTCCCATCGCGACGCTCCAGTCCGAGAAGTCGGGGAGGAAGCGCAAGGCCGACTGCAGCTCGGGATTGGCGACGAGGCCCGCCAGCCCGCCGACCTCGGGCTGCTGCAGTGCGAAGACCGCCGCCGCGATCGACCCGATCATCGCGATGACGAAGAGCATCAGGTCGGTGGCGACGACCCCCCAGAGTCCGGAGGTGGCCGAGTAGATCATCGTCACCGTTCCGGCGATCAGCACGGTCGTGAGCGGGTCGAGTCCCAGCAGCACGCCGCCGATCTTGGTGGCCGCCAGCGTTACCGTCGCGATGATCATCACGTTGTAGAAGACGCCGAGGTAGAGGGCACGGAATCCGCGCAGGAAGGCCGCCGGTGCTCCCGAGTAGCGCAGTTCGTAGAACTCGATGTCGGTCAGCGCGCCCGACCGCCGCCACAGGCGCGCGTAGAAGAAGACCGTGCACATCCCGGTGATCAGGAAGGCCCACCAGACCCAGTTCTGCGCCACTCCGCCGGTACGCACCAGATCCGCGACCAGGTTGGGCGTGTCGGTCGAAAAGGTGGTGGCCACCATCGATGTGCCCAGCAGCCACCAGGGCAGCTTGCGGCCCGACAGGAAGAACTCGTCGGTGCCGGACCCCGCCCGCCGGGCGAAGCGCAGGCCGATGGCGACGACCGTGAGGCCGTAGAGGGCGACGACGATCCAGTCGAGTGCGGTGAGTTGCATCGGATTCAATCAGGGGGCAAGGGGACTGGTGGCGCGTCCCAAAGTCGCATGGGATAGACCTTCGAGTCTACCAGCTTCCGCAGGGATTCGGCCACTCCCGCGTGATCGCCGGGGAAGGTGATTCCCAGCCACAGCGCGTCGGTGGGGAGCACCGAGCAGCGCGCGCGCTCCGTGGCGATCAGCTCGTTCATCGCTTCCGAGAGGTAGAACTCGCGGTCGAGTCCGGGGCCGGAGGCGAGGAAATGCGTGAAGAGATCCCGGAGCGGGGGAAGGATCCCGGACTGGAAACCCCACAGGTTGGTGCAGACGGGGGTCTGCGCGGGGATGTCGATGGTCCGCCCGGAAATGTCGTGGCCCTGGACGCGGACGCCGGCCCGCCGCAGCTCCAGCCCTTCGGTCAACCGCCGGAGGGTGCCGTCGTCACCGACTTCGCAGATCCCGCGCGAGACGCCGCCGCTGTCGGAGAGGGTGGCCGCGAGGGGGTAGCCGATGGTGAAAGCGCGGGTGGGCGGGTGACCGGGCGGGCCATCGGGCGGGCCATCGGGCGGGCGAATTGTAAAGTCGGCTTTACAAATTGTAATGTCGGCATTACGCATTGCGGCGGCGAGCTCCGCGTAGGCCCCGCGCCCGTAGAAGTCGTCGGCGTTGCAGACCGCGAAGGGACCGTCGATCAGCTCGCCGGCGGTCAGCACCGCGTGGCCGGTGCCCCAGGGACGGGTCCGCCGGGGTGGCGGGTCGTCGACCAGCCCGGGGTGGGTCATCCGCTGGTACGCGAAGCGAACGTCGAGGCCGGTTGCGATGGCCGGGCGCAGGTGCGCTTCGAAGTCGGGCCGCAGCGCCTCCTGGATCACGAGGACGAACCGGGTGAACCCGGCCAGGGCGCCGTCGTAGAGCGCGTAGTCGAGCAGCGCAGCGCCGCCGGGGCCGATGGGCGCGAGCTGCTTCAGGCGGCCGAAGCGCGTCGAACGGCCGGCCGCGAGGATGGCGAGGGTGAGGGGTGGGGAAGAACGGAGCATCGGGAATCTGTCAAGCGGTCTGGGTCATCGCACCACAAGAAGTCTACAGAACGGACTGCAGCAAGACCACGCGAGCTGGCAAGTCTATTTCCGAATTGGAGTTGGATTGAGCGGACCACCGGCCGATGACCGGGCATGGGACTTGAGGCTGTACTTCACAGTTCTTCCAGTCGGTCGGAACCGGGACTATCTTTGGGCGGACGAGTGGCCCACGTGAAACCAGGCCACCACGTACCCGACGGCTTCCAAGCCTCCTGTCCCGCTCGGTTGATGGACACCATGGGGAGGCCACCAGGGAAGCGACCGCACCCGGCTGCTTGTGGCGGCCGGGTTTTCGTTACTACAGGAACCTGTGCCAATCGCAGGACTCAGATGACCTCGCCCACCCGTGGTGCCGAAGAAGAACACGAAACGGATGTCCAACCTGATCCGAAGCCATCGGTCGCTCTGTCACGGGAGCAGCAGAGGCTGCACGGTGCGTTGTCCGAACGCGGTGAGAAGCTGGGTGCGATGTATCTCGGTGGGCTTCAGGTCCTGGAAGACGCCGCGAATCCCGATCGCGTGGCCCAGTCGGCTCATAGCATGAGGGAGCTCATGGAGAAGATCGTCGATCCGAAGCGCCCAACTGGGCTGCCAGCCAAGGTGAATGAGGTGGAGGACCGGTTCCGAGTCCAGAAGCCCAAGACGAATTGCCACTCCGATTCGACCGGTTGGGGCGGAACCATAGACCCCCCTCTCCGCAAGATACTCGAGAAGCTGGAGGATTTCCTCGACTGGTTTGCCGCTTACTATCCAAGAAGGAAGGAGCGGTTTCGACATGCTCTGAGTCGGTTGGAGGGCACCGATCTTGACGTGCCCGAGTCATCTTTCAAAGCCCACTGGCGGATTTGGAAGGGACTGGATCGCTACTTCCAAGGGGTTTCTCACCACGGAAAGTCCACCAGCACCGAGGAGCTGAGGAAGCAAATCGCCGGGTTGGAGTATTTCCTGGCGTCTCGACTCCTTCCGACGACGTTCGACGAATTGGATGCGATCGATGCCCTGCTGAAGGAGTCCGGCAATGCCTAGCCCAGCAGCGGTTGAGCGAGCTTTGGCCCTCATAGAGAAGCGCCCAGTCAATCACTCATACTTCTTCTCCAAACTGGAATCACCGGATTGGATCGAACCTTTGGTTGACGCGGGCTACTTCACGGATCCACCTCCGCCACGGTTCAACGGGGATTACGTTAGCTACCCCGCTTGGCCCGAATCCAAGTACTTGACCAGGATGGCACCGGTCGCACCGGCCCGAGTGGCTGAAGTGATCGGTCGAATTCCCGACACGGACAACGTCAGCGTTCACGAAGACCTAGCGCGAGCCGCGATCCATCTCTCGGCCGAATCGATGACACAATGGGCCTCCAGGGAAGCCCGTTGGATTTCGCGACAGCCCCGCATTGAGTATCCCCTTGACGAAGCACTGGGAGCCGTGATCGACCGCCTGGCTGGTGCGGGAAAGACCGACGCCGCCATCGATCTGGCCCGTTCGTTACTCACGATCCGCTGTGTCACCGATTCGGGCCACCCAGGCTCCGTTCGCGAGCCCATTCAGGCTTACGAGAGCGGTGTCGAGCGATCAATTGGTGAGTCAGCGGGTGAGGAAGACCCGGAGGCAGCCGAATTCGCGGCCTCGATGGTGGCAGACCTTTCCAGCCGCATCGTCGGTCGATTGAGTGAGTACGAGTACCGACAATTCGTCGAACGCCATGTGACGGTCCTGCTCACGCACAGCGGAATCAGAACCTTGGAGATGCTGTGCGATCTGCTGGAGCACGCAATCGAGTCGGACAAGCTGCGCAGGTATGACGGGGCGATCTGGCGCTCGGCGATTGAGCCCCACGCCCAGAACAAACTCAATGAAGTTGCGGATGCCCTCATTGACGCCGTGAGGGACGGATCGATGCAGCTGGTCGATTCCGGGGCTGGAATCAGATCGGTTGCCGCGGTCCTGGGTGGTCGCAGGGGGACCATCTTCCAGAGGATCGTGGTACACCTCGCAACCGAGCAGTGCGCGAAGCACCCGGAGTTTGCCGCGGAAGTGGCGCTGAGTGAAGACCGGTTCTTCGACCAAGGCTTGCTACACGAGTACAGCCGGCTGCTCGGAGGGATCTTTCAGAGACTCGACCAGGAGCAGAAGAGTCTCGTATTCCGGTGGATCGGTCGCGGGCCGGAATTTCGCGACTCGTTCACCGGTGGTGATGAGGAGCGGCGCAAATGGAAGCTCCATTGGCAGGCGCGGCGCCTCGCGTGGATTCGTGAACACCTGGACGCCGAGTGGGAGAGGCGCTACGCCCGGATCGTCGGGGAGGCGGGTGAACCCGAACATCCTGATTTCACCTGGTATGCAACGACCTGGATGGGTCCGACGAGCCCCGTGGGAGTCGACGACCTGGAAGCCATGTCGACCAGCGAGGTCCTTGCGTACCTGGCTTCATGGGAGCCGACGGGCGACCCCATAGCGCCGGACCGGGAAGGTCTTGCACGCGTCCTGGAAGAAGTGGTTGGGCGTTCCCCGGGAGAGTTTCTGACGGCGTCCGACTCCATTCTGGAACTGCGTGTACGGTATGTGGTGGCCCTGTTGCGGGGTCTCTGTCAAGCCGTCCGTGAAGAACGGACCATCGACTGGACCTCGGTCATGGCTCTGCTGTCCGAGATCTTGCGGCGGCATCCCCGCGACCGTGAATGGCGCGAAGGGCGTCTTCAGTCCGTCAGGCTCCTCGGAGCAGGCCTGAAGGACGACGTGATTCCCTTCGGCTTGCGCAGCGCTGTCTGGGCCGTCATCGATTCGGCGGCAGACGATCTGGATTCCTCTCCCGAAGACGATGCCGAGTCCACATTTGACGTGGCGACGACGTCGATCGACACCGTTCGAGAGGAAGCCATGCACTCGGTGGTTCAATACGCCTTGTGGGTCTATCGGTCGGTCCTGGACGCAGAAGCAGGGGACTCTCCAGCCTTCGACCTCAACAGGATACCCGAGGTTCGCAAGAGGCTCGACCGCCATCTTGATCCCGCGTTGGAGCCCTCGCCATCGGTTCGTGCGGTGTACGGGCAATGGTTTCCGCATCTGACCTTGCTCGACGCGGACTGGACGAAGAGGAACACGGACAAGATCTTCTCCGACCGGTTTCCAGAACTTCGAGATGCGGCATGGGAGACTTATCTGCGTTTCTCTCGGGTCTACATCCGACCTTTCCAGCTGCTTCGCGACCAGTATGCAGCGGCGGTGGGCCGTCTTCCCGGGAGCGAGGACCGCGCTGCAAGCACAAGGGGCCACCCCGAGCGACGCCTCGGGGAGCACCTCCTGGCAATGGTGGGATCCGGATTGCTGCATTGGTCAGACGAAGATGCCCTTGTGAGGCGGTTCTTCGAGAACGCGAAGCCGAATGATGCCCAGGGCGCGATAGGCCGAATCGGCAGGGAACTCTGCTGTGAGGAGACTGAGTTCCCAGCAGAGGTGTTGGAGCGTTTTGAATCGCTTACCGAAGAGCTCCTCGGTCTCCTGGAGGAAGCAGGACAGGAGAGAATGGGGCACCTGAGCTCGCTGGGCTGGTGGATTGCTTCAGGGCGCTTCAATCCAAAGTGGACTCTGGCTCAACTGGACCGACTGATAAGGCTCGCTGGGACGGCCAAACCGTATTTCGAGGTGATGGATTGTCTGGTAGAACTCATGGAAGACCATCCCGCTGAGACGTTCGAGGTATTCACATTCTGGGTGAATGCGGACCCGGCGGAACGACCCCTGATACTCCGACGTAGCGAGGCCGCACGTGCGATTTTGAGAACGGCGCTGGCCAACCAAGCGACCAGTGCCAAGGCGCGCGTGTTGCTCGACAGGCTTGGTGCGGCCGGGCATCTGAGTTTCCGGGACCTGGTTTCCTGACTCCACTTTACATAATGTAAAGCGTGCTTGACGTCGAATGCCTATCGACCATCGGCGTCTCCCAGGCCTGCCATCTCCAGCAGCCGCAACGCGTTGGTCGAAGTCGCAATGCCCCTCCGGAGCCGGTAGTCGAAGGTGAGCTCCTCGTCATCGTCCTCCACGGACTCGGTGAAGTGGACGGCGACGGCCCGCGCGGTGAGGTCGTCGGCGTCGCCGAGGCTGAGGTCGTGCGTGGTGACGGCGCCGATTGCCGGAGTGGCCAGGAGCTGTCGCAGGACCGTTCGGGCCGCGATGCGGCGCTCGGCGCTGTTGGTGCCCTGCAGGATCTCGTCGAGGAGGTAGAGGGTGTGGGGCCGGGGACCGGCCGCTGCGTCCACCACGCCCTTGAGCCGCTGGAGCCCGGCAAGGAAGTACGACACACCCTCTGTGAGCGAGTCCTCGATTCGAATGCTGGTCATGATGCGGAGCGGCGGCATCCGCAGTTCCTCCGCACAGACCGGGCCGCCGGCCTGGGCCAGGACCGCGTTGAGTCCAGCGGCGCGGAGCAGCGTCGACTTGCCGGACATGTTGGAGCCGGTGACCAGGAGGAAGGAGCCTGCGGGGCCGATTTCGACATCGTTGCGGACGCACTCCTGCGGCGGGAGGAGGGGGTGGCCGAGGGCACGGGCCTTGAGGGTGCGGGCCTCGGGGTCGAGGACCGGCATCGTCCAGTCGGGGTGATCGGCGGCCAGGGCGGCGAGGGCGGCCAGCGCCTCCGCCTCGCCGACCGCGCCCAGCCACCCCCTCACCCGGCTTCCCGACCGCGCCTTCCACCGTTCGAGCGCGGCCAGCACCTGCACGTCCCAGTGAAGCACCAGCGCGAGCGGGATGTGCACGAGCGGCGACCTTCTGACCTCGGCCATGTCGAGAAGGCGGCGCAGGGCAGCGATCTCCTCGGGGGCGTTGCGCGGCCTGGCGCGTTCCCCGGCGACGGAGTGCTCCGCGCTGCTTCCGCCCGGCCCGGCACCCGCCGCCTTGCGATCGCCCGCCCCCGGCTCGGCCCCGAGGCGCTCGCGGAGGGCCGCTGCGTAGCGCGAATCGAGCGGTGCATCGCGAAGGTGGCGGAGAATGGGGGCGTAGCGCCGCACGCCGGATTCGCCGTCATCCGCCGCCTCGAAGACCGCGTGGATCGACCGCCACCGCGGAACGAGCACCAACGCCGAGATCAGGAGCGGCCAGACCAGCGCCGGGATGGGCACCATTCCCAGGGAACAGAGGCTGATCGCGGCTACGTTGATCGGCGGGAGCACGAAGCTGGCGGCGCGCAGCCACCGGTGGGCGGGCAGCCAGCCTTCGCCCTCGGCCCAGCGGAGGAAGGAGGCTTCCGCGGCCTCTGGCGAGACGGCTGCGGGCGGCGCCTGCGCCCGCGTGGCCGCGATCCGTCCCTCCGCCGCGAGGCCGTCCCGGAAGTCGAGCGCCCCGGCCATTTCGGCAACGGCGTCCTGGCGCAGGGCGACGGTGTCGGGATCCGCGGCTTCGAGCAGCCACGCCTGCAGTGTCCGTCCTCCGGGCGGCGTGCCGCACACGCCGATCAGGTGCAGGAGGGAGGCGTGGCCGGAGAGGTCGAGGTCGTCGGCGTAGTCGTGATCGCGGGGTGGCGCGGAGCCGGGTGCCGCCGGCGCGTCCGGCGGCGGCCGCAGGTCATCCCATGTCCGCGCGATGCGGGCGATCCCCTCCCGGTTGAAGTCGGCCATGAGTTCCGCGCGCCGCATCCGTAGCCGGGCCGCGACGTGCCGGGCGACGAACACCACGAAGAGCGCGGCCGACGCGGCCAGCAGCAGCCAGGCCGGCGTGCCGTGTCCCGTGGCGAAGAGCCACCATGCGCCGGCGATGGAAGCCGTGAAGAGGGCGAGGCGCAATCGGCCGTAGAGCCGAACGGCGCGTTGCTGAGCGACGGCCTCCCGGTCGAATCGTTCAGCCCGGTCGGCGTAGACGGCTTCGGGTGGCGCGTTCGTGCGGCTTCGTTCACGTTGCATGAATGAAACTAGGCACTCGCTGCTGGACGCGCGGGGCGGATCAGGAATCTGCGGTTCAGGCGTGTTTGACGTTAATACTATAAACCCATAGATTTAATATGGGTAATGCGTATGAAAATACAGAAACACAGCACCTTCCTGCGCCGGCACCCCGTCTTCACGTCACGTGACCTGGACGAACACCTCGCCTCGCGCGGCGGCTTTGGACCCAGGACCGACGAGGCGTTCCTCACCTACTACCGCAGGGTCGGGCGGCTCGCGCGCATCCGTCGCGGGCTGTATGCGACGGTCCCCCCCGGCGCGGACCCGCGGACGCAACCGGTCAACCCCTACCTGATTGCCGCAAGACTGACACCGGACGCGGTGCTTTCGCATCACACGGCCCTTGAGTACCACGGGCGGGCGCACTCGGTCTGGCAACACTTCTTCTACTCCGCCGCTCGGCCCGCCCGGCCCGTCGCCTTCCGGTCGCACCTCTTTCGCGGGGTGCGGTTTCCCCGGGCGCTGCTGCACTGCGGCCACGAGTTCCTGGCAGCGCCTGCCACGGAGGAACAGGGATTGACGATTCGCGTGACCAGCCTTGAGCGAACCCTAGTGGATGTCCTCCACCGCCCCGACCTGTCGGGCGGCTGGGAAGAGGTCTGGCGATCGCTGGAGTCGGTCGAGTTCTTCGACCTGGACGTGGTGGTGGAGTACGCGCTCCTCTTGCACAACGCGACCACCGCGGCGAAGGTGGGGTTCTTTCTCGAACGGCACCGCGCCGAGCTGATGGTCGACGATTGTCACCTTGAGCGACTCCGTCGCCATCGCCCCCGGCAACCTCACTACATGGACCGGATGCGCCACCGTCCGGCGCGGCTGGTGCGCGACTGGAATCTCATGGTGCCCGAGGAGGTGCTGGCCAGGTCCTGGGAAGATGTTCCTTGAGCGTCTCCATCGAGGCACTGGAGGCGGAGGCCGGGGCGACGGGCTTCCGAGTGGAGATGCTGGAGAAGGCGGTCCGGCTGATGCGCGTGCTCGAGGGCGTACGCGTCCATCCCTTTCTCGGGGAGCGGCTGGCCCTGAAGGGGGGCACGGCCCTCAACCTGTTCGTCTTCGACGTTCCCAGACTCTCCGTCGACATCGATCTGAACTACGTTGGGGGCGAGGAGCGGGATGTGATGATGAGCGAACGGCCCCGGGTCGAGCGAGCCCTGGAGGCGGTGTTCAGCCGGGAGAACCTGCTCGCAAGGGGGATGCCCTCCGAGCATGCGGGCGGGAAGTGGTGGCTGCGCTACACGGGTGCCCGGGGCCGGGGCGGCGGCCTGGAGGTCGACTTGAACTACATGTACCGTGTGCCGCTCTGGCCGGTCAGGCGAACGGACTCGCGCCGAGTGGGACGCTGGCGGGTGAAGGGCGTGCCGGTGCTGGATATCCACGAACTGGTCGCCGGAAAGCTGTGCGCGCTCCTGTCCCGCCAGCGCCCCAGGGACCTCTTCGACACCCACCGGTTGCGGTCGCTGAAAGGGCTCGATCCCGAAAGGCTGCGGGCCGCGTTCGTCGTCTACGGTGCGATGAACCGCATGGACTGGCGCGAAGTCTCGATCTCCGATGTGAACTTCGTCCCGGCGGAGTTGGCCAACCAGCTCTTTCCGGCGTTGCGCCAGGGGGCGCTGAGGAAGCGTAGCGAAGCGGGGGAATACGGCCGGATGCTGTTATCGGGTTGCCGGCAACTCCTGTCGGCGGTTCTTCCCCTGGCCGACCGAGAGCGTACTTTCCTGGACCGGTTGCTCGAACGGGGGCAAATCCGGCCCTCCCTGCTGACGTCCGACGCCGGTCTCCGGGAGCGGATTCGCAGACAGCCTCTCCTGCACTGGAAGGCGATGAATGTCCAGGCGGCAGAGGGAAGTCGCCGGCCCGTGAGGTGTCCCTCGTGAACGACGCGTCATTTGCCGCCCGGGGCTCTTCCGCGGACGAGCCCCCGCAGCTCCACATCGAGGTCGACCACACGCGCTGTGCCGGCAACGGCATGTGCCTGGATCTGGCGCCGGGCGTCTTCGCGCACAACCATTGGCGGCAGTCCGAGGTGGTCGACCCCGAGGGAGACACGCTGGAAGACGTTCTCGAGGCGGCGGGCAACTGTCCCACCTGCGCGATCACCGTCACCGACGCATTGACCGGCGAGGTGCTTTTCCCGTGAACAAGATGATGGATGGTTCAGCGGCGCGCCGCGGGGGCCTTCCGACCGGTGGCGCAAGGGCGCGGAGCGGCCCATCGGACGCGGCCGACCGCCCCGTGACCGTCCTCCACTTCGCGCAGCGCAAGCGGGCCGGCGAGCCGATCGCGATGATCACCGCCTACGATGCGCTCTTCGCCTCGCTTGTCGACGCGGCGGGCGTGGACGCGGTCCTGGTCGGCGACTCGGTGGCCACGGCCCTGTGCGGCGAGGAGACGACCCTCTCGGCCACCGTCGAGCAGATGATCTACCACGGCCGCCTGGTCCGGCGCGGCGCCCGGCGCGCGCTGGTCATCGTGGACATGCCCTTCATGAGCTACCAGGTCTCGCCGCGGGATGCGGTCCGGAACGGGGGCCGCATCCTCAAGGAGACGGGCGCGGGGGCGCTCAAGCTGGAGGGCGGGGCGGAGTTTGCGCCCGCGGTCGAGGCGCTGGTGACGGCGGGCGTCCCGGTCATGGGGCATCTGGGTTTCACGCCGCAGTCGGTCCATCAGCTCGGGGGGCCGCGGGGGCACGCTCGCGCCGCGGGCGCCCTGGAGAAGCTGATCCGCGACGCCCGGGCGCTCGAGAAGGCGGGCGCCTTCGCCATCGTGCTGTCGACGATGCCGGGGCGGATCGCGCAGAAGGTCACCCACGTGCTGTCCATCCCCACCATCGGCTTCGGGGCGGGTCCGCTCTGCGACGGCCAGGTGCTGGTGCTGCCGGACATGCTCGGGCTGACCGAGGGGGACGGGTCCGCGTCCCCGAAGCGCTACGCCGAGTTGGGCGCCGATGTGCGCGAGGCGGTGGCGCGGTTCGCGCAGGAGGTGCGGGGTGGGCTGTATCCGGGAGCGGATCCTACCTGGACTTCGCCGCCGCGATCCTCTCCTCGGCCATCCAGTCGGCCGCCTGGGCGGTGCTGATGCCCAGCTCGTCGGCCATCGCGATCACCTGCAGGGTCTGCTCGTAGATGTTGGCCACCTTGGCGTAGACGGTGAAATCCTCTGTCGCGCGCCCATTCACCTCTTCCTGGCAGCGGATGAGGCCACCCGCGTTCACCAGGAAGTCGGGTCCGTAGACGATCCCCCGCGCCTTCAGCTCGTCGCCGTGGCGGTCCTCCGCGAGGGCGTTGTTGGCTCCCCCCGCGACGGCCGGACACCGCAGCCGCGGGATCGTGTCGTCGTTGATCACCGCGCCGATCGAGTTCGGTGAGAACACGTCGCACTCCACGTCGTAGATTTCGTCGGGAGCGACCACCTCGGCCCCGAGCTCGCCGGCCGCCTTCGCCAGGATCGGTTCGTAGATGTCGGTTACCGTGAGCTGCGCGCCCGCCTCGTGACAGAAGCGCGCCAGCGCGAAGCCCACGTTGCCGAGACCCTGGATCGCGATGTGCCGCCCCCCGATCGAGTCGCTCCCGGTCGTCGCCTTGAGTACCGCCCGGACCCCGCAGCTGACCCCGTACGCAGTCGTCCGCGAGGGGTCTCCCGCACCGCCGACGGACTCGTTCACGCACGCCACGTGCCGGGTGGCCCCCCGGATCACCGCCATGTCGTGCGAATTGGTGCCGATGTCCTGTCCGGCTATGTACTCGCCCGCCATCGTGTCGATGAATCTGCCCATGGCGCGCAGCAGCGCGGGGTTCTTGTCCGTTCTGGAATCGCCGATGACGACGGACTTGCCGCCGCCCAGGTCCACGCCGCTGATCGCGGCCTTGTAGGTCATGCCCCGGGCCAGGCGCAGCACGTCGTTCAGCGCCTCTTCCTCGGTGGCGTAGGGGAGCATGCGGATCCCGCCCAGTGCCGGGCCCAGGGTCGTGTCGTGTATCGCGATGATCGCTCGGAGTCCCGAGTCGTTGTCGTTGCAGAAAACCAGCTTTTGGTAATCGTGTTCACCCATCAGCGGAAACACTGTCATCGTGTCGTCGGTCCTCCTGTTCTGAAGTTGAGGTGTGCAGGTCATCCCCAGGCGGAAAGATAATCCGATCGGCCTGTGGACGCCGCCCAGCCGCGGACGGTTGCAGCGACCGTGTCGCTTGCGGCTGTTCCTCGGTGGCCGTACGGTACCACATGGCAATCAGCAAGCCGGGTTCCGGAACGGCTGAAGCCGCTGTCTCCACTGAATCGCGGAGGTTCTCATGTTCAAGTGTCATCTCAACATTACCAAATGTCATGTGCGCTTTACACTCCTCGTGACGATAGCCGCTGGAGCCGGCGTCGTGACGATGGGAGCCGGCGCCTCGCCGCTTGCTGCCCTGCAGGAGGAGGAGGAGGTTGATCCGGTTGCCGTGCTGGTCGAGCGCCTCACCCTCGACGAGTACAAGGCGACGCTGAAGGGCCTGACGCAGTTCGGGGACCGTCGCCAGGGCACGCAGCGCAACCGCGACGCGGTGGACTGGATCGAGGCCTGGCTTCAGGACGCAGGCTGCACGAACACGGAGCGCGTCCACTACGTGTATGCGCCGGTGCGGTTCGCCGACCCGCCACGCCGCGCACCGACTCCGGCCCAGGCGCCCGCCCGACGTCCCGCTGCCCGCCAGCAGAGCGAGGACCTGACCACACCGACCGGAGGCCTCGTGGGACGCCGGGGACGCGGCTCCGGCGGCAGCACCATCTTTGGCTACCGGGGCCGCACCGGCGTCAACCGCGGCCTCATGGCCCAGCCCGACGAGCGGATCCGCGAACTCAACCGCGAGGAGCCGGTCGACGGCGATCGCTCCCAGGTCTACTGCACCAAGGTCGGCACCACGCGCCCCGACGAGATGTACATCCTGGGCGCGCACATGGACGGGCACGGCGTGAACGAGGCGGTGGACGACGACGGTTCCGGCACGGCGCTGGTCATGGAGCTGGCCCGCATCTTCAGCTCGCCGGACGTCGAGACCGAACGCTCGATCCGCTTCGTCCTGTGGAACAACGAAGAAACGGGGCTGAACGGCGCGCGGGCGTACGTCGAGCAGCGCCAGGAGCTGCAGGGCGTCGAGGATCCGCCGGGCTCCGGCCAGTATCCCGAACCGCGCTGGCTGGGGATGATCCAGCACGACATGATGCTCTGGGACCACGGAGCGCCGGGCCCCGACGGGCAGGTCAGCCGCGATCAGCGTCCGGAGGCCGACGTCAACATCGAATTCCAGTGGAACTCGGAGATGGTCGACGAGTCGATGAACCTGGCGTTCCACTTCAAGTTCGCGAACGCGCGCTACGCCACCGACTACCCGGCCACCGTCGGGCCGCACATGACCAACACCGATTCGACGCCCTTCATGAACCTTGTCGCGGCCATCAGCCTGCGCGAGAACGAACGCGGCGCGCAGGTGGGAGCGGGGTGGAACCCGAACTGGCACCAGCCCACCGACGTGTGGACCACCTACTCGGATGACGACTTCCGTCTCGGGCTGAACGCCGCCCAGACGACGCTTGCCGCGATCGCTCAACTGGCGGGGGCAAGTGTGGGGCGGTAGCGCGCAGCCCCGTCGCCCGACGACTCCGCCGGGCCGGCGCTTTCAGTGAGATCCGCATGAGTGCCGGCGACGCGGAATGAGCGTCGGCGACGCGCAATGAGTGCCGGAGACGCGGACCGGCTCCTTCGCTACCAGCCGGACGATCGTCCTCCGGCCGGCCTGGTGCTGGGGAGCGGCCTGCAGATCGTTGTGCTCGGCATCACGGGGCTGGTCGCGTTCCCCACGATCGTGGTCCGGGCCGCGGGAGGAACCGAGGCGTACCTGTCGTGGGCCGTGTTCTGCACGGTGGCCGTCAGTGGTGTTGCGACGATGCTGCAGGCGTCGCGGCTCGGCCGGATCGGCGCGGGATACATCCTTACGATCGGTCCGGCGGCGGCCTACATCGGGATCTGCGTGACCGCTCTCACCGTCGCCGGCCCCGGGGTGCTTGCCGTCCTGGTCATCATCTCGTCCCTGGTTCCCCTGGCCATCTCGGCGCGCCTGTCGCTCTTCCGCCGGATCCTGACGCCGACCGTTGTAGGCACGGTGAACATGCTGATACCGGCGACGGCGCTGCCCGTCGTCTTTGGCCGCCTGTCCGACGTGCCGGAGGCTGCGCCGACCCTGGCGGGGCCGCTGACCGCCGCGGCGACGATCTTCGTCATCAGCGTGATCCATCTCAAGACCCGACCACGGCTGCGTCTCTGGGCACTGCTGCTCGGAGTCGTCGCCGGGACGGCCGTCGCGGCGGCCTTCGGACTGTACGACCTGGAACGCGTGCTGCAGGCTTCCTGGGTTGGGCTGCCGCCGAGCGCATGGCCGGGCCTCGATCTCGACTTCGACCCCGTGGTGCTGGGTCTGCTGCCCGCTTTCGTGTTTGTTGCGCTCATTGGCACCATCCAGACCATTACCGCCTCCGTCGCCGTTCAGCGGGTGTCCTGGCGGCGGTCGCGGGCGGTGGACTATCGCGTCGTGGAAGGTGCGGTGGCTGCGGACGGAGTCGGCAAGCTGCTGTGCGGCGTCGGCGGGATCATGCCGACCCAGACGACCACGGTCAGCGTCCCGACGATCGAAATCACCGGGATCGCCGCCCGGCGCGTCGGCATCGCGGCCGGCGCACTGATGATCGTGCTCGCGTTCCTTCCCAAGGCGCTGGCCCTGGTTCTGGCGATTCCGGAACCCGTGTATGCCGCCTATCTGATGGTCCTCCTGGCTCTGATCTTTGCGCGCGGAATGTCCGAGGTCATCCAGGGCGGAATGGACCACCGCAAGGCATTGATTGCAGGCCTGGGGTTCTGGGTCGGCGTCGGCTTTCAGAACGGCATGCTGTTTCCCGAGCACCTGGAAGGCGTCGCGGGCGGGTTGCTGGCGAACGGCATCACCGTGGGCGGCCTGACAGCCATCCTCATGACCCTGTTTCTGGACGTGACCGCGCCCCGAGTGAGTCGATTCGAGGGAGAATCAGACCTGTCCGTGCTGCCGAAGATCCGGGAGCTGATCCGTGAATTCGCCGCGAGGAGCGGCTGGGACTCGACGATGGTGGATCGCCTCGACGCCGCGAGCGAGGAGACGCTGGTGGCGCTGGTCGGTCAGGATGACGATGGCCAGCCCCGGGAGCGGCGGCGCCTGACACTGTCGGCGCGCAGGGAGGCGGACGCCGCGGTCCTCGAGTTCGTCGCCACGGCCGGCGAGGAGAACATCCAGGACAGTATCGGGATGCTGGCCGACCGACCCGACGACCTGCGGATGGAGCGGGAAGTGTCGCTGCGGCTGTTGCGGCACATCGCCTCGTCGGTGCGCCACCAGAAGTTCCACGACGCGGACATCGTGACCGTACGCGTGGACGCGCCGGCAACCCGGTCGTGACGGCGGAGTGATTGACGGCGGGGCGGCCAACTGCAGGCCGTGGACCATCCCCGCGCGGCACCCGGGGGCGGCGAGGTGCCGGGCCCTTATCCGCCCAGCCGCGCGATCTCCGCCTCCGCCGCGATGTAGCCGAAGCCGGCCCAGCCCGAGCCCTCCAGGATGCGGCGGAACATCTCCTCGCCCTGTTCCGCGCGTCCGCTGTAGAAGTGCCAGTTGGCGACCCCGTATGCGATTGCCACGCCAGCCGGGTCCTCGCTCTCCGGGTCCCACAGCTCGTTGGCCTCGATCTCTCCCCTGTACATGAGCAGGAGGCGGTGGTAGCTGGTGTTCTCGATCACGTCCAGCTCCGCGGTCACCGGCTCCAGCACGGCCGCGGCCTCCTCGTCGCGGCCCAGGCGGCGCAGCGCCATGTACCACCAGTGCGAGATCGCGACGAGCTGGTCGGGGTTGGTGGTCACGGCGAAGTAGTCCTCGTATGACTGAAGGGCGGTCTCGAAATCGCCCTTGAGGTAGTGGGCCAGCGCGAGGTGGTAGTGGATGTTCGACTGCAGCGTGCTTGTCGGGATGCCGCGCTCGTTCGGCTGGCCGTCCGGCTCGACCTCGTCCGGCTGCCCCTCGACGAGCCCGGCGGCGTGCGACAGGTCCGCGATCGCCGCGTCGAATTCGCGTACGCTGATCCGCCGGTGTCCGCGGTGGCGGTACATGCGCGCGTCCGCGGGGTGTTTGGCCGCGCCCTCCGAGAAGACCTCGATCGCGTCGCGGTACCGCCCCGTGTACCCGATGCGGCGGCCGAGCCAGATGATCGCGTCCGCGTCGTCGGGGTCGGCGTCGTAGTCGGCGCGGGCCGCGGCGATGTCGTCGGCGCGCCGGGCGGCGACGTCGGCCGGTGCCGTTGAAGGGTAGAGCGGCTCGCCGAGCAGGGAGAAGGCCTCGGCGCCCTCGGGGAGCGCCGGAGCGACGGCGGCAGCGGGAGTCTCGGCGGGGGCGGCATCGCTCGATCCGCTGTCCGCCGTCCCGCATGCGGCGAAGAGGGGGACGAGGAGGGTGGCGGCGATGAGGAGGGTGCGGCGCATGAGGATGTGGCGGCTGGGGGTGGGACGTGCGTGCGTGGTGGGGAAGGTTGGGGTCCGGGGCTTGTGGGGTCAACCGGGAAGGTCGCACGGTGCGGGCACCGGGCCACGCGGTGCCGGCATCGTCCGATGGTCCGCCCGCCGGGCCGGCACGCTCGGCTTTGCGCGCAATGAACTGACCCGGTAGACTGAGCACAGAGACCGGTTCGCCCCCCAATGACGGAGGCACGCAGAAATGTCGATTGCGAAGCTGACCAGAATCTCCCTGTTGACAGTAGTTCTCGCCCTGGCGGGGACTGCCGGCGTGGGCCTCGCGGCGAACGGTCTCGCCGCCCAGACCGACGGCTCCGCCAACGGCACCGCGCAGAACGAGGTCACCTTCAGCCGCGACATCGCGCCGATCCTGCAGCGCAGCTGCGTGCGCTGTCACCGTGACGGCGGCGTGGCGCCGATGTCGCTCGTCGAGTTCGCCGAGGTGAAGGAGCATGCGAGCCGGATCGTCCGCCGCACCGGGATCCGGGATCGCGCCGGCGCCATGCCGCCGTGGTATGTCGAGAAGGACGTCGGCATCCAGCACTTCAAGGACGACATGTCGCTACAGGACTGGGAGATCGACGCAATCGAGCGCTGGTGGCGGGCCGGAACCCCGGAGGGCGATCCCGCGGACCTGCCGCCGCCCCTCGAATTCGACGACGACGTGGTGTGGGTCGCGGGCGAACCCGATCTGATCGTGAAGCTGCCCGAGGTGCTGGTGAAGGGTGACGTGCCCGACTGGTGGGGCGACATCGAGCCCGTGCCCACCGGCCTCGAGGAGGATCGCTACGTCAAGTCCGTCGAGATCCGCGAGGTGAACGACGTCGGCCGGACCGCGGACGGCGGACACGAAGGCCGCCACACCGTCGGCGGCCGGTTTGTGGTGCATCACATGATCTGGAGCACGTTCAAGGGGCCCGAGACGCTGGAGGACGGCACCCGGACGCGGTCCAGCGTCGTGACCTGGCCCGTCCACGAAGTCGGCCGCGAACCCGACATCTTCGACAACGACGCCGGACGCCTTCTGCGCGCCGGTTCGTCGATCGTCTCCAACTCCCTTCACCTGCACTCCAACGGCCGCGACACCCGCGCCCACCTGGAGATCGGCTTCCGCTTCCATCCGCCCGACTACGAGCCGAAGTACCGGCGCACAAGCTTCGGACTCGGCAACGGCAGCGACATCGACATCCGCGCCGGCGAAGCGGGCCAGGAGCTGCACGCCTACCAGGTCCTGAACCAGCACACCAAGATCGTCACCTTCGAACCCCACCTGCACGCACCCGGGATGCGCATGTGCCTCGAGGCGATCTGGGGCTTCAACGTCGAGACGATCAACTGCGTCGGGTACGACCACAACTGGGTCCGCGGCTATACCTACGAACAGGACCACCAGCCGCTGCTGCCCGAGGGCACGATCCTGCACATCATCGGCTACATGGACACTTCCGAAGCGAACCGGAATGTGCCGGATACCCGCAACTGGCAGGGCTCGGGCAACCGCTCGGTGGCGAACATGTTCATCGATCTGGGGATGCGCGTCGCACTCACCGACGAGCAGTTCGTCGAGGAGATGGCCAGGCGGCGGGCGAAGCTCGCGCTGGGTCCGAACGACCACGTGGTCGGGTGCCCGCTCTGCATGGTGATCCCGGCGAACGGGAATCCGGACTACTGGGCGGACGACGGTGGTGGCGATGCGGGCGGATCGGGCTCGTCCGGGTCCGGGAACGGGTCGGGCAGCGAAGCGGGGAGCGCGACCAACCGTGGCGACGCCGGCCGGGGCAACCGGTAGCGGGATGCGCAGGATGAAGATCCGGCTTGCGGTCCTGCTGCTGGCGGCCGGTGCCGTCGGCTTCCACGGTGGCTTCCAGGACGCCGCCGCCCAGACCTACCAGCGCGGCCAGAACGTCGCGCCCGCCTTCGAAGGATGGGTGCCGAACGAGGACGGCACCTTCAGCTTCCTCTTCGGCTACATGAACCGGAACTGGCGCGAGGAACTCGACGTGCCGGTCGGCGAGGAAAACTCCTTCTCGCCAGGGCCGGCGGACCGCGGGCAGCCGACCCACTTCCTGCCGCGCCGCAACCGCTTCGTCTTCGAGGTGCGCGTCCCGGCCGACTGGGGTGACAGGGAGCTGGTGTGGACGCTGACGACGAACGGCGTCACCGAACGCGCATACGCGACGTTGAGGCCGGACTACATCGTGGACAACACGGTGATCATGTCGGAAACCGGTGCGCTGGGGGCGGGATCCAGCGACGCGCGGATCCGGGGCAACCAGCCCCCGAACATCACCCTTGAGGGTCCGGAAGAGCTTGTGGCCCTGGTGGGGCGCCCATTGACCATCACCGTGCTCGTCGAGGACGACGGGCTGCTGCGGTCGCGGCGTCCTTCCGCGCCGAGCCCGCCGGAGACCGCGGAGGACTCCGCGCGCGCCGACTCGATCTGGAGCGCGCCGCCAACCCTCAGCAGCCGGCAGCTGAGGCCCCCGTCGCGGATCACCGTGCAGAAGGTGAACGGGCTGTTCATGTCGTGGTTCCTGTACCGTGGGGAGGGGATCGCGGGTGGCGCCGGGGAAGCGGGCGTGGCCGGCCAGGGCGACCCGCGCACCGAGGTGGGCGCCAACGACCCCGGCCTCGCGGGCGCGGTCACCTTCGACCCGCCCCAGATCAAGGTGTGGGAGGACACGCGCGCCGGGGCGAATTCCCCGTGGGCGCCGCTGTGGGTGCCGCCCGAACTGCCCGAGGACGGCCGCTGGACCGTCGACGTGACCTTCGACAAGCCGGGGACGTATCTGCTGCGGGGCCGGGCGGACGATGGGGGGCTGTACGCGGATGTGGAGGTGAAGGTGGTGGTGAGGCGGACGGCGAGTTAGCAGCTAACGCTCGGCGTACACAACCCTCGGCAGGATTCCCCCGGATCGCCCGAAGTGGGGGACCAGGCCCTGTTCTTCCAGGGATGGCTCAGGGCAAGGGGCAATAAAGCAGTCGCGGCGCGGAGAGTGGGGGCGAAGTGGAGCGCCGTTCCCCCGGCCAGATAGCCCTCGGAATCTCTGGAGCGGGCGAGCAACGCCAGAAGCTCGTGCTGAAACCGTGTCAGCGGCACAGTCGCCCCGCCATCCGCCAGGCCCTCATATCTCCGTTCTTCTTCAGCGTCTCGGCCACCCACTCCACGTCGGCCGGGCCGATTTCCAGATCCTTGCGGTAGGACCAGAAACACATGGCATGGAACTTTCGAAACGCGCGGCGGGCCTCCCGCACGCGGACCATGGCCCGGGCGGTCTCGGGATCAAGCGTGCGGCGGCTCTTGCGGCCTCCCCGCCGACCGATTTCGGCAAGGTATCTTCGGATTTCACCATTCATGCCTGATCATAAGCAGCTTACGTTCAAATGTCCAGGTGGACATTGCCGGGGGACCGTAGGCATCCGAATCAACGACCAATGGAGGCTGTGTTTCCGGTTTAGGTCCGGAGACACGTACGAGGCGGAGATCGTCGACTACCACCAGGGAGAGAAGACCATGACTCGGCTGAATCCCGTTCATCCCGGGGAAGTTCTGACCGTCCCTGACCAGGGCGGTGCCTCTCGAGCCGCCCCTACAACCCCCACCGCTCCTGCAACACGGCCACGGACGCCAGCATCAGCAGCAGCGAGTCCACGGAACCGCGATCCCGGTCGGCCAGCCGCGGGAGCCCGTCGAGCACCCCCCCCACCGCCGCCGCATCCACGAACGGCACCGCCCGCAGCGCCTCGCCCCGCAGCGTGTCCTGCAGGAAGTCGTGCAGCGGACCGGCCGTGCCGACCGCCGAGGGCGCCATGAACGGGCGCTTCACCGCCCCGTACACCGAGTCCGGGATGTGGGGGCGCATCGCCTCGCGCAGCAGGTGCTTTTCGCGGGGATGGTCGGTGAGGAGCGCGAGCGGGAGGCGGTTCAGGTGCTCGAAGAGGTGGTGGTCGAGGAAGGGGAGGCGGACCTCGACGCCGTGCGCCATGTCGAGCCGGTCGGCGGCCATGTGGTAGTTGGCGAAGATCGAGTGCAGCCAGAGGTAGAGGAGCTGCCGCGCCGGTTCGCGCCGGGAGATGGCGGCGGCCTCCTTGCAGCGGCGGTAGTAGGTGCGGTAGGGGTCGTAGCCGTCGAAGCCGCGCAGGAAGTCGCGTGAACAGACCGACTGGATGAGGCCGAGGCCGCCCGAGAGGCGCGTGAAGAGCGAGGGGGCCGCCGGGAGGAGGAGCGCGAGGCGGGCCAGCCAGGGCGAGATGGCGGCCAGGGTGGGGTGGTGGCGGCGCGGCGAGCGCAGCAGTCCCGACAGGATGCGCAGGATCCTGGCCGGGCCGAGGCCGCCACGCGACGCACCGGCCGCCGCGCGCAGGAACTCGTAGCCGAAGAAAGCCTCGTCGGCGCCCTCGCCCGCCAGCACCGAGCGATAGCCGGCGTCCCGCACGCCCCGGCTCAGCAGGTAGCGTGCCGCGCCGTGGGTGTTGAACTGCAGCGTCTCGGCGTGCCAGACGGCGTCGGCGAAGTGGTCGGCCAGATCGGCGTCGCTCAGCGTCACGACGGTGTGGTCGGCGTTGGCGGCCGCGGCCGCTTCCCGCGCCCCGTCGCTCTCGTCGAATTCGCTCCGCTCGAACCCGACCGTGAAGGCGGCGACCGGGCCGTCCGTGCAAGTGGCCGCCACCGCCAGGACCGAGGAGGAATCGAGCCCGCCGCTGATCAGGCAGCCGACGGGGACCCCGGCGACCATGCGCAGCCGGATGGCTTCTTCGGTGAGCGCGCGCGCCTGCTCAACGGCGTGGGGGAAGCTGAGCGCGTGGGGTAGGCCGAAGGTCTGGCTGGGGCCGGAAGCCTGGCTGAACCGGGTGGACGGGCCGAGCCCGGGCGTTTGGCTGGGGCCGCGGGTGGCCGCGAAGCCGGAGTCTGCCGGCGCGGACCGGTTCCGCCGCATTCTCCGCCGCCGCGGCGATGCAGGCAGGTCCCAGTACCGCCGCAGCCGCACCGCACCATTCCCGGCCCTCATCAAGTGCCCCGGCGGCACCTGCCGGATCCCCCTGAAGAGCGACCGCCTCTCGTCGGGGCAGGCGAGCAGCCAGTGGTACACGCCGCTCTCGTCCCAGGCCCGCGGCAGGCCCGCCGCAAAGAGCGCCTTCGCCTCGGATGCGAGATAGAGCGCGCCGTCGTGCTCCGCGTAGAAGAGCGGCTTGAGGCCGAAGCGGTCGCGGGCCGCGAAGAGGGTGCCCCGCTCCTCGTCCCAGATCACGAAGGCGAACTGGCCGCGCAGGTGTTCCAGGCAGCCCGCGCCGAGGTCCTCATAGAGGTGCAGCGCGATCTCGCTGTCGGAGCGGGTGCGGAAGCGGTGCCCCTTCGCCTCGAGCTCGGCACGGATGCGCTTGAAGTCGTAGAACTGGCCGTTGACGATGATGTGCATCCGCCCGTCCTCGCTCGCGATCGGCTGGTGGCCGTCCGGGTCGTTGATGACCAGCAGCCGGTGGCCCAGGCCGATCCTGCCGCTCGGCGAAACCCAGGTGCGCTCCGCGTCCGGCCCACGATGCCGCAGGGCACGGGTGGCGCGGCGCAACGCCTCCGCGTCGACGGACCCGTTACGGGACAGGATCGCTGCAATGCCGCACATCGTCGCCCTCTACTCCTCTTCCTTCGGATGATGCATGACCGCTTCGCCACCCCGGCAGGTGAAGCGCATCATCGGCCGCCGTTCGCCGCGGGTGAGTTCGAGGTTGTCGGCGGTGACCCGCTGCACGATCGCGACCGCCTCGATCGTGCCCGCGTCGGGGTGCGTGCGCGCGTAGCGGCGGGCGTGCCGGGTGAGGAGCGCCCGGCGGACCCGCTCGAGTTGCCCGGGGCTCATCCGCATCCAGATGTTGCCGACAAGGTAGGATTGCAGGAGCAGGTGACGCATGGTCTGGGGGAAGATGGCGCCGGGATCGAGGGGGACGGCGGGTTCGGACGGCGTCGTGCGCTCGGGGGGACCGTCGGCGTCGCCATCGGCGGACGCAGCGCCGCTGACCCGCGTGACCTCGAAGCGCACGTGATGGTTGCGCTCGTCGACCCAGTCGAACAGCCGGTAGCTCTGGAAGATGCCGGCCATCCAGAGCAGCGCGCGGACCGGATTGTCCCAACCGGCCGAGGAATAGCGCGGGCGGAGCCGGCGACCGGTGTTCGCGGCCTCCCAGACGATCTGGACCGTGATCAGGGCAACGAGGGTGAGGGCGATCCAACCTGCGGGACCCGGACCTGCGGGGCCCGGACCGGCGGTGGTGGCGACGGCTGACGGCAGCAGCACCGGTGCCGCGACGTCGGCTCCCCCAACCGGCGGCACCCCCAGCCATCCCTGCATGATCTCCGGCGCCAGCGCGAGGGGCAGCGCGCCCATCATCGCCAGGTTCGAGTACGGGATCTTGAGCGTGACCGCGATCCCGAGGTGGAAGACGGCGGTCCCCGCGATGAGCAGCCACTTGAGCGGCGTGCCCGGCGGCAGCACGAAGATCAGCGCGAAGAGGGGCTCCAGGATCAGAGCGGCCCAGGTCACCAGGCGGAGGGGGATGCGCCAGCGCAGGGTCCAGAAGCCGGGCGCGCGCGCGATCGGCATGCGGAGCGCGGAGTGCATCGCGGAGCCGTCCCGCCACATCGGGCTGGTGAACTTGTACAGCCCGGCCACGATGTAGACGAGCGCCATGTTCACGATGAAGGCACGGGGGGCAGCCCCGGGGACGGTCGCGGCCAGCCAGGTGTCGACGACGGAAGAGCCGCTGTCCGCCGCGGCCGCCAGGCCGCCGCCCGCTGCCCCCGCCATCAGGTCCGGCACATTCAGCGTGCTCCCCACCGGCAGCAGCACGATCCACAGGCAGAAGATGTGGATCATGGCGTCGTCGAGGTAGCTTGCCAGCACATTCCAGCGCAGCGTGGACAACGCCGCCAGGAAGAGGAAGACGCCGGCGGCGCGCGGATGGTAACCCGCGACCACCATGAGCGCCGCCACGCACGCGCAGACGTAGACGGCGCGGAACAGCACCCCCGGCATCCCCGGCTGAAAGAGGCTCAAGCGGAGCGGCGGGAAGAGCCGGCACATCAGCCCGTGGTCGATCAGGCCGTCGGGATCGCTGAAGTCGCGCGCCTGCCTGAGCGTGTTGAAGAAATAGACGAAGAGAACCCCGCCGACGATGATCCGCCCGATGTCGAGCGGCAGCGCATGGATGTCTGATGCCAGGCTGTCCATCACACCCATCGGGGCTGGGCTCCTGGGGCTGGGGTAGGCGCGGTCCGCGAGGGACGCGGAGTGGTGGACAATCTACAAGCGTGTCGGGGTTTTCCGGGAAACTTTGGCCGATTGTCATTTGGATTGACAATCTGCAAGCTTTGGCAGAGCTTGGAGTACAGAAAGGAGGGAAGCGCCTGTCATAGATCGCAACCTTGCGGGACCTCTGAAGGATCGCATGCGCCACTATCCGGTCGTGACCGTCACCGGCCCGAGGCAGTCCGGCAAGACCACGCTCTGTCGGACCGTCTGTTCCGATCTCCCGTACGTTTCGCTCGAGGGGATGGATGTGCGCACCTATGCGCGCGAGGACCCGCGCGGATTCCTGCACGAGTACCGCGACGGAGCCGTCATCGACGAGGTGCCGCGCGCCCCGGATCTTCCCTCCTATCTCCAGGAGGTCGTGGACGAAAACCCGGAGCCGGGCCGGTTCGTGCTCACCGGCTCGCAGCACTTCGGGCTGAGCGCGGCGGTGAACCAGTCGCTGGCCGGCCGTGTCGGGGTGCTGCATCTGCTGCCCCCCGGGCTCGACGAACTGGCCCGTTTCGGAGGTCCGGACCGTAGCCTGCTGGAGGTGATGTGGACCGGTGCCTACCCGCGAATTCACGACCGCGGCATTCCGCCGGACGTCTGGTTGCGGGACTACTTCGCCACGTACGTGGAGCGCGATGTTCGGTCGCTCCGCAATGTCACGAATCTTGAGGCGTTCTCGGCGTTCGTGCGGACGGCCGCCGGACGAACGGCAACGGAGGTCAGCCTGTCCGCGATCGCGGGTGACCTGGGAGTCCGCCACAACACCGTCCGTGCCTGGCTGTCCGTGCTCGAGGCCAGCTTCCTGGTCATTCGGCTGCCGGCATACCGGTCCAACGTGCGAAAGCGCCAGATCAAGGCGCCGAAGCTCCACTTCCTGGACTCGGGCCTGGCGTGCCACCTCCTTGGAATCCGGTCACCCGAAGAGCTGCGCCATCATCCCCTGCGCGGCCAGATCTTCGAAAGCTGGGTGGCTTCCGAAGTCTTCAAGGCCCGTACCCACCGAGGCGAGGAGCCCAGGCTGAGGCACTACCGGGCCGCCGGCACGGAGGTCGACCTCGTGATCGAGCTGGGTACCCGGATGACCCTGGTCGAGGCCAAGGCCGGGAGAACCGTCACCCCGCGCTTCTTCTCCGGTTTGCGCAGGATGGCCGGCGAGCTTGAGGGTGCCGGATTCGCTGTGGACAGGCGCCTGGTCTACGGGGGCGAAACCCGGCAGTCCCGCAGTGGGACGGAGGTAATCCCGTGGAGTCGGCTGCTGGAGGTCGATTGGTGAGTCCCGCGGGCTCGAATGTGGACCGGAACCGCAACCGGCGGGGTATCAGCCGAGGGGCTGTGGAGCGGGAAGCGGGTGGTTGGTTGTTCACGCCGAAGGGAAGAGACCGCCGATGAAGGAGAAGACTGCCGCACTCGCGACGCTGGCCGCCTGCGCGCTCATCGCATGCGCCGACGAGCCCACCATCACCCTCACTCCCATAGAGGACTGGACCGCCGAGCCGGAGTTCGAAATCGGCGACCAGATGGAGGGCGACGCGCTCTTCGGCCGGATCCGGGACGTGCGCCCCAGTGCGGATGGATCCAGGGTCTACGTGCTGGACACGCAAAGTCTGGAGGTGACGATCTGGACTCCCGACGGGACCCTGATCCGGCGTGTGGGCGGCCGTGGCGAGGGGCCGGGGGAGTTCTCGGATCCCGGTCCGCTCTTCCTCTTCGGCGACCGCTTCCAGGTCGGGGACCACGCGCGGTACACCTCGTTTGCGCTCGATGGCGAGGTCCTCGGAACCGACGGCTTCCCGCCCGGGGTCGGGTTGCTGAGGCCGGGGATGGACATGGCCACGCAGCGCCGCTCCTTCACCTCCTTCCAGGTCTTCGCGATGTTCGCCGATGGAAGCGTCGGGGCCCTTGGCCTGCCTCCGTGGGTGCTGGACGGCGACGTGCCGGAGGAGGGAGACCCGGCCATTCCCGTCCTTCGGGCCTCGCGGGACGACGGCGCCTGGGGAATCGACACCCTGGGCCTGCTGAGCTTCAGGGATGTGTATGCGACGCTCGACCACCCGGAATACGGTGAGACCGGGGCTGTGCAGCCGTGGATCCGGCCCGATCACTATCAGATGGATCCCTGGAACGGCAGCGTGGTGATCAGCCGGTCGCTGAGGACGCATCCGGGTGCGCTGCAACTCATCGAGATCTCGCTCGAGGGCGATACTCTCTGGAACCATCGGGTTCAACCGCCCCTCATCCCCGTCACGGAGGACGACATCGAGGCGGCGGTGGATGAGATGGCGCCCGTCTTCAGTGCGGATTCCGGCAGCGCGCCGTTCATGCTGAGACGCGCGATTCGCGGCTCGTTGATTATTCCGAAGTACTGGCCCGCGACCACGGAAATACGACTCATGTCGAACGGCGAAATCTGGTTCCAGCCGGCCGGACACGAGAATCCGGGCATGTGGTACGCGGTCCGGAAGGGTGAAGATGGACCGATCCGGAGCGTCGTCCTGCCCGAGCGGTTCAGGCCGCTGGACTTGAATGCCACCCATGTGTGGGGGGTCCGAACCGACGAGCTGGACGTGCAGTACGTTGCAGGGCTGAGGCTGGTGCGCTCATTGTGAGCGCATGAACCACGACTACGACGCAATCATCATCGGCGCTGGCGTCATCGGGGTCTGCACCGGCTTCGAGCTCGCGAAGCGCGGCTGCCGCACCCTCAACGTGGACAGGCAGCCCGCCGCGGGGTCCGGTTCGACCTGCAACACCTGCGCGATCATCCGGCTGCACTATTCCACGCCGGACGGGTGCGCGATGGCCCGCGAGAGCTACTTCCATTGGCTCGACTGGGGTCGCTACCTGGGCGTGCCCGACGAGCTGGGCCTGGCGAAGTACGTCAACACGGGGTGCCTCGTCGTCAAGAACGACCGCAACCACGACCTGGTCAACGTGATGGCCGCGCTCGAGGAGCTCCACGTCGCCTACGAGGACCTCACCGCCGCCGAGGTCGCCACCCGCTTCCCGTGGATCGACACACGCACGTACGGGCCTCCCGTCACCACCGGGAGCGAGCGCTTCGGCGAACCCACCGGCGGCCGGATCCGCGGGGCCGTCTACATCCCCGAGTCCGGCTACATCGACGACCCCACCCTGGCGTGCCACAACGTGCAGCGGGCGTGCGAGGCGCGCGGTGGCGAGTTCCGGTTCGGCGCGGAGGTGGTCGAGATTCTCAAGGACGGGGGACGCGCGGCCGGTGTCCGCCTGGCCGACGGCTCCACGATCCGCGCCCCGGTCGTCGTCAACGTCGGCGGGCCCCATTCCGCGATCATCAACGGCATGGCCGGCGTGCTCGACGGGATGAACATCCGCACCCGTCCGCTCAAGCAGGAGGTCTGCCACGTTCCGGCTCCGGCCGACATGGACTACCACCAGGTCGCCCCGCTCATCTCGGACGGCGACATCGGCTGCTATTCGCGCCCGACCACAGGCAACCACATCCTCATCGGCTCCGAGGACCCCGAGTGCGACGTGCTCGAGTGGGTCGAGGACCCCGACGACTACAACACCGGCTTCACGCACCAGTGGGAGACGCAGGTGATGCGCGAGGCGCAAAGGGTGAAGGGGCTGGGCATCCCCGGCCAGACCGGCGGGCTCGTCGACCTCTACGACGTGTCGGACGACTGGATCCCGATCTACGACAAGTCCGACCTGCCGGGCTTCTACATGGCCGTCGGCACCTCGGGGAACCAGTTCAAGAACGCGCCGGTCGCGGGGAAGCTGATGGCGGAGCTGATTGCGAAGGTGGAGGGCGGGCACGACCACGACGCCGAACCGGTGACGATGCCGCTCAGGTACACGCGGCGGACCTGCGACATCGGCTTCTTCAGCCGACGGCGGCCGTTGAATCCGGATTCGTCGTATTCGGTGATTGGATGAGGGGGTGGGGCCGATGCGTCGGACATGACCAGTCAGACTAGTCCGAGCTTGCGTTGCCAGCCATGAACCGGCTCAAGCTTCGTCGCCTCTGGAGTCCCACCCCTCTGAAGCGCCACTACGACACGATCATCATCGGCGGCGGCGTACACGGGCTGGCCACGGCATACTGCCTCGCGCGCACGCACGGCATCCGCGACGTGGCGGTGCTCGAGTCGCAGTACATCGGCTTCGGCGGGTCCGGGCGGAACACCGCGATCGTGCGGGCGAACCAGCGGACGCCCGAGAACGTGCGCTTCTACGCCGAAGGGCTGAAGCTGTGGCGCGTGCTGACCGACGAGCTCGACTTCAACCTCATGTTCTTCAACTGCGGGAACCTGAACCTGGGACACAGCGAGGCCGCGATGAACGCGTTCCGGCTGGCCGCGAACACGCACAGCTTCCTCGGCGTCAAGTCGGAGGTGCTCGACCCGCAGCAGTGCGCTGAGGCGATCCCCGGGCTCGACATTTCGGACCGGCCGGCCTTCCCGATCCACGGGGGGCTGTTCCATCCGCCCGGCGGGATCGTGCGGCACGACGCGGTGGTGTGGGGGCTCGCGAAGGGGGCGGCAGCGCACGGCGTGCACATCCACCAGGGCTGCGAGGTGCGCGGGATCGACACGGACGGCGCGCGCGTCGCGGGGGTGCGCACCAGCCTCGGCCGCGTCGGCTGCAACCGGCTCGGGATCATGGCGGGCGGGTACAGCACGGCTGTCGCGGCCATGCTGGGGATCGAGCTTCCCATCCACCCCCTCACGATCCAGGCGATGGTCACCCTGCCGCTGAAGCCCTTCCTGCACCACGTCTTCAGCTCCGGCGCGTACCACGTCTACGCGAACCAGACGCTCAAGGGGGAGATCGCGACCGGCGCCCACATGGATCCGCAGGTCAACTACACCACCGACGCGACCGCGTACTACCTCAAGCACCAGGCCGAGGCGCTGGTCGAACTCATGCCCGCCCTGCGCCGGGTCCGCTTCATGCGAATCTGGGCCGGCCTGGCCGACATGACCCCCGACATGGCGCCCATCCTCGAAGGAAACCTCGGCTACGACGGCCTCTACCTGGATGCAGGCTGGGGGTACTTCGGCTTCAAGTCGGGGCCGGTCGCCGGCAAGTACATGGCCGAGTACATGGCCACCGGCGAGCGGCCGGAGATGATCAGGGCGTTTCAGCTGAAACGTTTTCTGGAGAATCGCTACTCGGGAGAGACGGCGGCGGTCATGAAGTACGGGCACTGGGACTGATGGGGGCCACGAAGCAACGCCCGCGGAGGCGACTCGCGGCCCGGCCGGGGTCCGGCGGCGGCCCGGCGGCGCGATCCGGCCGACTGGCGGCAGCCCGATGACCTTCCGGCTGACCTGCCCCGTCTGCGGGAAGCGCGACATCCGCGAGTTCACCTTCGGGGGGCAGGAGCGGGGGCCGCGGCCCGAGCAGCCGGGGCTGAGCGCCGAGGAGCACTTCCGGTGGGTGCAGTTCCGGATGATCCCGGGGGCGGGCGCCGAGGCGGGTGCGGGTGCGGAGGACGCCGGGGCGCCGGCCGGGGGGCGGGCCGACACTCGGCGCGAATGGTGGTACCACGGGCAGGGCTGCGGGGTGTGGTTCCGGACGACCCGGGATCCGATGACGAACCGGGAGGTGGAGGGTGGCGGTGGGCAGGGTTGACGTCGGGAGCGGGTCGCCGGAGAGCCGTGGCCGGCGAGAGGGCAGTCTGCCCCCGGGCCGCCTGACGCCCGGCCCGACTTGCCGCGTCGACTTCTCCTGGCCGCTGGCCTTCCGCTTTCTCGGGCGGTCGATGACGGGGTTCGCGGGGGACACGGTAGCGTCGGCGCTTTACGCGAACGGAGTGCGGGTCTTCGGACGCAGCCTGAAGTACCACCGGCCGCGCGGACTCTACAGCATGGAGGGCGAGTCGTCCAACACGCTGATGGAGATCGACGGGGTGCCCAACGAGTGCGCCGAGACGACGGAACTCCGGGAAGGGATGTCGGTGCGGGCGCAGAACGTCCGCGGCGATCCGAAGACCGATCGGTTCGCGTTCATCGATGCGTTCGACCGGCTGATGCCCGCGGGCTTCTACTACCGGCTGTTTCACCGGCCATACGGGCTGTGGCCGCTCTTCCAGAACGGACTGCGGCGGATGGCGGGGACCGGGGTGCTGGACCCGCGCCGGGAGCTTGAAGGCGGCGGTCGGGGGCGCAGCGGCACGCGGGGGCGGGCCGGCGTGGGAGCGGGCGGCGGCGCTCGGGCGGATGGCGGCTCGCGGGCGAACGGCGTGCAGGCGGAACGCTACCTCAACGCGGCCGTCGCGGTGATTGGCGGTGGGCCGGCGGGCATGGCGGCGGCGCTCGCCGCGGCAGAATCCGGGATGCGCGTATGTCTTTTTGAGCGCAGGCGGTGGTTGGGCGGGCACCTGGCCTGGCGGGCGCGGGAGTTCGCTGGCGAGCCCATTCACCGGCGCGGCGAGGGGTTGGCGGCGCTGCTGTTGTCTCGTTCACGTGCCGCCGGGCTTGTGAAAGTCTTCACGAGCTCCCCGGTGACCGGGGTTTGGGGAGAAAACCTGGTGACGGGATTCACGGTGGGCGGCGAGGACCATCCCTTCCGGGAGTGCCACTGGGAGTGCCGTGCCAAGGTGGTGGTGGTCGCGTCGGGGTGCATGGAGCGCCCGCTCGTCTTCAACCACAACGACCGTCCCGGGGTGATGCAGGCGGGCACGGCGTGGCGGCTCGCGCGCACGCATGCGGTGAGTCCCGGGAAGGTCGCCGTCTTCAGCGTGGCGGATGACCTGAGCCTGGAGGTCGCGGTGGATCTGGCCGACCTGGGGGTCGAGGTGCGGGCCGTGGCGGACGCCCGCGAGGTCGGGCGGCAGGATCCCCCGCTGGTCGCGGCCCTGGAGGAGCGGGGGATTCCGCTGCTCACCGGCTGGGCGGTCTCCCGGTCGATCGGCAGGAGGTGGGTGACCGGGTGCGAACTGCGGGCTGTCAACGGCTCCGGGTCGCGCCGTCTTCGCTGCGACCTTCTCGTCGCCAACGCAGGGTGGCAGCCCAGAATCGGGGCCCTCGCGACGGCCGGGGCACGGCTCGCGTACTGCACGCACACCCACACCTTCCAACCCGCCGAGCTGCCCGACGGCGTCTTCACCGCAGGCAGCCTGACCGGGTTGCGCGACCCCCGTTCGATCGAAGCCTCGGGGAGGCTTGCGGGATCCCGCGCCGCGGAGTGGTGCTCGGGCGCGGCGCCCCGGCTGGCCACCGCCCCGCGCGAGTGCGAGTCCCTCCCGGCCCCGGAGCCCGGCTGCGACATTCGCCATGGCCCGGCCATCGGCCGCGGCGCCAAGGCGTTCGTCGATCTCGACGAGGACGGCACATACAAGAACGTGGTGGAGTCGGCCGTTCAGGGCTTCGACGTGCCGGAACTGGCCAAGCGCTTCGGCGGGTTCGGGCTCGGGCCGGGCCAATACCGGGTCACGGGACAGAACCTCGCCATGATCATGGCCGACCTGGGCGGCGACCCTGTCGAGGCCGCGTCACCAACCACCGTGCGGCCTCCCCTCGTCCCGCCCAGCCTGGCCACCCTCGCGGGGCCGGGGCACGACGTGCACAAGCGCACGCCGCTGCATGGGGAGCTGGCCGCGCGGGGTGCGGTCTTCCGCCGGGCGGGTCCGTGGCAGCGTGCCCGCTACTTCGGTGCGGATCCGCGCCTTGCGCCGGGTGTGGACCGCGGCTCCGTCGGCGGGCGGCGATCTGGCCGCGGAAGCGCAAAGATCGGCCGCGGAAGCGCGGACGCCGACTGCGGAGGCGCAAAAGCCAGCCGCGGAAGCGCGGAAGCCGGCCGCGGAAGCGCGAAAGCCGGCCGCGGGCTGCGCGACGAGATCCTCAATGTCCGCCGCAACGTCGGTCTGCTGGACAGTTCACCACTGGGGAAGTTCCGGATCTTCGGCCCCGATGCGCTCAGGGCGCTGCAGCGGGTCTACATCTCGGACCTCAGCAAAGCGCGTCCCGGGCGGTGCAAATATTCGGCGATGTGCAATGACATGGCACATGTGCTGGATGATGGTGCAATCATCCAGGATAGTGAACGCAATTACTACTTTACGACCAGTTCAGGACGCGCCGGCTCCACCGTCGAGTGGTTTCGGTATCACACGCGCCACGACGGCTGGGACTACCACCTCGTCAACCTCACCGACGCATTCGGGTCGATCAACCTCGCCGGGCCCAATGCGCGTGGCGTACTGGAGCGGGTGACAGGCGACGATGTCTCCAACGAGGCGTTCCCGTACATGGGGTGCCGGCGGATCACCTTGGGAGGGGTCGAAGTGCGCTGCCTGCGCCTGGGCTTCGTGGGCGAACTCTCGTACGAGCTGCATGTCCCATCGAGCTATTGCCAATTCGTGTGGGGCCAGTTGATGGACGCCGGGGCCGACCTCGGGATCCGTCCCTTCGGGCTCGAGGCGCAGTACTGCCTGCGGGCCGAGAAGGGGCACGTCATCGTCGGCGCGGAATCGGAGGCGCGTGTTACCCTGACGGACCTGGGCATGGGATGGCTCTGGGACCGGGAGGACACCGCGTCGAAGAAGGTGGGCGCGCCCGCGCTGCGGGCCTGCGAAAAGCAGCCTGGCCGCATGAAGCTGGTGGGGTTTCGGGTGGAGGAGGGGGCGGGGTCGGGGGGTCCGGGATCTCCCCGGGACGGGGCGCTGGTCGTCGACGGCGGCGAGATCGTGGGGTACGTGTGCACGACGCGCCGCAGCGAGGTGCTCGGGTGGCAGTATGGGATGGCGCTTGTGCGCGAGGGGCACGCGGTGCGGGGGGACCGGATTCGCATCCGCGAAGACGGGGGGCGGGGGGGACGGGCGACCTGGTCGGCAACGGTGGTCGATCCCCCATTCTACGATCCGGCGGGCGAGAGACTCCGGGCATGAAGGGGAGCGCACCGCGGCGCTCGCCGGTCGTCTTCGACGCCGCCCCGGCGGCCACCGAAGTGCGTGACGGCTGGATTGTGGTGCTGCGCTACGAGGAAGAGGGGTCCGTCGGGGGAGGCCCGCGGCTCGGGGAAGGTCCGCGGCTCGGGGGAGGCCCATCCCTCGGCGGAGGCCCGCGGCTCGTCGACTTGAGCCATCGCCGCCGCTGGGACTATCAGGACTCGGACATCGGCGCCCGCACGCCCATGGACTTGCCCGTTCCCCCGCAATTCGGCGAGGTCGGCGTGCACGGGCCGCTGGTCATCAACCGAATGAACCGCACCCAGGCCGCGATCTGGCATCTTGGTGCCGGACCGTCGCCCGCCACCCCCCGCGACCCCGCCCTCACCGAGACCACGGACGGCCACTGCATGCTCGCCTTCGTCGGTCCCGGCGTCCCCGCCGCGCTGGAGCACCTCACCCCCCTCGACCTCTTCGATCCGGCCCGCACCACCCCCTTCCTCACTCAGGGTCCGGTGCTGCGCGTCCCCTGCCAGATCGTCACCTTCGCGCCCGACCTGGTCGTGATGTCTCTTGCGCGTGGTTACGGGGGGCCTTTCGCCCGAACCGCGCTTGCTTCGGGTGGCCTCGCTGGGCTGCAGATTGCCGGCGAGGGGGTCTTCAACAGCCGGTTCGCGCAAATGTGACCCTGCCGATCCGCGCAATCCGGAGGGTTGTCAGCGGGGTTTGGCGACCACTCGCCGACCGCCCGTGCAACCCTGGCAACCGGACCGGTGTCTCCGGTGCGGCGGGATAATCACGCCGGGAAACAGGGCCGAGGAGAGCCAGGACAGCGAAAGCGGAAACAATGAAAGCTCGGAAGCCGAAGAGGGGCGCGCACAATCCACGGGGCCCGCGACGCGTCGCGGCGCCCAGGAGAATTGCAGGACGCGGCGCCGCCGGGGCGGCGCGCGGAGTGACCCTCGCGGCACCCGGAGTGACTTTCACGCTCGGAGTGACTTTCACGCTCGGAGTGACCCTGGCAGCAATCGGAGTGACGCCCGTTCCCCTGTCCGGCCAGCGGGTGATCGAGCATACCGCGCAGGACCGGCCCATCGCTCCCGTCTTCCAGGACATCTATCGGGTCGGTGCTCTGGAAGGCCACCGATGGGATGCCTTCGGCCGCATAGCCGGGGTGGCCTTCGACGGGGCCGGCAATCTGTACATCCTCGATACACAGGCGTTGCGGATCTCGGTCGTCGACCCGGAAGGCAATCTGGTACGCCAGTTCGCGGGGGAAGGCGAAGGCCCCGGGGAGTTCGGGCGCAACATCGCGGACATTCTCAGGATGGCCGTCATGCGGGATGGGCGCGCGGCGGTCTTCGACTTCGGGCGGCAGGGATTCGCCCTCTTCCGGGCCGATGGCGTTTACGAACGCCTGATCCCCCTGGGCAGCGCGGGCGCCCGCTATGTCGTGATCGCGGGGTTGCAGGCCTTCGCTGGAACCGATCGAATCCTCTCGACAACCGAGGTCGACTACCCCATGGAGGACGATGCATCGTTCCGGCACGTCCTGGGTTACGACTTGGGCGGTACCACCGTCCTGACCGACACGATTGCGGCCGGATGGGAGCCTCCCGGCGACCCGAGAACGTTCGAACCCGTGCTGCGAGCCGGGGTGCTCCCCGATGGAGGCGTGGCATACACCGACTCCTCCGACTACGAGATCAAGCTTGCCGGGCCGGACGGCCGGCTGTCCCTCATCGTGACCCGGCCGTTCCAGCCCAGGCCCGTGACGGACCGCATCAGGGCTGCCGAGATGGAGCGCATGCGGGATCGGCTGGCAGCGCTTGAAGAACGCGCGGAACGGAGCGGCGATCCGATGCACCAGGCGGCTGTCGGATTCCAGCGGGCCCGGATCGAGTCGGCGGAGTTCTTCCCCGAGATCCCGGTCGTACAGGACCTGAGGACAGGCTGGGAGGGCTTGATCTGGGTCCAGCGCTGGCACGACGAGGCTTCAGGGGGAAGCCCGATCGACCTGCTCAGCGCGGATGGACGCTATGTGGGCACCTTGGCTCCCGGCTCCACGGCTCTCCCTTCGGCGTTTGGCCCGGACGGCCTGGTCGCCTTTGTCGAGACCAGCGAAATGGGCGTGGCATCCGTGGTCGTGAGACGTCTGCCCGAAGCGATACGCTGAGAGCTGCGGGGTCGTCGGCTCCCACGAGCGGGCGGCGGCGGGCATGACCTTCGGGTCACCCGCCTGCCCGCCGAAAGGTCCAGCCGCCGTAGAGCATGCCCTTGAAGAACCGTTGCGGATCGGTGAACCCCGCGTCCCGGGCCAGTTCCAGCACCCGCCCGGGCGGTGCGAAATGGATGCCGTGGCGAATGCGCTCGTCGAAGGCGGCGATCTCTTCCTGGGTCATGCCCCGAATCCTCCAGTAGCGGCGCCATGCCGGCATGTAGCGCTCGTGCTCCTCCGAACCGGGGTCGCCGTGCAGGTCGAAGAGCACGAAGACCGCACCTGGCCGGAGACGACGCGCGATATCGTGCAGGAGGGCCGCCTTTGCACCGTTGTCGGGTACGAAATGGAGGACATTGATGAGGGTGGCGGCGTCGAATCGGGGAGTGGGCGGCACGTCGCGGGTGTAGCCGAGCTGGTAGGACACACCGCTCTCCAGGCCGGCGTCGGCCACTCTCCGCTCGGCGATCCGCAACATCTGTTCCGACGGGTCGACCCCGTGCAGACGCAGGTCCGGCCGCGCGCGCTTGAGCGCGATCAGCTCGATTCCCGTGCCGGCGCCGACAACGAGTACGCGGCCGTGCGGCGGGAGATCCGGCTCGATGATGGCGGTGAACATCGGGAAGAACGTGCGGTATCCCGGGATCACCTGGCGGGCGAGGGCCTCGTAACCCTCGCCGTAGTCGCCGTCGAAGTCGAAGACGTCGTTGCCGGGGCCGGGGGCGGTGTCCATTCGTGGGAAGGTCTCGTGGTGGCGGGGGGGGAGTTGAGCGACTTGTCTGCGCATGCAGCGGCGCGGGTTCGCGCGCAGGGCCGGGATGAGTCACTTTGTGCGACCGGAGAACAAAGATGGCCGCCCGGCCAACTCCGCGCGACCGCGCCGCGCGACTCTCTGCACGACGCTCCCCGCGACGCGCCGCGCGACTCTCTGCACGACCGCGTCGGAGGTACGCGCCCAACGGAATCACAACATGACCCTTGCCCACCGATTGCATCGCAGTGCCCCACACTCGCGCCGTGCCCCACACTCGCGCCGTGCCCCGCACTTGCGCGGTGCCCCGCACTCACGGCGTGCCTTCCTGCAACTGTCGGCGCTGGCCGCGGCGGGCCTGGTGGATCGTGCGCTGGCTGCCGGTCGTTCGCTGCGCGGGTTCCCCCAGCCCCCCACCGTCGACGCCTCACGCCTCAACGCCCTCCTCGCCGACTTCCGCCGCTTCGGCGGCACCGACGACGGCGGCACGACCCGGCTCGCCTACAGCGACGAGGACCTCGCGGGCCGCGACTACGCCACCGGGGTCATGCGGCGCGCCGGCCTCGAAGTCTCCACCGATCTCGCCGGCAACCTCATCGGCCGCCGCCCCGGCACCGACCCGGCGGCCCAGCCGATCATCACCGGGTCCCACATGGACACGGTCCCGAGCGGAGGCAGCTACGACGGCCAGGTCGGCTCGGCGGCCGCCCTCGAAGTCGCCCTCACCCTGCACGACCACGACATCGCGCTGCGCCATCCCCTCGAGGTCATCATCTTCCAGAACGAGGAGGGCGGGAAGACCGGCAGCCGCGCACTCGTCGGCCGCGTCTTCCCCTTCGAACTCGACATCGTCACGGCCTCCGGCCACCCCATACGGGACGGCATCGCGCGGCTCGGCGGCGACCCCGCGCGGCTCGCCGAAGCGCAGCGCGATCCCGGCTCGATGGCCGGGTTCCTCGAGCTGCACATCGAGCAGGGCGCGTTCCTGGAGGCGGGCGGCCTCCAGATCGGCGTCGTCGAGGGCATCGTCGGCATCCGGCGCTGGAACGTCACCGTGCGCGGCGCCCAGAACCACGCCGGTACGACCCCCATGCCCCAGCGCCGGGACGCGCTGGTCGCCGCCGCCGACTTTGTTCGCGCGGCGAACGAAGTCGCCACCACCATGCCGGGACGGCAGGTCGCCACGGTCGGCCGCATCGAGGCGATCCCGGGCGCGCCCAACGTCGTGCCGGGCGAGGTGCGGGCCACGCTCGAGATCCGCGACCTGGAGATGTCGAAGATCGACCGCGTGTTCGCAGCCATCGAAGCCGGGGCGCGCACGATCGAAGCCGACCGCGAGGTCACCATCACCCTCGAGCAGTTCTACGAGAGCCTGGCCGCGCCCACCGACCCCCGCTTCCGCGACATCGTCGAGGCCGCCGCCGCCGACCTCGGCTACTCCCACACGCGCATGCCATCGGGCGCGGGCCACGACGCCCAGAGCATGGCCGAACTCGGCCCCGTCGGGATGATCTTCGTGCCGAGCCGGGGCGGCATCAGCCATTCACCCGATGAATACACGGCCCCCGACGACATCGCGCGCGGCGCCAGCGTCCTGCTCCGGTCGCTCCTCGCCCTGGACCGCGGGTAACCGGGCGCCCGCCTGGGGTCCGAACGGGAACGGCCCCGCGGCTCCCCGCGGACTCGTCCCCGCACCGGTCGATCACAGGGGTTCCGACACCTCGATGGTCACGTTGTGGCCACACAGCTCCCCGCTGAGGTCGCCGACCAGCATCGGGTTTTCGGGGTCCGCGAGGTCGGACTCCATGCTGAGGGTCAACTCCAGCCTGCAATCGGACGACCGGCCCTCCGACGTCCATCCGAACGAACCGAAGACAACACCCTCCACATCGAAATGCCCGGAATCCCCGACCGTCTCCGTCAGAGTCTGTTCGTGAACCGAAGGAGTCCCGAACAAACTGTACAGGACCCCATCGACCGTGAGCCAGCAGGCGTTCGGGGTGATCTGTCGGTTGAGAAAGAGCCGCGTCGTGTCGCCCGCGAACTCCTCATCCAGCCAGCTGGCGAACTCCGCGTGACCTCCGGCGGGGCAGGTGACGACAAGGCGTTCCTGCAGCCCCGGGATTCCGGCGAAGTTCACCCGACCCTCGAACTCCTTCAGCGCCTGGAAGAGCTCGATCGCCTCCTGTTCCGTCAGTACGTTTTCGGGCGACGTCGAATCGCCCCCGCAGGCAACCGCGCAGAGCACCATCGCCATTGTTGCAGGTACGATTGATCTCGCCATCGCCATTATCCGTTTCCGCTGGTCCTCCGGCCGCCGCAATTCTGGTCGGATGGCCCGGCTTCCGCCAGACCCGCCTTCCTATTCGATCGGCAGGTCGTCCACGTCGATCTCGACTTCGTGCCCGCACAGCATCCCGCTCAGGGTGCCGTTCACTCCGGGATTGTCCGGGTCCGAGAGGTCGGGCTCGGCGGCCAGCGCCAGGTCGATGTCGCAGCTACCCGAGCGGTCGTCCGCCTCCCAGGCCAGAGCGCCGACGGTGCCGCCGGAGATGTCGAAAACCTCGAAGAAGCCGACGATCTCGAGCGTGATGCGCTCACGGACGTTCGGATCACCGGTGATGGTGAATTCGGTACCGTTGCCCGACACCACGCAGGCCATCGGATTGGCCCGGATGTCCAGATTGATGCGCGCCGTGTCGCCGGCGAATTCATCCTCGGCGCTCCCGGTGAACTCAATCCGTCCACCGAGCGGACACTCGATCACGGCGCCGCCTTCCGTCTCGGAGATGATGTTGGGGTCGGTCAGCGTCTGCAGCACCCTGTACCCCTCCAGGAGATCCATCGCCTCCTGTTCGGTTAGCGGTTCCGCCGGTTCGGTCGTGTCGCTACAGGCGGCGGTGGTCAGCGCAAGCGCGACGGCGGCGGGCAGAAGATTGCGGGCGTTCCACATTCCAAGGCTCCTTCCTGGCGTTTTGGTTCCATCTGGGCGTTTGCTCCCTCGGTCGGTTACCCAGGGACGGTCGATCCGGCCAAACCGTGTGACGGCTCTATCCCGATACACCGATTCGCAGCGCCGGGTTCCCGGAGTAATCCGCTCACCCCAGATACGTCAGCCACCCCCACGGGTCCGGCCCTTCCCCCTGCGCCAGCTCCAGGTACCGCCGCTGGATCCGCTCCGTGACCGGACCGCGCCGGCCTTCGCCCACCGTCAGCCCGTCCACCGACCGGATCGGCGTGACTTCCGACGCCGTTCCCGTGAAGAAGAGCTCGTCGGCGCCGTAGAGCATCTCCCGCGTCACCAGCTGTTCGCGCATTGTCAGGTCGAGCTCCGCCGCGATCTTCAGTACCGTATGCCGCGTGATACCGGAAAGCGATGTACCGTCCAGAATCGGCGTCAGCACGTCACCATCCACGACCAGGAAGAGGTTCTGGCCGCTCCCCTCGCTCACCAGGCCGCCGGGTCCGAGCCCGATCGCCTCGGCGTAGCCGTGGGACGACGCCTCCATCACCATCAGCGCAGAGAGGAGGTAGTTGCCGGATGCCTTGGCTCCGCTCGGGATGGTGTTCGGCGCCGGGCGGTGCCACGACGAGACGCACACGTCCACCCCGCGCGTCAGCGCCTCCTCGCCCAGGTACGCACCCCAGGGCCACATGGGGATGTACGTCTCGATCGGACTCTTCTCCGGGTGCATGCTCGACGCGCCGTAGCCCCGCAGCACCGTCGGGCGGACGTAGCAGGCAGTCACCCCGTTCTTCCGGATCGTCGCCACGGTCGCGTCCGCCAGCTCGTCGATCGTGTAGTCCGGCTGCATGCGGTAGGTCCGGCTCGACGTCATCAGCCGCTTCAGATGGTCGTGCAGCCTGAAGACCGCCGGCCCGCTGGGGGTCTCGTAGCAGCGGATCCCCTCGAAGACGGAGGCCGCGAACTGCACGGCGAGGCTCATGACGTGGACCGTCGCGTCCTCCCAGCGGATGTGGTCCCCGTCCTTCCAGATCCAGGGGCTGCCGGTGAGCTTGCCTGTGCTGCCCATCGGGTCAGCTCCCCTCTCCGGCGTCGCCGCCGCGCAGGTAGGCGTCGTCTCCGTCCAGCCAGTCCTGGCGCGGGGGGGTAAAGACGTCCACGTCGATCGTGTCTTCGAGCGCCTCGGCCTCGTGCGGGACGTTGCTCGGCAGGTGCAGCACCTCGCCCGTGCGCACCACGAGCCCGTCCGGCCCCCCGTTGCCGATCCGGAACCTGAGCGCGCCCTCGAGCACGTAGGTGATCTGCTCGTTGTCGTGCGAGTGCATCGGCACCACGGCGCCCTTCTTGAGGTAGACGTGGGCGAGCATCGTGCGCTCTCCGGTGATCAGGCTGCGGGAGATCAACGGGTTGAGCTGCTCCCGGGGCTGCTCGGCGATGCGGAAGTGCCGGACCTTTGGGGAGGTCATGGAGGGCTCCTGTGGGCGGGATTGGTGGGGGAAGTCGGGTGCGGCCGGGACGGATGCCGCGGAGAACCAATCTGTATCCGAAGGAGAGATTATGAAAGGCGCGAACCGCGTGACGGACCGGGGCACCGGCGCTTACTATTCGGGCGTGCGACGTCCCACAAGGGACGCGCCTGCGAGTGGCGGTCAGCGCCGCCTCTGGCGAAGGGCCGGTCGTCCACCAGACATTCCCTGTGCCGCCGGATCTGCCGGCTGTCGTCGAAAACAATCACTCTGTCAGGTCGACATTACCAAATGACAAGCAGACATTACATACCGACGCCCCGTTACCCCTTCACACCCAATCCATGAACCGAATCCGGGGAAAGACCGCGATCGTGACCGGCGCGACGGCCGGGATCGGCGAAGCGTGCGCCCGCGCGCTGGCTGAGCTGGGCGCGCGCGTCGTGCTGACCGGGCGCAGGAGCGACCGCCTCGAGGCGCTGGCTGGGGAGATCGCGCACACCACCGGGACCGAACCCGTCACCGCGACCTTCGACGTCAGGGACCGTGCGGCAGTGCACGACTTCGCGGCCGGCCTGGAGCGCGACGGCCCGGTCCCCGACATCCTCATCAACAACGCGGGACTGGCCCGTGGCCTCGATACCGTGCAGGAAGGCAGTTACGAGGACTGGGACGACATGATCGACACGAACATCAAGGGCCTGCTGAACATGATGCGGGAGGTCCTGCCGGGGATGATCGCGCGGGACTCCGGCCACGTCGTCAATCTCGGGAGCATCGCCGGGTACGTCGTCTACCCGCAGGGCGCGGTCTACTGCGCCACGAAGTTCGGTGTCCGCGCCATCAACCAGGGGGCCAACATCGACCTGCTGGGCACCCGGGTACGCATGTCCAGCGTGGATCCCGGCATGGTGGAGACCGAGTTCTCACTGGTCCGCTTCCGCGGCGACGAGGATCGGGCGCGCACCGTCTACGAGGGCGTGGACCCGCTCACGGCCGAGGATATCGCCGATGCGGTCTGCTACGTCCTCAACACCCCCCCGCACGTCAACGTTCAGCAGATGCTGATCATGCCGACCGTGCAGCGGTCGCCGTATGCGATGGACCGGCGGCCGGTGGGCGCGGAGAAGGAGTAGGGGCCGATGTCCGGTGGAATGCCGATGGCGAAGGTGATTGCGACGGGGTTGCTGGTGCTGGCGGCGCCCGGAGGGGAAGATTCGCGCGCGGCCGTGCCTGCGGGCGGCGGCGGCGCGCACTCCGCCGTTCCAACCCCGCCGTGGGGTGGCGCGGGCCACGAAATGGCGGCGCGGGCCGCCGTGACCCGGCTGCCGGCCGGGATGCCGGCCTTCTTCCGGCAGGCGGGCGAGCGGCTGGTCTACCTGAATCCCGAGCCGGACCGCTGGCGCGTGGGCCGGCAGCGGGAGATGGATCAGGCCTTCCAGTACGACCACTACATCGACCTGGAGAACGTTCCCGATGGGGCGCTCGCGGCGCGCGACCGCTTCGACTTTCTGCGGCGGCTCTACGAGGCCGGGCTGGAGCGGCCCGAGCAGGCCGCCGGATTCCTGCCCTTCCGGATCACCGAGCTGTACCAGCGCATCGTTACCGAATGGCGGCTGTGGCGGGCGGAGACCGACCCGGAGCGGCGGGCATGGATCGCCGAGCGGATCGTCAACGACGCCGGGATCCTGGGCCACTACGTGGCTGACGGATCGCAGCCCCACCACACCACGATCCACTTCAACGGCTGGGACCGGGACACTCCCAACCCGGAAGGCTACACCACGGACAACGGATTCCACGCGCGCTTCGAGACGGGATTCGTGACGACGCAGGTCACCGACGCGGATGTGACGCGGCATCTGGGCACGGCTCCGCTGCAGTCCGTCGCGGGTTCGGCGCGCGCGGCGGTGATGGATCACATCATGGCTTCCCACGCGGAGGTCGAGACGCTCTACCGCCTCGACCGCGACGTCGGCTTCGATCCCTGGCGCCCCGCCGCCCCCGAGGCGCTGGAGTTCGCGGCGGAGAGGCTGGCCGCCGGCGCCGAGATGCTGGCGGTTCTCTGGTGGTCGGCCTGGGTGGAGAGCGGGACGCCGCTGCCGGGCGGTCGGCGGGATGGCGGGGCGGGGGGCGGGCCCGGGGCTGCGGTGGGTGGCGCGGCCGGGGCCGCGGAGGATGGCGAGCGGAGAGGCGTGTCCGCGGCTGCGGCGGAGGCCGTGCGCCGGTGAGCGATGTCGCGGCTGTCTTGCTGGCGGCCGGCGCCTCCGTGCGGATGGGCCGCAACAAGCTGCTGCTGGAGCTGGGCGGCGAGAGTGTGGTGCGGCGGGCGGCCCGCAGAGCGGCGGAGGCCGGGATGAGCCCGGTGGTCGTGGTGACGGGTCATGAGCGGGCGGCCGTGGAGGCCGAATTGCACGGAATCGGGTGCAGGGCTGTCTTTAATGGAAGGCACGCGACGGGCCAGCACACGTCGGTGGGCGCGGGGATCGCGGCGGTTGGGGAGGGCTGCGCTGCTGCGACGGTCGTGCTGGCGGACATGCCGTTCGTGACCGCCGGGATGCTCTGTGCGGTGGCCGCCCGCTACCGCGAGACCGGCGCACCCCTGGTCCTGTCGCGCTACGGCGGCGAAACCATCGCGCCCCCGATGCTCTACGACCGCTCCCTCTTCGGCGAACTCCTGCAGATGGACCGGCGCTGCGGGCGCGAGGTGGCGCGGCGGCACCGGGCGGAGGCGCAGGTGGTGGATTGGCCCGCCGAAGCGCTCCGCGATCTGGACAGCCGCGAGGACTATGAGCGGGCGCGGATGGCAGTGGAGGGGGCCGTGGCGGGCGCGGCCCGGGTCAGCGCGGCTCCGGACGGCGCGGTTCCGTCGCGGGCGGCGATGGAGGTCGCGTCCCGGTCGAGCGCCCCGGCCGGCGCGGCGATGGAGGGTCCCGCCCGTGGATAGCGCCCTCCTCCGCGTGGCCCGGCGCCTCCTCGACGAGCGCCGCCCCTACGCGCTCGCGACGGTGGTGCGCCGGGAACGCCCCAGTTCGGCGTCCCCCGGCAACACGGCGGTGATCACGTGGGACGGGCGTGTGCATGGCTGGATCGGCGGGAGCTGCACCCAGCCCGAAGTCGTGCGCCATGCCCTGGCCGCGCTCGCCGACGGGCGGCCCCGGCTGCTCGGCTTCGGAGCGCTACCGGGCGAGAATCGCGATATCGTTCCCGTTCCCATGTCCTGCGGCAGCGAAGGGAAGGTGGAAGTGCACATCAATCCGGTGTTTCCGGTGCCCCGGCTGGTGGTGGCCGGATCGTCGCCGATCGCGGAGGCGGTGGCCCGACTGGGCGGCGCGATGGGCTATGAGGTCGAGCAGGCCGGGGTCGAGGGGGAGGGTGGGGCGGGCCCGGGCGCGGATGCCATCGGGGCGCGGGCGAAGCAATGGCGGGATCGGTCGTCGGGCGCGCGTCTCTTCGCGGTGGTGGCGACGATGGGGCGGGGTGACGAGGACGCCGCGCGGCAGATCCTCGCCGCGCGGCCGGACTACCTGGGTGTGGTGGTGTCGCCGAAGCGCATGCGGCAGGTGCGGGCGGTGCTGGAGGGCCTGGGCGTCGGCGCGGACGAGGTCGCCCGCGTGCACGGGCCGGCCGGGCTCGACATCGGGGCCGAGAGTCCCGAGGAGGTTGCCGTGAGCATCCTCGCGGAGATCGTGGCCGTGCGCGCGGGGAAGGGAGCCGCGCGGGGGGCGGGGATGGGGGTCGCCGCCGCGGAGGAGACGGCGATGGGCGCGGAGGAGGGTGCCGGCCCGGCGGGGGACACCTGTTGCGCCGGGGAGGAGGCCGAAACGGCCGCCGCAAATCGTGCAGGCGCACCTGCAACCGCAACGGACCCGGTCTGCGGCATGACCGTAGCCGTGGAGGGGTCGCCGTCCTTCACCTACAGCGGAAGGACCGTGCACTTCTGCTGCCCCGGCTGTCGCGCCCGCTTCGAAGCCGATCCGGCGGCGTATGTATAGGCGCGCAGGCCGGGGGCGCGGCCCCATTTGCGCGCGGGGTGGTCCGTGAGACCCGAGATCCGCGACCTCCAGGCTTCGATGCGCGAGCACGGCTACATCGCCGAGCGTTCGATCGTCACCGCCGTCCACCTTGCCCGCGCGATGGAGAAGCCGCTGCTGATCGAGGGCGACGCGGGGGTCGGCAAGACCGAGGTCGCAAAGGTGATGGCGGGCATTCTCGGGGCGGAACTGATTCGGCTGCAGTGCTACGAGGGCCTCGACGTCAACACGGCGCTCTACGAGTGGAACTACCAGAAGCAGCTGCTGCGGCTCAGGATGGCGGCGGACGAGCGGATGGTGGCGGACGAGCGGCAGGCGGCGGACGAGCGGCAGGCCGACGGGCGGCGGAAACCCGGACCTCCCGCAGCCTCTGATGCCGACGGCCGCGGGGACGCCGATGATGGGGCCGACCGCGGGGCCGACGACAGCCTCGAGGACATCATCTTCGGACGCCGGTACCTGCTTGAACGCCCCCTGTTGCGGGCGATCACCCGGCCCGACTCGCCGCCAGTCCTGCTGATCGACGAGATCGACCGCGCCGACGAGGGGTTCGAGGCGTTTCTGCTGGAGGTGCTCTCCGACTTCCAGGTCACGATCCCCGAGCTGGGGACGATCCGCGCGTCGCACCGGCCGGCCGTCATCCTCACCTCGAACCGGACCCGCGAGATCGGCGACGCGCTCCGCCGGCGCTGCCTCTACCTCTACATCGAGCATCCGCCCTTCGAGAAGGAGGTCGAGATCGTTCGCACAAAGGTGCCGGGGATCGCCGACCGGCTCGCCGCCGAGATCACCCACTTCGTGCAGGCGCTGCGGCAGCGGTCGCTGATGAAGCCGCCGGGCGTGGCCGAGACGCTGGACTGGGCGCGCGCGCTCATGACCCTCCACCGGGGCGCGCTCGATCCCGAAACGGTTGCGGAGACGCTCGGCTGCCTGGTGAAGGACCGGCACGACATGCGGGAGCTGGAAGCGGGAGAGGTGGAGGGGATGGTGATGGCGGCGCGGACGGACTGACGCAGTCCTGCAGGTTGTCATCAACAGGACATGACACTTCTAACACGAGATGGCGTCATCCGCGAATACGGTGTGGACGTACTCTGGTAGCCCGGCGGGCCGAGTACCCGCAGCTGCCCCTTGATTCCCCGTCCCTGACGCATGTAGTTTTCCGGTCGTGAACAACCTCGCCTCCCGTCCCTCCCTGGCCCCTCTCGCCATGAATCCTCTGCGCCCCCCTCACCGGTGCGCCTTCCTTCGGCTCCAGTGCACCCTCCCGCCGCGGTCTGACGCATGAACCACGGGACGACGCACCAGCACGACGTGATCATCATCGGCGGGGGCGGGGCCGGGCTCCGTGCCGCCATCGCGATCGCGGAGGAGAACCCGTCCTTCTCGGTGGCGTGCGTGTCCAAGGTCTACCCGATGCGAAGCCACACGGTGACGGCCGAGGGCGGCGCCGCGGCGGTGATCAAGGACAACGACAGCCTGGAAGACCACATCTACGACACGATCAGCGGGGCCGACTGGCTCGCCGACCAGGACGCGGTCGAGTACTTCGTCAACCGCGCCCCCCCGGAGATGGTCCAGCTGGAGCACTGGGGCTGTCCCTGGAGCCGCATGCCCGACGGGTCGGTCGCCGTCCGCCCCTTCGGGGGGATGAAGATCGAGCGCACGTGGTTCGCGGCCGACAAGACCGGCTTCCACATGCTCCACTCGCTCTTCCAGACCACGCTGAAGTACGGCAACATCGTCCGCTACGACGAGCACTTCGCCTCGAAGCTGCTCCTCGACGACGCGGGGAACTGCCGGGGGTGCGCGGCGATCGAACTGCGGACCGGCACGGTGCGGGCGATCCTCGGCAAGTCGGTGATCATCTGCACCGGCGGGGCCGGGAAGGCCTTCCCCTTCACGACCAACGGAGCGATCAAGACCGGCGACGGGATGGCGATGGCCTACCGGGCGGGCGTGGCGCTGAAGGACATGGAGTTCATCCAGTACCATCCCACGGGGCTCCCGGGCACCGGCATCCTCATCACGGAGGCGTCGCGCGGCGAGGGCGGGATCCTGGTCAACAAGGACGGCTACCGGTACCTGCAGGACTACGACCTCGGCGAGGCGCTGGACGTCGGCGATCCGCGGCACCCCCAGAAGCGGGCGATGGAGCTGGGGCCCCGGGACAAGCTGAGCCAGTGCTTCATCAAGGAGAAGAACGCCGGACGCACGATCCGGACGAAGGACGGCGACGCGGTGCACCTCGACCTGCGCCACCTCGGCGCGGCCAAGATCGACAAGCGGATTCCCTTCGTGCGCGAACTCGCGCGAAGCTACGCGGGGATCGATCCGGTGCATCAGCCGATCCCGGTGCGGCCGGTCGTCCACTACGTGATGGGCGGGATCGACGTGGACTCGAATTCGGCCACCGGCATCCCCGGACTCTACGCGGCCGGGGAGTGCGCCTGCGTCTCGATCAACGGGGCGAACCGGCTCGGCTCGAATTCGCTCACCGAGCTGCTGGTCTTCGGCGCCCAGGCGGGCACGCACGCGGCCCGTTTCGCCATGGACAGGCCCGACTACGATGTATCGGGACTGGAGGCCCAGGCGGCGGACGAGGGCGAGCGGATCCGGCGCGACTACTTCAGCATGCGCACCCGCTCCGGCAGCGAGCGGATCGCGGTCATCCGCAAGGAGCTGCACGACGCCATGGAGGACGGAGCCGGCATCTACCGCGACGCCGAATCGCTCGACGCCGCCTGCAACAAGATCGCCGAGCTGCGCGAGCGCTACGCGAAGATCACCCTCGACGACCAGTCGAACTGCTTCAACACCGAGCTGACTGCCGCGCTGGAACTCGCCTCGCTGCTGGATGTGGCCCAGGCCATGGCGCATTCGGCCATGGAGCGCACCGAATCGCGCGGCTCCCACCAGCGACTCGACCACCCCGACCGCAACGACGACGACTTCCTCGCCCACTCGCTGGCCTTCCGCGCCGAGGACGGCGGCGCACCCAGGATCGAGTACCGCCCGGTGACGATCACCAGGTGGCCGCCGGGCAAACGCACCTACGGCGCGGACTCGGGTCTGAAGCGGCCCGCGGACGCGGCCGCCGCGAACGACGACACCGCCGCCTCCGGCGAAACCAGATAGCGGGGCACGATCATGTCCAACAACGGCAAAATCACGCTGGAGATCTTCCGGTACCACCCGGAAACCGATACGGAGCCCCGTTTCCAGTCCTACGAAGTCCCCTATGACGAGGACTGGGTCGTTCTCGACGCGATCAACTGGATCAAGGACCACATCGACGGCACGGTCACCCACCGCTGGAGCTGCCGCATGGGGGTTTGCGGGAGTTGCGGGATGATGGTGAACGGCGAGCCGAAGCTCACCTGCGCGGCCTTCCTGAAGGACTACCATCCGCGCGCGGTGAAGGTCGAGCCGCTGGTCAACTTCCCGGTCGAGCGGGACCTGGTCGTCTCGATGGACGGCTTCATGGACAAGCTCGACGCGGTCAAGCCGTACATCATCCGCGACGACGTGAACGACACCTCCGAGGGCGAGTACCTCCAGTCCCCCGCCGAGCTGGCGCGCTACAAGCAGTTCTCGATGTGCATCAACTGCATGCTCTGCTACGCGGCCTGCCCCGTGGTCGGCCACGAGGAGGAGTTCCTCGGCCCCGCGGCGCTCGCGCTCGGCCACCGCTACAACAAGGACTCCCGCGACCAGGGCCAGTCGGAGCGGATGGAGGTCATGCTGTCGGACGAGGCGATGTGGGGGTGCACCTTCGTCGGCGAGTGCTCGGTGGTGTGCCCCAAGCACGTCGATCCGGCCGGCGCGATCCAGCAGGCCAAGGCGATGGGCGCCCAGGAGTACTTCAAGGGCTTCGTCATGCCGAGGGGGGCCGGAGGATGAGCGGACAGTACCACCGACCGCACCGCTGGGCCTGGTGGACGGAGCGGCCCGGCTACCTCCGTTTCATGATCCGGGAGCTGACGAGCGTCTTCATGGCGGGGTACCTGGTGGTGTTCGTCATGACGCTTGCCAGCGTCGGCGGCGGGGAGGCGGCCTTCGCCGAATGGATCGCGGCGCTGGGCAGCCCGGCGTGGATGGCGGCGCATGTGGTGGCGCTGATCGCCGCGGTGTGGCACGCCGTCACCTTCTTCGGCGCGGTGCCCCAGGCGATGCCGGTCTTCCTCGGCGAGAGGCGGCTGCCGGGCCCGGTGGCGCAGATCGTGATGGGGTACGGACCGTGGCTGACCGTGAGTGCGGTCATCGTGTGGTGGGTGGTCAGGTGAGCGCGGGCAGCGGCACCGGACCGGGGGGCGGCGGCCCCGCGCGTCGTTCCGGCGAAGCCTTCTGGTGGGCGCTCTTCTCGGCCGGCGGCGTGATGGCCGCGCTCTTCGTACCGGCGTTCGTGATCGTGACCGGGTTCCTGCTGCCGGCGGGTGACGCGGCGGTCGCGTCGGAGCGCGCGGCGGCGTTTGCGGAGGCGGTGGGATGGTGGCCCGTGAAGGTCGCGCTCCTCGGTGTCATCACGCTGTCGTTCTTCCACTGCATGCACCGGGTCCGCCACCTGCTGATGGATGTGGGGCTGCGGCGGTACGCGGGTGCGCTGAAGCTGCCGTGCTACGGGGCCGCCCTGGCCGCGAGCGTCTGGGCGGCGTGGGTGCTCTTGGGGATTTAGGACGGGGCAGGCGTCGAAATTCGTCCGCGCGTGTTCGTCACCCGCACGCATGCTGGCGGAGCCCATGCGCTCCCTCCTGGCGATGCGTCACAGGAATTGTCCCGATCGGGAAAACTGTGACCGGGATACTGCACAATTTTTCCCGATCGGGAAAAAAGCCGTGACGGTCCCCGGGCTGACCGTCCCCGGAGAGGGCTAACAGCTAACGGTCCCCAGGCTGACGGTCCCCCGGATGAATGGCCCCTTCTGCGGCGCAGGCTCCTGGCCCCATCGAGTAGGTCCCCGCTGTTCCGCTACTTGACGGCAGTCGCATTATTGGTGATACTTTATCGTCTTATTCAAGATGAAAAGGTATCATTCATGGCGTTAGCGACCAGAGAACGAATCCTCGAGGCAGCCGGCAGGGCACTGACGCGGAGCCCGAACGCCACCGTCGACCAGATTGCGGCCGAGGCGCGGGTGGGGCGGGCGACGGTCTTTCGTCACTTCGAGAGCCGGGCGGGGCTGCTCAAGGCGCTGGCCGAGCGGGCGATCGACGAGACGGACAGGGTGGCGCGGGAGGCCGTGGCACAGGCCTGCACGGCGACCGACGCGCTGAGACTGATCACGCGGGCCGTTGTCGGCGTGGGGGAGTCCTATCGGTTTCTGGGATCGGCCCCCGAACTCGACGACGAGCCGGAGATCGCCGAAGCGTACCAGCGGCAGATGTCCGAGCTGGCGGATCTGGTGAGAGCCGTCCGGCGGGAGGGCTTCATTCGGCCGGATCTGCCCACCGCGTGGGTGGTGGCAGGTATCGACGGACTGATATGGGCTGCCTGCCGTGCCGTCGGCGACGGCGAGCTCGGCGTGGTTCAGGCCCAGGATCTTGTCTGGGACACCATCACAAAGGGGCTATCAAACGAGAAAGCGAGCGGATTTCGCGATGACGAATAGCAGACCGAATCGGAGCGGGGACATGCAGATGACCGGGGACATGCAGATGACCGAGTCAGGGAGAGCAGGCGGGCGGGAGTACGCGCTTCGCCTGATGCTGTCGGGTGTGGCGGCCGCCGCGTTCGCCGGGGCGTGCAATCAGGTCGTCACCAACCCCCCCGGAGTCGACGTGCAGCCGGCGCCGATACAGGGGGAGGCCGTCGAGATCATCGGCGCCCGCTTCCTGGACGTGGACGGGAACATCCGCGCTCTGGGCGACGAGAACGGGTCGGGTCCGGCCGCCCTGGTGTTCGTGGACGGCGAGTGCACGGTGTCGACGGATTATCTGGCCGAGATGAACGACTTCACCGCCGAGGCGGAAGCGCGGGGCATCGATTTCTACCTGGTGGTGTCCAGCCCCGAGCGGACGTGGTCGGATGCGCGGGCGCTCCGCGACGAGTACGGCTTGCGGGCGCCCGTCCTGTTCGACCCGTCGGGCGACCTTGCCACGCGTCTCGGGCCCGTCAAGGTCGTCGAGGCATTCGTGGTGAACGAAGAGGACCGGCTGCTGTACCGGGGGCGGATCGACAACCGGCACGAGACCGACCGGCTCCCTTCCGAACGCAGCCACGATCTCCGGGAGGCGTTCGGCAGGGTCCACGACCCCCGCGCGGAACTTCGCGAAACCGCCCCGGTCGGGTGCGACATCGCGCCCTGGCCCAGCGCCGACGAGCGGACGGTCACCTACAGCCGCGACATGGCGCCGATACTGGCCGCCAACTGCGCCGAGTGCCACCAGGCGGGCGGCATCGCCCCGTTTGCGCTGTCCACGTACGAACATGCGTCCACGCGAGCCCGCAGGCTGGCGCGCGCGACCGCGGCAGGGCGGATGCCCCCCTGGCGCCCCGAACCCCGTTACGGCCGCTTCCGCGGCGAGCGCTACCTGTCGCAAACCCAGATCGAGCTCTTCCGGGCGTGGGCGGCGAGCGACGGGGCCGAGGGCGAGCC
>JAJEBR010000112.1 GCA_022822445.1 Gemmatimonadota bacterium | reverse complement strand
CCTCACCGCCCCAGCACCTCGTCCACCCGGCGCGCCACGTCCCCCGCGCTCGCCGCGAGGGCCTCCCCATGCAGCAGCCGCCTGTCCATGATCTCCACCGCCAGCGCCTCGACCCGGGAGAAGTCCCGTACATAAGCCCCCCAGGTCACCCTGGCCCCATCGACCAGCGCGATGAACGCATCCTCCACCCCCGTGATGTCCGCGGCTGCGATTTCCGCCGCCACATCGGCGCGCGACGGAATGGCCAGACCGGACCCCGCCCGGATGCGCTGCGCCTCCGGCGAGGCGAGGAACCCGGCCAGGTCGATGGCCCGGCGCAGGTTCGCCGCGTTCGGCGGCACGGCCCACCCCGATGCGTAGATCACGCTCGTCGCCCGCCCCTGCGCCGGGTGATGCGGAATCGGCAGGATCTCCAGATCCAGCGCGCCCGACTGCACCACGTCGCGGAAGACGGGAAGCGTCCAGTGCCCCGAAAGCAGGAACGCCTGCCCGCCCGACGCGAAACGCGCCTCACGCGCCGGGTCTCCCTGCTGTACGAACTGCGCGCCGGGCGTAAGACCCTCCTCGGCCAGACTCGTCAGGAAGCCGTACGCCGCCAGCGCCGCCGGCCCATCCATGAACCCGCTGGCCCTCCGGCCCTCCGGCCCCAGGATGTCCCCCCCTGCGGACCACACGAACGGCACCCACTGGTAGAGGTTGCGCGGGAAGTCGAACCCGAAGACATCCAGGCGGCCGTCGCCGTCCGTGTCTGCGGTAACGGCGCGCGCCGCCCGCTGGAAGTCGTCCCAGGTCCAGCCTGCGGGCCGGCCCGCGAGCCCGTCGACCCCCGCGCGCTCCAGCGCCCCCCGGTTCGCGTAGATCACCATCGGCGTGAAGTCCTTGGGCAGCGCGAAGATGGCTTCCCCGCGCGTGAACGCCTCCAGCACCTGCGGGAAGACGCTGTCCGCGCGGAAGCCCAGCGCCTCCTGGTAGGGCGCGAAGTCGACCGCGAGCCCGCGGTCCACGAAGGTGGGGATGTCGGGCGAGTCGAGGAGGTAGACATCGGGGGGATGGCCGGCCGCGATCGAGGTGAGGAGGCGTTCCTCGTACCCGTTCGGGGCCGATTCGAGGAGCACCCGCGTCCCGGGACGGAGCGCCTCGTAGCGCGCCGCGACCTGCTGCTCGATCTCGAGTTCGTGTCCGCCGGCCCACAGCGCGACGCGCAGAGTGGCGGTGTCGGGTGGGGCGGGGGAACAGGCGGCGGCGACGACGATGGCGATGGCGCACGCGTCGGCCGCTGCCGTTGCCGGAGCCCGGCGCGCGCGCAGGCGCGAGCACAGGCGCGAGCAGCGGTTGCGGACGCATCCCGCGCGGGTACCGCATCCAGGCAGGGCTCCGAGCCGTGTGCCGATTCTCACGGCGATTCCCCCGCGCCCCGCCCGGGCGCCGCCCCCACCCGGCTGCCATCGGGACCAAAGAGGTGCGTCCTCTCCCACGCGACCGACACGTCCACGCGGTCTCCCGCGGCGACCCGCAACGCCGGCGGCACGCGCGCCACCCAGCCCGCTTCGCCCGGCCCGTCCAGATGCACGCGCTGCTCGCTCCCCAGCGCCTCCACGCGCAGCACGGTGGCCGCGAAATCGGGCGGCGCCTCCAACCCTGCCGCGCGTCGCCCAGCCCGGTCAGCGCCGCCCCGCCGAGCATTCCTGCCCTCCCCGGGCCCCTGGGCGGCAGCACCTGCCTCACCCAGAGCAAGATCCTCCGGCCGCACCCCGAGCGTCGCCGCACCAAACCCCCAGTCCCCCGCGAAGCGAAACGGCCCACCCGCGAGGCTGCCCTCCCGGTCACGCGCGAGCGCAAGCCGGTTGATCGGCGGCGACCCCACGAAGCCCGCCACGAAGAGGTTGCCAGGCCGTCGGTAGATCTCATCCGGCGTCCCCACCTGCTGGAGCCGCCCCTGGTCCATCACCGCGACCCGCTGGCCCAGCGAGAGCGCCTCGACCTGGTCGTGCGTCACGAAGATCATGGTCGTGCCGAGACGCCGGTGCAGCGACGCGATCTCGTCGCGCGTCCGCAGCCGCAGCCCCGCGTCCAGGTTCGAGAGCGGTTCGTCGAAGAGGAAGACTCCGGGATCGCGCGCCATCGCCCGGCCCAGCGCCACCCGCTGCTGCTGGCCGCCCGAAAGCTGGCCCGGACGGCGCGACAGCAGCTCCGTCAGCCCCAGCACCTCCGCGGTCCGGCCCACCCGCTCCTCGATCTCCGCCCGGCCCGCGCCCCGCACCCGGAGGCCGAAGCCCAGGTTCTGCGCGACGGTCATGTGCGGGTAGAGCGCGTAGCTCTGGAAGACCATCGCCACATCGCGGTCGCCCGGCGCGACCTCGTCGACGCACCGTTCCCCGATCCACACCTCCCCCGCGGTGGGCTCCTCGAGCCCGGCGATGAGGCGCAGCAGCGTGCTCTTGCCGCACCCGGACGGCCCCACCAGCACCATGAGCTCGCCTGCGCGAACCTCGAGATCGATCGCGGCCACGGCGGTCACGTCGCCGAAGCGTTTCTCGACGCCCCGCAGCACCACGCCCCGCGCCGCGCGGCTCACGGGATGCGCCCCCCGGCGCCCCACCCCGACACAGCGCGACCCGCCCGGACGGCACAGCCGACGGCGCCCGCCCTCACGGCCCGGCCTCCGTCCAGCCCACCCGCACCCCCCGCTCCCGCGTCCCGCCGAACCGCTCCCCATCCACCGTCAGCCTCACCCGCTCCCCATCCATCTCGACCGCCAACTGCCGCCCCCGCGCCGCCACCGGTCCCAGCGAAACATGCTCGAGCCCATGCGGCAACGGCCGCACTTCAACTCCCTCCGTATCCACGTGCAGCCCGGCGATCCCCCGCGCAAGCAGGTCGATCACCCACGAGTGCTGGTAGTCGTCGATTCCGCGGAAGTGGCATGCCCGCCCGGTGTACGGGTTGTAGTGCTCGAAGCAGTTCGGCCGGTCGACATCGCCGCCGGTGAACATCATCCGCACGAAGCGCGCGAGCATCTCCGCGGCCAGAGCGCCGGCGCGCCCGCTGCCCCGACGCCAGCAGCGCAGCAGCCCCTCGATCACGTGGCTGGTCGTCATCGGCCACACCCGCCCGTTCCAGGGACAGTTGCGCCGCTTCCCCCTCCAGATCCCCTCGGCCGAGAAGCGGGGGTCGTCCACGCTCGACGAAGGCAGCGGGAAGGGCGTGCCGAAGGTGGACGGGTCCTCGAGGTGGTCCAGCATCGCGTCGAGGCGCGTACCGTCCACGAGGCCCGTCAGCAGCGGATGGAACCCGACCGCGGCCTTCACGCCGGTGCGTTCGCCGGTGCGGCCGTCCACGTCGGTGAAGAGTTGTGCAACCGGACACCACATGCACCGTTTTATTGCGCTTGCACAACTATCTTGCACCACTTTCCAACCGGATGCGTCGTCCTCCCGCCCCAGCCGCCCCGCGATCGTGCCCAGCGCGCGGAAGAGCTGGTGCGCATACACCGTCACGTCGATCCCCTTCAGCCGCAGCCGCGGGCGCCAGCCACTCACGTCGGCCGTCTCGTCCACCGCCATGTAGCGGGACATGTACTCCTGGCCGGTCTCGAAGTGGTTGACGACGGTGAACATCCCCGACCCCTCCGGATCGCGCTCGGCGATCAGCCAGCGGGCGTAGCGTGCCAGCCCGTCGTAGCAGCGCGTCAGCGTGGGACGGCCCGGCCTCGTATCGGGGTGCATGTCCTCGACCGCAAGCAGCGCATCGCCCCAGTTCGCGTGATAGAAGTCGGTCCCTTCCAGGTGATTGGGGTAGAGCCGCCCGTGCAGCGACCCGTCCTCCTTCTGGTTGTCGAGGAAGTTGAGGAGCGACCCCCATGCCTCCCGCCCGCCCGCACGCCAGCGCATCTCCATCATGTGACACTGCGCGCTGTAGGTGATCGGGACGTGGAAGTACCCGATTCCTTCCGCGATGCACGGGTGTCCGACGTTCCCCCACCGCCCCTCGATGCGGTTGAGGCCGAGGCCCTGGATGCGGTAGTCGAAGTAGCGGTCGAGGTGCGGATCGCCACAGGAGAAGGATGGGAAGGAGGCGAAGAAGGAATCCCAATCGAGGTGTGCGTCCTCCCCTGCGCCCGCGCCTGCCTCCGCGTCCATCCCGGGCCAAACGGCTCCCCGCAACCTCGGCGCAAGCCTCATCCGCAGCGCAGTCGGCCCTTGTCCCCCCGCGGGAACACGAAACGCCACGGCCACCCAGATCCACCCGATGTCGTCGGCCGGAAGCGGGCCCGGGACGCCATCGAACCCTCCTTCGGCAAACGGGGACAGCGTCCACACCGGCGTCGCCGTTCCCTCCGAAGGCAGTGCCCTCTGCCATTCGGGTTCACCCGGCCCGCGGATCTCCATCTCGACGGCCAGTTCGCGGCCCGCCCTGTCGGCCACGGTGCGCACCCACCGCGTCCCGCCCGCGGTGGGTTTCAGGCTCGCGACCGAACCGGCGGGCTGGGCGGTGAAGGCGACAATGAAGCCGGGGGCGGCGTCGGCACCGGAATCGTACGCGGTGCTCGCCGACGCTTCGCCGCCGAACGCAGCGTCGTTGCCGGACCCAGGCGGAGCACCCTCCATCCTCCAACAGGACTCCAGAATTCCCCCTGGCCGGACCCGCCGGTCCTCCACCGCCATCGGGCCGCCTGGCATTCGCCATTTCACCGTCAGAGAGCCGGGACACCACCGGGTCCCCGGATACCCGTCGGACCCGTGGCCGGAGCCTGAACCAGCGTGTCCTTCGGTATCCGGCGCATCTCCCGCAGGAGCAGCCGAGAGCGGAATCTCCCGGCCCTCGACGTCCAGCAGCGCCACGGCAAAACAGGGTTCGACCGGGTAGTGCAGCAGGTGGGCCGCGTCCCAGAACCCGGGCCGGTCCGGCCAGCGCGGGAACGGCGGAGCCCAGACCACCCCGTCCAATCCGCCCAGGCACCACTTGTCGGGGCGCGCCAGCGCCCTGATTCGGGAGTGTGCCTGGCGAGCGTGTGCATCATCGCTCATGGCTCAGTCCTGGGAAACCACTCCTGGAGGATCCTGCGGAGTTTCAGAAACGCAGGGTCCTGACAACCTTCCAGGGAGACACCTGCAGCGATTTCTCCGAACAGCCTCGCCGAGCGGCGGCGTCGGGAGGCCGTCGGCGCACCACGCAGAGCCTGGGACATGGCGTTTTTGGGGTCGTCCGGTTTCGAGATGCCTTCGTCCCACAGTCCTTTTGCTTCCAGCCAACGGCGAAGCGCGTCATACTCCCGACCCCACCCGAGCGCTGTGGACACGACCGGGGATCCGGCCCAAACCCAGGCTTCGAGTTCCGGGTCGATTACGACGGCCCGCCCTCGGTCCTCCCAACCGTTTCGCCGCAGGCTATCCTCGACCGAGTGCTCGATCTCCTGGCGGGATGAAGCACTACCGCTGCCCCGGCGATCGAAGACCACGAGCGCATATCGGAAAGCGCGCAAGAACTGTCTCAGGAAATTGGCGGCGTCCGTGTAACACCCTGCGTCTCGACCCGGATACCGCCGAATCTCACGACGAAACGAAGCGAGCCCGAGCGACTCGGAACGCCGAAACACCTGCGCCAACGCCTCTTCGATGTCCCGGTCCGCCACCAGAACGACCAGCCCTCCGCGCTCCCCTTGCCGGGTCACCCCACGAGGCCCTTGGCAAAGAGCACATCCATGTTGATCGTGCCCTGCCAGTCTGCCAGAACCGGATGCTCGCTTCCACGCACAATATCCGTGGCTCCATCGGCGTTCTTGTCAAAACACAGCACCTCCGAGGGGTCGACCAGGGCGAGGAATGCCGGCGAGTGGGTTGTGACAAGGACCTGCGCGTCATACGCCGACGACAGTGAATCGCGGATCCCCTCGAGTGCGAGGGGATGGACACCGTTCTCAGGCTCCTCGAGAAGGTAGACGAATCGATTCTCCGGGAGATAGGCCAGCAGCGTGAGTGCAAGCAGTCGCATGGTGCCATCGGAAGCTGTCCAAACGGGCACCTCCAGGCCGGTTTCGTAGTGAAGGTTCAGATAGGCGTGGCGGTCTTCCTGTCGTTCTATCACCCGTATGTCCTTGAGATCCGAGAGAACCGTCCGGACGTGACTCAGCCATTCGTCGAAGTCGGTCGGATGTTGCTCACGGAGTCGCTTCACCACCCATGGCAGATTGGATCCATCATCCGCGAAGCCATTCGCCCCATATACGGGAGGACAAGGCTTCCGCATGGCAGGGCCATCAAGGAAAACGGGCTTGACTCCGGAATCCAGTGCGCGCTTGACGAACGTGGCCATCGGGAACTTGGTAGGCGATTCCGGCAGATTACCCAGTGTGGAGCGGCGGGGCCCGAAGGCAATGGTGGTGACCCACCCCTTGCCGGCCTGGGACTCCGTCTCGACGTAGTAGCTGTCGGTACCCTCCTTCGACTTGCTGAGCACCGTCCTGATTCCGTGTTTTCCCCCACCCACAAGTATCGACCTGGGCGGAGTTGGAGGATTCGGGAAGAGGCTTCGCTGAGGGTTGGCCGGGCGCTCGATCAAAGGCATCAGAAGGCCGCGTTCGGACTCAATACGGATTCCGCTGCTGTCCTCGCTGATGGCGACCTCATACCGAAAGACCCGAAACCCCTTGTCGTGGGGCAGGAGCTTCCGGATTTCCTCCGGCACCCCCCATTCGATCGCGAGTTCAAAGCCCATCGCCTGCTGAGACCGGGCCCACACCAGGTCCTGAAAGTTCGTGGTCCGGTCTCCAACGGCTTTCTCCAGCCCGTCCCGGACCAGGTCTCCAACAAAGGCGATGGCGTCGAAGAGCGTGCTCTTCCCGCTGGCGTTGGGACCGATCAGTACATGGAACCTGTCGAGCGAGACATCCACGTACCGGAGGCAGCGGTAGTTGAGCGCCTGGATTCGGCGGATCATGGGGACCCCTTGAATGGACGTGCCTTCGGTGCCGGGAAGCTCAAGGATTCTCGCCCGGTTCCCCTGTTGTCAATCCGGACGCTGGCGCACGGACGGCCACCACCGACCGCGCCTTGGCGAAGAACGCTCTTCCGGCTTGGGTCCGGCTCTCGACGGTCCACCGTTGCAGGTGTAATGCAAACATTACATTGTGTCATGTGTAGTTACCATTTTTGTTCGCCACGGGCGGCAAAGCGCTACCTGCCACTAACCCTTGCCGCGTCCAAGGACATAGATTGTAACAGGCACGGCGGACAGGGAGTGCGGCGAGCATGGCGACGACAGCTACGGCAGAGCGGGTCATCACGATCCGCGGGTTTCCGAGGCCCCTGGCACGGGCGATGGAGGCGTACGCGGAGCGTCTCGACGTGGAGGCGGTCCGGGCGGCCTACGAGCTTGCCGCGGAGGCCCACTCCGAGCAGCGCCGCGCTTCGGGCGAGCCGTACATCAACCACGCGGTGGAGGTGGCCACGATCGTCACCTCGCTGCAGCTCGACTCGGCCTCGGTGGTGGCGGCGCTGGTGCACGATGTCGTCGAGGACACGGTCGTCTCCCTGCAGGGGATCCGCGAGATCTTCGGCGACGAGGTCGCGTCGATCGTCGACGGCGTCACCAAGATCGGGAAGGTGCGCTTCCGCTCCAGCACCGAGCGCCAGGTCGAGAACTACCGCAAGCTGCTGCTGTCGATGGCCAACGACGCGCGGGTGATCCTGGTGAAGCTCGCCGACCGCCTGCACAACATGCGCACGCTGGAGTACCTGCCGGTCGGGAAGCAGAAGCCCATCGCGCGGGAGACGCGGGAGATCTACGCGCCGCTCGCCCACCGGCTCGGGATGGCGGCGATCAAGTGGGAGCTGGAGGACCTGTCGTTCAAGTTCCTCGACCGCAAGGCCTACGACGACCTGCGGAAGCTCGTGCGGCAGCGGCGGCGTGCCCGGGAGCGGCACATCCAGGAGATGCAGCGGCCGCTGGAGGACGCGCTCAAGGCCGCCGGCGTCACGGCGGAGGTCACCGGCCGGCCGAAGCACCTCTGGTCCATCCATCGCAAGATGGTGACCCAGGACCGCAGCTACGACGACATCTACGACCTGATGGCGCTGCGGGTGATCACCGACTCGGTGCAGGGCTGCTACGCCGCGCTGGGGATCATCCATGGCCGCTGGACGCCGATCCCGGAGCGCTTTCACGACTACGTGGCCACGCCCAAGTCGAACATGTACCAGTCGATCCACACGACCGTGCTGGGCCCGAGCGGCCGCCGCTACGAGGTGCAGATCCGCACCGGGGAGATGCACCGCACGGCCGAGTTCGGGATCGCCGCGCACTGGCGCTACAAGGACGAGGGCGGGGACAGCGGGGTCGACGACGCGCTGACGTGGTTCCGGCAGGTGCTCGAGTGGCAGAAGGAGGCGAGCGAGCCGGAGGAGTTCATGGAGTTCCTGCGGATGGACCTCTTCCAGGGCGAGATCTTCGTCTTCACGCCGAAGGGCGAGGTCAAGCAGCTGCCGGTGGACTCGTCGCCGATCGACTTCGCCTTTTCGGTGCACACGGAGGTGGGGCTGCACTGCGCGGGCGCCAAGGTGAACGGCCGGATCGCGCCGCTGTCGCGGAAGCTCAAGAGCGGGGACTCGGTCGAGATCATGACCAACCCGCGCCAGTGGCCCAACCGCGACTGGCTGGGCTTCGTGAAGACCTCGCGCGCCCGCCAGAGGATCCGCCAGTGGATCCGCAGGGAGGAGTACGACCGCGCCCTGCGCATCGGCCAGGACTTCTTCCAGCGGGAGCTGCGCAAGGCGCGGCGCCCGAAACCGAGCAACGACGAGATGCGGAAGGGGGCCCGGCGGCTCAACTACAGGACCTTCGACGAGGTGCTCGCGGCGCTCGCCCGGGGGGACATCGGCCCGGCGGCAGTGATCCGCGGCCTGTACCCGGACGAGGATCCCTCCGAAGTCGTGAAGCGCTCGCCGTCGGCGCTGGAGCGGATCGCCGAGAAGATCCGCAAGTCGAACCGGGGGGTGGCCATCGGGGGCGTGGACAACCTGATGGTGCGCTACTCGCAGTGCTGCCAGCCGGTGCCCGGGGACGATGTGATCGGCTACATCACGCGGGGCCGGGGCATCTCGGTGCACCGGACCGACTGCCCCAACGTCCTCAACCTGGACGAGGACCCCGGCCGCCGGGTCGACATCGAGTGGAAGACCGAGCGCGACGACCGCTTCTTCGTCCACCTCTACATGGAGGGGACCGACCGGCGCGGACTGCTCGGCGACGTCGCCCGCACCATCAGCGAGACCGCCACCGACATCCAGCACGCCGACATGCGCGGCACCGACGGCGGCATGACGGCGGCGTTCGTGGTGGAGGTGCAGGACCTCAACCACCTCAAGCGCGTCATCGACGCGGTGAACCGCGTGAAGGGGGTCACCTCGGTGATCCGGCGCGAGAGCTTCGGGGAGAGCGAGCTCTTCGGCCCCGATGCCTGACTTCGAGATCCACGCCCCCTTCGAGCCGAAGGGAGACCAGCCGGGGGCGATCGAAGAGCTGGTCGCGGGAATCCGCGCCGGCAACCGCTTCCAGACCCTTCTCGGCGCCACCGGGACCGGCAAGACCCTGACGATGGCCCACGTGATCGCGCAGTGCGGGCGGCCCGCGCTGGTCATGTCGCACAACAAGACCCTGGCCGCGCAGCTCTACGGCGAGCTCAAGTCGCTGCTGCCGACCAACGCGGTCGAGTACTTCATCTCCTACTACGACTACTACCAGCCCGAGGCCTACGTCCCCGCGACCGACACCTACATCGAGAAGGACGCCTCGATCAACGAGGACATCGAGCGGCTGCGGCTGCGCGCCACCTCGTCGCTGATCGAGCGGCGCGACGTGGTGGTGGTCGCTTCGGTCTCGTGCATCTACGGGCTGGGCAACCCGGCCGACTACCGCGGCCTGATGCTCCACCTGGCGGCCGGCGAGGAGGTCCCCCGGCAGAAGATCCTGCGCGGCCTCGTGGAGATCCTCTACAAGCGCAACGACATCTCCTTCGAGCGCGGCACCTTCCGGGTGCGCGGCGACACCGTCGAGATCTTCCCCGCCTACGACGAACAGGCCGTGCGGATCGAGCTGTGGGGCGACGAGATCGAGCGCATCACCCGCTTCGACCCGCTCACCGGCGAGACGATCGCGGCGCTGGACCGCACCGCCATCTACCCCGCGTCGCACTACGTGACCCGCCGCCGCACCATCGAGGAGATGGAGCCGCTGGTGCGCGACGAGCTGGCCGATCAGGTGGACCGGTTCAGGACCGCGGGGATGCTCCTGGAGGCCCAGCGGATCGAATCCCGCACCAACTTCGACCTCGAGATGATGCTGGAGATGGGGACCTGCCCCGGCATCGAGAACTACAGCCGCTACACGAGCGGCCGGCGGGAGGGCGAGCGGCCGGCCTGTCTGATGGACTACTTCCCCGAGGACTTCCTGCTGATCGTCGACGAGTCCCACGTGAGCGTGCCACAGATCCACGGGATGTCGCGGGGCGACCGGTCGCGCAAGGAGACGCTGGTCTCCCACGGCTTCCGGCTCCCCTCGGCGATCGACAACCGCCCGCTCCGCTTCGACGAGTGGGAGGAGCTGCTGCCGCAGGTCGTCTTCGTCTCGGCCACCCCCGGCGACTACGAGCTGGAGCGCTCGGGCGGGGTGATCACCGAGCAGATCATCCGCCCGACGGGGCTGGTCGACCCCTCAATCGACGTGCGGCCCGTGCGCGGCCAGGTGGACGACCTCCTTGCAGAGATCCGCGAACGCGCCGACCGCGACGAACGGGTGCTGGTGACGACGCTCACCAAGCGCATGGCCGAAGACCTGTCGGAGTACTTCCAGTCGATCGGGATCCGGGTGCGCTACATGCACGCCGACATCGACGCGATCGAGCGGATGGAGATCCTGCGCACGCTGCGGCTGGGGCGGATCGATGTCCTGGTGGGCATCAACCTGCTGCGCGAGGGGCTCGATCTGCCCGAGGTCTCGCTGGTCGCGATCCTCGACGCCGACAAGGAGGGATTCCTGCGCAACGCCCGCTCCCTGATCCAGACGGTGGGGCGCGCGGCTCGCAACGTGAACGGCAAGGCGATCCTCTATGCCGACCGGATCACCGCATCGATGCGGGTGTGCCTCGACGAGACGGAGCGGCGGCGCAAGGTCCAGCTCGCGCACAACGAGAAGCACGGGATCGAGCCGCGCACCATCCGCAAGAGCGTCGAGGAGATCGAGTTCTCCACGCGGGTCGCGGACGCCCGCGAGAAGCCGGCGGTGAAGGTCGCGGAACCGGGGAAGGAGTACGCCGACGAGGTCGACACCGAGGAGTTCATCAAGATCATCGAGCAGGAGATGGCGAAGGCGGCGGAGGCACTCGACTTCGAGCGCGCGGCGTCCTTGCGCGACCAGCTGTTCGAGCTGAAGGCGGCGCGGTGAGGGAGTGCGGCAGGGTGAACGTGAGCTGGCCGGACGGCCTGGCGCCTCGCCGCTCTCGGTGCTCATGCGGAGTCATTCGCGGACTGCGAGTCCGATGAGGCTGACCGAAGCCGAGCTCGCCGCCTGGGGCCGCCGGATCGGGAGGGAGGTGCGCCCGCCCGTCTTCATTGGTCTCAGGGGGCCGCTCGGGGCGGGGAAGTCGGTCCTGGCGAGGGCGGTGGCGGAGGGCGCCGGGGTGTGCGACTACCTGCCGTCTCCGACCTTCAACCTGCTCTTCCGCTACGAAATCGGGGGCTATGAGTCCGGGGGACGGGGTGCCGTGATTCACGCCGACCTCTACCGCCTGCGGTCGCCGAAGGAGCTCGACGGGATCGGATGGAACGATGTGGTGGGGGACGAGGAGGCGATCGTGCTGGTCGAGTGGCCGGAGCGGGCGGGCGCGCATTTGCCCGGAGAGCGCTGGGAGGTGCACCTGCGTTACGCGCAGGGAGGAGCGGACCTCCGGGAGGCGGAGATCAAGTCGTTCGGCGATCCGCCGCCTCTTCCGGGATTCCCGGCGAGGGCCCGGTGAAGGGCCGGCAGGACCAGGCGCGGCGACCGGATGCGGCTGGCAGTCGGGCCGTGGACCAGGTGCGCCAACTGGAGGCGGAGGGCGGTCGGCCCGGAGACGGGGCGCGGCGGCCGGAGGCGGGAAGCGGTCGGCCCGGAGACGGGGCGCGGCGGCCTGCCGGCGCGGTGCTGGCCATCGAGACCTCCGGCGGTGCGGGATCGGTGGCGCTGGCCGTCGCTGGGACGGTGGCGGCGGAACGGTTGCTCGCGGAGCCCGGCCGGCACGCCGCGGCGCTGATCCCGGCGGTGCGCGAGGTGCTCGCCGAGGCGGGAAAGGACGCGAGCGAGCTCACCGGGATCGTCGTGGGCGCGGGTCCCGGCTCCTTCACGGGGGTCCGGATCGCGGGGGCCGCGGCCAAGGCGCTGGCGTCGAGCCTGCACCTTCCGCTCTACCCGGTGTCGAGCCTCCGTGCGGCGGCGGTGGCCGGGCAGGCGGATCCGCCGAACGGGCAGCGCGAGGTGCGCTACGTGCTCTTCGACGCGCGGCGCGGCCGGGTGTACGGAGCCGCGTACGATGTCGGAGACGGCGGAGTGGTCCGCGTGATCGGGCCCCACGGCGGCACGATCGTGGACGTGATCGGAGGCCGCCCGCCGCTGGGCACCGTCTTCATGGGCGACGGGGCGACGGCGCACGAGGCGCTGATCCGCGCGGCGGGCTTCACCGTGCGGCCCGCCCCCGCGGGCGTTCCCGGGGCCGGCGCGCTGACCCGCTGCTGCGCGTGGGTGGCGGTGGATGTCGCGGTGTGGGAGCCGTCGTACGTGCGGGAATGGAAGCCGGGATGAGGGGGGTGGTGGTGCGCCGGGCCCGCGAGGACGACCTGGCCGCGATCGCCGGGATCGAGGAGGCGACGTTCTCCGAGGCGTGGAGCCCCGAGACGTTCGCGTCGCTGCTGGGCCGCGACGAGGTGGTCGTGGTGGTGGCGGTGGAGGGGGGGGTGGTGATCGGGTACGGGGTGGCCGTGATCGGCGAGGGGGAGGCCGAACTCGCGAACCTGGCGGTGAGCTCGGCGCGCCGCGGGCGCGGTGCCGGGGAGGCGCTGCTGTCCCGCGTCCTGGATCACCTTCGCGAAAGCGGCGTGGGCCGGGTCTACCTCGCCGTCCGCAGCTCGAACACCCGGGCCGCGGAGCTCTACCGCCGCTTCGGCTTCCGCGAAATCGGACGCCACGGTTCGTACTACGCGGAGCCCCGGGAGGACGCCCTCGTGCTGGCCGTGGAACTCGAAAGCTGAGGTGTCCACGCTGGACCGCTCCGCCCACTCGGTCACATTGTAGTGTCTGCTTTACAAAATGTCATGTCCTCTTTGCAGTTGCTCGCCATTGAGCCGGTCGAGAAGATCGCTCTGATGCCGCAGCATCCGCTTCAGGGTCGGCGAACCCGGCATGCGGGCGGCCTCGCGCGCCAGCCCGGATAACCGCAGCGCCCCGTCGCTCACCGCAAAGAAGTCACGGAACTCGTGTTCCGCGGCGGCCACCAGCACCCCTGTGACCCCGGCGCGCATCTTCCGGCGGGCGGACGCCGTCGAAACGCTCCACACCGGATGCTCCGCGCAGATCCCCGCGATATCCACCCGCCGCTCTCCTCCGGCCGCGCGCACCACGACCTGCGGGATGATGGCCCGCGCGATCTCCGCCGGATGGGACCCGTGATCATAGGGGATCCAGCCCAGCGGAGCCGAATCCCAGTCCAGCGCCAGCACCGGCCGGAAGGCGTTGGCCAACCCCACCTTGGGGAACGGGTTGGCGTCGATGACGAGACCCTCCGCGGTCCGCAGCAGCAGAGTGGGCCTGATCCTGCTCTCCGCGATACCCTCACGCAGGCTCTCACGGTGTTCCTCAAGCCCGAAGATCGCGACGCCATATAGCTCGGTCTGATCCTGAGTGAGGGCGGTCTGCTCCCGCAGGTGCACCGCGCTCACCTTCGAGTATCGGTCCAGGTCGTTCAGATTAACACTTTTACCTGAAACCACTTGCACGAAAACGGAATGTCGTGATTCCGTGGACGCAAGGACCAGTACGGGATCCGCGGCCGCCCCCCGGCTTCCCAGCGATGTCCCCGCAATCCAGCGGTCGCGATACCCCATCTGCCGGATCGTCCGAGGCAGTCCCGGCGAGCCCCGGCACATCCCGATCAGAAGATTCTGGACGGCGAGTCTATAGCTGGAGTACTTCACGCTCATCCCTGTCGAGCAGACGCACCCGGGGATCGAGGTGGTGCTGCAGGTTCGTGTAGAAGCGGACGACTGTGCCGCCCGACGTCTCCTTCGGCAGGAACAGCCTGATGAACTCGGGTGTGAATTCGAAGCCGAGCGCCTGGCCGAAGTTCAGATCGACCCCGGTAACGCTCACGCTGCCGGGGCCCCGCACCAACGGCAGCCCCCAGAGCAGGAAAGGTCTGGCCGAGGAGAAGGCCATCCGGCAGAACCGCTCCAGGTGTCGGATCGGACGGGTGAGGTGCAGCGTCAGCGACCTGCCGCGCATGATCCCATCCGCTCCATTGGTCCGTACCGCGTAGAGGGATTCGATCCTGGCCACCTGTCGCGCATAGCAACCCTGGAGGGCGGCGATCAGCTCCAGGTGAGCCTGGAAGGAGTTGCCTCGCGCGATGATCCGTCCGTCCCACCTCAGGTCGTCCACGCAGAACCGGTTGCCGTCCCCTTCATCCGGCTGGTGCCTGACCCGGACGGTGGTCAATGCGATCCCTTCGGCGAAGGCGCCCGGAAGACGCACCAGCGACAACAGTCGGTCGGCCCGGGTGCCCCAGATCCGGGCCTTTACGAACTCCGAGGAACCACTGTCGGCACCGGGCTCGACAACGCGGCGCTCATGGTCGAGGGACAGAGCGACCGTATCTCCCAGCCTCGCCGCCTCCTCCAGGAACTCGCCCGGGAGGGCCGCACGCCCCACACCGCGGCGGGCCACGGCCAGGTTCGACACGAACCGGTCGGCCAGCCCGCTCTTCGCGCAGGTGTGCAGGAGCCAGTGGCGCGGATCCGCGCAGTCCACGTAGACGAATGCGCGCTCGCCTTCACCATGCACGATTTCGACTGTCGTCAGATCCGGAGCTTCCCCGAGATGCACACGCGTCGAGTATTTCGCGCGCAGCACCGGATCCGTCGCCATCTCGGCCAGAGTGACGAGCGGACCCGGTTGGTTGCCGGCCTTCGGCGGGACGGGTCCGCAGCCCTCCATCAGAAACGTCTTGATCGGCAGGGCCTCCGCAGGCGGACGGGCCTCGCCGGTCCGTTCCCCGGGACTGCTCCCGATGTGAGTCTCCAGGATGGAGTTGAGGTGACTTCGGCTGCGAGCGATCATCGTGCGGCGGACACCCTCGCTCCCTGGAAGGTGATGCGCTTCCGTGGAAGGTGACGCGCATCCCGGCAGGGATCGCGTTCCGTTCCCGGGTTCGGCTATAGGTGAAATCGTATTTGTGGAAACTAATGTAGTCAGTATATACCACGGCTGGAAAATCCGCACTTGGCTGTCCGGCGGCACGCCACACGGGCCCCCGGTTTTGATTACCATATACGGGACCGAGGTAGACCACAGCGAAAGGGGAAGGGTCTGAAGACCGATTCCGGCGAGACCCGCAGGATACTCGTCACCGGCGGTGCCGGCTTCGTCGGGAGCCACGTTGCCGATGCGTACATCGCCCGGGGCGATCGGGTCTGGGTGATGGACGACCTCTCCTCGGGGCGGCTGGAGCATGTTCCCGCCGCGGCGGAGTTCGCGGAGATGGACATCGCGGATCCGCGTGCCGCCCGGCTGATCCGCGATGTCGGATTCGACCTGATCAATCACCACGCGGCCCAGATCGATGTCCGCGCCTCGGTGGAGGACCCGGTCGCGGACGCCGGGGTGAACATCGCGGGCCTCCTCAACGTCCTCGAAGCCGCGCGCGCGGCCGGCACCCGGCGTGTCGTGTTCGTCTCCAGCGGGGGTGTGGTCTACGGCGAACCGGAGACGTATCCCATCCCGGAGAGCGCGGCCAAGCAACCGGTATCCCCCTATGGCGTATCCAAGTACGCTGGGGAATGTTACCTCAACTACTATCGTGAAGTGCACGGCCTCGAATACGTGGCCCTGCGCTATGGCAACGTCTACGGTCCCCGGCAGGATCCGCACGGTGAGGCCGGGGTCGTGGCCATCTTCTGCAACCGCCTGATCGAGGGCAAGCCTCTGACCATCTACGGCGACGGCGAACAGGTGAGAGACTACGTGTACGTGGAAGACGTGGCGAGCGCCAACATGATCGCGTCCGGGATGGTACTGGAGGACCGCCCCGGCATCGACGCCAGGGCGTACAACGTCGGGACGCAGGAGGCCACCAGCGTCAACACTCTGGCCACTCTCCTCGAAGGGGTCGCGGACGTGCAGCCCGGCCGCCTGCACCGTGAAGCGCGCCCCGGCGACGTTCGCCGCAACACCCTCGACACAGCCCGGATCCGCGGGTGCGGCTGGGTGCCCGCCCACAGCCTGACCGAGGGGCTCGCCCGCACCTTCGGCCACATCGCCGCCGGCCGGGCGAAGGCGGGCGCCGCGTGAGCGCTCCGGTCCCCGGGCACGCCCTGGCGGCCCCCGCCGATGCCCCCGGCCTGGTGAACGCCCTCTCCCTGCAGGTGGAACCCTCCCGGGGCATGCTCGACATGATCGTCGGGGCCAGCCCGCCCACACACGTCGTGCTGGGTGTGCTGGGACTCTTCTCGGTGGTATCGCTCTGGGTGATCATCGCGAAGGTGCGCCACTTCCGCCGGGTGCGCGCCGAAGGGGACCGCTTCGTGGCGCATCTGGGGTCGGTGGCCAACCTGGGGGAGGCCTACCAGGCCGTGGCGCAGCTGCCCGCGTCCCCCTACACCCGCCTCTTCCAGGGAGGGCTCGGGTTCTTCGACGACCTGCGTCCGGGCGCGCTGGGGGGCTTCAGTCCGACGACGGGGCTGTCGCTCACGCAGCTCGAGGCGCTCCGCATGGTGATCGACAAGGTCGAGGCCGAGGAGATCGACGACCTGGCGCACGGGCTGAACTGGCTTGCGGTCATCGGCTCGGTCTCGCCGCTGCTCGGGCTGATGGGGACGGTGATCGGCGTGATGAACACCTTCATCGGGATCACCCGGGCGGGCTCCGCCAACATCGGGGCGGTCGCGCCGGGAGTGGCCGAGGCACTCATCACCACCGTCGTCGGGCTCGCGGTCGCCATCCCGTCCGTCATCGCGTACAACCACTTCGCGTCCCGCCTCAACCTCGTGCTCGGCGAATTCGAAGGGTTCGCCAGCGAATTCATCGGCAGCCTGGCCAAGGACGGCCACGTATGAACCTGCCGAACCAGCGCCGCCGCGGCCGCAATCCCCACCAGGTGCGGGCCGAGATCAACGTCACCAGCCTGGTGGACGTGGCCTTCACCCTGCTCGTGATCTTCATCATCACCGCGCCGGTGCTGCAGGGCGGCATCGAGGTGAACCTGCCGCGCGGGGAGGTGGGCTACGTCGAGGCGTCCGACAGGGTGCTCACCGTGACCATCGATGCGAACAGCGACATCTACGTCGGCACCACCCCGCTTCCGCGCGATGAAGCGCGGGCGGCGCTCCGCCAACTGATCCGTGCGGGCGACGTGGAGGCCGTTCACGTAAAGGGCGACTCGCTCGCTCTGTACGGTCCGGTCGTATCGATGATCTCCGTCGTGGTCGGCGAGGAGGGGACGGAACTCATCCTGTTCGCGGAAGAGGAAATCATCCGATGACCCCCGGCCCGAATCCGGTCTCGCCCGCGGGCTTCGGGCGCCGGCCTCTCGGGGGCGGCTCCCTCACCTTCTCGATCGCCATCCACGTCATCGCGATCGCGGTGGTGTTCTGGGTTCCATCGCTCCAACCCGACCCGCTGTACTATCCGACGGTCGAACTGCGCATCATGTCCACGCCGCCGCCGCAGGCTCCGCCGCCGGTGGAACCGGAACCCCCGGCGCCCGAGGACGAGCTGGTGGTGGAGACGCCGGAGGAGCCGGAACCGCCGGAGGTGGTGGAGGAGGATCCGATCCCCGTGCTCGAGGAAGACCCCGAGCCGGAGCCGGAGCCGGAACCCGAGCCCGAACCCGATTCCACCGAGACTCCCGAACCGCAGCCGGAGGAAACGCCGCCCCCGGAGGACATCCCCGTGCCCGCCGAGCCCCAGGAAGAAGACGAGGAGGACGATGGGGTCGCCGAACTCCAGGTCCGCCAGGAGGGATTCAAGGCCGACTACCCGGAGTACTACGCGAGGCTGCTGGTGCAGGTCCGCCGCTGCCTGCAGCGCACCTCCGAGGGCCGGACTGCACAGAACCTGGCGGCGACGGTCCGGTTCGTGGTCGAGCGGAACGGCGGCACCGCAGACTTCGGCGTCGAGAGGACATCGGGCAACACCGCCTTCGACATCGCCGTGCTGGGGGCGCTCGAGTGCGCGGGAATGGCGGGCCGCCTCGGGCCGCTGCCGGACGACTACCCGTACGATGTCCTCCGCATCATGCTGGAGGTCAGCCCCAGAGGGGGCGGAGAGGTGATGTTGCAGGCGGAGGACGTAGGGTGATGCGCATTTACGGGGCGTCGGCACACGGCCTCGGAGGAGCGCGTGCCAGGCCGGGCGTGAGGAGGCGGGGCGTGGCCACGTCCGTGGAGTCGCCTCGCGTGGCACCGGCCCGTCGCGCATTGTCGGTGGCGGTCCCGGTGCTGCTGGCCTGCGCCGCTCTACCGGGCGGCCTGTCGGCCCAGGAGCCGGAAGCGCAGATCCCCGGCGTCGCGCTGACGCTGCTCTACGAGAACCTGTACATCCCCCCCTTCGCCATCCTCCCCTTCCGCACCACCGGGGAGACCCCCGAGACCGGGGCGCTGGTGCACGGCATCGTGGCCCGGGACCTGGACTACAGCGACCGCTTCCGGATCGTCGACTCGCTTCCCGCGCTCTGGGACGACCAGCAGGGCGTGCAGTACGGCTTCTGGGACCAGTACGGCGTCGACTGGCTCCTCACCGGCACGGTCGAACGCGTCGCGGGGGCGCGGTTCCTCTCGGTCGAGCTGCACGACATCGTCACGGCCTCCCAGCGTGCGCGGGGGCGCTTTCCGCTGCCCGCGCCCGACGACCCCGGCTTCCGCATGGCCGTCCATCGCGTCTCCGACGAGATCGTGCTCTGGGCGACGGGGGACAGCGGCATCGCGGCGACGCAGATCGCCTTTCACATGCCCGCCCTCGGGGACCCCGGGAGCAAGGAGATCTACATCGTCGATTCGGACGGCGCGAATCGGAGACGGGTCACCTGGGACGCCGATCTGGCCATCTCTCCGGAGTGGTCGCCCGACGGCTCCCGCCTCGCCTACACGTCGTACAAGTCGGGCGTGCCCAGGATCTACGAACTCGAGCTGGCCACGGGCACAGAACGCATGATCGGTCCGGACGGCAGCGGCCAGCAGCACTCCCCCGCGTATCACCCCCACGGGGGCGAGATGGTGTTCACCCTGACCGAACGACAACAGAGAGTCGTCAGCTACAACATCCGGGACGGCTGCTGTCTGAGACTTCTGGCGGGGGGTCACGCCCAGAACCTTCAGCCGGCCTATTCCCGCGACGGGCGAAGACTGGCATTCGTTTCCGGCCGACTGGGCTCCGCGACGCCCCAGGTCTACACCATGCCTTCGGAAGGCGGGACCCCGGAGCTCCTGTCGCCATACCGATACGGACAGGGTGGCTGGTTCGCCGACCCCGACTGGTCACCGGTTTCCAACCAGGTGGTCTTCGCGGGCGGTATCGTCAACCGCAGGACGCTCGGCCGGTACCATATCTTCATCGCGGCTCTCGACACGGGCGACAACCGCCTGATCCAGCTCACCCAGGAGGGGAACAACGAGGATCCGAGTTGGGCTCCGGACGGGCGCCACATCGTCTTCGTCGGCGAGCGCAGCGACGGTTCCGGCGTCTACGTGGTCGATGCTGCCACCGGCCGCACCCGTCGCGTGGTCGCGAATGTGAAGGCGTCCGACACCGACTGGTCCCCCCGGCTTGCGTCCGGTGGCGGGACCCGGCAGTCGCCGCGCCCGGGTCTCTGATTGCGTGCGCGGCCGGTTACTTGCGTCCGCCGGAATGATCGCCTATATACAAGTGTCCTGCGGCCTCGGAACCGCGCGCCGAATTCGCTCACCTGTACCACATCGGGAGTAGGTATGTGTAACCCTCGTTTCGTTCTTGGCGCCTTCGCGGCGTCGTTGCTGATCGCTGGTTGCGGCGGAGGCCCACCGGAGACGGTGCCGCCTGCCCCGATCGAGCCCCCGCCCGGCCGGACGCCCCAGGAGATCGCCGACTCGATCGCGCGTGCACAGTTCGTGCGGGACAGCATTCGGGCCGCGCAGGAGGCGGAGGAGCGGGCGCAGGCCCAGGCGGCGGCGGCGGCGCGCATGACGCTCCAGCAGACGGTCTACTTCGACTACGACGAATCGACCATCACGGCGGCCACCGAAGCGGCGCTCCGCGCCAAGGTCGAGGTCCTGCGCGGCAATCCGGGGGTCCGTCTGCGCATGGAGGGCCACGCGGACGAGCGGGGCACCTCGGAGTACAACATCGCGCTGGGCAACGAGCGTGCGGAGTCGGTCATCCAGTTCCTCACCAACTTCGGGCTGGGCGGTGACCGGTTCACGTCGGTTTCCTACGGTGAGGAACGGCCGGCGATGCAGGGCTCCAACGAGGAGGCCTGGGCGCTCAACCGGCGGGTCGAGTTCGTGATCACCGCGGGCGGCGACTCCATCGTAGGGAGCTAGGAGCGGTCCGGCCGGTCCCATGTGTCGACGGATCGGTGCCCTTGTCCTGGCGGTGGCCCTGGGGGCCTGCGCGACCAAGCGCGACCTCCTCGACCTCCAGGCCGAGATTCGCGAATCGGATGCCCGCCAGCAGGCGCGGATCGACGGCTTGACGCGTGCGATACAGCAGGGCAACCGCCAGGCGCTGGATTCCGTGGCCGCCGCGTCGGAACTCGTATTCGACTTTCGCGGCGATCTGGTCAACGCCATCCGCGACATCGAGCGCAGCCTCATGCTGACCCGCGAGGTCGTGGGGGAGAACCAGAGCAGCCTGGCGACGGTCCTCGAACGGATGGCGGGGCTGGAACGCGCGGTGCGGGATCTCACCCGGGTGGTGGACCGGCTCCAGCAGGACTCGGTCGCTCTCGAGGGCGAAGGCGCCGAGGCGGTTCCCGTCACCGCCGCCGCGAGCGACCCGGAGGATGAGTTCGCGGCGATCGTCCGGGCCTTCGACAACGGCAGCTTCACCGTCGCCCGCATGCAGTTCGAGCGTTTCCTCACGGAGTACCCGGAGAGCGAACTCGCGCCGGCCGCCCATCTCTACCTCGGCGAGCTCCTCGCGGTGGAGCAGCGCTTCGACGAAGCCATCGACACCTACCTCCAGATCCCCCAGCTCGACCCCGACGCCGACGAGGCGCCCCAGGCCCTCTACCGGGCCGCGGTACTCTACCTCGACGAGCTGGAGGACACCGACCGGGCGCGTGCGCTCCTCGAGACGGTGGTGGAGTCCTACCCGGACCACAGCGTCGCCGAGCTTGCGCGCGCGCGGCTCGCGGAGATTCCCTGACCGGGATCCGGCGCGCGTTGAGCCGGCTCGTCCCACATGCCGGCTTCCACGCGAGCTGAAGGCCTGCGATGCGCTGCCCGGGCTGCGATTCCGATTCCAGCAAGGTGGTGGACACCCGTTCGGCGAGAGGCGGGCGGGCGGTGCGCCGCCGCCGCGAGTGCCTCGGGTGCCGCGAGCGCTTCACCACCTACGAGCACATCGAGGAACGCCCCCTGCAGGTGGCCAAGCGGGACGGCAGCGCCGAAGTCTTCGCGCGGGACAAGGTGCGCGCGGGGATCGCGGCCGCCTGCACCAAGCGGCCCGTTTCGCCCGCCGAGATCGAGGCTCTGGTCGACCGGATCGAGGACCGCATCACGCAGTCGGCGGGCGTCGAGATCCCGTCGTCGGTGATCGGCGAGGCCGTGATGGAGGAGCTGAAGCCTCTGGACCGGGTCGCCTACATCCGCTATGCCTCCGTGTACCGAAACTTCCAGCACATCGACGAATTCCAGGAAGCCGTGGACGAACTGATTGTCAGAGAACAGCGTGAAGCCCGGGCGAGGGCCCAGCGCGAATTCGCCCTGGAGGAGGGCGGAAGCGGAGGAGCAGACTGATGGATCGCCTGCGTGACGGCCTGCTCGCGCGGCTGCGGAGCAACCCCAAGGCCGAGATGCCCTTCCTGGACCACCTGGAGGAGCTGCGCTGGAGGATCCTATGGAGCCTCCTGGCGTTGATTGTCGGTACGGGGGCCGGAATGGCCATGGTGCACTACCTCGATGTGCTGCGGCTCTTCGTCCGGCCTCTACAGACGATCCTGGCAGATGATTTCCAACTCATCTACCTCGCTCCGACCGATTCGTTTTTCTTCTTCCTGCAGCTGTCCATCACCGTCGGAGTCGTACTGGCCTTCCCGGTCATCTTCTACCAGGCCTGGGTGTTCCTTTCGCCAGCCCTTGAGAAGCGGGAAAAACGAGCGATCATCCCCGCACTGTGGATGGGGATGGTCCTTTTCGCGGCGGGTGTGCTTCTGGCCTACCTCTACGCCTTGCCATTGGCGCTTCGTTTCCTCTCCGGGTTTCAGGCCGACTGGCTCGATCCCTCCTATACGGCAACCGGTTACTTCCGTTTCGTCGTCAGACTTCTGTTGGCGTTCGGGATCGTCTTCGAACTCCCAGTCGTTGTTCTCGTACTGAGCACACTGGGGTTGGTGAGCCCGACGTTCCTCAGAAGCAAGCGGCGCTATGCGGTCGTGGGGATCCTCATCGTCGCATGCCTGCTTTCGCCTGGCGACTACCTGGGGGTGACGGCACTGATGATGGTCCCAATGCTCATCCTGTACGAATTCAGCATCTTCCTGTCGGTGCTGGTGTGGCGGGGCCGCTTCCGCAGGGAGCGCGAGCAGGACTCGGCCGCGCCGGAGGATTCGGTGGCCGAGGATTCTCCCGACGATGAGCCCGAGCCGACTCCGTATGATCACGGGGATCCGGCGGGTGGGACTGCTCCGGCCGGGCCGGAGGGCGAGGAGTAGCCGGCGGTGGACGGATTCCGCGTCGCGCCTGGCAGCCCGTGGGTAATCCCCGCGTTGCACCGAGGGCGGCGAGGCGCCGGGCTGGCAAGGCGCGACGAGCGGCGAATAGCGCCGCTATTCGCGCGAGGAGCAACGCTGAGCGGCGCTTCGGGAGCCAGGAATGTAAAGAACACATTCCGTTTGGTAATGTTCTCATTACAGTGCGGACGGTTGAACGCCGCGGTCCAGCCCGGATGCATCGCCGCCCGAATGCAGCGGGGACTTATTCCACGGGCTGCCAGGGCAGCCAGCCATGGGAAAGTGCGCCACTTCGCTTGGGCGGTTCGTCGTTGCGTCCGCGGGGCGCTGCTGGGCTCGGCGCTGTTGCTGCCGACCGCCTCCGGACCGCTGACCGCGCAGGAGGTGAACGACTCGCTGCGCCAGGTCATTCAGGAGCGACTGGAGCTCGTCGCGCGTCGCGTCGGCGACTCCACCGGTCTCCGCCCCGACAGCCTCGCGGACCGGCGCGACGAACCCGTCCAGAGCGAGGACTCGACCCTGATCGCCCTGCTGGAGCTGCCCGGCTACGGGCTCACCCAGTACCGGAGCGCCGGTGCGCGCTTCGACCCGCGGTTGCGGTTGTGGGAGCTGCTCGGCAACGAAAACACGGATGCGGTGCTCATCCGCGACGGGCGTGAACTGGCGGCAGACACGGTGATCTTCGACGACAACACCGGCCGGCTGGTGACGTACGGCGAGGAGGCCAACTACCAGCCCGAAAACGGGAACGAGATCGTCGCCCGGCGCCTGATCTTCGACCTGAACGAGGACCGCGGGACGGCGGAGGGGGCAAGTACGCAGATGGGCGCCCTGTCGGGGAGCTGGATCGTCAACGGGGACTTCCCCTGGGTGGGCGACAACCTCTCCTACGGCCGGGACCTGATGTTCACCAGCTGCCCGGACAGCGTGCCCCACTACCATTTCGTCGCCTCCAACGCCAAGCTGTCGCCCAGCGGCATGCTGATCGCCAGAAACGTGTTCCTCCACTTCGGGGAAGTCCCGGTGTTCTGGCTTCCCTTCCTGGCGCAGAGCACGGAGCAGGGTCGGCGGTCGGGGCTCCTCCCGGTGCGGTTCTCCGTCAACGACATCGTGCGTACCTCGGACAGCTATTCGCGGCGCGTTTCCAATATCGGCTACTACTGGGCGATCAATGACTATGCCGACGCCCAGATGGGACTCGACTGGTGGAGCGGCAACTACACCGGGATCTCCGGCGCCCTCCAGTATCGATGGCAGCGCATGTTCCAGACCGGGCGGGCCGAGTTCCGTCAGTTCTGGCGGGAGAACGGCGGGTCCGAACTCGCGTTCAACACCAACTACAACTGGGAGATCACCGAGCGCACGCGTCTTGGGCTGAGGGCGAGTTACGCATCGAGTTCGTCCTTCGTGCGGCAGAACTCCTTCGATCCCCGGGAAGTCACCCAGTCCATCGACTCGAACGGGGGCTTCGACCGGCGCTTCGACTGGGGACAGATGTCGGTGGGCGGCAACCGGCGGCAGTTCCTGTCGGATGACCGAGTGGAGATGACGCTGCCCACGCTGAGCCTTTCGATGTCCACGATGACCCTCTTCCCGGCGCCCCCGAACCGCGCGCGCTTCTACAACAACGTTACGGTGTCCGCGTCCGCCCGCGGCTCCCGGTCGATTCGCGACCTTCCGGCCCAGGACCTGGCCGAAAACGGCTTCAGCTTCGGGTTGGCGGACACCGAGCGATGGCAGGGTGCGCTCTCGGGGACGGTGTCGGCCGGGGCGCTGTCGATCGCGCAGAACGTGAACTACGGCCGCAACACGACGCACGACATCCCGGCCGGCTTCTTCGATCCGGCGTCGGAGACCGCGAGGGCCGGAATCGGGAGTGTGGCGGATCTGCAGCGCCCGGCGTTCTTCCCCAGTGCGCTCCTCGAAGGCAGCGCCTTCAACGCCGACGAGCTGACCTGGTCGACGACCATCAACTACCAGCGCACCCTCGTCGGGTCCACGACGATCACCCCCAACGTGTCTCTGTCGGGGAGGTCCGTGAGGTCGGACACGCTCTCGGTGGGCAGCGGCTTCGTCGCGGCGCCGAGCCGGGTGGCCTTCGGGGCGCAGCTCAAGTCCGACGTCTACGGGTTCTACGCGGGCGGGAACGTGCGCCACAAGATTTCGCCCAGCTTCGACTACGCGTTCACGCCCAGGAGCGAGCCGACCGACGTCCAGGCAGCCCTCTTCGGGCCGCGCGGCGCCCAGCCCCGCAACGAGGTGAGGATCGGGCTGACCCAGACCATCGAGGCCAGGGTGGGGGATCCGCGGGCGGATTCGGCAGCCGCGCAGGAGCCGGCCGACCGCGACGCCGGGCCACGACGTCTGCCGCAATCCCGCAAGGTGATGGTCCTGGCGTGGCGCACCAGCGCCGTGACCTACGACTTCGAACAGGCCAGCGAGGTGGGGCACTACACACGGGGATTCGCCGACAACCTGACGATCCAGAACCAGTTCAGTTCGGACCTGCTGCGGGGTCTGAGCGTCTCGGTCGACACCGACGTTTTCGACGATTCCGAGGTTACGCCGACGGGGGGGCAGCGCAAGTTCTCGCTCTTCGTGTCGAGCATGAACCTCTCCTTCAGCCTCAACAGCCGGTCGGGGCTGGTCGCCTGGCTGGGCGGGCTGGGTCGTGGGGGAGGCGGGGAGGTGGCGGACTCGGCGGAGGCGGAGGGGGAAGAGGGTGACGCCCGGGCCGCGGAAGAGTCGTCGGCGGAGGCACAGCCCCAGCAGGAGCAAGCCGGCGTTTTCGGCGCGGAGCAGGATCCGTTCGCAGAGGAAGATGATCCCTACGCCGATCCCACCGGCTTCGAGACCGAGGACATGGGCGAGGCCACCGTCGTGCCCGGGCGCGGACGCACCGCAGGGAGGGGACAGCAGAGCCGCCGCCGGGGCGGGGTGGGGGACTGGGACGCCTCGATTTCGTACTCGCTCTCGCGAACCCGGGGCGTGGACCTCGGCGGCAGCCAGATGCTGCAGACTTCGCTTGCCTTTTCCCCGTCGGAGAAGTGGTCGGTGCGCTGGCGCAGCTCCTACGACGTGCAGGCGGGGGTCTTCAACGACCACACCATCAGCCTCGAGCGCGACCTGCACCGCTGGGACGCGAATTTCTCCTTCCGGCAGACGCCCACCGGCAACTGGAGCTTCGTGTTCGAGGTGGCTCTGTCGGACAACCGCGACCTGCACTTCGACTACGAGCAGCGGACCGCACTGGAGCGGCAACGGCGCTGACGGCGCTGTGCGCGGCGGCGGGCACGCCACTGGGAGCCGACACCGGCTCTCGCGTCAACGGCTTGAGGTCGGACCCACCGGCTGGTCGCTCCCCGAGCGGGGCCGCAGTGTACCCGGGATGTGTTGATGCCCGTCACCGGAGTGGGACATTCCGGGAGCGGTGAACGACTGATAAACGTCGGTGGTGCAACAGTATGAAACTGTGGTACGCCTCGTGCATCGGTGAGTTCCCGGGCGGCGCGGGAGAGTTCGTTCGCCGCCCGCACGAGAACAATCGGAACCGAGGAGAGCAGCATGCGATATGGGATCAGGTTTTTTGGGCTGGCGGTGTTGGCGACCCTCGCCCTTGCCGGGTGCGACCAGGAACTGGTGGTGGTTGTGGAGGAGCCTGCCGCCCCGCGTGATCTTGACGCCTACTACTACGCCGAGGGGGTCGACATCCATTGGCGAACCGGTGCCGGGTGGAACGGTGAGACGTTTCTCGTCCACGGCAAGAGGGCCAGCGATCCCGAGTACTTCTTCATCGCGGAGGTGACCAGCTGCATCGACGGGGCGTGCGTCTACCGGGACGTGAACGTGCTGCCGCGCGTAACCTACGAGTACTACGTGTCGGCTTACGATGAGAACACGGGACTGGAGACGGCCAGCGCGTACTCGGTCGAGGTCCACGTTCCCGACCCGATTCCCCCGGCGGTGCCGGAGGCGGTGACCTCCGTGGCGCTGGACAACTCGGCCTACATCCATTGGGACAACTCGGCGGCGGACGAGGCGGACTTCGCGGTGTACCGCGTCTACCTGGTGGACACCGACGGCGACCTGCTCCTGGGAGAAACGGATTCGCCGGGCTTTATCGACCTCCTGGCCGAGAACGGCCTGACCTACGTGTATTACGTGACCTCGGTGGACGACCAGGGCCATGAGAGCGACCCCGGTGAAGTGGTGGCCTGCACACCGCGGCCGGACTACACCGGCGAGGTGATCTATTCGCACGGCGACCGGCCCGAGAGGTCCGGTTTCCGCTTCCAGGAAGCGGAAGATCACGAGGCGATCCTGAACGGCGACCGGCGCGACCGCCACTTCCGGCTCGAGACCGACAGGGCTGGCGTGTGGGTCGTGCCGGCGTCGGGAGTGCGCGTCTACCCGGAGGCCCGTCAGACGACGAGCCTGAAGTGCGGGCCGGGCGCCGACGCGGACTGCGTTTCGTGGGAGATGGCGCCGACGAGCGGATACTCATCGAGCCGGGCGGAGCTCTTTGCCGGGTACACGTACATGTTCCGGGTGCCCGGCGACGATGGCGACGTTCGTTTCGGATCGATCCGGGCGAGCATCATGGGGTTCGATCAGGACGGCCGCGAGCTCGTCATCTTCGACTGGGCCTACCAGACGCAGGCCGGCAATCCGAGGATGAGCCCCCTCGGGGGGACCGCGGGCTGGTGATCGACGACCACCGCCCGGCAGCCCTAAGCCCCCGCCGCATTCGAGCGGCGATTGTCCGCGGGTTGCGAGGGAGCGGCCACGCGGAATGATCCCCGTTCTGGAGGCTGTACCCAACTTCAGCGACGGCCGCGATGAGGGCTTCGTTGAGGCCGTCCGAGGGGCGTTCGCACGGGCCGGTTGCGAGGTGCTTCACACCACGATGGACCCGGACCATCATCGGTCGGTGGTTACGGTCGTCGGGGCGCCCGGTGCGGTGGAGGAGGGGGCGGTGGCGTCGGCACGGCTGGCGCTGGAAAGGATCGACCTGCGCGAGCACGAGGGGGTGCATCCGCGGGTGGGGGCGCTGGACGTGCTTCCCTTCGTGCCGCTCCGGGGGATGGGGATGGCGGACGCCGTGCGATCCGCGCGCCGTGCCGGCGCGCGGATCGCGGAGCTGGGCCTCCCGGTGTACTTCTACGCCGAGGCCTCGACCCCCCCCCGGCGCACACTGGCCAGCGTGCGCCGCGGCGGCTTCGAGGCGCTGCTGGAGGGGCGCGGCGGGTGCGGTGAGGCCGATCTTCCCGGCCGCGACACGGGCGCTGGCAGCGTGCATCGCTTCGCGCATCCGTCGGCGGGAGCGGTGTGCGTGGGGGCGCGCGAGGTCCTGCTCGCCTGGAACGTCGATGTCGAGGGCCTCCCCCACCCGGCGGCGAAGCGCATCGCGGCGGGCATCCGCGAGACCGGAGGCGGTTTTCGCGGGCTCAGGGCCCTCGCCTTCCACCTGCCCGCGCAGCGCCGCACGCAGATCTCGATGAACCTTGAGGATCCGGCGGCGACCGATCCGGTCGAAGTGTTTCGCGCGATCGAACGGGTGGCGTCCCGGCTCGGCGGACGGGTAGTCGGAACGGAGGTGATCGGGCTGGGTCCCGACGCCCTCGCATCTCCCGCAGCCGCTCGAGAGATGCGGATTCGCGACTGGTCTGGCGAGCGGCTCCTGGGCAGCAGGGTGGACACCTGGCTCGCTGGCCTGGGCGACGACTCCCGCTACTGACTCCCGACACCGAGTCTGTTCCAAAGTCGATCAGTCGCTACCTTTCTAGCTTGGTCCGTGGTGGCCGCTGTTGCCGGGCGCCCGCCGCATGGACGTTCCCCCAGACCCCGTGACGACACGTTGCGGGGAAGGCACCGGACAGCGCACTGCGTTCCGGAGCCGACTCATGTCCGATGACGAACCAGACGACAGTCGCACAGAGCACTCCGGCCGGTCTTCGCGCGATAAGGGCTCCGGTGCAGGACCGCCTGGAGCAGGTGATGGAAGAACTCGGCCGCATCGCGGTGGCGGACTTTTCCATGGTGAACGAGGTGAACGACTACCTCATGAAGGTTCCCGGGAAGCTGTTCCGGCCTACGCTGGTGCTCCTTTCCAGCGATGTCGCAGGGGAGTCGCCGCGCGCCGCGCTCAGGTTCGCCGCGGTGGTCGAGCTGGTGCACATCGCGACCCTGGTCCATGACGACGCCGTCGACCACTCGGTGCTCCGGCGCGGCATGCCGACGGTCAACTCCGTCTGGTCGCATCAGATCGCGATCATTCTGGGCGACTACCTGTACAGCCGCGCCGTGACGGAGCTGGCCCGCGTGGGCGACCTCGAAGCGGTCCGGGTGCTGGCGTCGGCGGCGAACCGTATGAGCGTGGGGGAGATGCGCCAACTCCTCGCCTACGACGACGTCACCTACTCCGAGGCGGAGTACTTCCGGCTCATCGACGCCAAGACGGCCTCTCTCATGTCGGCTGCGTGCGAGCTGGGTGCGCTCGCGGGCTGTCCCGCCCACCGAGTGCCGCTGAGACGCTATGGCCACGCACTGGGGATGGCCTTCCAGATCACCGACGACATGCTCGACTACGAGGGAACCGAGAGCGTGACCGGAAAACCGGCCGGGCTCGATCTGCGCGGCAGAAAGGTGACGCTTCCTCTGGTGGGCGCGCTCCGTGAGATGGCTCCCTCCGAGGTCGACCGGGTCCGCCACCTCTTCACCCTGATCGAGCCGGACGACGAGGAGGTCGCGAGCGTGATCGAACTCGTGAAACTGAACGGCGGCCTGGAGTACGCGCGTCGCAAGGCGATGGAGTACGTGGACTCGGCGGAAGCGGCGATCCGCGGGCTGACGCCGGGGCCGGCGCTCGAGGCCCTCCGGGGAGCCGTGCTTCATGTAGTGGACCGGTCGAGGTAGTCCGAATATGCAACCAATCAAGAAACGCGGAATCGCACGCGGGTTGGCCGCGGTCGCCGTGGGGATGTTCCTGGGAGGGCTCCTCACGAAGCTCGCCGAGAACTTCCTGCCCGAGAGTGCGGCCCGCTCGTTCCTCACCAGCTCGGTCTCGTCGATGATCGGTCCGTTCTATGTGGACCTGGTCGCGGTAACCTTCACTCTGGGGCCGATTTCCTTCGTTCTCAACGTACTGACGCTGGTCGGAATCGTCATCGTGGCGGTGATCCTGCGCTCCTGGCTGTAGCGGTCCGGCCAGGCGCCGCTCGCCTCCTCCTCCTTTTGCCACCGCGGCCGATTGCGTTAGCTTGTCCCTTCATACCGAGGCGTGCCAGCGGTCATGGGAAGAGTCCCCCCGCAGTCTCGGGTACACGGAGGTGAGACGACATGCCATTCAATCTTGGTCCGCTGGAGATGATCCTGGTGTTGCTGGCGTTGCTGCTTCTCTTCGGGGCGAAGCGGCTCCCCGAGATCGGAACCTCCCTTGGCAAGGGGATCAGGGAATTCAAGTCGTCGATCCGTGAAGTCGAGTCTTCCGTACGCGTCGACAATGAAATCGCGGCGCCGCGCAAGGAAACGCCGCTCCCCACCGAACCCGAAGCGCAGGACGAGGGCACGCCCCGCCGGCTGACGACGGGCTGACCTGCCGGAGCAGCCCCGCCAGCTGATGGCGGGCCGACCCTACCGCAGCAGCCCCGCCAGCTCCTGGTCGTCAGCCGGGGACAGCACCTCATCGCGCCGGTCGACGATATCGGCCGCCTCGCGGAGAGCCTCGATCCAGAGGTTGAGCCGGGTCTGCCGGGCGATGAAGAGTTGCTGCTGGCGCTGTACGTCGATCTGCTCCACCCAGGCCAGACTGTCGGCTGGCTGTGAGGCCGTACGCTCGATGACGAAAACGTTCTGGTTTGCCACGACCACATCCGACACCTCGCCGACCTCGAGTCCGAACGCCGCCCCCACCGCCGCGTTCAAGCGGCCGAGTCCAAAGACGAACTCGTTGCGCGTGAAGGGGCCGGCGTCGCGTGCCTCAAGCGCGAACTCCCGCGAGACCTCCAGGAGAGAGCGGCCCGCCCGCACCTCTGCCACGAACTCGCGCGCCTCCTCGGCCGCGGCTTCGATCCGTTTGTCGACGCCGATACTGCCGCGGATTGCGGTTGCTGCCTCCGTCTCGGACTGGTAGCGCGCCGGATCGGTCGACACCAGTTCGAGCGCGTAGAACGCCAGCCTGTTCTCGAAGACCGGACTGACCTCTCCGAGCGGGGTTTCCGGGTCGAAGATCCACTCGCCGCCCTCCGCGACATCGCCGGCGCCCGCAACGAAAGGCCGGGTCTCGATGATGTCCACGGTGTCGGCATCGAGCCCGAGGACCATGGCCGCCTCGGCCAGTGCCATCGATTCGCCGAGCACCTCCAGCGAGTCCGCCATCTCGAACAGTTCGAACTCCGAGTCGTCGGTGCGCTCGAAGTCCAGGACGATCTGGCGCACCTGGGCCGAGTCCTGGCCCCACCGTTCGGTCACCTCGAGGAGATGAACACCGAAGGAGGTCGCCACCGGCTCCGAAACACGGTTCGGGCGGATGCTGAAGGCGACCGAATTGAGGACGGATACCATCGCCCCCCTGGCGACCACGCCCACTTCCCCCCCCTCGGCGGCGGCGGGCCCGGTCGATTCACGCATCGCCACCTCGGAGAAATCCTCGCCGTCGAGGATCGACTGCCTGAGTTCCCCGGCCCTGGCCAGCACCGCGGCGGTGTCGGCCGGGGTGGGGGCCTTGGTCAGGTACACCGACACGACCCCTGCGCTGGCCGGAATGAAGAAGGACTCACGGTTTTCCCTGTAATAGTCGGAGATCTCCCTGGGGGTGATCTCGATCTGGTCGTCGGCCACGCGGGTCAGGGGCTCGAAGGAGACGTAGCTGACGCTGGCCCTCTCGTGCTCCTGCCGGTAGAGATCCCACAGCTCGTTGTCCGACATGTGGATGCCCGAGCCGACCTGCCGCGCCAGCTTGCCGCGCGGGATCATCTCCCGGTAGATCGACTCCAGTTGCAGCAGGGTGCCGCGATCCGCACCCGCAACCCAATCCTGGTACCTGCCGAGATCGAACTGGCCGTCTGTCTGGAAGGCCGCGTTCTGCATGAGGTCCGGCGGCGGGCTGAACAGAGCCGCGTTCCGCAGTTCCTCGTCGGTGACGACGATCCCGCGCCGCTCCAGCTCCTGCCCGATCAGGATGCTCTGCACAACCTGTTCCCACGCGTCGTCTTCGATCTGATCGTTCTGCGCGTTCGTGATGGGGTCTTCCTGGAAGGCCGCCGTCTGTTCGTAGAGGTTGCGATAGGTGGCCTGGTACTCCTCGTTGAGCACCGGCGTCCCGTTGACGCGGCCGATCTCCCCCCCGAACCCGGCCGAGCGGCCGGAGATGTCCATCCCCCATTCGAAGACCATGAGCCCCACGAAAGCGAAGGCGACGAGGATCATGATCCACTTCGTGCTGTTTCTCAGTTGCTGCATCATGGCAGACTTCACCTCCTTGCAAGGAGAGGGAAGCTAACGATTCGCAGCCCGGGACGGGATACCCAGCCATGCCGGCGGATGCCGCCTTCCGCCGCCGGCCAAGCCCGGAAAACGGCCGGCGCGCCGCAGTCCGTTGACACCTTCGGGCCAGGAAATCTACCTTTGTGACGCGGGCTGGCACGGCGGCGCGGGCTGGCACTGTGGGGTCCGCGGGCCGGCACCGCAAGGTCCGTGAGCCCGGGATGCTTCAAGTCGCGCGAAAGGATCGCCCGTGAGGATTGCCGTCGTTCACGGCCCCAACCTGAGTCTGCTCGGAGTCCGGGAGCCGGAGGTCTACGGCACCGCGACACTGGATGACGTCAACCGGGCGCTGGCGGCGCTGGCGGGTGAACTGGGCGCCGTGGTCGAGCCCTTTCAGTCGAACAGCCAGGGCGCGATCCTCGACTTCCTTGCCGAGGCGCGCGGGCGGGTCGAGGGAGTGGTGGTGAATCCCGCGGGACTGGGGCACACTTCGGTTGCGCTCCTGGACGGCCTGCTGGCTACCGGCAAGCCCTTTGTCGAGGTGCACCTGAGCAACCCGGCGGGCAGGGAGGCCTTCCGGCGTCGGTCGTACCTCACGCCGGCGGCGGTCGGAGTGGTCGCAGGCTTCGGGGTGGACAGCTACCTTGCGGGGCTTCGCTGTCTCGTGAACCACCTGCGCCGGGAGCGAGGCGCGGACCCGGACGAATCCCCGCCGGGCCGCTGATCGAAAACACGGACGAACAACACCGGATTACCGACATTTCATGGCAACGACCGCAGATTTTCGCAACGGCATGGTGCTGGAGATCGACACCGCGCTGTGGACGATCACGTATTTCCAGCATGTGAAGCCCGGCAAGGGCGGCGCCTTCGTGCGCACCAAGCTCAAGAACGTGCTCACCGGCGCCGTGGTGGACAGGACCTTCCGTGCCGGCGAACGGATCACCAGCGTGCGGCTGGAGCGCCGCCCGGTGAGCTATTCCTATACGGACGGGGAACTGTTTCACTTCATGGACCAGGAGACGTGGGACATGATCCCCGTCAGCAGGGAGATGCTCGGCAGGAGCCAGCTCAAGTACCTGAAGGAAAACATGGAGTGCCACGGCCTGGTCCACGACGGCAACGTGCTGAGCGTGGAGCTCCCCGATTTCGTCGAACTCGCCGTGACCGACACCGATCCGGGATTCAAGGGCGACACCGCTCAGGGCGCCACCAAGCCCGCGACCCTGGAAACGGGCGCGGTGGTGCAGGTTCCCCTCTTCGTGGAAGTCGGAGACGTGCTGAAGATCGACAGGCGTGAAGACAAGTACCTGACAAGGGTGAGCGGATGATCGACCTCGAGTTTCTCGAAGCGCTGGTGCGTCTCCTGGACGAGTCTTCTCTGGACCGGCTGGAGATCGACCGGGAGGGAACCCGCATCCGGCTGGCGAAGTCCCCGAAGGCCGGCAACGCGGGAGTCGCCCCGGCGGTGGTTTCAGCCCTGCCGGCGGCGGCCCCTCCGGGTGTTCCCGCGGCTGCGGCTCCGGCGGATGCCGACGCGCCGCCTGAAGCCGCAGCCGGGCCCGCCGCCACGGAGCCGTCTTCCGCGAATCTGGTCGACGTCACCTCTCCCATGGTCGGGACCTTCTACCGCGCACCGTCGCCGGAGGCTCCCCCCTACGTCGACGTGGGCGCCACGGTGGCGGCCGGCGACGTGCTGTGCGTCATCGAGGCCATGAAGCTGATGAACGAGCTGGAGTGCGAGGTGTCGGGGCGAATCGTGGAGATCTGCGCCGACAACGCGGAACCCGTGGACTTCGGACAGCTGCTCTTCCGCGTCGATCCGGCCTGACCGGGGGCGGTCCGATGTTCAGGAAGCTCCTGATCGCGAACCGGGGCGAGATCGCACTGCGCATCGTCCGGGCCTGCCGCGAGCTCGACATCGCGACGGTGGCGGTCTACTCGGAGGCGGACCAGGAAGCGTTGCATGTGCGTTTCGCCGACGAGGCCGTGTGCATCGGGCCGCCCCGTCCGGCGCAGTCGTATCTGAAGGTGTCGCGGATCATCGCCGCCGCCGAGATCACGGGGGCCGAGGCCGTGCACCCCGGGTACGGGTTTCTCGCGGAGAACGCCGAGTTCGCGGAGATCTGCCGCAGCTCCGACCTGGTGTTCGTTGGGCCGACCCCGGACCAGATCCGGGCCATGGGCGACAAGGCGGTCGCCCGCGAGACGATGCGGGCGGCCGGCGTGCCGGTGGTCCCGGGCTCGGGTGGGACGGTAGGCGACGAGACAGAGGCGCTGAGGCTGGCCGGCGAGATCGGGTATCCGGTGATGATCAAGGCCACCGCGGGCGGCGGAGGGAAGGGGATGCGCATCGCCGGGTACGAGGGCTCGTTCCTGCGGCATTTCGCCGCCGCGCGCGCGGAGGCGGAGGCTGCCTTCGGTGACGGCGGCGTCTACCTGGAGCGCTGTGTGGAGCGGCCCCGCCACATCGAGTTCCAGGTCTTCGGCGACACCCATGGGCGGGTGCTGCACCTCGGCGAGCGCGACTGCTCGATTCAGCGCCGCCACCAGAAGCTGGTGGAGGAGTCGCCGTCGCCGGCGCTCACCCCCGAACTGCGCCAGACGATGGGCGAGGCCGCGGTGCGGGCGGCCGAGGCGATCGGGTACGTGGGCGCGGGGACCGTCGAATTCCTCCTCGACGCATCGGGCGAGTTCTATTTCATCGAGATGAACACGCGCATTCAGGTGGAGCACCCGGTTACGGAGGCCACGACCGGCCTCGACCTCGTCAAGGAGCAGATCCGGGTGGCTGCCGGCGAGCCGCTCTCGTTCCCGCCCGGCGAGCAGCCCCACCGCGGCCACGCCATCGAGTTCCGTGTGAATGCGGAGGACCCTTCGCGGGACTTCGCGCCGTCGCCCGGGCTCATCACCACCTTTCACCAGCCCGGGGGCCCGGGGGTGCGGGTGGATACCCACGTCTATTCCGGCTACCGCGTGCCGCCCTTCTACGACTCGCTGATCGCGAAGCTGGTGGTGTGGGGGAACAGCCGCCGGGAGGCGGTCGTGAGGGGCCGCGAAGCGCTCGATTCGTTCGTCGTCGAGGGAATCTCCACCACCATCGACTACCTGGCGGCGATCACCCGGGACGACGCGTTCCGGGCCGGCGAGGTCGACACCGGCTTCGTAGAGGCCTTCCAGGACAGGAGGTCGTGATCGTGGCCAGGTTCGCGGGCCGGAAGGCTTCGGGCAAGCGCCCCGCCGGCCGGAAGCGGGCCCGGCCGGCAAAGGGCCGCACCGGGAAGCGCAAGAAGGCCGATCGGGTGGTCGACCCGCGCGGCACGATCGCCGTCCTGATCGCGGTGATCGCCTTTCTGGTGGCCGCTGCCATCTTCCCGCTGCACCTGATCGGGTCCGCCGACGACGTGTTCCCCGCCGGCAATCCCGTGGGCGAGACCGGGGAGCGGCTTAGAGTCCTGCTGGTGGCGTGGCTGGGGCTTGGCTGCGCAGCCGTGCCCGTAGGACTGCTTGCGGCGGCGGCGTCGACCGGTGGCTGGTGGGGGCCGGCAGTGCGCCGGTGTCTGTGGGTCGTCTCGGCGGCCGCGCTTCTTATCCTGCCGGTGGCGGCCGCTCTCTTTTTCCTGACCGGGGCGGGGTCGCTCGCCGATGGAGGGGACGCGGTCAGCGGGCGCCTCGGCAGCGCGCTGGGCGAGCCGCTGTGGCGCGAACTCGGGGCAGGCGCGTGGGTGGTGGTGGCCGCCGCCGCCGTGGCCACCTCGATCGCCGCGTTCCGGTTCGACCCGCTGCAGCCTTCCGCCGCGCTGGCGGGGACGGTGGGGCGGGCGGCCGGGCGCGGGATGCGGAAGGCGGGGTCCGTGGTGCGGGGATGGTGGGCGGCTCGACCCCGGCCGGGCAGTGGCGCGCGTGCCGGGGAGGAGAAGGCTTCCGGGGCTGTGGCGGAGCCCGATCCGCTCCTGCCGGGCATGGGTGAAGATCCGTTCGGGCACGAGGCGGCCCCGGACGGAGCGGTGGCAGGCCCGGGCGCGGACGGTCCGCCGGCCGACCCGGACGGATTGCAGCCGGCGCTGCGGGTTGGGTCCGATGCGGCGGTCCCCCCCGGTGCCGATTTTGCGGACCCTTCGCCGGCCGCCGCGGCGGGTATCGACCTGCCGCTGTCCCAGGAGGACCTTCCGCCACCGGATTTCCCGCTCCCGCCCCTCGAACTCCTGACCGCTCCGAGGCTCACGAACCGCTACGGGATGGAGCGTGATCTCGACAGGCTGGCCGGAGTGCTGCTCAACACGCTGCGCACCTTCAACATCGAATGCGAGATCGCCGGGCGGACGACCGGCCCCGCCGTCACACAGTACGAAGTCGTTCCGGCCGCCGGCGTGAAGGTCAACCGGATCGCCAACCTGGAGGCCGACCTCGCTCTCGCGATGAAGGCCAGAAGCGTCCGCATCGTCGCGCCCATTCCGGGCAAGGGGGCGGTCGGCGTCGAGATCCCGAACCCGCGTCCCGAGATCGTGCACCTTCGCGAAATCCTGGAGACCGCCGCCTTCGCGCGGTCACGCGGTGCCCTGCCGCTGGCCATGGGCAAGGACCTCACCGGGATGCCCTACGTGGCCGACCTCACGGGAATGCCGCACGCCCTGATCGCGGGTGCGACCGGCTCGGGCAAGTCGGTGTGCCTCAATACCATCATCACCAGCCTTGTGTACCGGCACGGACCGGAGCGCCTGCGAATGCTCCTGATCGATCCCAAGATGGTGGAGCTGTCCGCCTATGCGGATCTGCCGCACCTGCGCCACCCGGTCGTCACCGACCCCAGGGAGGCCGCAAACGTGCTCAAGTGGGCCTGCATGGAGATGGAGCGCCGGTACAATCTGTTGAGCGCGAACGGCGTGCGGTCGCTCCAGGAGTTCAACGGGCGCCTGGCGCAGGGGGCCGAACTCAAGCTGCCCGTGCCTGCCGGCCCCGAGGAGGACCCCGAGAGCTGGAAGTACGTGGACGGGCCGCTCCCCTGGATCGTGGTGGTCGTGGACGAACTGGCCGATCTGATGATGACCGTGCAGGCGGAGGTCGAAAAGCCGCTGGCGCAACTGGCCCAGAAGGCCCGCGCGATCGGCATCCACCTGCTGGTCGCGACCCAGCGTCCGAGCGTTAATGTCGTGACCGGGCTGATCAAGGCCAACTTCCCTTGCAGGATAGCTTTCCGGGTCGCGTCCAAGACCGATTCCAGGACCATCCTCGACCAGAATGGAGCGGATTCCCTGCTGGGCCACGGCGACATGCTCTTCCTCCCTCCCGGACAGGGCGAGCCGGTGCGCATGCAGGGCGCCTTCATCTCGACCGAGGAGACCGGCAAGCTGATGCAGTGGTTCCGCGAAGAGGCGGACACGATTGAAGCGATCAAGGCACGGGTGAAGGCCGGGGAATCGGACATCCTCGATGAGATCCAGGAAGTGGACGGGGATGCGGATGGGGGGGATGAGGCCTTCGCGGCCGACTGGGATGGACTTTTCCGCGACGCCGCGGAAGCCTGCATGGTGCAGGGATCGGGGTCGACCTCGCTTCTCCAGCGCAAGCTGCGGATCGGGTACGGGCGCGCGGCCAGGATCGTCGACCAGCTTCACGAAGCCGGCGTTCTGGGGCCTCCCGACGGTTCCAGGCCCCGGGAAGTGCTGGTCGACCGGGACGGGCTGGACGAGATATGCCCCGCCTGACGCCCCCGGGAGCCCGTCGCATGAGTCCCCGCTGCGTTCGGCTGGCGATTCATCGGCGCTGGACCGCGGTGCTCAAGCAGTCGCGATGTAATGAGAACATTACCAAATGTCATGTTGGCTTTACTGTCAGGATCCTGATAGCGCCTCTCTGCGGTGCTCTTCGAACGAATAGCGGTGCGGTTCGCCCCTCGTCGCGCCTCGCCGGCCCTGCGCCTCGCCGCTCCCGGCTGTGCCCGCGCGGACTCATCGGCGCACTGGCGGCCCTGGCGGCCCCGTCGCTGGCCCTCCCGCCGCAAGCGTCCCCTCTGGCGGCGCAGCAGTCCGTTCCCGCCCTGGAAGAGGCAGCCCGCCGCTACCGCGAGGTGAGTGCCATCTGTGCGGATTTCCAGCAAGTGATCGAAACCCCTTACGACGCGACCATTGCGACCGCGGGGCAAATCTGCCAGCAGCGCCCGAACCTCTTCTCCCAGCGGTTCAACGACCCGGACGGCGACATGGTGATCGGGGACGGGGAGTACGTCTGGGTGTATTATCCCAGCCTCGACGAGAAGCAGGTGAACCGATTCCCGGCGGCGAACTCCCCGGGCCAGGAGGACTTCTTCCGCGAATTGCTGGAGGACCCCGGCACCAGGTACGAAGCCGAAGAAGGCGGTATCGAGGCGGTCGGCGGTCGGGAATGCCGCGTGGTGGTCCTCACGCCCCGCGAGGGTGCGTGGTACCGCCGGGCGCGACTCTGGCTGGACGTTCGCAGCCATGTGATGCGTCGCGTCGAGATCCATGAACAGAGCGGCAACATCCGCACCCTCACGCTCAGCGACATCGACCTTTCCGCCACACCCGACCCGGCGCTCTTCGTCTTCGAGGTCCCCGAGGGCGCGCGTGTAATGGGAATGCCCGGCCCCCGATGAGGCTGCGAACCCGCGATCTGCCCGTATTCCCGGTCAGCGCCGGACCGGTTCGTCCGGGGGTCGATCCGGGCGTGAAGGCCGTCGATCCGCGCTCCTTCGCCATGGGTCCCGCGAACGGGCCCCGCCTCGGTCTCGTGACGCTCGGATGCGACAAGAACACGGTCGATTCCGAGCACATGATGGCGGCGCTCGTGGCCACGGGAGCGAGGGTCACGAGCGATGTCGAGAACGCCGACGTGGTGGTGGTCAACACCTGCGGATTCATCGACGCCGCCAAGGAACAGTCGATCGACACCATCCTGGCGGCGTGCGAACTGAAGGCGCGGGGACAGGTGCGGGCGGTGGCCGCGGTCGGATGCATGGTGCAGCGCTACCGCGAGGAGCTTGAGCGGGAGATCCCGGAGGTGGACCTGTTCCTGGGGATCGCGGAGATGGGGCGCCTCGTGCCGGAATTGCGGGCGCGGGGTTACGTCGGGGACTCCTTCGTGCCGACGATGGAGCGGTCGCTGCGCATTCTGAGTACGCAGACGCGCCACACATCCTTCCTCAAGGTGAGCGAGGGTTGCGACCACCGCTGCGCCTTCTGCGCCATCCCCCACATGCGCGGCCTGCACCGAAGCGCGGACCTCGACTCCCTGGTGGCGGAGGCGCGCGCACTGGGAAGGCAGGGAGTCAGGGAGCTCAACCTGGTCTCCCAGGACACCACCTGGTACGGGCGGGATCTCCGGCGGCGGGACCCGGCGGCTCCGCTCCTTCAGGATCTGCTGAAGGCGCTGCTGGAGGGAACGGAGGTGGACTGGTTCCGGCTGCTCTACATGTACCCGTCGGGGATCACGCCGGCGCTCGTCGATCTGATTGCCGGCCAGCCACGGCTGATCCCCTACCTGGACATGCCCCTGCAGCACGGAAGCGACGCGGTGCTGGCGCGCATGCGCCGTCCCGAGAGGCAGGCGACGGTGCGCGAACGGGTGCGCTGGCTGCGCGACGGCATCGATGACCTCACGCTCCGCACCACCCTGATCGTCGGCTTCCCCGGCGAGACCGACGAGGATGTGCGAATCATGATGGACTTCCTTGAGGAAATACGTTTCGACCGGGTCGGGGCCTTTGCCTATTCCATCGAGGAAGGGACCGCGGCGGCGGCGATGCCGGACCAGGTGCCCGAGGAGGTCAAGGCGGAGCGGCTCGACCGGGTGATGGAGCATCAGCGCGACCTGTCGCTGGAGTGCAACCTGCGGAGAGTGGGGACGCGCGCGAAGGTCATGGTGGACGAGCTGGTGCCCGACGCGCCGGGCCACGATGCGGCGGGACGCACGCAGGGCCAGGCGCCGGAGGTGGACGGAAGGACCTTTGTGACGGGCGCGCGGGGTATCGCAGCGGGAGACATCGTGGACGTCGAGATCGTCGATGCCGACGACTACGACCTGACCGGGAGGCTGATCAGTGCGTGAAACAGGGGGCCGCAGAGTCCGGATCGGCGTTGTGGGGACGGGCGTGATCGGCCAGCTCATGCACCTTCCGATCCTCGCCGAGCGTGCGGATGTGGAGCTGTCTGCGGTGGCCGACGTGGACCAGGCGAAAGCGAAGACGATCGCCAGGCGGTTCGGCATCCCGCAGGTGCTCGACGTCGACGTGCTCGTCGCCGACGACGAGATCGGGGGGGTCGTGATCTGCGCGCCCAGCTTCGTCCACGAGGACCTCGCTACCCAGTGTCTCAGAGCCGGCAAGCACGTGCTGGTCGAGCGTCCGCTCGCGCTGTCGGCCGGAGGCGTGCGTCATCTGCTGCAGGTCTCCGAGGACACCGGCAGGGGGATGGTGCTGGGGATGTCGCATCGGTACCAGCCCAATGTGCGGGCGCTGCGCTCCGCGATTGCCGACGGAACCCTGGGGGAGATCAGCGCGGTACGGGTGGACTGGCTGAACCGCGCGGTGCGCCGCCCGCGGACGGGATGGCGGCGGCGCGCCCTGGAATCGGGCGGCGGCGCGCTCATGGACATCGGCGTCCCGGCGCTGGATCTGGCGCTGTGGGTACTGGGCTATCCCGGGGTGGACCGCGTCTCGGCCATCACGCCGGGGGACGGTTTCGACGTCGAGGAGGAAGCGCACCTCCACGTCGTAACCGAGGGTGGCGTCGTCCTCTCCATGGCGGCGAGCTGGCGCCTCCACGCCCCGGCGGACCGCCACGGGCTGTGGGTCGTGGGTTCGGAGGGCGGAGCGCGGCTCACGCCCCTCACCATCTACCAGCAGGTGGGCGGGCGAACCGTCGAGGTGACTCCGCGGCAGCCGATCCCGCGTGGCGGCGAGGACCTCTTCACCAACGGATACCGGCGCCTCCTGGACAAGTTCGTGCGCGTCGTCGCCGGGACCGCCGCGGCCGAACCGCCATCCGAACAGGTCACCCTGATGAGCCTGGTCGAGGCCGCGTACGACTCGGCCCGGGACGGTCGCGAGACCCGGCTGCGCTAGCGGTACGCGGGTTTGGTGCCGGGTGCCGGGATTGCCTCTGCGCGCTGAGGGCGCGGTGGGAAGGGAGCGGAGGTGGCTTCGGGCCCGGGGTGCCGCGCGCGGGGTGCTTCTCGCGGCTGCGTCGGGGGTGGCGGTCGGCGCGACCTTCTCCCCGCACGGCGGCGCGCTGCTGCCCTTCCTGGCCTTTGCGCCGCTCGGAGCCGCCCTGGCGGCCGGGTCCGGAAACCCGCGGCGCGGCCACGGCTTCCCCACCCCCGCGCCCTTCGCGCTCGGCTTCACGGCCGCGGCCCTCGCGCACGGCATCGGCCTGTACTGGATGATCCCCGCCCTCACCTGGCGGACCCCGCTGGCCCTTCCCTCGTACCTGGTCGTGGTGGGTCTCCTGGGGATGTTCGGCGGCGCGGCCTGTGAGGGGGCCGCCGCGCTGCGCCGCCGGTGGCGCTGGCCCCTCCCCGTGGCGCTGGCGGCGTGCTGGACCGGATCGGAGTGGGTGGCCGCGCACGTTCCCGGCTTCTCCTATGCGTGGTTGAACGCGGGGATGTCGCTCGGGTGGACACCGGCGCTGGCAGCGGGGAGCGAGGTCCTGGGCGCCCGTTTCCTGACGTTCTGGACCGTGGCGGTGGGGGGGTGGGCCGGTACCGCCTGCGCGACCTGGGTGGCCGGGCGGCTCGCGGGGCGGGGTGTGGGGGCGAACCATCTCCCGCGAATCGCCCCGCGCACGGCGGGCGCCCTCGCTCTCGCGGTCTTCCCCGCGGTGGCGGGCCAGGTGCGCCAGCAACTCCTCCCGGTCGGCGACGCTTCGTGGCGGGTGGCGGCGGTCCAGCCGGGCCGCGACGGGGGTGGGCTCGAGGACTGGATCGATCCGCTGCGCGCCCTGGGGCCGGCCGGCACCGCCGACTTCGCCGCCTTTCCGGAGCGCTTCCTGGGGGCGTTGCCACGGGAGCCTGCCGGGGAGGCGGGGACCGCGCTCGCCTCCCTGGCCCGGGCCACCGGCGCCACGGTGCTGGTCGGCGCGATGGATGTGGAGGTGGCGGCCGCCGACACCCTCCGGTACAACGCAGCGTTCCTGCAGGCACCCGGCGGCCCCCTGTCGGCCGCCTACCGCAAGGTCCGTCTCGTCCCCGGACTGGAGGGGTGGGGCTGGTGGCCCGGTGTCGCATCGGGCTCTGGCCGAGGGGGTTACGCGCCCGGCCGCGGGGCGCGCCCCCTCGTCTCGGGGGCCCGGCGGGTCGGCGTCATGGTCTGCTACGATTCGGCCTTTGGCGAGACCGCCCGTGTGCTCGCACGCGAAGGGGCGGAGTGGCTGGCCGTTGTCTCCAACGACGACTGGCTCGATCCGGTCGATGAGTTCAGGGTCACCTGGGCCTACTGGCAGCACGCCACCCACGGCCGTCTGCGCGCCATCGAGAACCGGATTTCGGTGCTGCAGGTCGCGTCGACCGGCTACACCTTCGCGGTGCCCCCCACCGGCGTCGCGGCTCCCTGGGCGCTCGAACCGGGTACGGCGGGGGTGGCGGTGCTGGAGGCGCGCCGCCGCGGCGAAACCACCCTCTTCACCCTCACCGGCGACCTCCTCGGTCTGGCGTGCCTGCTCGTCCTTGCCGCGAGCCTGGTGGCCGCACGAACGGGACTCGCGTCCGGGCGCCCCAGCCAGGCCGTCGAATAGGTCCCCGCTGCATTCGGGGGGCGATGCATCCGCGCTGACCGCGGCGCTCGCATCGTTCGCTGCCATGACGACATTACAATCTGTCAGGTCCTCTTTACATTCTGAGCGTCCAGAGCACCGCGCTGCCTGCTCTCGGACAAATAGCCCGGTTATTCGCCCTTCGTCGCGCCCGTCGCCCGCGCCCGTCGCGCCCTCGCCCACACGTCCCGCGACCGGCCTCGTCGCCCGCTGATCAGCATCCTCCGTTGAACCCGGGTCGGGCCTCTGACATATTTCGCCATCACAACCGCACCAAGGAGCCCCCCGATCGAGCCCCGCCTCGAGAAACGTCTCGCCGCCACGCAGGAGCGCTTTCACGCCATCGAGCGCGAGCTGGCGGATCCGGCGGTGGTTCGCGACCCGGACCGGCTGCGCGAACTGGGGCGGGAGCGGGCGGCGCTGGCCACCGCGGTCGAGGCCGGGCGGGAGTTCTCCGCGCTGGAAGCCGAGATGGCCGGCGCGAAGGAGCTCCAGGCCGAGTCCGGCGACCCCGAGATGCGAACGCTCGCAACCGAGGAGATCGCCGTTCTGGAGGGCCGCCTGGAGAAGTCCATCACCAGGCTCCGGGCCGCTCTCGTGCCGCCGGACCCGATGGAAGACCGTCCGGCCGTGGTGGAGATACGGGCCGGGACGGGTGGGGACGAAGCCGGGCTCTTCGGGTCCGATCTGATGCGAATGTACCGCAGGCTCGCCGAGCGCTCCGGCTGGACGGTGGAACTGCTCGGCCTCTCGGAGGGAATCCCCGGCGCGATCCGGGAGGCGGTCTTCACCATGCGGGGGCGGGGAGCGTACGGGCGACTCCGCTACGAGTCCGGGGTGCACCGCGTCCAGCGGGTCCCGGAGACCGAAAGCCAGGGGCGCATCCACACATCGGCGGCGTCGGTGGCGGTCCTTCCCGAAGCCGAGGAAGTGGACATCGAAATCGACCCCGCCGAACTGCGCATCGATGTCTTCCGGTCGTCCGGCCCCGGCGGACAGTCGGTCAACACGACCGATTCGGCGGTGCGCATCACCCACCTTCCCACCGAGCTTGTGGTTACCTGCCAGGACGAGAAGTCGCAGCACAAGAACAAGGCCAAGGCGATGAAGGTGCTGCGCTCGCGGCTCCTGGACCGCAAGATCGCCGCCCGCGAGGCCGAGCGGGCCGCTGAACGGAGGTCGCAGATCGGCTCCGGCGACCGCTCGGCGAAGATTCGCACCTACAACTTTCCCCAGAACCGGGTCACCGACCACCGGATCGGCCTGAGTCTCTACCGTCTGGGCGACATCCTGGACGGCGACCTCGACGAACTGGTGGCGGCGCTCCGGCTGGCGCACGACGAGGAGTTGCTCGGGGGAGAACCGGGCGCTTGAGCATGCGCGCCCCCGCGCCTCCCCGCAGCTGGCGGGTGCTGGACGTCATCCGGGTCAGCGGTGGCTACCTGGAGGACCGCGCTGTCGAAAACGGACGGCTCAACGCCGAGTTTCTGCTGGCCCACGTCCTGGGGATGGACCGGCTCCAGCTCTACCTTCACTTCGACCGGCCGCTCACCGCCGGCGAACTGTCCCGCTACAAGCGGCTGTTGAGGCGGCGCGGCGCCCGCGAGCCGCTCCAGTACGTGCTGGGCTCGGCCCCGTACCGGAACCTCGAGCTGGAGGTCGGTCCGGGGGTGGCCATTCCGCGCCCGGAGACCGAATACCTCATCGATGTCCTGAAGCGCGTCGCGGGCCCGGACCGCATCTTTGCGGCGGCCGCCGACGTGGGGACGGGTTCCGGGTGCATCGCCATCGCCCTGGCCGACGAGGGGATCGCCCGCAGGGTCGTCGCCACCGACATCTCGCCCGACGCGCTGCGGGTCGCCCGGCGCAACGCGCGGCGGTGCGGGCAGCCGGGGATCGAATTCCATGCCGGGAGCCTGTTGGAGCCCCTGGCCGGGATGACCTGCGACCTCATCCTCGCCAACCCGCCCTACCTCACCCACGAAGAGTGGCGGGCTGCCGAGGCGGAGGTGAGGGAGTGGGAGCCGTCCACGGCCATGGTGGCAGCCGACGCCGGCCTGGCCGTGATCCGCGAGCTGATCGCCGGGCTGGAAGGGGTCTTGCGCCCACACGGATGGGTGGGTCTGGAGGTTGGCAGGTCACAGACGGAGGCGGTCGCGGGGCTGCTGCGGGATTGTGCCGGCCTCGGCGAAGTGGCGGTGCACGAGGACCTCGCCGGGCTGCCCCGCTATGTTTTTGCACAAGCTTACGGAGGTTGAGAAGATGTCGAGAATCGAGGAACTGGCGGAATCACTCGGTCGCGCCCTCGGAGGGACGCCCGAGTACCGCACGCTGGCCAGAGCGAAGGAGAGCGCGGACGACGACCGCGAGATGACCACGCTGCGCAACCGGCTGGTCGAGATCGAGGGCTCGCTGCAGGCCGCGGTGCAGCGGGGCAAACAGCCCGCTCCCGAAGACATGGAGGCCTACGAGACCGCCCTGGGGGAGCTGCAGACGCTTTCGGTCTACCAGAGCCTTGTCGCGGCGCAGGCGAACTTCGACCGCGTCATGCACAGGGCGGACGCGGCCATCCAGGAGGGGATGCGGGCCGGTGCCGCGTCTCCGATCATCCTGACTTCCTGAAGGGACGGCTCCACAGGTGGCGCGCGGGCGCTTCATCGTCGTCGAAGGAGGCGAAGGGACCGGCAAGACCACCCAGGCCGAACGGTTGCGCGCGTTCCTGCGCGCGGCGGGCCTGGAGGTGGTGGTGGCGCGCGAGCCGGGCGGGACCCCGGTGGGGGAGCGGATCCGCGAACTGGTCCTCCACCGCGGCGACGTGGCCGTGCCGCCGGAGACCGAGCTGCTCCTGATTCTGGCCGCCCGCTCGGCCTTCGTCCGGTGCGTCGTGGAACCCGCCCTGGCCGGCGGCAGCTGGGTGGTGTCCGACCGCTTCGAAATGAGCACCTTCGCCTACCAGGGATACGGCAGTGAGATCGGCGTTGAGCGCATTGCCCCATTGAACGCCTACGCAACCGCCGGGCTGGTGCCGGACCTCTGCATCGTGCTCGACCTTCCCATCGAGGAGGGCATGGCCCGGCAGAGGCGACAGGGGAAGGGTGGGGACCGCTTCGAATCGGCCAGCGCCGACTTTCACCGCAGGGTGCGGCAGGGATATGTTGAAATGTCGGCGAACCAGGGGAACGCCGTACTGGTATCGGCGTGCGGCAGTCCCGACGAGGTCGAGATGCGGATCCTGGGTGAAGTGGTTGCGAGATTTCCGGAAACCTCCGGCAGTGGCGGGGCTGGATCAATGATGAGGCGACGCGCATGAGGCCGATGAACAGGTCGAAATCGTTACGGCTGCCGGGATTGGTCTTCATCGGTGCGGTCATTTGCGGCGGATGGCTCCTGCAGAGCGACGTGGGCTCGACCAGCAGCATCTACCTCCATGCCCGCATCTTCGACGAGGTCATGCGGCACATCGAGAACGACTTCGTCGAGGAGGTGGATGTCGGCGGGCTCTACGAGGCGGCCTTCAACGGTCTGGTGGACCAGCTCGACGATCCCAACTCGCGGTTCCTTACGGCCAGGGACTGGGAAGAGGAGCGGATCCGCACACAGGGCGACTACCGGGGCGTCGGCATCGAGGTCATCAACCTGGACGGGTTTATCACGGTTTCGGCCCCGATCCCCGGGACGCCGGCCGCCCGGGCCGGGATGAGGCCCGGCGACCGGATCGTGGAGGTGGATGACCAGTCGGTGGAGGGATGGGTGTCCGACCAGGCGGTAGGACTGCTCCGGGGGGAGCCGGGGACGAGCGTCCGGATCGGGGTGAGGCGCCCCGGTGTCGACCGCGTCATCACCTTCGAGGTGACGCGCGCGGCGATTCAGGTGCCGTCGGTTCCCTTCGCCGCCATGCTGGAGGGCGGAATCGGGTACGTGCCGCTCCTCACCTTCAACCGCACCACCACGCGGGAGGTGCGGGCCGCCATCGACTCCCTTTCGGCAGAGGGCATGACTTCACTCGTCCTGGACCTGCGCGCGAACCGGGGCGGCCTGCTTACCGAGGGCGTGGCGCTCACGGACCTCTTTCTCGACCGGGGCAAGCCGATCGTCGAGATCCGCACCCGGTCGGCGGATCCCGAGGCATTCGTCGCCATGGGGGATCAGGCCTATTCCGACCTGCCGGTCGTGGTCCTGGTCGGGAGGACGAGCGCTTCGGCCTCGGAGATCGTGGCGGGTGCTCTCCAGGATCACGATCGCGCCCTGCTGATCGGCACCACCACGTACGGCAAGGGGTCGGTGCAGTCGCTCTTTCCGCTTGCGGGCGGGAACGTGCTGGGGCTCACGACCGCGCGCTGGTACACACCGGTCGGCCGTTCGATCGAACGGAACCGCAGCGCGCGGACCAGCCGCCTCGGGGACGGGCCGATCACCGTGACCGGCAATCCGGCGGAGCGGCCCGACCTGGGCGACAAGCCCCGCTTCACCTCCTCCGGGGGACGTCTGCTCCACGGCGGCGGCGGCATCGTTCCCGACCTGTGGGTACTGCAGGACACGCTCACCACCGTTGAACGGACCGCGCTCGACGAAATCCTCGCCTCCGGGATCGGCTTGTTCGCGGCCCGCCACAGCTGGGCAGTCGACTTCCTCGGCAGGCACCCGGATCTGGAACCCGGTTTCGTCCTTGCCGATGCGGATCTCGAGAGCTTCCATGCCGCTCTGCTGGAACGCGGCTTCGAAGTCCCCCTCGAGACGTTCATGCAGGCGCGCCGCGCGCTGGAGTTCAGCCTTGGCAGCGATATCGCGTCGCTGGCGTGGGACGACCTGGGGCGCTTCAGGCGGGCCCGCGAGACCGACGCGCAGCTCGCCCGGGCGGTGGAACTGCTGCTCGCGGCGAAGAGCCGGTCCGACCTCTTCGCACTTGCGGGATCTCCGCTGGCGGTGACCGCGCCGGCGGACGGCGGGCCCGCCCCGGGGGGTGATCTCCGCTGAGAGGGGCGAGGCCGGGTGGTGCGATCGCCCGCTCCGACCACCGCCTCCGGACCCGGCGCCCATCCTGCCATGGAAACGCCCGCCAGCCGTCGCCAATGTTGAACGTCGCCGGATGCACCCTTCCGTGAGACCGGATGGCGGGCCCCTGACGGTCAAGACGAACCGGGGGCCGCTGCTGGAATCCACCCACCGGGTACATGCGGTGGTCGTGGACGCCGCGGGGCGCATAGCCGCCAGCTGGGGGGACACTGGACGCCCCACGGTACTGCGGTCGGCGGCGAAGCCGTTCCAGGCCCTTCCGCTGGTGGCGGACGGGGCTGCGGACCATTTCGGGTTTTCCGATGAGGAGATCGCGCTGTGTTGCGGTTCACACAATTCGGAGGAGGCACACCTGGCCGTGGCGCGCTCGATGCTGGCGAAGGCCGGCGTGGCGGAGTCGCTGCTCGTCTGCGGCACCCACTCCCCGCTGTCGCGCCAGCGCGAGCGCGAACTGGCCCGCGCGGGCACGCCGCTCACCTCGATCATGAGCAACTGCTCCGGCAAACACGCCGGGATGCTCGCGCTGGCCGCCTTCCACGGATGGCCCCTGCGTGGCTACGAGCGCGCGGAACACCCGGTACAGCAGCGCATGCGACGCGAACTCGGCCGGTGGATGCGGTGCGACGCCCGCACGATACCGTGGGCGGTGGACGGCTGCGGAGTGCCGACGTTCGCGGTCCCGCTGCTGGATCTCGCCGCAGCGATGGCTCGGCTGGTGGCGGCTGCGGGGGAGGGTGGAGCGCCCGGCCGGATGGTCGGAGCGATGGTGTCACATCCCTTCATGGTCGCGGGCACCGGCCGGCTCTGCACACGCCTCATGGAGGTGGAAGGAGGGCGCGTGATCGCCAAGACGGGGGCGGAAGGGATCTACGTCGCCGCCGACCGGGAGCGCGGGCTCGGTGTGGCCGTCAAGGTGGAGGACGGGGCCTGGCGGGCGGCGCCCCCGGCGCTGCTGGGCGTTCTATCCCGGGCCGGCATCCTGTCGGCCGGCGCGGCGCGGTCATTGGCGGAGCATGTCGAACCGACGCTCACCAACACCCTCGGGGATGTGGTGGGCCGCCTGACCGTGGATCCGTGAGCGCCATGTTCCTGGACTCGGTGACGATCGAGGTCCGCGGTGGCCGCGGTGGCTCGGGGGCGGAGGCATTCCGCCGGGAAAAGGGGGTGCCGCGCGGAGGGCCCGCGGGCGGTGACGGGGGGAAGGGCGGCGACGTGCGGCTGGTGGCGGACGCGGGGCTCACCACCCTGAGCGACTTCCGCTACAAGCGGCACTACAGCGCCGAGCGGGGGACGCACGGCGGAGGATCCAACCGGACGGGAAGGAGCGGGCGCGACCTCGTCCTGAGGGTGCCGTGCGGCACGATCGCCGTCGATGACGGCAACGGCGCGGTACTGGGTGAGCTGCTGGAAGCGGACGAAGCCCTGGTCGTCGCGCTCGGGGGACGCGGCGGGCGCGGAAACGCGCGCTTCACCTCGCCCACCCGGCAGGCTCCTCGCAGATGGGAGCCGGGAGGCGAAGGCGAGGAGCGGCGGCTCCGTCTTGAACTCAAGCTCCTCGCCGACGTGGGCCTGGTCGGCGAGCCCAATGCCGGCAAGTCGACTCTCCTGGCCCGCATCAGCCACGCCCGGCCGAAGATCGCCGACTATCCCTTCACGACCCTCACGCCCAACCTGGGGGTCGTCGAGCTGACGGGGTTTCGCTCCTTCGTTGTCGCCGACATCCCCGGGATCATCGAAGGGGCGCATGAAGGGAAGGGGCTCGGCCACCGCTTCCTGCGCCACATCGAGCGCACCCGCGCGCTGGTGATCCTGCTCCCGGTAGACGGTCCGGACCCGGGAGAAACGCTGGCGGGGCTGCTTGATGAACTGGCGCGCTACGCGGAGACGCATGCCTCCGGGCTCGCCGACCTCCCGTACGCGGTGGCGTTCTCCAAGGCGGACCTCCTCGCTCCCGGTGAAGAGCCGCCGGAGCTGGACGCTCCGGAAGCCTGGAGCGTCCACCGCGTGAGCGCCGTAACCGGCAAGGGCGTGGACGAATTGCTGGAGGGGTGCTGGCGCCAGCTCGGCGCGTCACGGCCCGCGCAGCAATCCCCGGACCCGGAGGAACCATGATCGAGGCGCTGACGCTGTACTGCGTAACGGGCGTCGGCCCCCGGCACTTCCGGAAGCTGGTCGACGCCTTCGGCTCGCCGGGGGCGGCGTTGGCGGCGGACGCCGACGCGTTTGCGAAGGAAGCCGATCGAGGGGCCGAAAGGGCTCGCCGGGGTGCGGCACCCGCCCGGCGGGCGCGCGACCTCCTGCGGCGGTGCGGGGAGGCGGGTATCGGGGTTCTGGTCTACAAGGGGGAGGGCTACCCCGAACGACTCGGCAATCTCCACAGTCCGCCCGCGGTCCTCTTCACCCTGGGGAGGACCGAACTGCTGCATGGCCCGTGCGTTGCCGTCGTTGGGTCCCGCCGCGCGACCGCTTACGGCCGCCGCGTGTCCCGCGCGCTGGGAGCCCGGCTGGCGGCGCAGGGCCGCTGCGTAGTGTCCGGGATGGCGATGGGGGTCGACGCCGAAGCCCACCGGGGTGCGCTCCCGGGCCCCACGGCCGCCGTCCTCGGATCCGGAGTGGACGTCCCCTCGCCCGCGAGCAACACCCGGCTCTACCGGGAGATCCTGAAGCACGGAGTGGTCGTATCCGAGTTCGAACCGGGGGCGCGCGCCGAGCCGCATCACTTCCCGCGGCGCAACCGGATCATCGCCGCGCTGGCGAGCGATGTGATCATCGTGGAGGCGTCGCGGCGCAGCGGCGCGCTCATCACCGCCGATCACGCCCTGACGGTGGGGCGCGACGTGCACGCCGTGCCGGGACCGATCGACCGCGCCACCAGCGAGGGTACGAACGGGCTGATCGCCCAGGGGGCCGCCATCATAACGAATACGAACCTCGGAGGGGATTCCTTCACCGAAAGGCCCGTGCCGGTGGAGCCGGAGCTGCGCGACCTGCTCGCCGCGGTCCCCGCCGCTCCCGTCACCGTGGAGGAGGTGGCGGCCACGGCCGGCCGCGCGGCGGATGAGGTGGGGGCCACGCTGATGATCCTGGAGATCCGGGGATTTGTGGCCACCACCCGGGACGGGCGGGTGATGCGCACGCCGGGACGCCGGCCGATGGTCCGCGAAGGGGCCGCGTGAAGGCGCTCACCGATGTCCGCAACGTGTACGTGCACGCGCCGTTCTGCGCGCGCCGCTGCTGCTACTGCGACTTCGCCGTGGAGGTGGACCGCCGTCCGGACAGCGCGGAGTGGCTGGCCGCGGTCCGGACCGAGCTGGAGTGGGTGGAGGGGTCCGGCACCGTCAGCCTCGCTCCGTCGCTGGAGACCCTCTATGTCGGCGGCGGCACTCCGTCGCTGCTCGATCCGCGCCGTGTAGCCGAGCTGGCCGGCGTGTTCGGACACAGCACCCGGACACCGGGTTTCGAGTGGACCGTGGAAGCCAATCCGGAGTCCTTCACCGGACGTGTCGCCCGGCGCTGGGCGGAAGGCGGAGTCAACCGTGTGTCCTTCGGGGTGCAGAGCTTCAGCCGCGCGGCGCTGCGTTGGATGGGCCGCCTGCATTCGGCAGACGACGCCGATGTGGCCGTGGAGACCGCGAGGGCGGCAGGCATATCCAATCTGTCGATCGACCTCATCTTCGGGCTTCCCGCAGCGGTCTCCCGTGACTGGAAGGGCGATCTGGAGCACGCGCTCACCCTGCGGGCGCCGCACATCTCCCTGTACGGACTGACCGTGGAGAAGGGAACGCCGCTGGCACGCGCGGTGGGAGAACGGCGGGTCACCCCCTGCGGCGAGTCGCGCTACCGGGAGGAGTACCTCCTCGCCGCCGAGACCCTCGCCCGGGCCGGGTACGAGCACTACGAGTTGTCGAACTTCGCGCTCCCCGGATTCGCATCCCGTCACAACACCGCCTGCTGGCAGGGAGCGCCGTACCTGGGGCTGGGGAACGGGGCGCACAGCTACGCGGGCGGGCGGCGCTGGTGGAACGAACGCGGCTGGGCCGTGTACCGGGACCAGGTCATCCGGACCGGAAGCGGTCTGTCGGGCGAAGAAACCCCTGGCCCGCGGCAGGCCCGGCTGGAGGGGGTGTGGCTGGCACTGCGGACCCGGAAGGGGCTGCGCGCGGCCGGACTGGACGCGGTCGCCTCGTCCGTCGCGGACCGCTGGAAGACCCGAGGTCTCGCCGAGCGAAAGGACGGCGCCGTGCACCTCACGCCCAAGGGCTGGCTCCTGCTGGATGCACTGACCCTGGAGCTTGACGCCGCCCTCGAACGAAGTGACCCGGAAGGGCCGGTCGGCCCCCCCGGGGCGTCCGGACCGGTTGACGGCGGCGGTCCACGGGAGATTTTCAAATACCCAGGGGTTCGCCACGAAACGATGTGATCATGGACCTGCGCCACCGGACAGAACGCCCGCCGCTATCCGAACGGGAGCGCGCGGTGCTCGAGGCGGTCATTCGCACCTACGTCGAGACCGCCGAACCCGCGGGCAGCCGCACGCTGACCCGCCGCTACGAGTTCGGCGTCTCTCCGGCCACGATCCGCAACACGATGGCTGATCTGGAGGAGGACGGCTATCTCACCCACCCGCATACCTCGGCGGGACGGGTCCCCACCGACCTGGCCTACCGGTTCTTCGTGGACAGCGTCGTGCAACCCGAGAGTCTCACCGAGCAGGAACAGGCCCGGATCGAGCGAGAGCTGTGGACGGGAGACTACACTCTGGAGAGGATCCTCCAGAATGCGACACGGGCGCTCGGAATCCTGGTCAATGAACTCGGCGTCGGGTCCGTTCCACAGCTCGACAACGCCCGCCTGGAGAAGATCGACCTGATCCAGGTATCGTCGCAAAAGGTGCTGATGGTCGTCACGGTCCAGTCGGGGATGGTTCGGACCGTTTACATCGACCTTCCGGGTGAGGCCCCTTCCGACATCCTGGACCTGATCCGCCAGGTCCTCAACGAGCGGCTCGGCGGGCTCACCTTCCTCGAGATCCGGCGCACATTCGGGAACCGTCTCCGTGACGCAGTTGAAGATCCCGCCGCACGTGACATCCTCAACATCTTCATCGAATCGGGCGAGGAGTTCTTCGCGGCCGAAACCAGCGGCGAGGACCAGGTCGTACTGGGACAGACATCCTCCATCGCGGCGCAGCCGGAGTTCTCGACCAGCGACCGCCTCAAGGACCTGATCGCGCTGACCGAGCAGAAGGAGCTTCTGGCGAAGGTCCTGGGAAGGCGCGCGGTGCAGCGGGGACCCTTCGTCACCATCGGGTCCGAGCACGCGCCGGAACTCTCCGGCTTCACGCTCGTCACCTCGGGATACCGGTTCGGGCGCCTGCGGGGGATACTGGGCGTCATCGGACCGACGAGGATGCCCTACGAGAAGGTCATCGCCATCGTGGACTACACTTCATCCCTCGTCACCCGCATGCTGGAGCCCCAGGAGCCGGTGCAGGACTCACGCGTCGCGCCGAGGGGGACGCGGCACCGCGCCGGATAACACGCCAACCATGTCCGACTACTATTCCCTGCTGCGCGTTCCCAGGACCGCCAGCCAGGACGAGATCAAGAAGGCCTACCGCAAGGTCGCGCTGGAGTACCATCCGGACCGCAATGCGGGCTCGAGCGAAGCGGAAGAGCGCTTCAAGGAGGTCACCGAGGCGTACGAAGTACTGCGGGATCCCGGCAAGCGGGCCCGCTACGACCGCTATGGCAAGGAAGGGCTGCGCGGGCAGGGCGGCTTCGGTGGCGGACTCGACTTTTCCGATGCGCTGGAGGTTTTCATGAGGGACTTCGGCGGCCTCGGAGGGTTGGAGGGGCTGTTTGGCGTCCGCAGACGAGGCCCGCGAACCACGCGGGGCAAGTCGCTCCGCATCAGGCTGCCCCTGACGCTCAAGGATGTTCGCGACGGGGCCGGCAGGAAGGTGCGGGTGTCGGTTCTGGACGCTTGCGAGTCCTGTTCCGGCACGGGGGTGAAGGACGGGGCCCGCCCGCTCACCTGCCCCGGCTGCAACGGCACGGGCGAGGAGCGCCTCGAGGAACGTTCGGTCTTCGGCCGCTTCGTGAGCGTGACGCCCTGCCGCCGCTGCGAGGGGGAGGGGACGATCATCTCGGAGAGCTGCCACCGCTGCCGGGGCGACGGGCGGGTGCGCGCCGAGCGGGAGATCGCGGTGGATATCCCGGCCGGGGTATCGGCGGAGAACTACATCACGCTGCGCGGGGAGGGCAACGCGGGCCCCCGCGGCGGACCCCGGGGAGACATCATCGTGCTGCTCGAGGTCGAGGAGGACGACCGCTTCGTGCGAAAGGGCAACCACCTGATCGCGGAGGTTCCCCTGACCTTCAGCCAGGCCGCGCTCGGGACCCGGATCACCGTGCCCACCGTGGATGGCAACACCTGGGTGGACATCCCGGCCGGAACACAGAGCGGCGAGGTGATCCGGATCGAGGGCGAGGGTGTTCCGGTGCTGAACGGGCGCGGCCGGGGCGACCTGCTGGTGCGGTTCGTCGTCTGGGTGCCGACCCGGCTGAGCACCGAGCAGGAGAGCCTGTTGCGCAAGCTGCGCCGCATCGAAGACGCCCCGCCCGAGAAGATCGAGGCCGGACAGCGGCGCGGCTTCTGGTCCAGGGTAAAGGAGGCTCTGAGCTGATTCCCCCGGAGGGGGGGTTACTGGCGCCGTCCGGCGCGGGGCGCGCGCGCGAGCCGGGAGCCGATCCCGATCGAGCAGGCGCGCGCGGCGTTGCGTGCTGTCAGGATCCATCGGCAAACCGCCACCCTGGAGGACGTGTCAAGATCCTCGGCGAGCGCGGCCAGACTCCGCCATAGTTCCGCCGCAATCTCCGGACGGCTGGGCCGGTCCCGGGAGTCGGTGAGCAGGACCCAGCTCTCCACGACCGTGCGATCCGGATCGTCCAGCCGCACCTCCATGAGAGCCACGCGTCCTTCGGACTCTTCGATAAGGTCTTCGAGCCGCTCGCGCGTCAGCAGGATGGGAGGGCGGGACCGTCTCAGCTCCGCCTTCAGTCTTTCCGTCGGCAGCGCGCCGGGACCCACCCGGCGCAGGATGTCCACCACGCATTCGGTTGTCCAGGCCATGGTGCTCCGGTGTCGGTGTCGGTGTCCACGGGGACATGTACGGTACCAGCCCTTCCCGGGCATTGATATGGCTCGATGGGACGCCCGGTCGGGAATCGGCGGATTCGGCTGTCCCGACGGGTGGGTCCCGGCCCCGCGGGCGGCCCCCAGGTCCCCCGTTCGGTGCACCGCCCGGCCCTTCGGCCCGGCTTGAGGCGGCGGTTCGGTTCCCGCGCGGTGCCGACTCGGCCCCGCGCGAGGCACCCGGTTCGGTTGCCGTGAGGAGCCGGTTTGGTCCCGTGCAGGGCGTCCCGCGGGTATCTTGAAGGGTCGTAGCGACGGTTTGCGGCCCGAGAGGAGGGGACGGCATTGAAGGATTCGCTGAAGGAACAGCTGAGGACGGATTTGAACGATGCGCGCCGCGCCAGGGACAAGGTGCGCACGCTGGTGCTGTCGACGACCCTGGCCGAGCTGAGGAACAGGGAAATCGAGGCCGGGGGCGCCCTGGACGACGACGGGGTGCGGATGGTCGTGGCCAGGGCGATCAAGCAGCGCCAGGATGCCGCCGCGCAGATGGAGAAAGGGGGGCGCGCGGATCTGGCGGCCCGTGAGCGGGAGCAGGAAGGGGTGTTGAGGGACTACCTCCCGCCAGAGCTGGGCGCGGACGAGGTGCGGGCGATCGTTCGTGAACTCATCGACGGGGGAGCGGGCCACATCGGCGCGGTCATGGGCGGGCTGATGCCACGGATTCGCGGCAGATTCGACGGGCGGGCGGCTTCGGCGATCGTCCGGGAGGAGCTCGGGTAGGATGCCGGACCGCGCCCTCCGGGTCCTCGAGTTCGACCGGGTCCTGGAGTACGTTGCGGGCTTCGCGTCAACGACGGCGGGGCGGGAGATGATCCGGGGGCTGAGGCCATCCGCCGATCCGGGTGCGATCCGGGCGCGGCTGGACGCGGTCGCCGAGACCGTCCGCTTCCTGGAGCCACGCGGCGACTGGGCGCTCCCCTCCATCCCCGAGGCTGGCCCCACCCTGGCACGCCTGGAAGTGGAAGGCTCGGTCCTCCCGGCGGCCGGGCTGGCCCGTCTGGGGGCCCTGCTGACCGCCGGGCAAGCCCTGGAGCGCGCCCTGGCCGAGGGGGCAGGGGGATTGCCGGCGCTGCAGAAGCTGCGAGCCCGCCTCCTGTCGAACCCCCGGCTGCAGGCGTCGATCGAGCGTTCGGTGGATCCGGACGGAACAGTCGTGGATGGCGCAAGCAGGGAACTCGGGCGGATTCGCGCCCGGCTGCGGGGCGCCCACAACCGGGTCGTCCGGCACCTGGAAGGCCTGCTGGCGGGGATCGACGAGCGCTACCGGGTCCCGGAGGCATCGGTGTCCATCCGGGAGGGGCGCTATGTGATCCCGGTGCGGAGGGAGGGCAAGCGGGTGGTAGGGGGGTACGTCCACGACGAGTCCTCCTCTGGCGTCACGGTCTTCGTCGAGCCTCCTTCCGCGATCGTGGAGATGAACCGGGTGCGGGAGCTGGAGCGGGCCGAGCTTCGCGAGGTGCAGCGCGTCCTGCGGGAGCTGACCGACCGGTGCCGTCCAAGGGCCCGGGAGTTCGCCGACTCGCTCGAGGCGCTCACGTTGATGGACGCCAGGGTCGCGCTTGCCCGCACGGCGGCCCGGTGGGACGGGAGCGTTCCGGAGATCACGGGCGGGCCGATGGACGGCGGCGCGGAGGGCGCCGCAGACCGCGGACTGTGCATAAGCCAGGGACGCCACCCCCTCCTGGTTGCCGGTGCAACCGACCCGGTGCCCTTCGACATCGAACTCGACCCGCAGGAGCGCGTGGTCGTTGTCACGGGTCCCAACACCGGTGGCAAGACCGTCTTTCTGAAGTCGGTGGGGCTCGTCGCGTCGCTGGCCCAGGCGGGGGTGATCCCCCCGGTGGGCCCCGGCACCCGCATCCCCGCCTTCGACTCGTTCTACGCCGATGTAGGTGACGAACAGTCCATCGCGGATTCGCTGTCCACCTTCTCTGCGCACCTCCGCAACCTCCAGGAGGTGCTGTTGGGCGCCGGCCCGCGCTCACTGGTCCTCATCGACGAGCCCGGCGCCGGCACCGACCCCAGGGAGGGCGAGGCGCTGGCCCGCGCGCTGATCGAAACGCTCGCGGTGCGCGGCTGCCTCGCGGTGGTGACCTCGCACATGGGCGGGCTGAAGCGGCTGGCGGCGCCGGACAACGGCATCGTCAACGCCTCGCTGGACTTCGACGGAGAGCGGCTCGCGCCCACCTACCGCTTCACCAGGGGGCGCCCCGGCCGCAGCTACGGACTGGCGATCGCCCGCGGACTGGGCTTCCCGGACGAGGTCCTCGACCTGGCGGACAGCTACCGCGACCGTGCGGAGGCCCGCCTCGACGACCTCCTGGAGACGCTGGAGCGGAAGGAGCGCGGGGTCTCGCGCCTCCTCGCGGCCCTGGAGACCGAGCGGCGGCGCACCCGCGCCCTGGAGGCCGAACTGGCGACGCGGGAGGCGGCACTGCGGCGCTCCGAGCGGGAGGCCGCGGCCCGGGCCCGCAGGGAGGCGCGCAGGATGCTCCTGGTAGCGCGCCGCGAGGTGGAGGCGGCAATCGAGGGTCTGCAGGGCCGGGAGCGGGACGGGCTGTCGGCCCGGGAGGCCGCACGGCGTGCGCGCCGGACCGTAGAGGAGGCCGCGCGGGCGCTGGAGGAGCCAGTGGTGCGGGGGGGAGGACCGCCGCGGGAGGATGGCGGGCTGGATGCACCGGAGCTGGTGGCCGGGGCGGCGGTCCGGGTGAGCGACACGGGGGCGGAGGGCACGGTGATGGAGGTCGAGGGGGACCGGGTGGCCGTGCTGGTGGGCGGCGTCCGGATGCGGGTGGCGCGCAGCCGGCTGGGCCGCGTGGGGGGTGGGGAGGGGGGGCGCGCCGCGCCGAAGCCGCCCCGGTGGAGCGGCCACGCCCCGGATCCGGCCACCGAAGTGGATCTCCGCGGGAAGCGCGCCGACGAGGCCGAGATGGCGCTCTGCCGCGCGCTCGACGAGGCGGCGGTGGCCGACCTTCGCGAGCTGCGGGTGATCCACGGTCTGGGCACCGGGGCGCTCCGCAAGCGGGTGTCCGAGGTTCTCGCCGGCGACGCGCGGGTGGAGGACTTCCGCGCGGGCCAGCCGGGCGAGGGTGGCTACGGCGTCACGCTGGTGAGGATCCGGTAGGATGATTCCGGACCACGTGGTGGAGGAGGTCCGGGCCCGTGCGGACATCGTCGGAATCATCGGCGACTTCGTGCAGCTGAAGAAGGCGGGCAAGGAGTTCCGGGGGCTCAGTCCCTTCAAGAAGGAAAAGACGCCCTCCTTCTACGTGATTCCCGCCAAGGCGTTCTTCCACGATTTCTCGTCCGGCGAATCGGGGGATGTCTTCTCGTTCCTGATGAAGCACCAGGGGATGAGCTTCACCGACGCCGTCAAGCACGTCGGAGCGCGCAGCGGGGTCGAGGTGAAGGAAGTCCGGCGCGGCAGGAAGGCGGACGATCCCTGGCGGCCCTACTACGAGGCCACCGCGCACGCGAACGCCTTCTTCCAGGAACGCCTTTGGGGGTGGGAAGGTGGAAAGGCGGCCCGGGAGTACCTTGAGCGCAGGGGGATCACGCGCGAAACCGGTGAGCGCTTCGGCCTCGGGTACGCACCCGACGAGTGGGGTACGCTGCGCGACGCCGCGTCGGCCCGGGGCATCGGCGAAGGAATCCTGCTGGAACTCGGTCTGCTCAAGAAGAGTGAGAAGCGGGAGCAGCTTTACGACGCCTTCCGCAACCGCGTGATCTTCCCCATCGAGGCGGTGTCCGGGCGGGTGCTGGCCTTCGGGGGACGGTTGCTGGGCCCGGAAGGGAAGGGCGCGCCGAAGTACCTGAACTCGCCCGAGAGCCCGATCTTCCAGAAGGGCGAGATCCTCTATGGTCTCAGCTGGGCCGGCAACCACATCCGCCGGCAGGGGGCCGCGCTCCTCGTCGAGGGGTTCATGGACGCACTGTCGCTTGCCGCGGTGGGTGTCGCGCACGCGGTGGCCCCGCTCGGCACCGCCCTCACGGAGGCGCACGCTCGGCTGCTCGGACGCTATACGAAGCAGGTCCGCATCCTCTTCGACAACGACGCCGCGGGCCAGCGGGCGACCTTCAGGGCCGCGGACACGCTCCTCGGACAGGGGCTGCACGCATGGGTTGCCACACTCCCAAAGGGGGAGGATCCGGACTCGGTCGCCCGTTCCGGCGGTGCGGCTGCACTGAATGAATTCGTTAGCCAATCGGTAGATGTACTGGACCGGAAGATCGCGATTCTTGAGGAGCGCGAGTACTTCTCTTCGGTCGGCAACACACGCGACGCGCTGGACCGGCTGCTCTCAACACTCAGGGCCGTCAAGGATCCACAGCTGCGCGACATCTACCTGTCCAAAGTCGCGAATGTTACCGGCGTTCAGATTGATACGCTGAAGGCTGAACTCCACGAAGCCCCCCGCCCGGAACGGGGGCGCCCGGGACCCGCAACGCTCCCGAGGCGGATGCCGTTACCGGGCGTGCAGGGGTTGGGTCTGGACCGCTACTTCCTTCTCGTTCTTCTCAAGAATCGGGATTGGATCGAGCAGGCCGGCGAGCGCGTGGGTCCATCGGACTTGGAGGATGGTGCTTTCCGTGCCATCTTCGAATGGCTGATCGACGACCCGGAACTCGCGGTACCGCCGGAGGGGGCGACGCCGGAGGCGATGCAGCGTTTCGAGGAGCTCAGCGGGAACCGGGAGGTTCCCCCGGACGAGGTCTTCGAGGACGTGGCCCGGGGAATCGATGTCCGGACGATCGACCGCCGTCTGGAGGCGCTGGACATCCAGATGCAGGGCGCGGCCGAGGAAGCGGAAAAGCGCAGGTTGCTCAAGGACAAGGAAGACTTGAACAGGGAAAAGCGGGCCCTGGGTCCGGACTGGCGCAGGTCCACCCACAGGGCAGCGAGGACCAGCCGACGGAAGGGGGAAGGCGCATCGTGACGGTCGATACCGGCCCGATATCCAGCCAGTTGCTGGAACTACAGGACATGGATCAGCAGATCCGGGCCATTCGGGACCGGATCGAGTCCTTCCAGGGGCAGTTGGAGGCCGTGGAGGAGCCGGCCCAACAGCTCGCCGAAGAGGTCGCCGCGACGGAGATCAGGGTTCGGGACCTCAGGCTGGAAGAGCGGCGGTTGCGCCTCGCGGCAGAGGAAAAGCGGCTACGCGTCCACCGGCTGGAGGAGCGTCTCAACCTGGTGAGGACGGTCAGGGAGGAGGCAGCGGTCCAGGCTGAGCTCGGATTGGTGCGCCGTGCCCTGGACCAGGAGGAGCAGGAGGTGATCAGCCTGCTGGACCAGATCGGCCGGCTGGAGGAACGGCTTGACGAGCAGCGGGCGGGCATGGAGGAAGTCCGCTCGGCCGTGGCCCCGAAGAAGCAGGAGATCCGTGCCCAGCAGGAGGCGATCCGGTCCGAAGCGGCATCGCTGGAGGTGCGGCGCGGGCTCTTCGCCGAGGGCATCGAGCGGAGATACCTGTCGGTTTACGAGGGCCTGGCGAAGGGTGGCCGCAAGTTGGCGGTCGCGACGATGACCGATGACGGCGCCTGCGGATCCTGCTTCTCACTCATCCCCCTGCAGCTTCAGAACGAGATCCGTTCCTCGGGACGGTTGGTGAGTTGCGAAGCTTGCGGCGTCATCGTCACCGCTCCGCCCGACGTGGCCACGGACGGACTGACGGAGCCGGCCAGTCAGACGTGAGGTCAGGCCCCCGGGGAACGGGGACTGCCGCCCGGCTCGCGGCGCGTCCGCTCTGGAGGATCCCCGCATCGCCCGACCCCGACGCCGTCCGGGCGCTGCAGCGTGAACTACGGCTTCCGACCGCCCTCTGTCGGCTGCTCCTGACCAGGGGGCACCGGACGGCCGCAGCGGCCAGGTCTTTCCTTCGTCCGCTGCTTGGCTCCCTCCACGATCCCTCCGGCCTGACGGATGCGGAACGCGCCGCCCGCCGCCTGGCGAGCGCAGTTTCGCGACAGGAACTGGTGGTGGTCCACGGCGACTACGACGTGGACGGGATCAGCGGGGCGGCGCTTCTCACCGCCTGGATCCGGGCGCTGGGCGGCCGGGCCGACGCGATCGTCCCCGACCGCAAGCGGCACGGCTACGACCTCTCGCGCCACGGCGTGGACCGGGCCGCGGCGAGGGGCGCGGCCGTGCTGGTCACCGTGGACTGCGGGATCGTGGCCCTGGATCCGGTGCGGCGCGCCGTCGCGGCCGGGATGGATGTCATCGTCACCGACCATCACCGGCCCGGCCCCGAACTTCCCCCCGCGCTGGCCGTCGTCAACCCGAACCGCCCCGATTGCGCCTATCCGAACAAGCACCTCTGCGGCGCGGGCGTCGCCTTCAAGGTGGGGCAGCTGCTGGCGGCGGCGCTGGGAGGCCCGGAGGACGAGAGCTGGCAGTACCTGGACCTGGTGGCGCTCGCAACCATCGCCGACCAGGTGGAGCTGTCCGGGGAGAACCGTGTGCTGGCCCGCTACGGCCTCCGCGCCCTCACGAACACGGCCCGCCCGGGGCTGCGGGCGCTGATCCGGCGCGCGGGCCTGAGCCCCGGCCCCGAAAGACCGATCGATTCGGCGGCGGTGGCCTTCCAGCTCGGCCCCCGCATCAACGCCGCGGGGCGCGTCGGGGATGCGATGGCGGCCCTGCGACTGCTGCTCACGCACGACGACGACGAGGCCGAACGCCTGGCCGACACGCTGGAGACGAACAACCGGGAGCGCCGGAGCGTCGAGGAAGACACCACCGCCGAGGCGCTGGAAGCGATCGAGAGCGAATACGATCCGTCCCGCGACCGGGCCGTCGTCGTGGCGGGAGACGGCTGGCATCCCGGCGTGATCGGGATCGTCGCGTCCCGCATCGTCGAGCGCATCTGCCGGCCCGTGGTGGTCATCGCCTTCGACGGGGACCTCGGTCGCGGAAGCGCCCGGTCCATCCCCTCCTTCGACCTGCACGCCGGCATCGCTGCATGCTCCGAGCACCTGGTGCGCTTCGGCGGCCACCACCAGGCCGCGGGACTGGACATCGTCCGCGACCGGTTTCCCGCCTTCCGCGAGGCTTTCTGCTCCCGGGCCCGGCGCACGCTGGGCGGTGCCGAGCCCCGGCCGCAACTCCGCGCCGACCTGGAACTGGAACTGAGCGAGGCGGGACCCGAACTCTACCGCTACCTGCGGCATGTCGGCCCCTTCGGCCGGGGCAACCCCGAACCCGTTTTCTTCGCCCGCCGCGTCCGCCTGACGGCCCCGCCGCGGGTGCTCAAGGACAGCCATCTCAAGTTCCGCGCGACGCGTGACGGCGCGAGCCTCGGGTTCATCGGATTCCGCCTTGCCGACAGAGTGCCGCCCGCCGAGGATCTCATGGCAGGACCGGTGGATGTCGCCTTCGGCCTCATCGAGAATACCTTCCGGGGCCACACCACCATCGAGGCCAAGGCCCTGGACATTCGTCCCTCCGAGTGAACGGGCCCGCCGCCGCGCGGCACGCACAGGCCAGCGAGGTCGACCCACAGTGCGAATCATTGCCGGAAAGTGGAAGAGCCGCCGGATCGCGCCGGTGCCGGGACGGGACGTCCGTCCCACCACCGACCGCGTCCGGGAAGCGTGGATGTCCATCCTGGCACCGCGTATCGAGGGAGCGCGCGTCCTGGACCTGTTCGCGGGCTCGGGGGCCCTCGGGCTGGAGGCGCTCAGCCGGGGGGCGGCGCACGTCACGTTCGTCGAACGCAGTCACCGGGCCGCGCTCGTTCTCCAACGGAACATTCACGTGCTCGGAGCCGGCCCGCACACGACCGTGATCCGCCGCGACGCGATGACCCACCTCCGCACATTGGAGCCGTTCGCCTTCGACCTTGCCCTTGCGGACCCGCCCTACGACCGTGATTACACCTCGCAGCTGGCGGCGCGTTACGGAATTGGCCCCTTCGCCCGGGAACTGTGGGTGGAGCACCGGGCGGGCGAGTCCTTCCGGCCGGATGCGGTCGCCGAGCAGCGCCGATACGGAGACACCGCCCTCACGCGGGTGAGGCAGCCAGGAGAAGAAGTCGGATGACGAAGACCGGTCCGGTCGTGGGGGTATACCCCGGATCCTTCGACCCTGTGACGCGGGGACATGAGGACGTCGCCCGCCGCACGCTCCGCGTTTGCGATCGCCTGGTGGTCGCCGTGGCCGAATCCTCGTCCCAGAGCAAGCGGCACCTCTTCGCTGTTCCCGAACGCCTCGATATCATGCGCGAGGTCTTCGCCGACGAGCCGCGGATCGAGTGCGTCTCCTTCGCGGGACTGCTGGTCGACTTCGCTCGCTCGGTCGGGGCCCGGTTCGTCGTGCGGGGGCTGCGGGCGGTGGCCGACTTCGAGTACGAGTTCCAGATGGCGCAGATGAACCGTGAATTGTACGACGGGGTGGAGACGATCTTCCTGGTTCCCGATCTGGGGTACTCGTTCCTGTCGGCGTCGCTGGTGCGGGAGGTGGCCGCCCTGGGTGGTGACGTGAGCAGCTTCGTCTCGCCTCCGGTGCTGGAGCGCCTCCGCCAGCGCCTTTCGTGACCTTCACCGCCGGGCTCGAGGCGCGCGCGCGGCGCCTGGGGCGGAGGATCGCGTTCCCCGAGGGGGAGGATCACAGGGTGGCGGAGGCCGCGGGGATACTGGCGCGGCGGGGTGTGGTCCGGCCGGTGGTGCTTGAGGCGGAGGCCGGAGTCGCGGATGCGCCGGGACGACTGCAGCGGGCGGTGGGCATGCTGCGGGATGGAAGGGTGGACGGGGTGGTCGCCGGCGCTGTCCACACCACCGCGGAGGTGATCCGGGCCGGGCTGAAGGGTGTGGGGCTGAGGACGGGGGTGCGTACGCTGTCTTCGTCGTTTTTCATGGAGGTCCACGATTTCCGCGGGGAGGGATCCGAGGTGCTGATCTTCACCGACGCCGGGGTGGTGCCCGAACCGCGTCCCCGCCAGCTGGCCGCGATTGCCTCGGAGGCCGTGCGCTTACGTCGCCTGGTGGTCGGGGACGAGCCCCGCGTCGCCTTCCTGTCCTACTCCACCCTGGGAAGCGCCGGGGGACGGCCGGTCGAGCAGGTGCGGGAAGGGCTGCAGCGCTTCCGGGAAGCATGTCCCGACGTCGCCGCCGACGGCGAGCTGCAGGGTGACGCCGCCCTGATCCCCGAGGTCGCCCGGGTGAAGGCTCCCGGTTCGGCCGTCGCCGGCCACGCCAACGTCCTGGTCTTCCCCGGTCTGGACGCGGCCAACATCGCCTACAAGCTGGTCCAGCGACTTGCCGGGGCCGTCGCGCTGGGACCCATCCTCCAGGGATTGAGGGCGCCGCTCAACGATCTGTCGCGGGGCGCGTCGGTGATGGACATCGTCCGCGTGGCCGCGATCACGGCGCTGATGTCCGCGGAAGAGGACTGACCCATTCTCGCGCCCCCGTCCGCACGGTATATCTTCCGTGCGCGTCCGTGATCCGAGAGCGGCGGACCGCCGGAGCGGAGACAGAGTCGAATACCCACCGTCTGGAAGGAAGCACATGTCCTTCAACTTGAGAAGGTTCGGTCAGGCCGCGGTCGTCGAGGTCGCGGGACAGCTCATCGTCGGCAACCGCCAGGAGCTCAAGAGGATGATTCTCGCCGAACTTGAGGAGGGGACTCGCCAGTTCGTGGTGGACTTCGCCCTGACCGGATACATCGACTCTTCGGGGCTCGGGATCCTGGTGGGCCTCTCGAAGAAGATCCGCGAAGCGGGCGGGCGGCTGCGGCTGGCCTCCCTCAACGAGGATCTCCGGACGCTCTTCGAACTGACGAAGCTGTACACCCTCTTCGAGATCTGCGACAGCCTGGAGGAGGCGCTCACCGAGTAGGCCGACGGAGCAGTGAACCAGTGAGCCCAGCCGATCGCCTTGTCCCCGGCGCCGCGGGAGCCGAGACCCTGGTCTTCGAGCTTCCCAACGACATCGCTTCCATCGAAGGGGCGGTGGACCACGCGGTCGAGCACTGCGTACCTGCCGGCCTCGACCGCCGCCGCCTGCTGTTCAACTTCCGCGTCGGCCTTACCGAGGCGATTTCCAACGCGATGCTGTACGGGAGTTCCGGCGGCTCCGACACGCGCGTGCGGGTGGAGCTTACGGCCGTTCCCGGCGAGGTCCGCGTCCGCGTCTCCGACCAGGGCGGAGGATTCGACCCCGAGGCGGTTCCCGATCCCCGCCTGCCCGAGAACCTGACGCTGCCCGACGGCCGCGGCGTCTTTGTGATGCGGGCCCTGATGGACGAAGTGCGCTTCAACCGCAGGGGCAATGCGGTCACCCTCGTCCTGCGTGAACCGCCCGGGGACGGGCCGACCTATCGGCGGTTACCAAAGCCGGTTGCGGAGACGCTGGAGGACTTCGACACGCAGCCGGGGCTGGACGTGCGCGCGTGGGAGGTCGTGGCAGGCGAGCGGGTTCCGGTCCATGGCTCGGGCGGGGGCGGGTCTCGGACTTCAGTTGGTCACAGCTTTACGGTTCCGCTGGGGACGGACCGCGAGCTCGAGGTGGAGGTGGCGGGGGATGGGCCTGGCAGCGCACTGGCCGGGATCCTCCGTGCTTCGCTGGAGCGCGCAGGGTCGCTCGCCCGGGAGGTGGACCGCAGCCGGAACGCGCTGGCAGCCGCGCTGGAGGCGAACCGCACGATTCGCGAGGACATCGCGCGGGAGCGACTCACCCGGGAGATGGAGCTGGCCCACGACCTGCAGATGAAGCTGCTGCCCCCGATCCCGCGAGTTCCGGGCGTCGAGGCGGCGGCGCGGGTGATGCCGGCCACGTCCGTGGGGGGCGACTTCTACCAGGTCATTCAGCTTTCCGGAGGCAGGGTGGGCGTGATGATCGGGGACGTTTCGGGCCACGGATTCCCTGCCGCGCTCATCATGGCCCTGGTGATGAGCGCCGCGGCGATCTACGCGGAGGAGGGCGCTGCCCCCGCCGCCGTGCTCGAATACGTGGACCGCGCGATCGGCGACGAGCTCGAGTCCACCGAGATGTACCTTTCGCTCTGCTACTGCGTGCTGTCGCCGGGAACGGCCGAGATCGCGTACTCGAACGCGGGTCACCCCCACGCTTTCGTCGTCGAGGCCGGCGGAGGGGCCAGACGCCTCTTCGCGACCGACCCGCCGATGGGAATCGGGGCGGCGCCGTACGGTCAGTCCGTGGCGGATTGGCGCCCCGGGGAGGATATCCTGCTGCTCTTCACCGACGGACTTTCGGACACACTCGCACACACCGGCAGGAACAGCGGCGAGGACCTGGTGCTGCAGACGGTTTCGGCCCGCCACCGGAGCCGGGCGGACGAGATCCTGGACGAACTCTTCGAGCTGTGCCGGCGGGCGACCCCGTCGATTCCCTCGGACGACCGAACCGCGGTGGTCCTGCGCACCCTATGAAGCCGGCAGGAAGGGGGCGTGGCCGCGCGAAGCGCTCCCTGGGGCAGAACTTCCTGGTGGACCCGAACCTGCGGCGCAAGATCGCGGCCGCCGTCGGCGCGGGGGAGGGGGAGCACGTGCTCGAGATCGGCGCGGGGCGGGGCGCGCTCACCGATCACCTGGTGCGGGCCGGCGCGGCGCTGACCGCCGTGGAACTGGATGACGAACTCGCCCCGGAACTGGCCGAGCGCCACCGCCACGACCCGCGCGTCCGGATCGTGCACGGCGACGTCCTTTCGCTGGACCTCCCACGCCTCACGGAGGACTGGTCCGCCACGCGGGTCGCAGGGAACATCCCCTACAACATCACCACACCGATCATCTTCAAGTTGCTCCGCTTCCCCTTCCCGGCGGACATCGTGCTGACGGTGCAGGCTGAGGTGGGCGCGCGCATCCTGGCCGCGCCCGGCTCCCGCACCTACGGGGCGCTCACGGTCGGCGTCGCGGTGCACGCGGAGGTGTCGCGCGTGTGCAGGGTGCCACGCGGGGCCTTCCGGCCGGTGCCCCGGGTCGATTCGGTGGCGCTCAGAATCACGCCGCACGCCCCCCAGAGGGTTGACGCGGAGGCGGCCCGGCGGGTCCGCATCCTCACCCAGGCCGCCTTCTCCTGGCGGCGCAAGCAACTCGGCAGGATTCTGCGCCGGCACCCGGATCTGCGCTGTCCGCAGACGGAGGTGGAGCGGGTGCTGGCGGAGCGATCGCTGCCCGCGTCTGTCCGCCCTGAGCAGCTGTCGCCGGACGATTTCATCGCACTGAGCGGTACGCTGCTTCCATCGGCGCTTCGCGGATAATCCCCGCGCCACCCCGGTTGACGCCCCCGCCGGGACGCTTCTAGCTTCCACTTGTGAACGATTTCACAAGCAGTGTCGCCGACGCGAAGATCCCCGACGCCACCGTCCGCCGCTTCTCGCTCTACCTGCGGTATCTGGAGGACTTCGAGCGCTCCGGGATCAGCAGTGTGGCCAGCGGCGTGCTGGCCGAGCGGGGCGGCACCACTGCGGCCCAGGTCCGGAAGGACCTTTCCTTCCTGGGATCCTTCGGCAAGCGCGGGCTGGGATACTCCGTCAAGGAGCTGACCGGCGTGCTCCGCGATGTGCTTGGCCTGGACTCGGTCTGGCGGGTTGCACTGCTGGGTGCGGGACGCATCGGAACGGCGCTCTTCCGGTACGAGCCCTTTCGGGCACGGGGCTTCCACATCACCACGGTTATCGACAACGATCCCGGCAAGGTCGGGACCCGGCTGGGCGATGTCATGATCCGGGGCGAGCACGAGCTGGAGTGCGCGCTGCGGGAGGACCGGACCGACCTCGTGATCGTCGCGGTGCCCGCCCCGGTCGCGCAGGCACTCGTCGACCGGGTGGTAGCGGCGGGAGTCCGGGCCGTACTCAACTACGCGCCGGCGCAGCTCCGCCTCCCGGACGACGTGGCGCTGAGGAACGTCAGCATGACGGTAGAGCTCGAGAGCCTCTCGCATGCGCTGACCCGGCTGCGCCGATGCCGATGACGTTCGCTCCGCCCGCGCCCGACCCATCCCTGCTGCAGCTGGCCTGGGCCATGCTGGAGGAGGGCCCCGCCCCCACCACCGACCTCGCCCGGGAAGTCCTCGGCCTCGACGGCCACCCCGGCGCGGCCGCCGCCGCCGTCTTCGCGCTGCTCGGCAGGGACGAGCGCTTCGAGGTGGACGCCGACGGCCGCTGGAGCCTGCGCGGCGGGACCCCCCGCCCGCCCGGCACGCCCCTGTCGCGGCTATGCTACGCCGTCGTGGACGTCGAGACGACGGGAGGCAGCTACGACGGCGGGCACCGCGTCACCGAGATCGCGGTGGTGGAGGTGCGGCGCGGCGAGGTAACCGACTCCTTCCACACCCTCGTGCACCCCGGCCGCCCCGTCTGGCCGTCGACCGAACGCCTCACCGGGATCACCGACGAGATGCTGGCCACCGCCCCGTCCTTCGACGAGATCGCCGAGGAGGTCTTCCGGCGCCTGGCGGGGCGGGTCTTCGTCGCGCACAACGCGGGTTTCGACTGGGGCTGGGTGCGCGCGCAGCTGCGGGACTCGCTGGGCGACGTTCCGGAGGTGAAGCGCCTCTGCACCATCAGCCTGACGCGCCGGTTCGCGCCCGAACTCCGCTACCGCAACCTCGATTCGCTCGCCGACCACTTCCAGGTCCCCATCCTGGAGCGCCACCGCGCCCATGGGGATGCGCTCGCGACGGCCCGGATCCTGCTGCGCCTCCTCGACCGGGCCGAGAGCCTCGGGATCGGCGATCTTCACTCGCTGAAGCGCTACCGGCCGCGAAAGCGCGACAGGCGCCAGCGCGACCTCTTCGCAGACACCGGTCTACCACCGCGCTTTCGCCCCGGTTTATAATGTTGTTCCCCGGCATGCCGGAACCTGCCCACCACGATGGGAGTCTCCCTTGGCGGACGCTGCCAACACACCTGTGATCCTGGACGGGGTGCGGACCCCGATCGGCCGCTTCCTCGGCGGACTGAGCCCGCTCTCCGGGCCGGAGCTGGGCGCCGTGGCGGTGCGCGAGGCGGTCGCGCGCTCGGGCGTCGACGCCGCCGGCATCGACGAAGTGATCATGGGGAACGTGGTGAGCGCCGGGGCCGGTCAGGCGCCCGCGCGGCAGGCCGCGGTGAACGGAGGCATTCCCTCCAGCGTCCCCGCCGTCACGGTCAACAAGGTGTGCGGTTCCGGCCTCAAGGCCGTGATGCTTGCGGCGCAGGCGATCCGGGCGGGGGACGCGCGGCTGGTGGTGGCCGGCGGTTTCGAATCCATGTCGAACGTCCCCTACTACCTGCGAGGGCTGCGCGGAGGGGTGAAGTTCGGCGACCGCACACTGCAGGACGGTCTGGTGCATGACGGACTGTGGTGCTCTTTCGGGATGTGCCACATGGGTGGCCACGCCGAGTACACGGCCGCGAAGGCGGGCGTGACCCGCTCCGATGCCGACGCCTTCGCGCTGGAGTCGCACCGGCGGGCGGTTGGGGCGATCGACGGCGGCCGCTTCGCTTCGGAGATCGTCCCCGTGACGGCCCCGGCGCGCCGGGGCACGGTGGTGGTCTACACCGACGAGAGCCCGCGGCGCGGCACATCGCTGGAGGCGCTCTCACGCCTGCGGCCGGCCTTCGCGGGCGACGCCCCCGAGGGACTCGACGAGCTGGTCGTGACCGCCGGCAACGCGCCGGGGCTGAACGACGGCGCCAGCGCGCTGCTGGTTGCGAGCCGCGAGTACGCCGAGGCGCACGGCCTGCCCTTCCGGGCCGTGATCACCGGGTACGCGGCCGGTGGAACCGAGCCCCGGGACCTCTTCTTTGCTCCGGTCGTGGCCGTCCGCAGACTGATGGAGCGGGAGGGGACGGGCGTGGGGGACTACGACCTGGTGGAGATGAACGAAGCCTTCGCCGTCCAGGCGATCGCGGACATGCGCCAGCTGGGGATGGATCCCGAGCGCGTGAACGTAAACGGTGGCGCCGTGGCGCTCGGACATCCGATCGGTGCGTCGGGGGCCCGCATCCTGGTGACGCTGCTCGCCGCAATGGACGACCGCGGCGCCGGAAGCGGAATGGCGACTCTTTGCCTGGGCGGCGGGAACGCCGTTGCCCTGGCCGTGCGCAAGAATTGACGAGGTACACGAGAATGATACGAACCGAAACGAATAACCGGCTTGCCGTTCCGGCGATCTCCATCAACCGGCCCGTGGCCGTGCCCGTGGCGGTTGCGCTCTTCGCCCTCCTCACCGCGGTGGGTGCCCACGTCGCGGTACCGCTGGGCGTGACCCCGGTGCCGATGACCCTGCAGACGCTCTTCGTACTCCTCGCAGGAGCGCTGCTCGGGCCGGTGGCGGGCGCGTCGTCGCAGCTGCTGTACCTCGCGCTGGGGGTGGCGGGCGTGCCCGTCTTCGCGATGGGCGGGGCGGGCCTGCCCTGGATCTTCGGCCCCACGGGCGGATACCTGATGGCGTTCCCGATGGCCGCGGCGCTCACCGGCTGGATCGCTGGACACGAGGGCAGGGTGGTGCGAACCGCCCCGGCGTTCCTGGCGGGTACGGCGGTCATCTTCGCGCTGGGCGCCGGCTGGCTGTCGGCGGTGACGGACCTGGGTCCGGGCGCGCTCTTCGCCGCGGCGGTGCAGCCGTTTCTCCCCGGCGCCGTGGCCAAGGCGGCGATCGGAGTCGTCGTCACCCGGCTGGTCCTTTCCCGTCTGGCGGCCAACCGGGAAGCGAAGGCTTGAGCGGCACTCCCTCCGGGCCGCCCGGGCCGCCCGGCTCCCGCGCCGGACTCCTCCGCGGGGTGCTTGAAGTACTCCTGCTCCTGGGGGGCTTCGCGCTGCTCTTCTTCATCGTACTCGTTGCCCTGGGCAGGTTCGCGGGCCTTGCCGACAACCTGCTGATCCAGGGGGGCGCGATGTGCGTGGCGGGTCTCGCCGCGACTCTCGTGCTGCTCAGAGTGGACGGCCGCCGTTCCCTGGCGGAGGTGGGGCTGCACCGCGCCGGGGCGCTGCGGTACCTCGCGCGCGGATCCGCCATCGGGGTCGCCATCGTGGTTCCGGTCGTAGCGCTCGCCATGGCCGGTGGCCTCAGGTACGGGCAGGACGGAGGAACGGTCGTCGAGTACCTGGGCACGGGGGCCTGGACCGCGTTCGTCCTGTTCTTCCCCGCCGCGGGGGAGGAGGTTCTCCTTCGCGGGTACCCGCTGACAGTCCTTGCGGATCGCTGGGGTAACGGGGCCGCGCTGGCGCTCACCACCGTGGCGTTCTCCGCGCTGCACGGCGCCAACCCCAACGTGGGATCCCTGGCCCTGCTCAACATCGGGCTGGCCGGTCTCCTGCTCGGCTTCGTGCGCATCGTCACGGGGAGTCTCTGGGCCGCCACCGGCGTGCACCTCGGGTGGAATTTCGCCACCGGGTTCCTCGCCGACCTCCCGGTGAGCGGCATGTCCCTCGTCGATGCGCCCCTTATCGAGGTTACGCAGCCCGGCCGCGATTTCATCACCGGCGGTGCCTTTGGCGTCGAGGGCGGCCTGGCCTCCACCGTGGCCATCGTGCTGGCGATCGTGTACGTCGCACGCAGCCGCGGCCGTGGGGCGACCGAATGAAGATCGAACGCGTCGCAGTCATCGGTGCGGGCACCATGGGCAACGGCATCGCCCACGTCTGCGCGCTCAGCGGCCTGGCCGTGTCGCTCGTGGACTCGAACGCCGCCGCCCTGGAGCGGGCGCTCGCCACGATCGACCGCAACCTGACGCGGCAACTCGCCAGGGGGAGGATCACGGCCGGGGATCGCGACCGCGCCCTGGCGCTGATCGAGGGGGGGCGGTCGCTGGATGCCGCCGTGCGCGCCGAACTGGTCATCGAGGCGGTCCCGGAGGTGGCAGCGCTGAAGCGTGACATCTTCGCCGAGCTGGACGCGGTCGCCCCGCCCGGCACGATCCTCGCCTCCAACACCTCCTCGATCTCGATCACCGCTGTCGCCGCGGCCACCGGCCGTCCCGAAAAGGTGATCGGCATGCACTTCATGAACCCGGTCCCGGTGATGAAGCTGGTCGAGGTCATCCGCGGACTGCGCACCGACGACGCGACCACCGCCGCGGTCATGGAGCTGGCTCGCGCACTCGGCAAGACGCCGGTCGAGGCGCGCGACTTTCCGGGCTTCGTCTCCAACCGCATCCTGATGCCGATGATCAACGAGGCCGTCTTCGCCCTGATGGAGGGCGTCGCCGACGCGGAGGGCATCGACACCGTGATGACGCTGGGGATGAATCACCCGATGGGCCCCCTCGCGCTGGCGGATCTGATCGGTCTCGACACCTGCCTGAACATCCTGGAGGTGCTGCACCGGGAGCTGGGGGACGACCGCTACCGCCCCTGCCCGCTGCTGAGGCAGTACGTGGCCGCCGGGTGGCTTGGCCGCAAGTCGGGGCGCGGCTTTCACTTCTACGCTCCGTCCGGCTGACCCGTGCTGACCCCCGAGCAGGACGCGGTCAGAGGACTGGCGCGCGCCTTCGCCGAACAGGAGATCGTTCCGCGGGCCGCGGCCTGGGACCAGGCGCGCTCCTTCGACCGCGACGTGCTGGCCAGCCTGGGCGAGCTGGGTTTCCTCGGGATGCTCGTGCCCGAGCAGTACGGCGGCCTGGGTCTCGACCTGCCCACCTACCTGGTCGCGCTTGAAGAGCTGGCGCGGGGCGACGCGGCACTCGCGCTCACGGTGGCGATCCAGAACGGGCCCGTCCCCGCCGTCCTTCTCTCCCACGGGAGCGATGAGCAGAAGGCCCGCTGGCTGCCCGACCTTGCCTCCGGTGCAAAGATCGCGGGCTTTGCCCTGTCGGAGGAAAACGCCGGAAGCGATCCGTCCGCCATCACCACCACCGCCAGTGAAGAAGGGGCCGGTTGGACGATCCGCGGGGCCAAGCGCTGGGTCACGAACGGGGCCTCCGCCGATCTGATGCTCGTCTTCGCGCGCACCGGGGAAGGCGTCGGCGGGAGGCCGGACACCGGTGCGTTCCTGGTGGACACCGCATCCGCGGGGTACCGGGCCGCCGGACGGGAGAAGACGATGGGTCTGCGGGCCTCCGAGACGGTCAGTGTGGATCTGGACGGGGTCCGGGTGGACGGCGACCGGCTGGTGGGCGACCCCGGCCGCGGCCTGAGCTACGCGCTCGAGGCGCTCGACCTCGGACGCCTCGGCATCGGAGCCCAGGCGGTCGGCATCGCCCAGGCCGCGCTGGAGCACTCGGTCCGCTACGCGCACGAGCGGAGGCAGTTCGGCCGTCCCATCGCCGCGTTCGGCGGGGTGCGGAGCAAGCTCGCGACGATGGCCGCGAGGATCGCCGCGGCCAGGGCGCTGGTCATGGAGAGTGCACGCGCCTGGGAGGCCCCGGACGCACCCGGGAGCAGCGCGGCGCTCCCGGTGACCGCACGCTCCGCCATGGCCAAGCTCGTTGCGAGCGAAACCGCGACCTGGGCCGCCGAGGAGGCGGTGCGCATCTTCGGAGGTTACGGTTTCATGCGCGAGTATCCGGTCGAGAAGCTCATGCGGGACGCCAAGGGCACCGAGATCTACGAGGGGACCAGCGAGATTCTGAGGCTGGTGATCGGTCGTTCCCTGAAGCGCTGGGAGGCAGCATTTGCGACACCTTGAGGGGGCGGATCCACGGGTCTTCGCGACCGTCCGCAACGAGACAGCCCGGCAGCTGGGGCAGCTGGAGATGATCGCGAGCGAGAACTTCGTGTCGCCCGCGGTCCGGGAGGCGCTGGGGACCGTCTTCACGCACAAGTACGCGGAGGGGGTGCCCGGGCGGCGCTACTACGGCGGGTGCGAGTTCGCCGACGAGGTCGAGGAACTGGCGCGTTCACGCGCGACACGGCTCTTCGGCGCGGATCACGCCAACGTCCAGCCTCACTCCGGCGCCCAGGCGAACATGGCGGCCTACTTCGCCTTCCTCGAGGCGGGCGACACCATCCTGGGGATGAACCTCAGCCACGGCGGCCACCTCACCCACGGCTCCCCGGTCAACTTCAGCGGACGCCTCTTCAAGGTGCACGCCTACGGGGTGCGGGAGGAGGACGGGCGAATCGACTACGACCAGGTGCGCGATGTGGCCCGCCGCTGCCGACCGAAGCTCATCATGTCCGGGGCGTCGGCGTACCCCCGCACCCTGGACTTCGCGGCATTCGGCGAGATCGCGGCAGAGGTGGGCGCCGTCCACGTGGTCGACCTGGCCCACATCGCGGGGCTGGTCGCGGGCGGGCATCACCCGAGTCCGGTTCCGCACGCCGACGTCGTCACCACGACCACGCACAAGACGCTGCGGGGCCCGCGCGGCGGACTCGTCCTTTGCCGAGCGGAACACGCCCGAGAGATCGACAGGATGGTCTTCCCCTTCATCCAGGGGGGTCCGCTGATGCATGTGGTCGCGTCCAAGGCCGTGGCCCTCGGCGAGGCGCTGACTCCCGCCTTCCGGGATTACGGCGCCCGCGTCATCGAGAATGCGCGCACTCTGGCAGGGGCGCTGGTGGACCGGGGCGTACGCCTCGTGTCGGGGGGCACGGACACGCACCTGCTCCTCGCCGATCTCCGCGGCCGGAGCCTGACCGGCAAGGACGCCGAAGCCGCTCTGGAGCGCGCAGGCATCACCGTCAACAAGAACACGGTCCCTGGCGAGACCCGCTCGCCCTTCGTCACCTCGGGACTGCGGATCGGCACTCCGGCGCTGACCACACGGGGCATGGGCACCGACGAGATGCAGCGGATCGGCGGATGGATCGCCGACATCCTGGACAATCCGGACGACTCGGCACGGATCGAGGCAATTCGGGGGCGGGTAACGGAGCTGTGTGCGGCGTTCCCGCTGTACGCCTGACGGCGACGCCCCGCCGTGCGCGTCGGCAGTCCCGTTCCTGGGGGCAGTCCACTTCCCTGCGGCCGACGGCCCGCTTCCCGCGCTGACACCCCGCTTCCCGCGCCGACTGCCGCCCGCGTTTGGCGGCCCCGGCCCGCGGGTGTAACTTTGCTGCATGAATGCTTGCGAACCCGTCGACGTGCTGACCCGGCTGCAGAAGCGGTATCCCCGCTTCCACCGCTGCGCGTACAGCTTTCTCCTCGATGCGCTGCACCACGTGATCTCGATGCAGGAGGAACGGCGCCACATCACGGGGAAGGAGCTGGCCGAGGGGACCCGCAAGCTGGCGATCGCGCGCTTCGGGCCGCTCGCACGCACGGTGTTGGAGTATTGGGGAATCCATTCGACCGACGACGTGGGCGAGATCGTCTTCGCGCTCGTCGAGCTGGGCGTTCTGGTAAAGCAGGAGGAAGACCGGCGGGAGGATTTCGAGGACCTCTTCGACTTCGAGGAGGTGTTCGATCACGACTATCCGTGGAGTGTGGCGAAGGCGTAGCAGTCCGTTGAATGGATCCGCTTGAGGGCCGCGGGGGTCTTGTTTACGGGGTGCGGCGGACGCTGGAGTTGCCTGTCGGCGGGGGAATCCGCCTGGTCGGCCGCGAACGGCCGGCGCTGGCGCAGCGCTGGCAGTCGGTCCGCTTCCATGGTAGTTTCTGGCGGGCATTGAAGCGTGCGATTCTGCACACTGGAAATCACTGCGGTCGTCATGACCGGAAGACGCGGGGCCCATGGGGCCTCCTCCAAGGAACGATGAGGGGCTGATGAATACGTTGGTGGAGAACGGCTTTGCCGCGTGCCAGAAGTGTGACCAGGGACTGCTCCTGCCGATGTCGGACTACGGCAGGGACGGAGCGCCGATCCGGTTCAAGGCGTGGGTCTGTTCGAATCCGGACTGTGGCTTCAACATCCGCATAGACAACGGCGAGATCACCTTCGGCCGGTCGATCGGGCAGAGCTACAAGTAGGGATGTCCCCGGGCCGCCTGCGGGCTCCCACCGCCGGGCAGGCCGCCGGCTTCGACCGGTTCGCGATCCGCGAGCGCGGGGTTCCGGAGCCCGCCCTGATGGAAAACGCCGGGCGGCAGGCGGCACTCATCGTCCAGCACCTCTTTGGCCAGGGACCGGTCGTGGCGCTGGTCGGCTCCGGCAACAACGGCGGCGATGCGCTGGTGTGCCTGCGGGCGCTGGCCGCGTGGGGGCGCCCCGTTTCCGCGGTCACCGTGGGAAAGCGGCCGGACCCGGATCCGGTGCTCCATGGGTGGAACCTGCCGACCGTCGAATGCGATCCCGCGGGGGGCGATGGGGCCCCGTGGCGGCGCGTGCTGGAGCAGGCGGATGTCGTGGTGGACGGAATGCTGGGGACCGGGATCCGGGGTGCGCCGCGAGCCGGATACGCTGCCGCGATCGAAGCCGCGAACCGGGCGCGGGGTGCACTGGTCGCGCTCGACACTCCCTCGGGCGTGAACGGGACTACCGGGGAAGTGCCCGGGGCCTCGATCCGGGCCTCGCTCACGATCGCCTTCGGCTGGCCGAAGCTGGGGACGTTGCTCTACCCGGGCCGGGGCCGCTGCGGCAGGATCGTGGCCGTGGAGATCGGTTTCCCGCCGGAAGGAGGCCGGGAGGGGGAGGAGTGGGCCGAGCTGGTGACATCGGGCTGGGCGGCCGAGCGGCTGCCGCGCCGACCGCCGGTCACGCACAAGAATGCGGTGGGCACGCTGGCCGTGGTGGCCGGCTCGGCGATGCCCGGTGCGGCCGTGCTGGCGGCCAGGGCCGCGTTGCGCGCGGGGGCCGGACTGGTGCGGGTGTGCTCGTCGCGGCTGACGGGGGATGCGATCGCGGAGGTCCCCGAGGCCGTCTTCGTCGACGCGGCCGATCCCGAGGCGTTGCGCGAGGCCATACTCGCGAGCGACGCGGTCGCGGCGGGGCCGGGGCTCGGGACGGGGGACGAGGCCGCCGGGCAGCTCGAGGCAGTCCTCGCGGCGAGCGGCGAGCGCCCCTTCCTGGCCGACGCCGACGCCCTCACCCTCCTCGCGCGGGGCGTCGCAGGGGGCATCTCCGCCCTGGCAGCCCCCGGCGCGTTGGTCACTCCCCACCCGGGGGAGATGTCGAGGCTCACCGGCCGCACCGTGGCGGAGATCCAGGCCGACCGCATCGGCACGGTGAGGGACTTCGCCGCCACCCACGGAGTCGTCACGCTGCTCAAGGGCGTCCCGTCGCTGGTGGCGGATCCGGACGGCAGGCTCCTGGTGAGCACCACCGAGCACACCTCCGCGCTGGCCGTGGCCGGACTGGGAGACGTGCTCACGGGCGCGGCCGGCTCCTTCCTCGCGCAGGGAGCGGGCCCCGCGGAGGCGTGTGGCCTGGCGCTGCACGTTACCGGGCGGGCGGTGGCGGAGAGCGGCCGGGGCGCCTCGCTGACGCCCTCGGACGTAGTGGAGGGGATGCGGACCGAAGACCCCTATCTCCCAAATACGAATCTGCCGTTCCCTTTCATCACTTTCGACCAGTCGGCCCCCCGGTAGCGGCCGGCCCCGGTGGACGAGATCACCCCCGCCAGCGGCGGCCCGATGCCCCCGACCGGCCCGGTGGACGAGATCACCCTGGTGGAGCGGCTTGCAGCCATCGGTTGGAAGGGGAGCCGCGCGGTGCTCCTCGGCCCCGGTGACGACGCGGCGGTGCTGCGCGGCGGAGTGGCCGTCTCCACCGACCTGATGGTGGAGGGCGTGCACTTCAGCTTCGACTGGGTGACCCCCGCGGAGGCCGGGTTCCGCGCCGGCGCGGCGGCGCTCAGCGACATGGCGGCGATGGGGGTCGAGCCGGAGGCGCTCCTCGTGTCGATGGCGCTCCCGGCGGGCGACCCCGCGCTGGGCGAGGCCCTGCAGCGCGGGGTGCGGGCCGCGGGCGACAGGGTGGGGGCCGCGATCGCGGGCGGGGATGTGAGCCGCGCCGCGGGGGCGGTGGTGCTGGATGTGGTGGTGGTGGGGCGCGCCCGCGACAGGGTGGTCCGGCGCAGCGGGGCGAAGCCGGGCGACGATCTCTGGGTGTCGGGGGTGGTGGGGGGCGCCGCCGCTGCGGTGGCCGCGTGGTCGCAGGGCCGTGAACCCGCCGCCGCGGCGCGCGCCCGGTTCGCCGCGCCACCCGACCGCACGGGGCTGGGGCGGTCGCTGGCCGCGCGCCAGCACGCGAGCGCGATGATCGACATTTCCGACGGTCTCGTGCTGGACGCGAGGCGGCTCGCCGGGGCCTCGAGGGCGTCGCTGCGGATCCGCCTCGACCGGGTGCCGGTGGACACCGCGGCGGCCGGGGACTTGAATCAGGCGTTGGAAGGGGGCGAAGATTATGAACTAATGTTTACGGCTCACCCGAAGGGGAAAGCGCGCATCCTGGCCCTTGGACGGGAGTTGTCGGTGCAGCTGACGCGAATCGGAACCGTCGGAGAAGGAACGGGTGTTGAGCTCGAGGACCATGAAGGCCATCGACAGCGGCCCGGCCGGGGAGGTTACGATCACTTTGCGGATTCTTCCGGAGGACAGGGATGAAGGCGGACGCGGCTCCTCCGCCGACGGGACGCCGGTCCGGACCGGAGTCATCGCCGCCAGCTCGCCAGTCCGGACCCGAGGCACCGCGGCCAGCTCGCCGGTCCGGACCCGAGGCGCCGCCGCCAGCTCGCGCGGCTGCCGGCGGGCCGGGGCAGGCAGGCGCATCCGGCGCTGCACGCGCCCGACCCATTCGCGCCCTCCGCTCCATCTGGACCTACGCGGTCGCCGCGGTGTCCACGGCCTACGTGGGGGGGACGGTCATTCTGTACCGCGCCCTCTGGCCCAGCCGCTTCCGGCGCTACGCGGACCGCTCCACCGCCGAGTGGAGTTCCATGGTCCTCTGGGGCGCCGGGGTGAAGCCGGTGATCGAGAATGCCGAGGAGCTCGGCAGGGATCGGGGCCAGGTGCTCGTTTCCAACCACCAGAGCTGGTTCGACGTCTTTACGCTGGCCGCTTCGCTCCCGGTGAAGTTCAGCTTCGTCGGGAAGAAGGAGCTGTCGCGGGTCCCGTTCCTCGGGCAGGCCTGGGAGAAGGTCGGGCACGTCGCGATCGACCGGTCGGACCACAAGTCGGCGCTCGAGTCGCTCCAGAGGGTCGACGAACAGTTCCGGGCCGGCAGAACCATCATCATGTTCCCGGAGGGCACGCGGTCGCCCACCGGCGAACTCACGCGCTTCAAGAAGGGGGCCTTCGTGATGGCCATCAAGTCGCAGGTGCCGGTGGTGCCGGTGGCGGTGACGGGGACCCGGGCGATCATGGAAAAGGGCGACTGGATCATCGCGCCGGGCACTGCCACCATCCGCGTGGGCAGGCCCATCAGCACCGAGGGACTTACGCTGGCGGACCGCAACCGCCTGGCGCGCGAGGCGCACGCGGCGGTGGCGGGTCTCCTGAACGGGAAGCCGGAGGCGACGTGTCCGCGATCGTAGACGTCCGCGGCCGCGAGATCCTGGACTCGCGCGGCAACCCGACCGTCGAGGCCGAGGTGGTTCTGGAGACGGGACACCGGGGGCGCGCGGCGGTGCCCAGCGGTGCGTCGACCGGCCGCCACGAGGCGATCGAGCTGCGCGACGGTGACCCGGACCGATACCTGGGCCGCGGTGTCCGGGACGCCGTGAGGAACATTCGCACCGAGATCCTGGAAGCGGTCAGGGGATTCGAGGCTCGTGAGCAGCGCGATCTGGACCGCACCATGACCGAGCTGGATGGAACCCCCGGCAAGGGACGCCTGGGCGCCAACGCCGTGCTGGCGGTTTCGCTGGCCGCGGCCCGCGCGGCGGCGTCGGAGACCGGGCTGCCGCTGTACCGCTACCTCGGCGGCGAGGGCGCCGTCACCCTTCCCGTCCCGATGATGAACATCGTCAACGGGGGGGCGCACGCCTCCAACAACGTCGATATCCAGGAGTTCATGGTGCTGCCGGTGGGCGCGGCGACCTTCTCGGAGGGGCTTCGCATGGGCGTCGAGGTGTTCCACGCGCTGAAGGGCGTGCTTGCCCGCGAGGGGAAGAGTACGGCCGTGGGGGACGAGGGAGGGTTCGCACCGGACCTGTCTTCGGATGCCGAGGCGGCCGAGGTGGTGTTGCGTGCGATCGGGGAGGCGGGCTACCGGGCAGGCGAGGACCTGGTGCTGGCGGTGGACGCCGCCGCGTCCGAACTCTTCGCCGACGGCGCCTACACCTTCCGCAAGTCGACGGGGGAGTCGCTGGACACGGGCGGGATGATCGACTTCTGGGAAGGGATGGTCGATCGCTTCTCGCTGGTGAGCGTCGAGGACCCGCTGGACGAGGACGACTGGGAGGGATGGACCGCGCTGACCGGGCGGGTGGGCGGCCGCTGCCGGATCGTGGGCGACGACCTCTTCGCCACCAACCTCGACCGGCTCGAACGCGGAATCCACACCGGCGCGGCCAACTCGATCCTCGTGAAGGTCAACCAGATCGGCACGCTCAGCGAGGCGCTGGATGCCGTCCGGGCGGCGGGCGAGGCCGGATTCGGGGTGATCATCTCGCACCGGTCCGGCGAGACCGAGGACACCTTCATCGCGGATCTGGCGGTGGCCTGCGGTGCCGGGCTGATCAAGACCGGGGCGCCGAGCCGCACCGACCGGGTGGCCAAGTACAACCAGCTGCTGAGGATCGAGGAGGACCTGGCGGCGCGGGCCGAATACGCGGGCAGGAGGGTATTGCCGTGAAGCGAATCCGCAACGTGGGCGACGTGGCGAATCGGGAACGCGCGACCGTGAGTCGCGTACGGGCGCAAGCGGCGGGCACCCCTGGTGCCACCGGACGAGGCCGCCCCGCCCCTGGTAGCATTCGGCCCGCCCCCAGGAGCATTGGCCCCGCGTCCAGGAACACCCGGCCCGCCCCGAAACGTTCGCTCTCTCCCGGTCTCGTGCTCGTCGGCGTCCTCGCGCTGGCCCTCTACTTCGCTGTCCTCGGAGGCGACTACTCGGTCTTCGAGGCCCGCCAGGCCGAGGCCCGCCTCGCCGCCACGCGGGCCGAGATCGGCACCGTGCGCCACGAGGTCGACTCCATTCGCGCTCGCATCGATTCGCTACGCAGCAGCGACGAGGCGCTGGAGCGGTTTGCGCGAGAGCAGTACGGCTTCATCCGCGATGGAGAGTACCTCTACCGGATCTCCGAACCGGAGGGGGCCGCGCAGCCGGGGTCCGAGCCGCCCGAGCAGCCGGACCCGGCCGGCCGGTCAGTCATCGGCCGCCTCCTCGGCGGCGACGGCGTCTCCGGAACCCGCTGACTCGTCCGACGACGAGCTCTCCGCCATCCCCAGCACCCGCTTCGCCCCCTCCAGAAGCCGCCGGGCCTCGCCCGAATCCAGCGCCATCTCATCCTCCGGTCCGGATTCCAGCGCCTCCACGGTAGCGGCCGCGAGCGCCTTTGCGTCCTCTTGGGTCAGGCTCCTGGGGAAGCCCCCGCCCTCGACGCCCGTGGCCTTCTCCAGGAACGGGGCGAAGAGGTCCACCGGGATGGGGAAGAGCGTGGTGGAGTTGTTCTCGGCCGCCACCTCCACCACCGTCTGCAGGAAACGCAGCTGCAGCGCCACCGGATGCTGCGAGATGACCTTCGCCGCCGCCGCCAGCTTCCTGGAGGCCTGGAATTCGCCCTCGGCGGCGATCACCTTGCCGCGCCGCTCACGCTCCGCCTCCGCCTGCTTGGCCATCGCCCGCTTCATCTCCTTGGGCAGGTCGATGTCCTTGATCTCGACGGCCGTCACCTCGATCCCCCAGGGATCGGTCTCCATGTCGATGATCCGCCGCACGATCTCGTTGATGCGCTCCCGCTGGGCCAGAAGTTCGTCGAGCTCGGACTGCCCCACCACGCTACGCAGCGTGGTCTGCGCGATCTGGCTGGTGGCGAAGTAGTAGTCCTCCACCTCCACCACCGCCTTCGCCGGGTCGACCACGCGGAAGTAGACCACGGCGTTCACCGTGCAGCTCACGTTGTCCTTCGTGATCGTGTCCTGCGGCGCGATGTCGAGTGCGATGATCCTGAGATCCATCCTGCGCATGCGCTCGATTCCGTACGGCACCAGGAAGATCAGTCCCGGCCCCTTGGCCCGCGTCAGTTTGCCGAGACGAAAAACCACGCCCCGTTCGTACTCCCAGAGGATGCGCAGGGAACTGAGCAGGCCGACGAGGCCCAGGGTCGCGACCGGAATCCAGATGAAACCGAAATCCATTTTACACTTCTCCGTTTACGAACAGGGGGACGGGGATGACGGACTGGGGCCCGGCCCGCGCCTGCGAGTGCCCAGCCGCCATCCATGGGGACACGAGCGGCATCCGCGGGCGCTCGACCGGCATCCGCGGAGACAGGGCCCGAATCCGCCAGGGTCCGACCGGCGTCCACGGGCGCACGGCCCGGACCCCGAAAAGAGCCCACCGACCGTCCGCTTGACAAGGGGCGGCCTCCCGTGGAGCTTTGGATCGCCTCGCCGGAGTAGCTCAGTTGGTCAGAGCAGCGGAATCATAATCCGCGTGTCGGGGGTTCAAGTCCCTCCTCCGGCACTGATCCCATGAAAGACCGGCAGCCCACCTCCAAGCTGCACCGCAAATTCGCGGTGGAGACCCCCGAGCATGTGCGCCTCGACTACGTGCTCGCGGACGTGGGCTCGCGTGCGGCCGCCCTGGCGATCGACCTGATCGTCATCGTCTTGACGCTGACGCTGGTGTCTTTTGTCGCCGACCGGCTCAACCTTCTCGACGCCGCCGTTCAGAGCGTCACCCGGCCGGTGTTCGTCTTCATTCTGTTTCTGCTGTTCTGGGGCTACTTCTTCCTCTTCGAGGCGCTCTGGGGCGGACGCACGCCCGGCAAGCGGGCCCTCGGTCTGCGGGTGGTGCACACGGGCGGCGAGCCGCTTACCCTGCACGGCTCCGCGCTGCGCAATGTGATCCGGATCGTGGACCTCCAGGCGGCGGGCATGGTCGGGGCCGTCTGCATCATGGTCAACAAGCGGGCCCAGCGGCTCGGAGACCTGGTGGGCGGGACCATCGTGCTGCGCGACGCGGGAGGGAGCGAGCTGCTTGGCGCGGATGCCCTGCCGCCGGGCCGCGTCGAACGACCCGTGCTGCCGGTCGAGCAGTTCGAGCTGCTGGCCGGGTACATGGCGCGGCGGGACGGGCTGAAGCCGGACGTCCGCAGGCGCGTGGCTCGTTCGGTGAGGGACGCGCTGTCTTCCGTGATCGAACAGGAGCCCAGGCATTCGACCCGGACCGCGGACGAAAACCTCGCGCGGCTATACGAAGAGGAGGCGCCCCGGCACGCCGCCCGCCGCGGCGGGGCAAGTCTGCAGGCCTCGGCGATGGCGCGGGAGCAGCGGGAGGAGTGGGCCCGGTACGTCGAGCTGGTGGGGAAGGGAAGGAAGAAGGGCCTGCCGAGCCTGTCGGAGGAGGAGGTCCGCGCCTTCGGGCAGCTCTACCGGGGCATGACGGCGGACCTGGCCCGGGCCCGCACCTACGGGGCCTCACCGGGGCTCCTCGGGACCGTACAGCGATGGGCGGGCGCGGGACACAACCTGCTGTACCGCGCCAGCGGGCGGGCGGCCGTCTCGCTGGGTCACTGGGTGTGGGTGGAGTTTCCGAGCGCGGTGCGGCGGTTCCACCGGCAGGTGCTCCTCGCCGCGCTGCTCCTCTTCGGCCCCATGCTGGCCACGGCCATCGCCGTGCAGGACCGCCCCATACTGGGACGCACGCTGGCGGGACAGGGCATGATGACCCGGATGGAGAGCACCGACACCGACGATCCCGATGTCCGCTACATCGACGTGGTCCCCGGCTCGGGCATGCCGACGCTGTCGGCCCGGCTGATGACCAACAACGTCCAGGTCACCCTCATCGCCTTCGCGGGGGGCGTGGTTGCGGGGCTCGGAACGCTCTTCGTCCTGATCAACAACGGCGTCAGGTTGGGAGCGGTCTTCGGCGTGTACGCCGGCGACGGAATCCTGCGGGTGATCATGGCCTTCGTCTTCCCGCACGGCTTCATCGAACTCGCGGCCATCTGCATCGGCGCCGGCGGCGGTTTCGGGGTGGGCTCCGCGATTCTGATGCCGGGGCGCCGCACCCGGAGGGACGCGCTCCGCGAACGTGGCCGCGCTTTCCTCACGCTGCTGGTGGGGGCGATGCTGATGCTCGTGGTCGCGGGGCTGATCGAGGGCTTCTATTCGCCGTCCGCCCTGCCGGATGCGGCCAAGTTCGCCTTCGGCGGCGCCACTGCGGTGTTGCTGTTACTGTACTTCGGGTTCGCGGGGCGGGGTGCGAAGGCGAGTGCCGGAGCCGGCGCTGCTAGAGCAGCCCGCGCTCCTTGATCTCCACGTACTTGTCCAGCGTCCGCACCAGGGTGTCGCCCGGCGGCGTGTCCACCACCAGGATGCCGGCGTGCCGCATGACCTGAAGCGTGGTGGAACGCGCCTGCACCATCTCCTCGGCCGCGGCGCGATGGTAGGCGTCGACCGCGTCCCCCGCTGGCCGCACGGCCGCTGCTTCAAGCGCCGGGTTCTGGATCGCGATCGCAAGCGGGAGGTGGGCGCGCCCGATGCGGGCGAGTGATTGCACCAGCGCCCGCGACACCGACCCGTCGATGATGTCGCAGAAGAGGATCACCAGCGACCGCTTCCGGAAGCTGCGCCCCAGGGTGGCGAAGGCCAGCGGGTAGTTGGGCTCGACCAGCCGGGTCTCCACCTCCGCGAGGGTGCGGGCCAGGGACGGAGGGTCGGCGCGCCGGGGGGGCGACACATGCCGGATGTGTTCGTCGAAAACGACCACGCCGATCCTGTCCCCGAAGTTCTGGGCGCGGCTGGCGAGCATCATGCAGGCGCCGAGCGCGTAGTCCATGCGTTCGCGGTCCAGCGGCCCGCCCTGGGCGTCGCTGGGGGCCACCTCACGCCAGCCGTCTCCGCCGGCTCCCGCCACCTCCCCCGCGCGGACCGGCGGCAACCGCTCCCGCATGTGGCGGCCCGCATCGATCGCCAGAATCACATTCTGGCTCCGCTCGGCCTCGTAGTTGCGCACCACGTACTTGCGGCGCTTGGCCGACGCCTTCCAGTCGAGGGTGCGGGGATCATCGCCCTCGACGTAGTCCCGCAGGCTCTCGAATTCGCGGCCGTCCCCCCACTGCCGGTTGCGGCGGGGCCCCGGGGTGCGCAGCCTCCGGTGGATGGCGTGGCCCCGGTCGCGCAGGAGGTCCCGCACGCCGGGCTGCACCTGCAGGGTGTCGGACGCCTGCACGCTCGATCGGTGCCAGACAAGCCCCCACGGCGAGCGCGTCCGGATGTGGATCGCGCCCAGCGGGAGGAATCCCCTGGCCCGGGGGCGCAGGTTGTAGTGACAGCGCAGCACCGACTCCGCCGGGACATCGACCAGAAATCCGTCCTCCCAGTCGTCCTGGCCGCCGGGGCCCGCCAGCCGTCGCAGGGAGGGATCGAGGTCGTCGGTCAGCTTGAGGGACAGGGCGCGGGCGGACTCGTTGGCAACGGTCACGGTGACGTCGGTCACCGCCCCCAGCGACGAGATGCGCGACACCTGCCGGCTCGCCGACGGGGGGCGGGTGCGCCGTCCGTCGATCAGCGCCAGGAGCACGATCAGCGCGTCGGCCGCCAGCGCTGCGGGTGTGCTCACCAGGAACACCAGGGACGTCAGGCCCAGGAGGGTGAGCGTCCGCCCGGTGGGCATGAGGGGAAGCCGGGCTATCGGGGGGCCTCCAGCGTCTCCAGGAGGGCGGTGAGTTCGTCGTCGGAGGAGCGCCCCTCGACTTCGGCCTCGGCGGTCAGCACCACGCGGTGCCGCAGCACCGGAAACGAGAGCGACTTGACGTCGTCCGGCGTGACGAAATCGCGTCCCTGCAGATAGGCCTCGGCCCGAGCCGCCTGGAAGAGAGAGACCCCGGCGCGCGGGCTCGCTCCCAGCACGAATGCGGCGTCGTTGCGCGTCGCCCGCACGATGTCGGTCACGTAGCGCCTCACCCGCTCATCCATGTGGACCCCGTTGACCGCCGCGCGCATCTCCAGCAGCTCCTCGCGGGTCATGGGTTCGCTCATCGGGTAGGTCAGTTCGTCATCGGCACGGAAGCCGCCCTCGTGGCGGTCCAGGATGGCCTGCTCCGCCTCCTCCGGCGGGTAGTCCACCACGACCTTCATCAGGAAGCGGTCCACCTGTGCCTCGGGAAGAGGGTAGGTGCCTTCGTACTCGACCGGGTTCTGGGTCGCGAAGACGGTGAAGGGCGCGGGCAGCGGGCGCGTCTTGCCGTCGACCGTGACCTGCCGCTCCTCCATGGCCTCCAGCAGCGCCGCCTGTGTCTTCGGGGGCGCCCGGTTGATCTCGTCGGCCAGCAGCAGGTCGGCGAAGACGGGGCCGGGCTTGTAGGTGAAGCCGGTGTCGCCGAGCACGTTGACGCCGACCAGGTCCGTGGGCATCAGGTCCGGGGTGAACTGCACCCGGCCGAAATCGAGCCCCAGCCCCCGGGCCATGGCACGGACGGCCAGGGTCTTGGCGGTCCCGGGAACCCCCTCGACCAGGGCGTGCCCCCGCGCCAGAAGGGTGATCATCAGTTGTCTGAGCACGACCTGCTGGCCGAGCACGACCTGCTCGAGGTCGCCGAGCAGGCGAAGCGCCGCATCCGGCGTCGTCATCAGTTGAATCTCCTTGAAAGGTGTTCATCCACTCCGGCGGCGACCATGGTCAAGTCCACCGGTTCCGAGCGCAGACCCTCGCGAACCCGCTCCAGCGAGGCGTGCCTGCCGCTCCGCGCCTCGACTTCCCGCAACAGCGCGGCGGCCTCGTCCATGTCGCGGGGCGGGGGACGGCGGATCGATCTCGCCAGCCGCGAAAGCAACAGCAGCGCCGCGGTGTTGGCGGAGCGGGCCTTGCGGTACAGATCCCCCAGGGCCGAGACGTGCTCCAGCGGCGATCTGCGTTCCCGGTCGGCCGGGGCCACCGCCGTGTTGGGTACGCCGAAGCGCAGGCCCCTGCAGGCCAGGTACAGGAAGCACGCCGCGATGATGTGCAGGAGGGCCAGGCCGCCGGGGCTGCCGAGGAAGAAGTTGGCGAGCACCCGGGCGCGGCTGCCGTATCCCGAGATCCCCTGGTGGAACTCGTCGAAGAAGACCGTGTCCGACTCGCTGGTGTAGGCCAGCGCGGCCCGCACGGCCAGCGCCCCCAGCGCGTTTTCGGCCACCGCTCCGTTGGCCAGGCGCGCTCCGTCGGCGAGGATCACGATCCGCCCCTCGCCCAGCGGGATCTCCGCAGCGGCCATCAACTCATTGCCGCTGGAATCCTGCGCGATCAGCAGGGGCACCGGCACTCCGGCGTCGCTGGCATCCGGGAACCCCGGCGGGGGCTCGAGCGGCTCGTCATCGGAATCCTGGTCGGGTTCCTGCCCGGATGCCTCTTCGTCCTCTTCCGGTCTCGTTTCGTCTGCCCGCACGCCGGTTTCGACCGAGTCCGCCGTCGCTCCCGGGTTCGCCGAGTCCGCTTCCTCTTCGGGGAGCAGCTCGAAGCCAAAGCGTGGTTCCGGGGGTGGGAGCCCGCCGGTCAGGGGATGCGCTGCCCAGTGGCCCACGGCCGAGTCCGGCAACACACGATCCGCACCGCCCGGGAACTTCACACCCAGAACCAACATGAGGGGAGTGGTCCCCGGGATTCCCGATCGCGAAACGGGCGGTGCGTAGATGAATGTGCCCCCCTCCCTGACGTGGTCCAGCAGCGCCTCCATCTCGCGGGGGCTCAGGATTTGGAGCGCCGGCTGCAGCAGGACGATCGTGCCCCGCAGCGGCTCCGCCTCCGCCATGGGCATCAGACGCGGCTCGGTGTGGCGCCCGAGGCGGGCGATCCCCCGCGAGAGCGCGGCGACCCCGTCGGGAGTGGTTCGCAGAGAGCTCCGCAGCGTTCCGGTCGAGCGGCGCCCTTCGGGAAGCGTCAGGTAGCCCGCGAGCGCGGAGAGCCCCAGAATCACGAGGATCCAGATGACGGGCCGCCTGCTCCTTCCGCGTCCCGCCTTTCGCGCGCGCCTCACCCGCCGCCTTCCGGTGTCTCCGGCCCGGCATCCGCGGATCCGGCCGGGGCGTCTGCGGGGCATCCGGCCTCCCGGGCCAGCCGGGTCAGGTCGGCGTAGCCGTCGTCGGAGGGGTCCTCCTGCCCGAAGGAGAAGCCCTGAAACGAATTCAGGAATCGCCCGCCCGCGCGCGCATCCGCCCCGCCGGAGTAGCCGCGGCCGATCTCCAGGTTGTAGTCGCCCGGGGTCTTGGAGGGATGAAAAGCCAGCGTGCCCCGCTGGTCGAGCGTCAGCAGGAACCCCTGGTACAGGGCGGTCGCGGCGGAACGAAGGCGGCCCCTGCCGGCCCGGTCGCTCGCCAGTCGGAGCCACTCGCTGGGGGTCACCGGAACCTCTTCGGCTGCCGGATCCTGGCCATCGGCGGTGCGCCGGACGGCATCGCGCCTGCGCCGCACGACGATCACTCCAAGGGCCAGAAGCGCCAGCGCCGGAATCAGGATCGCCAGGGCGGACACAATCCCGGGCGCCCCGTCCATCACCTCCAGAACCCACTGCAGGAATTCAAGAAGTCGATCGAGCAGGGCGTTCAGAAAGGGGTTTCCCACAGGCGGTTCGAAGGTCGTGAAGTCCGGTCCGGCGAGTATATCGCGCAACGTGCCGGAGATCTCCTCGGCCGCGGGAAGCTCCTGGGGTGCGGCGGAAGGTCCCGGCGGTGGAAGCTGTCCGGGATCCGGGAGCGGGGCCTGCACGATCGAACGCCCGACGGTGGGCCGACCGGTCACGGAGCGGAGGCGCCCATCTCGTCCGCGAGCCTCTCCAGGTCGTAGCCTTCGCTGCGCACCCGGCGGTCGTGGAATAGCATCATGATGCAGCCGACCAGGAACGGCATCGTGAGCGGTCCCAGGACAAGACCGGCGGTGTTCAACACCCATTGGCGCGTGGGGCTGATCGTAGCCACTTCACCGGGGGAAAGGAACAGCTCCCACATTCCCGTGAACGTCAGGATGGCGGCGTCCGGCGCCCAGCCCACGATCGTCGCCACCAACATGATGCCGATCACTTTCAGCCACCCGCCCCGGCAAAGCGAAAACGACCGGCCCAGCGCGTCCATCGCGGACCGTCCCTCGATCACGACCGCCGGGAATATGCCGAACGTCGCACCCATCCAGAAGGAGGTCAGAAGCAGGAGCGCCACCACCAGGATCCCCAGGGCAAGCAACGCGAGCCAGGGGTTCCCCGTGGCCGCACCAACTCCGACCAGGCTGAACAACATCAGGAGCCAGGCCACGACGAAGGCGACGACAAAGATCAGGCCCGCCACGATCGAGGCGCCGGCCGTGCTCACGAGGTGGGGAAGCGCACCCCTGTAGGCTGCCCCGATCGACGATGGCCGTTCCTCGATGCGGGCGTGCATTGCGACGGTCAGCGCCACCGACGCGAAAAACAGGAACACCAGTTGAACCATGTAGATCAGGAACAGGAAGCCCATCTGCCCAACGAAGCTCCCCATCTGTTCCAGGGCGACCGTGGGATCGGCGGCACTGTCCACCGCCTCCGCGCTTTCCAGCAGTTCGGCCGGATTCCAAAGCACCGTGAGCACGTAGCCCGGCAGGGCAGATACCAGCACGATCAGGTAGTAGAGGCCGAAATCGCGGCGGTAGAGCTGCACGGCGCCGTCCACGATTTCAGTGAATCCGAGGGGTCTCATGGGGATTGTCGACATTCGGGAACCTATCAAGTTGGAAGGGTCCGTACCAGCCCGGCGAAGATCGTGGACTCCAGTCGTCCGGCAGTTCGGGGTTCCGGGGAAGACCGGCTCTTCAGTCTCCCGTCCTGAAACTCCGGAGCAGTCGGAGGTTCCTGCGGTCCGCGGTTACGCCGTCGTCGCCCTTGGGCGTCTCCAGTATCTTGGGTACGCAGCGGAAGCGACCTTTCTTCATCAGGCGCCGGAAGGGCTCGGGGCCGATCGTCCCTTCGCCGATGTTCTCGTGGCGGTCCAGCCGCGAGCCGAAGGGTGTGCGCGCATCGTTCAGGTGGAACAGCTCCACGCGGTGCCCGCCGAAGGTGTCGTCCGCGCGCATCCACACGCCCTCGAAGTCGCCCGCGAGATCGTAACCGGCGAACCCAGGCGTGACAGGTGTCCAGGCAGATGCCGACCCGGGAACGGTGCGGTTCGGGGATTGCCTCGATGATCGATGCGAGTTCTTCGAATGACCCGCCGACGGAGGTGCCCGCGCCGGCGGTCAACTCCAGGAGGATGCGTGTTCGTCCGGGGACGGCGGCGAGCGACTCGGCGATCGCCGCCGCGTTGCGTTCGATGCCGCCGGACCGGTCTCCGTCGGTGGCGTTGCCCGGGTGGGTGACGACGGCGTCGAGGCCCAGATGCGCCGCCCGCTCGACCTCTCCGCGGAAGCAGTCGGCCGAGCGGCGCCAGAGCGCGGGGTCCGGGCTGGCCAGGTTGATCAGGTAGGAGTCGTGCGACGCGGTGAAGCCGATGCCGAGCCGCACGGCCTCGGCGCGAAACCGGGCGGCGACCTCGTCGGCCAGGGTGGGTTCCGCCCAGCGATTCGGCTGCTTGGTGAAGATCTGCAAGACCGATGCGCCGATCCTCGCGGCGCGTGCCGGGGCCCGGTCGATTCCACCGGCGACGGAGACGTGCGCCCCCAGCTCGTCAGGTCCGGTTGACAATCGCGGTGGGTGGGCCGGTTCCGCGGCCGATCCAGGTGTTCGTGGTCGGTTGGTCAAGTCCGGCTTACATCTTGTCAAGCGTAGTTGACACTGTGACTATCCTCTCGGTGTTGGAGGTCACGTTCGGTCGGCTGATATCTGGCCGCCCAAGCCTTATCTTGCAAGGTGACGCGTCCGTGGCCGGGCAGTGCCGGGCCGCGGGAACATCCGTTGCCGCGACTGTCGCGGCCGCGCCGGGAACCCGTGGATCAACCCGCGGGAGCACCGGGCGCAGCCCGGTAACGCCGCGGCACGGGCCCCCAGCGACTGCACGAGGATCATCCGATGCGCACCGGCTCTGCCGCCCTCCTTCTTCTGGCCCTCGCGGCCTGCGCCCCCCCGCCCCCCGCCACCCCCGCGCCGCTGCCGCCATCCGGCGAGCCCGGCCCGCCCCCGGGAGCGGCCGCGGCCACCCCGGCCCAGCCCGCCCAGCCCGCCACCCCCGCCATGCCCGGCCTCGACACCGTCCGCGCGGGCGAATTCGACAACGGCAAGATGTGGACCTTCGACGCCCCGCCCACATCGTACCTGGCGGACACCTACGGCTTCTCGCCCGGCGACGACTGGTACGCGCGGGCCCGCCTGGGCGCGCTCAGGATCCCCAACTGCTCGGCGTCGCTGGTGTCGCCCACCGGGCTCGTCATGACGAACCACCACTGCGCGCGGGACTTCGTCACGCAGGTCTCGGAAGAGGGCGAGAACCTCCTCGACGAGGGCTTCTACGCGGCGACCCTGGCCGACGAGCGGACGGTGGCCGACTTCGACGCCGACCAGTTGATCGACATCGTGGACGTCACCGCCGAGATCCGCGCGGTGGTCGACGCCGCGGCGGACGCGGAGGCGCGCTCGGCCCTGCGTGACAGCGTGACCGAGGCGGTGGCCGCCCGGATCGGGGAGGAGCGGGGCGGGGAGGACGCCGGCATCGAGGCAGAGGTGATCTCGCTCTACAACGGCGGCCTGTATTCGGCGTACGTCTTCCGACGCTACAGCCGGGCGGCGCTGGTCATGGCCCCGGAGCTGGGCCTCGGCTACTTCGGCGGCGAGCCCGACAACTTCACCTATCCGCGCTACTCCCTGGACTTCGCCTTCTTCCGTCTGCTCGACGATGACGGGGCGCCGCTCACGACTCCCGACCACTTCGACTGGTCGCGCGAAGGCGTGGACGAAGGCGACCTCGTCTTCGTGATCGGCAACCCGGGCAGCACCTCGCGGCTGCAGACCGTCGCCGAGCTGGAGTTCCGCCGGGACGTGGAGATGCCCGCCCTGCTCGCCTTCTTCGAATCGCGCATCGCGGTCTTCGAGGACTACATCGAGGGGCGGGAGGACGAGCCCGGGATCGACGACGTGCGCAACGGCCTCTTCAGCCTCCTCAACTCCCAGAAGGCGTTCACCGGGATGCACCGCGGGCTGCAGGATCCGTACGTGATCGCGCGGCGGGCGGCCTCCCAGGCGGACTTCCAGGCGGCTCTCGCGGCCGATCCGGGGCTGGGCGACACCTACCTGCCGCTCTTCGCGGAGCTGGCGGAGCTGCAGGACCGGAAGTCGGCCCTCGCAGCCGAGCTCACGGCCTTCGCGGCCCTCGGTGTGCCGGACTACGAGTCGGCGCTCATCATGCGCACCCTGGCCTCCTTCGGATACCTGAACGGACAGCAGGCCGGCGCCTCGCCCGAGGAGCTCGAGGAGTTCGTCGAAGAGATGAACGCGGTCCCCAACCACCCCGCGGAACTCGACCGGGCGCTCCTGACGGCGCGCGTCGAGGACCTGGTCGGCGCCTTCGGAGCGAACGACCCCGCGGTTACCGGCCTGCTGGGGGGACGCACCCCGCAGGAGCTGGCCGCGTCCGTCTTCTCCGGCTCGGTGTTTGCCGACTCCGCGGCTGCCGTCAATGCCCTCACCGGCGGGACGCTGAACCCCTCGCTGGACCCCGCCTTCGCCTTCGTGCAGGGGCTGCTGCAGCGCTTCATCCCGCTCCAGCAAACGGTGGCCTTCACCGTGGGTCCACGCGAGGAGCAGATCGCCGCTCTCCTCGGCCGAGCCCGCTTCGAGGTCAGCGGAACGGCCGTGCCCCCCGACGCCACCTTCTCGCTGCGCCTTGCCGACGGCGTCGTCCGCGGGTTCCCGTACAACGGCACCCTCGCCCCGGCGTTCACGACCTACTACGGCCTCTACGACCGGCACTACTCGAACCCCGGCGCGGATGAGTGGGCGCTCCCTGCACGCTGGGCCGCGCCGCCCCCCGGGTTCGACCTCTCCACCCCGCTCAACTTCGTCAGCACCGCCGACATCATCGGCGGCAACTCGGGCTCGCCGGTGGTGAACCGCGACCTGGAGGTCGTGGGGCTGGTCTTCGACGGGAACATCGACAGCCTCCCAGGCGACTACATCTACATCCCGGATCTGAATCGCTCCGTGGCCGTGGACGCCCGCGGCATCCTGGAGGCCCTGGAGGATATCTACGGGGCGGACAGGATCGTGCAGGAGCTGACCGGGGGGCGCTGACGACCATATCCATGGCGCGTTTCCCCCGTCCCGGGCACCCCTTCTTCGCGGGCGCGCCACAGCTGATCGCGCACCGTGGCGGAGCCGGGCTGGCTCCCGAGAACACGATGGCCGCCTTCCACGCCGCCGTGCAGGAATGGGACGCCGACATGCTCGAAATGGACGTGCGCCTCACTGCGGACGGGCGCGTGGTGGTGCTCCACGACGAGACCGTGGACCGCACCACCGACGGGGCGGGCCGGATCCGCGAGATGAGTTGGGCGGAAGCCCGGGAACTCGACGCCGGCTACCGGTTTCAGGGCGTGAACGGCACCGGGCCCTGGCGAGGCTGCGGCGTGCGCATTCCGCTCTTCGAGGAGGTGCTCGAGACCTTCCCCCGCATGCGCATGATCGTCGAGCCGAAGGCCGCGGAAACCGCGGGGCCGCTGGTGAGGCTCATCCGGGCCGCCAGGGCCGAGCGGCGGGTCCTGGTGGGAGCCGAGTTCGAGAAAACGCGCGCCGGGGCACGAGGCTACAGAGGTCCGTGGGGTGCGTCGCGGAGGCAGGTCGCCCCCTTCTGGGTTCTGCATCGCCTGGGCCCCGCCGGGCGGTGGTATTTGCCGGCTGCCGACGGGTTCCAGCTGCCCGAGAGGTCCGGCAGGCTGCGGGTGGTCACTCCGGCGCTGCTGCGGGCGGCCAGGGCGGCGAACATGCCGGTGTACGTATGGACGGTGGACGACCCCGCGGACATGCGTCGGCTGCTGGAGTGGGGGGCGGACGGGATCATGACCGACCGCCCCGACGTGCTGGCCGGAGTGCTGGCGGAGGTCGCCGGGCGTCCGCCGCCGCCGGTGGTATCCAATGGCGTGGCGACGCGCCCGACGGGTGCGGAGGCACTGTCGGCGGAGTCCGGGGCGTGAAGGGGCTCGAGGGGCGCTTCGCCGAACACATTGCAGGCGCCGGGTGGCTCGCGGAGGGGGTCGGCGTTGTGGTCGGCGTCTCGGGCGGCGTCGACTCGATGACGCTGCTCCACCTGATGCGTCTTCGGGACGGCCCGCCCGGGGTGCGCCTGCACGCGGCCCACGTCGACCACCGGATGCGCGAGGACAGCGGTGACGACGCGGCGTGGGTAGGTGGGGTATGCGCCGAGTGGGGGGTCCCCTTCCACCTTCGGAAGGCCGGCGGGACGGTGGCCACCGAGGCCGCAGGCAGGAAGCTGCGCTACCGCTTCTTCGAGGAGGTGCGGCGGGGGCTTGGGACCGGTGCGGTGACGATGACCGCGCACACCGCCGACGATCAGGCCGAAACCGTGCTCTTCCGGGCCGCACGGGGAAGCGGCCCGCGCGGCCTGGGCGGGATCCGGGCAGAGCGTCGGCCGGCGGTGGTGCGACCGCTGCTCCCCTTCCGGCGCGCCGAGATCGAGGCCTGCGCGGCCGAGCACGGCATTCCCTTCCGGGACGACCCCACGAACCGCGACGTTCGCTGGACGCGCAACCGCATCCGCCACGAGATTCTGCCCGCCCTGGAGGAGGCGGTTCCGGGCGCGCGCGGCGCGCTGGCGGCGCTGGCGGGGACGAGCCGCCTGGAGGGTGCCGCCCTGGACGAACTCCTGGACGAGCGGATCGCGGTGCTGGGGGCTGAACCGGACGGGGGCGAGCCGGGAGGGCTGTCGCTGGACCGCGACGCACTGCGCGCCCTGTCGCGCCCCGTGCTGACGATGGTGCTGCGGCGTGCCGTGCAGCGGCTGGGCGGCGATCCTGGGCGGGTCGCGACCGAGGTGCTGGTCCGGTTCGTGCATGACGCGCGGAGCGGCCGCCGGATCGAGGTCGCGGGTGGGGTGGTGGTGGGGCGCCACCTGGACGTGGTGAGAATCCTCTCGTTGAATCGAAACCCTGAATCAGGAGGTGGACCGTGAAGCCAGGGGGAGATGGCCGTCTCGGGGACCGTCAGCTGCTGCGCGTCGTCTTCTCCGCCGAGGCGATCCGGCGGCGGGTGGAAGAGCTGGGCCGCGCGATCGGCGAAGCGTACGCGCCCGGCGACGACATTCTCGTGCTGGGCCTGCTCAAGGGATCCTTCATCTTCATCGCCGACCTGGTGCGCCAGGTTCCCATCCCCATCCAGGTCGATTTCCTGGCCGCGTCCAGCTACGGGAAGGAGCGCGTGAGCAGCGGCGACGTGAGACTGGTGTACAACCCGGAGGCGTCGATGAAGGGCCGGCATGTGATTCTCGTAGAGGATATCGTGGACAGCGGCACAACGATCAAGCGGGTGGTGCCTCTGCTCCTCGAACGGGAGCCGGCCAGTTTCGAGATCTGCACCCTCCTCCACAAGCGGTTGGCGGAGCTCGAGTGGGCCGTCCGATGGGTCGGTTTCGACGCACCGGGCGATTTTCTGGTAGGTTACGGATTGGATTTTGCCGAGGACTTTCGGCACCTTCCCTATATCGGCTCCATCTGATCAGGCACCGGAAAGGCGTCATGTCGGAAGCGAAGAAACCGCCACAGAAGGAACCGCCGAAGCTCCGCAAGATGTCGCGGGCGGCGTCGCTCTGGTTGCTTGTCGGGCTCCTGGCGGCCCTCGGCTACAACTTCATGAGCCGATCCGACCGCAATAGCGGCGAGATCAACTACACCGAGCTCCTCCGGCAGCTGGAGAACGACAACGTCCTCGCAGCCACCTTCCACGGTGAGCAGACGGTCCAGGGAGAGCTAAAGAACACGATCACGCTGGACGAAGCGGAGATCACCGAGTTCGTTGCCAAGCTTCCCCCTGGCGTCGGCGCGGATCTGTCGGAACGCATGGCGGAGGCGGACGTCGAGATCCACTCCGTTCCCCGCGGGCCGGGGTGGGGGACCTGGGTCTTCTCGATCTTTCCCTTCCTGCTCTTCATCGTGTTCTGGATCTGGTTCCTGCGTGCGATGCAGAGCGGGGGCAATCGCGCGTTCCAGTTCGGGCGTTCCAAGGCGCGGCTGATCAGTCCGGACACCCCGCAGGTGACCTTCGCGGATGTCGCCGGTGCCCAGGAGGCCAAGGCCGAGCTCGAGGAGATCATCGAGTTCCTGAAGGACCCGCCGCGTTTCTCGCGGCTCGGGGGCCGGCTGCCGAAGGGCGTCCTGCTGGTGGGTCCGCCCGGCACGGGGAAGACCCTGCTAGCGCGGGCGGTCGCCGGTGAGGCGGGCCGGCCCTTCTTCCAGATGTCCGGCTCCGATTTCGTCGAGATGTTCGTGGGCGTGGGTGCGTCCCGGGTGCGCGACCTCTTCGAGCAGGGGAAGGCGCACGCGCCCTGCATCATCTTCGTCGACGAGATCGACGCCGTGGGCAGGCACCGGGGTGCCGGGCTCGGCGGCGGCCACGACGAGCGCGAGCAGACGCTGAACGCGCTGCTGGTGGAGATGGACGGGTTCGAAGCCAACGAGGGCGTCATCCTTCTGGCGGCGACCAACCGCCCCGACGTGCTCGATCCGGCGCTCCTGCGTCCGGGACGCTTCGACCGGCAGGTGGTGGTGGACCTCCCGGACGTGAAGGGGCGAGAGGGGATTCTTCGCGTCCACGCCAGGAAGCTGCCCCTCGGCGAAGACGTCGAACTTTCGCTGGTCGCGCGCGGAACGCCGGGGCTGAGCGGGGCCGACCTCTCCAACATCTGCAACGAGGCGGCGCTGTTCGCCGCGCGCAGGGGGGTGGACCGCGTCGCGATGGAGGACTTCGAGCAGGCCAAGGACAAGGTCATGCTCGGCACCGAGCGGCGGAGCATGGTGCTGACCGACGCGGAGCGCGAGCTGACCGCCTACCACGAGGCGGGCCACGTCGTCATCGGCGTGAAGGTCCCCGGTCTCGACCCCGTCCACAAGGTGACCATCGTGCCGCGGGGCCGTGCGCTCGGGCTGACCGCATCGCTCCCCGAAGAGGACCGCCACTCCCACACTCGCGAATGGCTGAACGGCCAGCTGGCCATGCTCTTCGGGGGCCGGGTCGCGGAGGAGCTCGCCTTCGGCCCGGAACACGTCACGACGGGAGCCGGCAACGACATCGAGGGCGCCACGACGATGGCCCGGCGCATGGTGACGCGCTTCGGCATGTCCGAGCGGATTGGCCTCATGGCCGTGGGGGACAGCGAGCAGGAGGTCTTCCTGGGGCGGGAGCTGGTTCAGCGCCGGGAGGTATCCGATTACACCGCGCAGCAGGTCGACGAGGAGGTCAAGCACATCCTCGACCTGGCGCACCGCAGGGCGCGTGAGATCATCGAGGACCACCGGGACCTCCTCAGGCGCATCGCGGAGGCGTTGCTCGACCGGGAAACCCTGGACGCCGACGAGATCCAGCTGCTCGTGAAAGGGAAGGAACTTCCGGCCCTCGTCACCGACTTCGAGTCCGAAGCGCCCCCGGAGGCCACGGCGGACAAGGAGGTGAAGGTGGTCGTGAAGCCGCAGCCGGGACTGGGGTCGGCCGATCCGCTACCCTCGCCGGGCTAGCTCGACTCCCCGAAGAGGGGTGCCGTCCGCAGTCCTTCGGGCTCCGGCAGCCAGCGCTCCAGCATTCCGCGCAGGCGCTCGCCGGTAACGCCGAGTTCGATCCTGCCCCGGTGGGCTACGGATATGCGGGAAGTCTCCTCGCTCACGACGATCACGACCGCGTCGGTCTCCTCGCTCAGTCCGATGGCCGCGCGGTGGCGGGTGCCGAGGGAGCTGTCGCTCACCGGGTTCTGGGTCAGCGGAAGGATCGCGCCCGCGGCCTTGATGGTGTTGCCGACCACGATCACCGCCCCGTCGTGCAGTGGTGAGTGCGGCGCAAAGATCGTTCCGAGGAGATCCGCGGAAAGCACGGCTTCGACCCCGCTCCCCGTGCGGGCATATTCCTTCAGCCCAGTCTCGCGCTGCACCGCCACGATGGCGCCGACCCCCTGGAGGCTGAGCCGTTCGACACCCTCGACCAGCCGGTCGATCACGCGGGTCTCCTGGGCCTGGCCGAGAAGCCGCACGAGCGGGGTCTGGCCGAGGCGGGCGAGCGCCGCGCGCATCTCGGGCTGGAAGACCACCAGCGCCGCAATTGCGCCGTACTCCAGGAGGGCCTGGAGGAGGCCCCGGATCAGGGAGAAGTCCAGGACCACCGCCATCAGATAGAGGCCCGCCAGCAGGAGCACCCCCAGCAGCATCTGCATTGCCCGGGTTTCCCGGACCAGGAGCAGGATCCGGTAGATCAGGATGAAGACGATCGCGATCTCGACCAGATCGGTCCACCCGGGGCGCAGGAACTGCAGCTGTTGCGAAAAGCCGTTCATGACCACGAAGAATAACAGTCTGCGGAAGGGGTGAACGCGATTATCGTTGACGACCGGGCCACGGCACCCTACATTGGCGCGGGTTCCCGATTCAACCGCAACCGCTCATCAGGAGCAGACCTTGGACAGCAATTACGAGCTTTCACAGCTCTTCGTGGATGGCGGCCCGATGATGTATCCCCTCATCATCTGCTCGCTCATCGGCCTGGGGGTCATCATCGCCAAGACCTGGACCCTCTGGGTGGCGCACCGTAGCGCGCTGAGCGTAATGGAGAGCGTCGAAGAGGCGGCGAGGGGTGAATCGCTCGAAAAGGCTGCGGAAATCGCCGCGGCAACGCCCGGTCCCGCTGCCGCCATCCTGCTCGCCGGGCTTCGCCGGATCCGCCACATGAGCGTCCGGAAGGGGGAACTGGAGCAGGTCATCTCCACCACCGGCGCCATCGAACTCAGCTTCCTCGAACGCGGCCTGGTCATCCTGGCCACAATCGCGAACGTGGCCCCGCTGATGGGATTCCTGGGCACGGTGGCCGGCATGATTCTGGCCTTCGAATCGATCGCGGCCTCGGGCGATGTGGAACCGGTGACGGTTGCCGGCGGCATCAAGGTCGCCCTGCTCACCACCGCGGCGGGGCTGACCATCGCAATTCCGGTGAATATCGGCTACAATTATTTCGTGGCCCGAATCGACAAGCTGATCGTCGACATGGAGGAAAGCACACAGAAGGTGCTCAACCTGGCGTGGGACCTGGAGCGCGAGGGGAAACTCAGGGTCGTGGCCTGAATCGAGCAAACCGGGGTCCCGGACTCCCCTCCCCCTTTGGCCGGCGGGGAACCTGGCGGCCCCTGGAGGGTACAATACATATTCAGTCGGCACGGAGGCGAAATCATTCATGGCGGTTCTCGGCAACAAGAAATCCAAGGTCTCCGACGAGATTCCATCCTCGTCGATGGCCGACATCGCTTTCCTTCTCCTGATCTTCTTCCTGGTCACCACCACCTTCCCGAAGGACAAGGGACTGCAGCTGGTGCTCCCCGAACAGGGCGAGACCCAGGAGGTCAGTGCGAAGAACGTCCTCCACATCATCGTGCAGCCGACCGGCCAGGTGATCATCAAGCGCGGTGAGAGCCAGCAGGAGCAGACCGTGCGCGCGGATGCGCTCAAGTTGATCTGGCGGCAGGATGTGGAAGAGAATCCCAATCTGATCGCATCGATCAACACGCACCGCGACGCCCCATACCGCATGATGCTCGATGTCCTTGACGCCCTTCAGGCGGCGGGCGCCATTCGCATTTCCATCTCCCTGCTGGAGGAGTAGCCGAACATGGGTGTCAGAGCCGGAGGTCTGCAGCGCAAGTCGAAGGCCGCTTCGGAGATCCCGTCGTCGTCGATGGCCGACATCGCCTTCCTGCTTCTCATCTTCTTCATGGTCTCCACCGTCTTCCAGAGCGACAAGAACCGCGATATCGACTGGGCGCAGGCGGAGGCGATCGAGAAGATCGACAAGAAGCAGAAGGACATCCTGAACGTGTGGGTGGAACGGAGTGGTTCCGTCTACATGAACGACGTCCAGTACCCGATGGAGGAGGTTGGTGACGTCATTTTCCCGATCTACGTCGCCAACCGGGAGCTGGTGGTCTCGATTCGCTCGGACCGCAACGTCCCGTACAACTTCATCGACCAGCTCACCAAGGAACTGCAGGCCGCCGGTGCCCTCAAGGTCATGTTTGCGGCAAACCTCGAAAACACCATGACAAGGCAGAGACGATGAACGAACCAAGCAACCCGTCCGAGATGGCCACACCGGAGATGGGAACGGCCAACGAACGCTTCAAGCAGTCGTTCTCCTCGTGGTTCTGGGGATCCATGACCGCCGCCACGGTCCTGCACTTTGCGGCCTTCGCGTTCTCGCCGCAGATGGAAACGGCGGACGTGAGCTTCACCCCGGACGAGATGGAGGTGGTCCCGCCGCCGCCGGATGTGGAGATCCCTCCGCCCCCCGCGGCTATTCGCCGGCCGGCCACCCCCGTGATCAGCACGGCGGCGATCGACGAGGACCTCACGATCGAGACGACGACCTTCGACACCTGGACCTCGGATGACCTCCCACCGCCGCCAGAGGAGGCCGAGACGACGGACATCTCGCAGGCGCCCCAGTTCGTCGTGCACACGGTCAGGCCGGCGATGCTCAACCAAGACGAGGTCAACAGGACGCTCGAGAGGGAGTATCCCGCGCTGTTGAAGGATGCCGGGATCGGGGGCACCACGGTGGTGCATCTCTTCATCGACGAAGAGGGGATCGTGCGAAACCAGCTCCTGAAGGAGACCTCCGGGCATGCCGGGCTCGACAATGCGGCGCTGAAGATCGTCACTGTCGCCAGGTTCAGCCCGGCGATGAACCGGGACAAGGCGGTCGCGCTCTGGATTTCGCTGAACGTCACGTTCGAAGCGAACCAGGCGGACTGAGCGTACAGGCAGCGCGCACGCCGCGCTGAATCGATGGATCGCCGCCGCCCCCTCCTCGGGGCGGCGGCGCATTCCGTTCCGGGCCACCCGGTTACGGGACGCTCCCGGGAACCCTCCGGCCCCTATGGGGTATTGAGAACGCAGGCGACGTCACGGTCGTCGAGGGTTGCTCCCAGGTTCCCCCATCAGGAGGCGGAGATCGATGTACCCACGCAGTTCCGAGCCGGACCAGGCCGATGGATTCGAGAGGGTAGCCAACGAACGCTTCAAGCGCTCGTTCTCCCCGTGGTTCTGGGGGTCGCTCACGGCGGCGACCACGCTCCACTTCGCGATCTTCGTCTACCTGCCGTCGATGGCGGTTGCGGATGTCGGCTCCGATCCGGACCCGGCGATGGTCGTGATCACTCCCCCGGATCTGGACATCCCTCCTCCCCCGGAGGCGATCCGCCGGCCGGCGCAACCGGTGATCAGCACCGTCGTCCTGGACGATGTTCTGCCCCTCCCCCCAAACACCGTACTGGATGGCGTGCCCCCACTCCCGCCGCCGCCGGATAGGGCCGCCCCGGATGATCTGTCAGATTCGCCCGGGTTCGTCGTGCACACGGTGAGGCCGAAGATGCTCAACCAGGACGAGGTGAATCGGGTGCTCGAGCGGGAGTATCCCGCGCTTCTGAAGGATGCCGGGATCGGGGGCACGACAGCGGTGCACCTCTTCATCGACGAGGAGGGGATCGTGAGGAACCAGCTCGTGAAGGAGAGCTCCGGTCATGCCGGGCTCGACAGCGCGGCGCTCAAGGTGGTCACGGTCGCCAGGTTCAGTCCCGCGATGAATCGGGACCGGCCGGTCGCGCTCTGGATTGCGCTGGACATTACCTTCAAGGCGAACTAGCGCCGGCAGCGGGAACAGGCGGAAGCGCCCCGCCGGCCTCACGGGTCGGCGGGGCGCTTTCATGTTGGCGCGGGAACCTCCACCTTGCCGGGAGCCGGATGACAGACGGGGAAGCCTGCCAGCGCGCGCTGCGTGAGCGGCTGTCGCGCGTGCGGGAGAGGGTAGCGGCGGCGGCGGCGAGGAGCGGCCGCGATCAGTCGGCGGTGCGAATTGTTGCCGTGACCAAGGGGCACCCGCACGGGGTGGTGGGGGCGGCGCTGGCAGAGGGGCTCGCGGACCTGGGCGAGAACCGCGTGGAGGAGCTGGCGGAGAAGGCTTCGCGCTTCGAGGGGCGGGGGGTGCGGTGGCACATGATCGGGCACGTCCAGAGTCGCAAGGCGGGTGGGGCGGGCCGACACGCAGCGTTGATTCACAGCGTGGATTCGATCCGACTGGCCGGGAAGCTGTCGCGGCTGGGCGAGGCGGAGGGGCGACGCGTGCCCGTGCTCGTTCAGGTCAACACCTCCGGGGAAGCCGCCAAGTGGGGCTTCCCGGAGGCGGAAGCCCTCGACGGGATCGCTGCGGTGGCGGGGCTGGGGGGGCTGCGCGTCCTGGGTCTCATGACCATGGCGCCCTTCACTTCCGACGCGCGAACGCTTCGCGGTACCTTCCAGAGGACCCGCCTCCTGCTGGAGGCCGCCGCCGGGATGCACGGCCTGGAGGGGCGGGAGCTCTCGATGGGCATGTCCAACGACTTCGAGATCGCGATCGAGGAGGGGAGCACAATGGTCAGGCTGGGCACGACGCTGTTCGGGGAGCGCCCCCGTTGAGCGCTCGCAGGGAGATGGAGCGGATCCGTGAGGCGGTGCAAGCCGTGCAGGGATCGGGGGGCAGTGCGCCCCGTGTGGGGATCGTGCTGGGCACGGGGCTGGGGGGGCTGGCCGACGCGATGGAGGTCGAGGTCTCGGTCCCGTACGAGGAGCTGCCGCATTTCCCGGTCTCGACAGTGGAGACACACCACGGCAGGCTGCTGCTCGGCGGCCTTGCGGGCGTGCCGGTGGTGGCGATGCAGGGGCGCTTCCACCGTTACGAGGGCTACGGCCTCCGCGAGATCGTCTTCGCCGTCCGGGTGATGCGGCGGCTCGGGGCCGAAACTCTCATCGTCTCGGCCGCGTGCGGTGGGATGAACCCGCTGTGGGGACCGGGAGACCTGGTTCTCCTGAACGACCACATCAACCTGATGGGGGACAGCCCGCTGACCGGCCCGAACCTGGACGAGCTGGGTCCCCGCTTCCCGGACATGTCGGTACCGTATGATCCCGGTCTGCGGGAGGCTGCCGTGGCGGTCGCCCTCGAAGAGCGCATCCCGCTCCGGGAGGGGGTCTACGTGGGCGTGCCCGGCCCGCAGCTCGAGACGCGCGCCGAGTACCGCATGCTGCGCCGCATGGGCGCCGATGTGGTCGGGATGTCCACCGTTCCCGAGGTGATCGCGGCGCGCCACATGGGGATGCGTGTCCTCGCGGTCGCGGTGATCACCGACCAGTGCCTCCCCGACGCACTGGAGGAGGTGGACGTGGAGAGGATCATCGCGACGGCGGTGGCTGCAGGACCGAAGCTGACCCGGCTGGTCTCGGGAGTCCTCGCGATTCTCGCCACGGAGGCCCCGGACGTTGCCACCGCCGGAGCTGCGGATACCGTACTCGAACCTGCGGCTTCTCCTGCCTGATGCGGTACCCCACGCTCCCTTCGTCCCTGATGGCCCTCGAGGAGACCGTTCTCGAACGGTGGCGCGACGAGGACACCTTCCGGCGGTCCCTGGAGGCCACGCGCGGCGGGGAGCCCTTCGTCTTTTTCGAGGGTCCGCCCACCGCCAACGGGCGCCCCGGGCTGCACCACATCATCAGCCGCGCGATCAAGGACCTCGTCTGCCGCTATCAGACGATGCTCGGCAGGCACGTGACCCGCATCGCCGGGTGGGACACGCACGGACTCCCCGTCGAGATCGAGGCACAGAAGCAGCTCGGGATCGAGGACAAGCGGGAGATCGAAGAGCGGGGCATCGCGTGGTTCAACGAGCGCTGCAAGGAGTCCGTCTTCACATACAAGGATGAATGGGAGCGCTTCTCCGAGCGGATCGGCTACTGGCTCGACTACTCGCGGCCGTACGTGACTTTTCACGCCGGCTACATCGAGTCGATCTGGTGGATCCTGAAGCGGCTGGCGGATCGCGGGCTGCTGTACAGGAGCCACAAGGTGGTCCCCTGGTGTCCGGCCGACCAGACGGTTCTGTCGTCGCACGAGCTCAGCCTGGGTTACAGAGAGGTCGAGGACCCCTCGCTCTGGGTCATCCTCGAGCTTCTCGACGGGTCGGGGCGCCACCTGCTGGTGTGGACGACCACGCCCTGGACCCTCGTGTCGAACGTGGCGCTCGCCGTGAACCCGGAGATCGAATACGTCGAGGTCGATCACCGGGGGCGACGCCTTATCCTGGCGCGCAGCCGGGCGGCGGTGCTCTTCGGCGAAGAGCGGATCGGGAGGCGCGTCGGGGTTGACGAGCTGCTGGATCGCAAATACCGCCGGCCCTTCGAGCTGATACCGGCGGAGGAGGCGCGTGGACGGGCCTGGGAGATCATTCCGGGCGAATTCGTCTCCGACGAGGAGGGCTCCGGCATCGTGCACATGGCCCCGGCGTACGGGGCGGACGACTATCAGGCCGGGAAGGACTTCGGGCTGGCCGTGCTGGAGCCGGTCCGGACGGATGGGACCTTCGCGGCCCGCCTGCCGCTCGTGGGCGGCCTCTTCTTCAAGGACGCCGACGAATTGCTTGTCGAGGATCTCGAGGCGCGCGGGCTCGTCTTCCGGTCGGGTCGCGAGGTCCACTCCTATCCCCACTGCTGGCGCTGCGACGCGCCGCTCGTCTACATGGCCCGGCACAGCTGGTTCGCCCGTACCTCGTCGCTGCGGAAGGAGCTGCTGGAGAACAACGCGCGGGTCGCCTGGCACCCCGCCCAGGTGGGTGAGGGGCGCTTCGGCGAATGGCTGAAGGGGAACGTGGACTGGGCGCTGTCGCGCGACCGCTACTGGGGCACGCCGCTCCCCGTCTGGGTCTCCGAGGACGACCCGGAGCACGTGGAGTGGATCGGCAGCTTCGAGGAGCTCGCCGATAGAGCGGGGGAGCTGCCGGAGGACTTCGATCCGCACCGCCCGTTTATCGACGAGGTGACCTGGCGCTGCCCGGAGACGGGGTCGGTAATGCGGCGCGCGCCCGAGGTGATCGACGTCTGGTTCGACTCCGGCGCCATGCCGTGGGCGCAGTGGCACTACCCCTTCGAGAACAGGGAGAACTACCGTCGCCACTTTCCGGCCGACTTCATCTGCGAGGCAGTCGACCAGACGCGCGGCTGGTTCTACTCGCTGCACGCCATCTCTACGATGCTCGGCCTCGGCCCCGCCTTCCGCAACGTGATCGTCAACGACCTGATCCTGGACGCGAAGGGGCGCAAGATGTCCAAGTCGCGCGGCAACGTCGTCGACCCGTGGGATGCGGTCGCGGATCACGGTGCCGACGGGGTCCGCTGGTACATGATTACGGTCAGCAACCCCTGGCTCCCCACCCGCTTCGATCCGGACGGGGTGAAGGAGTCCGCTTCGCGCTTCTTCGACACCCTCTTCAACACCTACCGGTTCTTCGCGCTCTACGCGAATCTGGAAGCGTGGCGGCCGGGCAACCACTCTCTCGCGGATGCGGACACGGCCGATCCGGTGGGCGGAGGCGCACGGCCGGCGACCCCGGGGGGCGCGCAGACTGCCCCGGTACCCGGTCCGGCCACCCGTCCGCCCCTCGACCGCTGGCTGCTGTCGCGGCTGCACCGGCTGATCCGCACGGTGCGCGACGAACTCGACGGATACAACCCGACCCGCGCCTATCGCGCGGTGGCCGCCTTCGTGGACGGCGAACTCTCCAACTGGTACGTGAGACGGGCCCGCTCCCGCTTCTGGGGCAATACCGAGACGGCGGATGCGGCGGCCGCGTTCGCCACTCTGCATGAGGCGCTGCGGACGGTCGCACTGCTGATCGCGCCGGTCACTCCGTTCACCTCGGATTGGATTCACCGGGGGCTCGCCGGTCGCTCCAGCCACACCGAGCGCTTCCCGGAGGTCGACGAGGGCATGCTTGACGACCGGCTCGAAGCCGACATGGCCGGGGTGCGGACGCTGAGCACGCTTGCCCGCGCCGCTCGCGAAGCCGCCGGGATCCGGGTCAGGCAGCCGCTGGGGCGCCTTCTTGTGGTGGTGCCCGGGGAGCCGCCGGGGGACGATGTGCTGGCGCTGCTGCGCGACGAGATCAACGTAAAGCGGGTCGAGTTCGCCGACGACGCGGAGGGGTTGGTGACGCTGGCCGCGCGCCCCGACTTTCGCGCGCTGGGCCGCCGGTTCGGGAAGCTGACCCAGGAGGCCGCCGCGGGCATCAGGGCGCTGGGCGCCGAATCGCTGAGGGCGGTGCGCGGGGGCGAGACCGTGCGGATCGAGGTGGGGGGCGCGTGGCACGAAGTTGGAGGCGACGAGATGGAGGTGATGGAAAGGGCGAAGGGAGACCTGGTGGTGCGCTCGGAGGGGAGCTGCACCGTCGGCCTCGATCCCGCCATCACCGAGGAGCTGCGGCTGGAGGGGCTGGCGCGCGAGCTGGTGAACCGCATTCAGCGGCTGCGGCGGGATTCCGGACTCGCCGTGAGCGACCGGATCCGCCTGGGGATTGCCGGGGGAGACGCGGTGCGGGCGGCGGCAGCGGAGCACGAACGGGTGATCGCGCGGGAGACGCTGGCCGTGGCGGTGGAGATCGGTGCGCGCCTCGACGGGGACTTCGACTTTGACAGGGAGGCTGCGCTGGACGGGGAGCCCGCGGTCCTGGGGCTCTCCACATCGGTTTCGCGGTGACGCGTCATCGCTGGACCGCGGGGGAGGGCGCGAGCGGGCGTCTCGATGTCTACCTGGCCGCCCGGCTGGATCTGTCGCGCAGCCGGGTCGCGGCGCTGCTGGCCGACAAGAACATCCTGGTCGATGGCCGGCCCGCGAAGAAGTCCGACCCGGTCAGCCCCGGCCGGGAGATCGAGGCGGACGTTCCGGCACCCGTCCCCGCGACGGCCCGGCCACAGGACATCCCGCTCGACATCATCTACCAGGATGGGGATCTGGCGGTCGTGAACAAGCAGGCCGGCCTCGTGGTGCACCCGGCGCCGGGCCACCCCGACGGGACCCTCGTCAACGCGCTGCTGCACCACATCGGCGACCTGGCCGGGATCGGCGGTACGCTGCGGCCCGGGATCGTGCACCGGCTGGACCAGGACACTTCCGGGCTGATGGTGGTGGCGAAGAGCGACCGGGCCCACCAGGCGCTCTCGCGGGCGCTGAAGGCACGCCGGGTGAAGCGCACCTACCTGGCCGCACTGTGGGGGAGGCTGGGCGACCCTCACGTCACTGTGGATCGACCGATCGGGCGGCATCGCCGCGACCGTACAAGGATGGCGGTGATGTCCGGCGGGCGGCCCTCCCGGACCCATTTCCGCCACCTCGAGGGGTGGCCCGCGGCCTGCCTGTGCGAAGCCGAACTCGACACCGGGCGCACCCACCAGATCCGCGTGCATTCAGCGGCGATCGGACACCCGGTAGTGGGGGACACCCTGTACGGCGCCGGGCGGGAGCGCGGCTTTGCGGGGGAGCAGCGGCACTGGGCGGCGAGGCTGGCCCGGCGCACGCCGCGCCAATTCCTGCACGCTCACCGCCTTGAGTTCGTCCACCCCGTCGCCCGTGAGGCCGTGACATTCCACTCTCCGCTCCCGCCGGAGCTGGAGGCGGTGCGGACCTGGGCTTCCAGGGGCGAGTGAGATGGGGAAGACGGAGTGGTCGACGCACGCGGTCCGGTCGAGCCGGTGGACGGAACGGGTGCTGGCCCGGTCGTTCAGCGGTGGTCCCCCTGATGTGGACGAACTGCGATGGCTGGGCAGAGTGTATCGGTGGGTCGCGCGCGCCCCTGGGTGGCTCGCCGGGGCAGCGATAGTCTGCGCTGTGGCCACGCCGGAGGCCGCTCTGCCGGCCGAGGTGCCCGCTCCACCGGCCGAAGTGCCCGCTCTGCCGGCATGTCGGCCCGTGCCGCCAGGGCAGGAGGCTGTGCCGGCTGTCCAGGAGCCCGTGCTGACATTCCAAGGGTCCGTGCTGCCATTCCAAGGGTCCGTGCTGACAGTGCAAGGGTCCGTGCTGGCAGTTCAGGAGCCCGCGCCGCCAGCCCAGGTGCCTGCCGACACCACTTCTGCTTGGCGCCACCTGGAGTCGCCCCGCTTCACCGCGCGCTATCAGGCCGGTGACTCGCTGCGCGCCGCGCGTGCGCTGGAGACGCTGGAAGCAGTGAGACCCCTCCCCGGGCTGAGCGTGGCGGACGCCCGCGCCACCTTGACCGTCGCGCCCACCCGGGAGGTCATGGATTCGCTGGTGGGTGGGCTGGTTCCTGAGTGGGCGGGAGCGGTGGCGATCCCGGGGCGCATGGAGATGATCGTACCGAGCGGTCGCTTCTGGCCCGGGTCGCGCGTGGAGGAGGTGCGGGTGCTGCGTCACGAATGGGCCCATCTGGCGCTGGCCCACGAGATGGGCAGGCTGCGGATCCCGAGATGGTTCAACGAGGGGTACGCGGAGTGGGCCGCCGGCGGCTGGCTTGAGGGAGGTGGCCTGAAGCTGAGCGTCGCGCTGGCCTTTGGCGGCGCGCCGCCGCTGGATTCGATCACGATCGGCTGGCCCCGCGAGCGAGTGCCGGCCGAGGTGGCCTACCTCCTCTCCGCCTCGGTCATCCACTACCTCGTGGAATCGAGCGGCACCGGTGGCCTCGAGGCCTTCCTGGCGGCGTGGAAGGAGAGCGGCTCGTTCGCCGATGGCATGCGAGAGGTCTACGGGGCCGCGCCGGACCAGCTTGAGGTCGCCTGGCGCAAATGGGTGAAGAGGCGATACGGATGGCTCATGGTGCTTTCGCACTCGACCGTCTTCTGGCTGCTGCTCGCGGGTGCCCTGGCCGCGATGTTCTTCGTCAGACGCCGTTACCGGCGGGAGCAGATGGCGCGCCTGCGCGCTGGAGAGCCTCCGGACACACCCGCCTTCTGGTCGGTCTCCCAGGGCGATTCGGAGGTTGACGGAGAATCCCCGCCGCGGTAGCGTCCGAACATGGCAAGGACCAGAAGAAAGCGCGCCGCCACTCCGACGCTGAAGTTCACGCGGGTGAACCTGTGGTTTGCCCTCGGGGGACTGGTTTCGATTACGCTCGGGTTCGTAATGCTGGCGCAGGGGTCCGTCACGCTGGCGCCGGCGCTGCTCGTTCTGGGGTACGTCGTGCTGCTTCCCCTCGCGATCATCGCCTGAACGGCAGGACGAACGGCAAGGCCGTGTTCGGCGGCTCCGACCACACGTCGTTCCATGCGCGCGGCATCCCCGTCCTGCATTTCTTCTCCAACACCCATCCCGAATACCATCGTGTCGAGGACGACCATCGGGGGACGCCAGCATGGCGAGTGGCTTCCGCGTGCGCCTCGGCACGATCCCCGACTACTCGCGCGAGTCGGGGGGAATGGCCATCACCGCCGTTCGCGACGGCAGCCCGGCCGCGAAGGCGGGGGTCACAGGCAGCGACATCATCGTGAAGTTCGGCCCGCACGAGATCGACAACGTGTACGACTGCATGGCCGCGCTCAACGAATACGACCCGGGCGACGAGGTGGAGATCGTCGTGCTGCGGGGCGAGGAGCGGCTGACCTTGCAGGCGGTCCTGGCGTCGGGGGGTTGAGGGGGTCCATTCGGGCTGCGTCCCGCACTGGCGACCAACCCGCCCAAACTCGTATTATTGTTGAATAGTGATTCACTCGGAGCCGGTCCGCCGTCGGCCGGAGTGGGTGGCGTGTGCCGGTCCGCCAGAGGCGGATTGCCGGCCACAGTCGTGAAGGGAGCGAGTTTGGCGCGATGACGAAGTCCCTTGCCGCCATCGTGGCGTTGGCAGGCGTGTTGCAGGTGGCTGTCGGTCCGGGCGCCGCTACGGCCCCGGGGACGCAGCAGTCGGCCGACCGGAGCGCCCGGTTGATGGGCGGCGACGCAGGCTGGCCGGCTGACCCGCCAGCCACCGGGGCCGACGACGATCTCGTCCAGGAATACTGCGTGCGCTGCCACAACGAGCGGCGGCTGCTCGGCAACATGTCGCTGGAGGAATTCGACGCGGCCGACCCGGTCGCCAACGCGCCGATCGCCGAAAAGATGATCCGCAAGCTCCGCGCGGGCATGATGCCGCCGCCGGGTCAGCCGAGGCCGCCTGAGGACGAGATCACCGCCTTCGTCAACTCGCTCGAGGGGAAGCTGGACGAGGCTGCCGCGCGCGCCCCGAACCCCGGAAGCCGCTCCTTCCAGCGCCTCAACCGGGCCGAGTATTCGGCCGCGATCCGCGACCTCCTCGGGATCGGGATCGACGCCTCGGCGTACCTCCCCGGCGAGACGATGAGCGCGGGCTTCGACAACATCGCCGACGTGCAGAACCTCTCCGCGACGCTCCTCGAATCGTACCTGACCGCCGCCAGCGAAGTGAGCCGGCTCGCGCTGGGGGATGCCCACGCGACGCCGTCCGAGGCCACCTACGAGGTGTCGCGCTACGCCGAGCAGCGCGAGCACGTGCCGGGCGCGCCGTTCGGGACCCGTGGCGGTATTTCGGTCATCCACAACTTCGTCGCGGACGGGGACTACTTCTTCCGGCTGGCCTTCCAGCACGAGTCGACCGGGAACTTCTTCGGCCAGACCGCGCCCTTCGACGAGGAGATCGAGGTGTCGATCGACGGGGTGCGCGTGGCCCTCATCCCGCTCGACCGCTGGATGCACCGGCAGGACCCGAACGGCGTGGAGGTCGTGACGGAGCGGATTCAGGTCACGGCCGGGCCGCGCCGGGTGTCGGCGGCGTTCATCAAGGTGACCGAGGGGCCGGTCGAGGACCTGACTTCGCCGCACGAGTGGTCGCTCGCCGACAAGAAGATCGGGTATTCCTACGGGATTACCGGCGTGCCCCACCTCCGGGACCTCACGATCGGGGGGCCTTACGACATCACCGGCGTGACGCGCACCCCCGCCCGGGAGCGGATCATGACCTGCGACCCCGCGAGCGCAGCCGAGGAGCCCGCCTGCGCCCGACGGATCATCGACGAGCTGGGGACGCGCGCCTTCCGCCGGCCGGTCACCGAGGCCGAGGCCGAAGGGCTGATGGCACTCTTCGAAGAGGGACGCGCGGAGGGCGGATTCGACATCGGCGTGCGGACCGCGCTGCAGGGAATCCTCGCGAGCCCCGACTTCATCTTCCGTTTCGAGGAGACGGGCACGGAATCGGCAGCCCCCGGCGGACTGCGGCCCATCAGCGATGTCGGGCTGGCCTCGCGCCTCTCGTTCTTCCTGTGGGGCAGTCCCCCGGACGAGGAGCTGATCGAGGTCGCCGCGGCCGGTGGACTGTCCGATCCGCGCATCTTCGAGACGCAGCTGGAACGCCTGCTCGCCGATTCCCGCGCCGACGCGCTGGGCACCCGCTTCGCCGCCCAGTGGCTGCGCCTCCAGGACCTCGACAAGGTGCACCCGGACGCGCTGCGCTACCCCGACTTCTACGAGCAGCTCGCCCGCGACATGCGCCGCGAGACGGTCACCTTCTTCAACACGCTGGTCCGGGACGGCGGTTCGCTCTGGGACTTCCTCACGGCGGACTTCTCGTACATGAACGAGCGGCTGGCCCGCCACTACGGGATTCCGGGCGTCGCCGGCGAGCACTTCCGCCGTGTCGAGTACACGGACACCGATCGCCGCGGCATCCTCGGGCACGGGAGCGTCCTCACCCTGACCTCCCACGCCAACCGCACTTCGCCGGTTCTCAGGGGCAAGTGGGTGATGGAAGTCCTCCTTGGCACGCCGCCCCCGCCGCCCCCGCCCGACATCCCCGAACTGGAGGAGACCGACGCGGCGGCCGACGGCCGCTTCCTCACGGTGCGCGAGCGGCTCGAACAGCACGCCGCCCGCCCGACCTGCAATTCCTGTCACCGCTTCATCGACCCCATCGGCATCGCGCTGGAGAACTTCGACGTCACGGGGACCTGGCGCGTGCGCGACACCGGCACCCCCGTCGAGACGCTCGGCGAACTCTACGACGGCACGCCGCTGGAGGGACCCGGCGACCTGAGGGACGCGCTGCTCCGCCGCCCGGAGTCGCTGGCCAGGAGCTTCACCGAGAACCTGCTGACCTACGCCCTCGGACGCAGGGTCGAGTACTACGACATGCCCGCCGTGCGCCGCATCGCAGCGGCCGCCGCGGAACAGGACTACCGTCTCTCCGCCTTCGTCAGGGAGGTGGTGCGGAGCCAGCCCTTCCGGATGTCGATGCAGGCCGTCACCGTCGAGGAGCCGGCCGGCACGCCGGGACCGGCCACCCCGCCCGGAAGCCGCTGAGCGCCAAACGCAAGGAGATCATAGCGACATGAAATACATCACCGGTGCAGCGATCCCCCGCCGGACCTTCCTGCAGGGGCTGGGTGTCTCCGTCTCGCTGCCCTTCCTCGATGCGATGGTCCCCGCGGGGCGCGGGTGGTCGGCGGCGGCCGAGGGGCCGACCCGGCTGGTCGCGATCGAGATGGTGCACGGGGCCGCCGGGAGCAACCAGTGGGGCAGGACGCAGAACTACTGGTCCCCCGAGGCGACCGGGCGTGACTTCGACCTGAGCCCGAGTTCGCTCAGCCCGCTGGACCCCTACCGCAAGCACCTCACGATCATCAGCGACACCGATGTCGAGCCCGCCGAGGCCACGAAGCCCAAGGAGATCGGCGGCGACCACTTCCGCTCCAGCGCGACCTTCCTCACCCAGTCCCACCCGCGCCAGACCGAGGGCTCCGACATTTTCGTCGGCGAATCGCTCGACCAGATGTTCGCGAAGCGCTTCGGCCAGGAGACGCCGATCCCGTCGATGCAGCTCTGCATCGAGAACGTGGACCAGTCGGGCGGGTGCGCCTACGGGTACGCCTGCGTCTACACCGACACGATCAGCTGGGCGTCGCCGACCGAGCCGCTGCCGATGGTGCGCGACCCCCGCGTCGCCTTCGACCAGCTCTTCGGCGCCGGAGGCAGCCCCGAGCAGCGGGCTGCGCGCCGCCGCACCAACAGGAGCATCCTCGACTTCATCACCGGCAGGGTCGACCACCTGAAGGGCCGTCTCGGGCCGGCCGACCTGATCCGCCTCGACCGCTACCTTGAGCACGTCCGCGAACTGGAACGACGGATCGAGCGCGTCGAGGTGCAGAACGCGAGCGGGGAGGCGCGCGATCTCCCCGAGGCGCCTGCCGGCGTGCCCGACTCCTTCCGCGAGCACGTGCAGCTCATGTTCGACCTGCAGGCGCTGGCCTTCGCTTCGGACGTGACCCGCGTCTTCTCCTTCAAGATGGGCCGCGATTCGTCGGCCCGGATCTTCCCGGAGAGCGGCGTCCACAAGCCTTTCCACCCGGCGTCCCACCACGGCGGCAGGGAGGGCAACATCACCGACTTCGCTGAGATCAACCGGTATCACGTGAGCATGCTGCCGTACTTCCTCGACAGGCTCGAGAGCACGATGGAGGGAGACACGCACCTGCTCGACCGGACGATGATCATCTACGGTTCCCCGATGGGAGACCCCAACGTCCACAATCACAAGCGCTGCCCGCTCTTCCTGCTCGGAGGCGCGAACGGCGGCCTGGAGGGCAACCTGCACCTGCGGGCCGCACCCGCAACGCCGATGGCGAACGTCATGCTGAGCCTGGCGCACAAGCTTGGACTCGACGACATGAAGAGCTTCGGGAACAGCACCGGCGACTTTTCGCTGACGGTGTAGGGTCGGACGGCGATGACAAGCGCAGAGCGGCGCTCCGGGGGTTTCGGATGTAAGGCAAGCATTACATTTTGTCATGTTGACATGACAGGATGGGTGGGTGAGCGCGGTGGCGGGGCCGGACGTGGCGGGCAGGCCGGATTCGGCGGGTCGGCCGGACGCGGCGCCGGTCGAATGCCACGGGCGGTGGTTCCCCGTGCGGTCGGGCTGCGCGCCAGCGGATGGGTGTCGGCGCTGATTCTATTGGTGGGGCTCCCCACGCTTGCCGGGCCGGAAGACCGCGTGGTGCTCCCCGGGCTTGCCGGGCCGCAAGAACCCGTGACGCTCCCCACCCGTGCCGTGCCCGACAGCCCGGTCGCCGACGCGGCGATGCGGGGCGATGCGGCGGGTGTGCGGGCGCTGATTGCCGACGGCGCCGACGTGAACGCTCCGCAGGGCGACGGGATGACCGCGCTGCACTGGGCGGCGCGCAACCGCGACGCGGGGCTGGCGCGCGACCTGCTCGAGGCAGGGGCGAAGGTGGGCGCCGGGACCCGGATCGGGCACTACACGCCGCTCCACATGGCCGCCGAGGCCGGGGCGGGGGAGGTGGTCGAGGTGCTGCTGGGCGCGGGGGCCGACCCCGGGCGCGCGATCCTGGTGGGGGGTGGGGCTCGGCCGCTGCACTTTGCGGCCGAGTCGGGGAGTGTGCGGGCGATCGCGGCTCTGCTGGCCGCGGGGGCGGAGGTTGACGCCACCGAGCAGTCGTGGGGGCAGACACCGCTGATCTTCGCCGCGTCGAGCGGCCGGACGGAAGCCGTGCGGGCGCTCCTGGCGGCGGAGGCCGACCCTGCCGTGCACACCCGCGTGACGGATGTTGCCGCGCGCGCGGAGTACGACCGGATCGAGCGCTCCGAGCGGAACCGCCGCCTGAGAGCCGGGGAGCCCTGGGGTCCGGAGGTGGCCGAACAGGTGCGCCGCGAGCAGGAGGAGGAGTCCCGCCGGGCGCGGGCCGAGGCCGCGTCGGCCAGGGAGTCCGAGACCCGCATGATCGAGGAGCCGGAACCGCTGTCCTACAGCGAACTGGTCGGCGGGCACGGCGGCCTCACCGCACTCCTGCACGCGGCCCGCGAGGGGCACGCCGCAACCGCCCTGGCGCTGCTCGAAGGCGGCGCGGACATCGACCGGGCCAGCGCCGGCGACGGCACCACCCCCATCCTGATGGCCACCATCAACGGTCATTTCGACCTCGCCATGCGCTTCCTGGAACTCGGCGCCGACCCCACGCTCGTCAGCCACGCCGGCGCCACCCCCCTCTACGCCGCGATCAACACGCACTGGGCGCCCAAGTCGCGCTACCCGCAGCAGCACATCTACATGCAGCAGGACCACACCTACCTGGAGGTCATGGAGAAGCTGCTCGCCGCGGGGGCGGACCCGAACGCGCGGCTCACCAGGCACCTCTGGTTCATGTCCTACAACTTCGACCTGCTGCAGATCGACAGCCGGGGCGCCACCCCCTTCTGGCGCGCCGCGTACGCGCTCGATGTGGAGGCCATGAAGCTGCTGGTCGCGCACGGCGCGGACCCCGGGATTGCCACGGCGAACCCTCCCTCCCGGCGCTCCGGCCGCGCGTCGGAGGACGACGAACTCGACCCGTCCGGCCTTCCGCGCGTCCCGGTCGGCGGCCCGGCGGTGTACCCGATCCATGCGGCCTCCGGGGTCGGCTACGGCCAGGGCTACGCGGGCAACGCTCACCGCCATGTGCCCGACGGCTGGCTGCCCGCGGTGCGCTACCTCGTCGAGGAACTAGGCGCCGACGTCAACGCCCGTGACCACCAGGGCTACGGGGCGCTGCACCACGCCGCCGCCCGGGGGGACAACGAACTCATCCGCTACCTGGTGGAGCAGGGGGCGGATGTCACCATCGTCAGCCGCAGAGGGCAGACCACCGCGGACATGGCCAACGGTCCGGTCCAGCGCATCCAGCCCTTCCCGGAGACGGTGGCGCTGCTGGTGAGCCTGGGGGCGGTGAACAACGACAACTGCGTGTCGTGTTGAGGGGTGGGCACGGGGTTGCGAAGAGGCCGCGCGCGGGGGGCGTCGGCCCGCGAGTGGGAGATGATACTATGGGGACAGTCCCGATGATACTACTCGGAAGCCGGCCATGCTGAAGTGCGCGCTGCCGGTTGCGGCCGCGGGGGCACTACTTGCCGGATTCGCGGTGGCTCCCGCCACGGTGCCGGGGATTTCGCCGATGCCGGAGCCTGGTTTCCCGCTGCGGGATGGGGCAGCCGGGCCGAATCGATCCCCGGGGGTCCGGGCCCTCGCCGGGTTTGAGCTCGCCCTGGCGCAGACGCGCGCCATGACCAGCGGGATGACGTTCGCCACCCCCACCGACAACGAAGTCATCGAGGAATACTGCGTCCGCTGTCACAACGAACGGCGGCTCCTCGGCAACATGTCGCTGGAGGAGTTCGACGCGGCCAACGCGCCCGCCGACGGTGAGCTCACCGAGAAGATCATCCGCAAGCTGCGCGCGGGGCTGATGCCGCCGCCGGGGAACAGCCGGCCCGACGACGAGACGCTGCTGGCGCTGGTCGAATCGCTGGAGGGCCAGATGGACGGCGCTGCCGCCGCCAACCCCAACCCCGGCCGCCGCACCTTCCAGCGCCTCAACCGGGCCGAGTACGGCGCCTCCATCCGCGACCTCCTCGACCTGGAGATCGACGCGGGCGCGTACCTTCCCCTCGACACCAGGAGCGCCAACTTCGACAACATCGCTGACGCGCAGCTGCTCTCCGCCACACTCACAGACGGCTACCTGCGGGCGGCGGCCGAGATCAGCCGGCTCGCCATCGGCGACCCCCATGTGACCCCCAGCGAGTCAACCTACCGGGTGAGCCGCTGGGACTCGCAGTCCGAACGGGTCGAGGGCGCGCCGTACGGCACCCGGGGTGGCGTGTCGGTCATGCACAACTTCCCCGCCGACGGCTACTACGAGTTCCGCGTCTCCTTCCACCACGAGACCACGGGCGCGCTCGTCGGCAACGGCCGCAACGCGCTCCATACCCGCGAAGGCGAGCCCGAGCTGCTCGAGATCTCGATCGACGGGGAGCCCGCGGAAGTCCTCGAGGTCAACCGCTGGATGCACGCGTCGGACCCGGACGGGCTGAACATCCGCTCCGGGCGCGTGTTCGTGCGGGCCGGGCCGCGCCAGGTGTCCGCTGCGTTCATTCGCCGCTTCGAGGGGCCGCTGCAGGACCTGATCTCGCCGCACGACTGGTCGCTCGCCAGCACCAGCATCGCGGGCAGCTACGGCTTCACCGTGCTTCCGCACCTGCGCGACCTCGCGATCGGGGGGCCGTACGACCCGCGGGGGGTCTCCGAGACGCCGAGCCGCGCGGCGGTCTTCTCGTGCCGTCCCGGGCCGGAGGGGGACGACGCCGAGGCCAGGGCGTGTGCGCGCGAGATCGTGCTGCGGCTGGGCAGCCGGGCATACAGGCGGCCGCTCAGCGAGGCGAACGTCGCCGGGCTGATGGGGCTGTATGAGGCGGGAGCGGCGGTGGAGGGGTTCGAGGGGGGTGTGCGGACGGCGCTGGAGGGGATTCTGGCGAGTCCGCACTTCGTGTTCCGGATCGAGGAGCCGGCGGGGGACGGACCGCAGGCCTACCGCCTCGGCGACTACGACCTTGCCGCCCGGCTGTCCTTCTTCCTCTGGGGCTCGGGGCCGGACGAGCAGCTGATGTCGGCCGCCGCGGAGGGCCGCCTTGCGGATCCGGCCGATCTCGAGGCGCAGGTCCGCCGGATGCTTCGCGACCCGCGCGCCCGCGCGCTGTCCACCCGCTTCGCCGGCCAGTGGTTCCGGCTTCAGGACCTGGAGAAGATCCAGCCGGACGTCCGCGTCAACCCGGACTTCGACGAGCCGCTCAAGCGGGCGATGCTGAAGGAGACCGAGACCTTCTTCGAAAACCTGGTCCGCGAAGACCGCTCCGTCCTCGACCTCTACACCGCCGACTACACCTTCGTGAACGAGCGGCTGGCCCGGCATTACGGGATTCCGGACGTCGCAGGGGATCACTTCCGGCGCGTCCGCCAGGTGGACGCCGAACGGCGGGGGATCCTCGGCCACGGCAGCATGCTGACCCTGACGTCGCACGCCGGGCGCACGTCGCCGGTGCTCAGGGGCAAGTGGGTGATGGAGGTGCTCCTCGGGACGCCGCCGCCGCCCCCGCCGCCGGACGTGCCCGAGCTGGAGGAGGAGGCCGTCGAGGACGGGCGCCTGCTGACCGTGCGCGAGCAGTTGGAGATGCACGCGGCGAGCCCGACCTGCAACGCCTGCCACCGCATGATCGATCCGATCGGGCTTGCGCTGGAGAACTACGACGTGAGCGGGGCCTGGCGGATCCGCGACCGGGGGGTGCCGATCGACGCGGCGTCCGACTTCTACGACGGGACGCCGATCTCGACGCCTTCGGAGCTGAGGGCCGCGCTGCTGAAGCGCCCCGAGCCGCTGCTCCGCACCTTCACCGAGAACCTGATGGCGTATGCGCTCGGGCGGCGGCTGGAGTACTATGACATGCCGGCCGTGCGGCGGATCGTGCGCCACGCGGCGGCGGAGGACTACCGGATATCGGCGTTCATCGTCGGCGTGGCCGGGAGCGATGCCTTCCTGATGAAGGCGGCGCCGGCGGTGGTGGACCGCGAACCCGTGAACGGAAACGGAGGCTGAACGGGAATGCATGTGATCACCGGGAGGCACCTGCAGCGCCGAACCTTCCTGCGCGGGCTGGGGGCCACGGTCGCGCTGCCGTTCCTCGACGCGATGGTGCCGGCGCGCGAACGATGGGCCGTGACCCGGGTGCGCACCGCGCTCGACCGCACCCGCCTGGTCGCGATCGAGATGGTGCATGGATCGGCGGGCAGCAACGCGTGGGGTGCGAGCCAGCACCTGTGGTCGCCCCCGGAGACGGGCCGCGGCTTCGACTTCGGTCCGAGCGTGCTGAGTTCGCTGGAGCCGTACCGCGATCAACTCACGATCATCAGCGACACCGACGTGGAGGGCGCCGAGGCCACCAAGCCCAAGGAGATCGGCGGCGACCACTTCCGCTCAAGCGCGACCTTCCTCACCCAGGCGCACCCCAAGCAGACCGAGAGCTCGGATGTCTGGGTCGGCACCTCGCTCGACCAGCTCTACGCCCAGCGCTTCGGACAGGACACGCCGATCCCGTCGATGCAGCTCTGCATCGAGAACGTGGACCAGGCGGGGGGCTGCGCCTACGGGTATGCCTGCGTCTACACCGACACGATCTCGTGGGCCGCGCCCGACCAGCCGCTGCCGATGGTGCGGGACCCGCGGGTGGCCTTCGACCAGCTCTTCGGGGCCGGCGGAACGCCCGAGGCCCGCGCGGCCAGGCGCCGGACGAGCAGCAGCGTGCTCGACTTCATCGTCGGCGAGGTGAACGCGCTCAAGCGGCAGCTGGATCCGGTCGATGGACAGCGGGTGGACCGCTACCTGACCGACATCCGCGAGATCGAGCGGCGGATCGCGCGCGTGGTGGCGCGGAATGAAAGCGGGGAGGAGCGCGCGCTGCCGGGGGCGCCCGCCGGCGTGCCCGACTCCTTCGACGAGCACGTCAAGCTCATGTTCGACCCGCAGGCGCTCGCCTTCGAGTCCGATGTGACGGGCATCTTTTCGTTCAAGATGGGACGCGACGCGTCGAGCCGCGTCTATCCGGAGAGCGGGGTCGACAAGGGCTTCCACCCGTCGTCGCACCACGGCGGCCGGCCCGCCAACGTGCTCGAGTTCGCCGAGATCAACCGGTACCACGTCGGGCTCGTCCCCTACTTCCTGGAGCGGCTCGCGAGCATCCAGGAGGGGGACGCCAGCCTGCTCGACAAGACCATGGTCGTCTACGGCTCGCCGATGGGCGACTCGAACGTCCACAATCACAAGCGCTGTCCGCTCTTCGTGGTCGGAGGGGCGAACGGACGCCTCGACGGCAACCTCCACCTGCGCGCCGCTCCCGGAACGCCGATGGCGAACGTCATGCTCAGCCTCATGCACAAGCTGGGGATGGACGACGTGACGAGCTTCGGGAACAGCACGGGCGCGTTCGGGCTGTCGGGATGAGGCGGGGGATGAGTGGGGTGCGCGCGATGAGTGGGGCGAGCAGAGCGAGGGGCGGGCTACGGGTGAGGAGGCCGGTGAGCAGGGTGATGGGCGGGCGGCGCGTTGATGGCGGGCTGCGCGTGGATCTGGTGGGGGTGGTGGGGCTGGTGGTTGTGGTGGGCGGTGGGGGCCCCCACGGAGTCGGCGGGGCCGGTTTTGACAGATTCTTTGACAGATTAGGGGGGGAATCTGTCACGGTGGCCGCTTGGGGTGCGCGTGTGGCCGATTGGCCGGTGCGCGATGGGGGCGTGAGCGCGTCGGACTCGCCGGTAGGCACGGGGAATGTTCGCGCGTCCGAATCGCCGGTGGTCACCGCGGATGCGCGCACATTCCAGTCGCCAGTAGCCGCCGTGCACGCTCGCGCGTCCGAATCGCCGGTGGCCGATGCCGCGATGCGCGACGATGTGGGGGCCGTGCGGGCGCTGATCGCGGAGGGGGCGGATGTGAACGCGCCGAGGGGCGACGGGATGACGGGGCTGCACTGGGCGGCGCTGAACGGGAACGCGGAGATCGCTCGGATGCTGATCGATGCGGGGGCCGACCTCGAGGCGGTGACGCGTCTGGGGGCACACCGGCCGCTGCATGTGGCGGGGAGGGCGGGGCAGGGGGAGGTGGTGGCGCTGCTGGCCGAGGCTGGCGCCGATGTGCGGGCCGTGACGGGGACGGGGGCCGCGCCGCTTCACTTCGCGGCCGCATCGGGTGATGTACGGGCCGTGCAGGCGTTGGTGCGCGGGGGGGCGGAGGTGGATGTGCGGGAGCCGGAGTGGGGGCAGACTGCGCTGATGTTCGCGGCGGCGCTGGGGCGCACCAACGCGGTGGTGGCGCTGCTTGAGGCCGGGGCCGATGCGCGGGTCACGGCCCGTGTGATGGACCTGGTGGAGCGCGACATCCTCGACCGCGAGTCCGAGCGGCGGCGCCGGACCGAGCTCGCCGCGATGCGGGGCGGGCAGGACGCGCAGAGCTACCCGGTCGAGTCCGGAGTCGCGGGGGCGACGCCCCAGGCTTCGGCCGCGCCCGCAACGTCCCGGGAAGCTCAGGCCCGGGACGCCGTCCAGGAGGCAATGGAGGCCCGCCGCCGCACCGGCGAGCCCATCCCCCTCAACTACGCGGACCTGGTCAGCTGGCACGGCGGGCTCTCGGCGATCCACCTCGCAGCCCGGGAAGGCCACGGCGCCACCGTCATGGCCCTTCTCGACGGCGGCGTCCCCATCGACCTCCCCAGCGCGGCCGACAACACCACCCCCATGCTGATCGCCGCCATCAACGGCTACTTCGACCTCGTCCTCCAACTCCTGGAGCGCGGCGCCGACCCCACGCTCGCCAGCGACGCGGGCGCCACCCCGCTCTACGCGGTGCTGAACGTGCACTGGGCGCCCAAGGCCCGGCACCCGCAGCCGCTCGCCTACGAGCAGCAGACGACCGGCTACCTGGCGCTGATGCGCGCGCTCCTCGACGCCGGCGCCGACGTCAACGCCCGCCTGAACCGCACCCTCTGGTTCACCACCTACAACCGCGACCTCCTGGGCGTCGACCGCACCGGCGCCACCGCTTTCTGGCGCGCCGCCCACGCCACCGATGTCCCCGCCATGAAGCTCCTCCTGGAGTACGGCGCCGACTCGCATCTCCCCACCGTCAAGGTCCCCCGGCGCAGCTTCGGCGGAGGCGGCGGCGACGAATCCGACCCCTCAGGACTCCCGCCCGTCCCCATCGGCGGCCCCGCTGTCCATCCCATCCACGCGGCCGCCGGCGTCGGCTACGGCCAGGGCTTCGCCGGCAACTCCCACCGCCACGCCCCCGACGGCTGGCTCCCCACCATGAGGTTCCTGGTCGAAGAACTCGGCGCCGACGTGAACGCCCGCGACCACAACGGCTACACCCCGGTCCACCACGCCGCCGCCCGCGGCGACAACGAGATGATCCTCTACCTGGTGGAGCAGGGGGCCGACGTCACGGCGGTGGCGCGGAGCGGGCAGACGACGGTGGACATGGCGAACGGGCCGGTCCAACGGATCCAGCCGTTTGTGGAGACCATCGTGCTGCTGGAGCGGTTGGGGGCGAAGAACAATCATCGCTGCGTGAGCTGCTGAGCGGGGCGGGTTAAAGGGACTGGGTTCTCACAGCCGATAGGGCTGGTGATTCTTCGGGTTCGACCAGTCATGTAGCGACCTGATTGGTTCTTCCGGTCTCAAAGTGTGCCTGGCTCAATTGCACGTTTGCTGTCCGAGAACTGTCAACCAGGCAAACGGACTCGTGGGAGCCGCCCGCGGGGCGTTTTGATCGGCCGCCAGAATTGGCGGCTTGACAGACCCTCGGAAAAGGAGAACCAGCATGAGGGCGATCAGAAAGAGGAGGATCCTGGGCACCGCCACACTGTTCACGGTGCTCACCATCGGACCGGCCATTTTCCTGTCAGCGAACCCAGGGCAGTTGTCCGGTCTGGCCGGAGATGACGACAAGCCCCTGAAGCAGCGGGTCTGCGAGGAGGTGGGTTGCATGGGAGGGACCCTGCAGTGCATGGACATCAATGCAGAGGTGGAGGGGACCTTCGATGCCAAGGTCGTTAAGATCACGCTGAAGGGCGGCGCTACGGTTTACTGCCGTGAAGGCCGGGATTGAGACCGATGAGACACACTATCTGCGCTTTGGCTATGTGTGGTCTCTGCATCCTTCCGGATGCTGCCTCTTCGCAGGACGATCAGCGCCGGTGGTTCCTGCCACCGGCGCTGACGGCCACCTTCACGGACAGGACCGGTGACCTCTACGGCGATCCATGGTATCTCGTCGCCGACCCGCGAGGTGGTTTCCTGGTTTCTGAAGCCACGACAGTGCATGCCTTCTGGGCTGACGGGGAGCACCGATGGAGCGCCGGGAGAGAGGGTGAGGGCCCAGGCGAGTTTCTTGGGATCCAGGATCTGGACGTGACCCCGGACGGTCAGGTGCTGGTCGTTGATCAGCTCCAGCCCCGGCTGACCGTCTTTGATGCCTCGTCGGGGGCGCTCACGGCCACTGTCCCGCTCCCTCGGGGGGCGCTGGTGCGCGAACAGTACGAGGTGGACGCGTTGTTGGGATTGCAGGTCCTGCCCGCGCTTGGGACGACCGCGCGCGTGGCCATGGATATCCCGGAAGGCCCTCAACCGTGGTGGACGCTCTCGAAACAGGGCGATCCCGTTGAAGGAATCAAGCTGCCGGTGTCATGCACCTACCGCCTGACGTGTGAGATGCGCGCGGTCGGCGATGGTAACTGGGGAGCGGTGGTGGCGTTCCGCTGGTCAAGCACGGTGGCCATGCTCAACCCGGATGGCTCGGTTCGGGCGATGTTCGAAGGGGTCGATGCGATCACGTTCCCCGAGGTAGTGTCCTACGAAATGGACCCAGAAGGGTTTGACATCGAGGGGATCAAGGCTCTTCGCGTGACGAGAGTGGACCCCAAGGCGCCGGAGGCGACCCGCTCAATCGCTACCGATGAGTCGCGGTTGATGGTTCTGGCCATGACCGGCGGCACCGAGTACCGGCGGCGAATCATAGATGTCTACGCGCTGGAGAATGGCGAGTACCAGGGTTCCTACCTGCTCCCGGAACCGGTTCGGAACATCGCCCTCCTGGCGGATGGGCGTTTGGCGACGTTGACATCCGTACTGTTTCCCGAGGTCCAGATCTGGGAGCTTCCTCGATGACCGCGCGCGGGCGACGGTCGGGGCTTGTGCTACTACTGGTGGCTCTGGGGATCTTGCCCCCGGAGACGTGCGGCGAGCGAGTTTCTGTCGAGTCTCACACAATGGCCGATACGGAGGGAAGGGGGTTCTCTGCGTTGGTTGCAGACGGCTTCACCGGCCTGGTTGTGGTTGCCCATGCCTTTACGTGCTCCCTTGGGCACCACGAGATCGGGGTGCTGAACGCGCTAAGGAATGAGGGTGTGCCGATGGAATTGGTTCTGCTGGCGGAGCCGATCGACAGCGAATCCGTGGATTCGATTGCCCTGGATCTGGGGTTGGGCGTGCCTTACCGCACGATGTCCCTCCAGTCATTCGAACAGTTGGTGGGACATCAGCGCTTCGGCTACCCGCAGTTTGTATTCTTCAGGCGTGGCAACCCGGTTTCCGTGATCAGTGGAACCTCGGCAGGGGCGGTTAGTGCGCTCGAGCTGCTTTTCAAATGAGTGGTCACACACAACAACAAGGAGTAGAATCATGTTCAACGTCTTCGCGCGACTCCGACCAAAGTCCAGGATTGCGGCCGCAGCTGCGGCCACCGGGCTTGCGGTTCTGGCAAGCGTTTCTTCGGGGCAGACACAGGCAGACGCACAAGTGATTGTGATACTGCCGTCGTATGAAGTAATGTGTGGCAGTGTTGGTTGCTCGGGAAGCAGTCTCCCGTGCATGGATCTCAGCTTCGATCTGGAACCGATACTTGATGCCCCGGTGACGGTAACCTACAAGTGTAGAGAGGGCTAGGTAAGGTGGGGCGAGGCTGTCTGAGCGAGACTCTGCAGGTAGGGACGGTGGTCGCTTCTGGCGAGAGCCAGGCGGCCACCGTCCCTCTTTTCCGGCCACGCCAGTCGACCCCCCGGTACCATGCCGAATCCGTTCCGTCGAGCAAGGGATGCACCGCCATGGGATCCCCTGAGCGTCGGACGGTTTGCACGGATCACCGCGGAGAGCTGTCTAATTGAATGAAGGGCGACGCTTGGAATCGAAGGAATCTCACTTCCACCCTGGAATCGGAGACCGACGGTGGCACGAACAGATCAACGAGAGAGGTTTCGACGACGCATGTTCCTCGTGGTCAGCCTCGCAGTATTGGCAGTTCTCCAGTTGGCAGGAGTCATCGACGGTGGTGCTGAGTTCGGGTCACCCCTTGGCATTGAGGCCGTCAGCGTCGGAGATGATCTGTCATCGGTGCCGATGCAGTACTCTGACGGAACCGTCTCGGCACTCGACCCGACGGGGCCCATGATACTGCTGATCTTCGATCCGGACTGTGTCCACTCCGGCCGGGTTGCACCGCTGTGGTCGTCCTGGTTGGCTTCAGGCGGGAAGACGCTCTCGGTACTTGCGGTTGCGCCGGGTCCCGTCACGGCAGCGTTGGCTTATGCCAAAGAGCGACAGTGGCCCGTCAGGGTCGCGTCTCCGCGCGGCGGAGCAAACAAGATGGAAGGACAGACCATGATGAGACGCACTCCGTGGGTTTTTGCAGTAGACTCGGCCGGACGCGTCGTGAGCGAGGCACACGGAAGCAAGGTGGCGGAGGTCGCCCGCTCGTTGCTTGACAATTCGTGAAGATGGCGACCAACCTACTTGAGATGGGACGACGAGTCCCGAAAAGGAGACGTTAGCGATGCGTGTCACGATTCTGTTTCTGGTCCTGCTGAACGTTCTTTTTGCGGTCGGTGGCGATCGGGCGAACGGTTCAGATGGACGGCTGTACAGTTGCTGCAAGGTGTCAGGTGATGCAGCCTATTGCTGTACGAATTGCTGTATGTACCGGGACTGCGAAAGTGACTTGGACTGCCAGTGAGAAGCGGCGTTGCGTTCAAGGCTCGATCCCATAGGCCGGGAATCCAGGTGTGGGGCCTGGCTGTAGCGGGGGCGGTTCTGCCTTGGCTTGTGTTGCTCGTCGTGGTGCGGCCTCTGCTGAGCCCGGGGTGGCCACCGTTTGACTGGTCTGGATCCGCGGCCAGGTGGGCCTCGGGCGTCGTTGGTGATGTCGGGTTCTTTCTCCCATTCCTGGTCTTTGCCGGTGGGTCGGCATTGGTGCGTGTCCTCGGGTTTTCCCGAGGGCTCATACGAATAGCCGTGGCAGCGGGCATCGTGTCAGCTGCGATGTCGTATGCATGCTCTGCATTTGTCGCACCGATGCTGGCCCACCAATCTTTGGCCGACCGGGCCGATATCGCGGAAGTGCGGCCATTTGGGCCGGAAACCCCGGTCGGAATCCTCCGCAATCTCCGTTTCGTGCAGGAAGACCCTCCAGAAGTGTACAGCCTCAGTACCGACGATCCGCGACAGCGTCCCCCGAGCGTGCTCCGTTGGCAGTTGCATCGCCCGCTGGCAATTGCTGTGTTCGGTATCATCAACATTCTGCTTGGGGCACTGGTGGCCGAAGCGACCTCCCGCATGACCCGGCCCGTCCAATGGAACGCGCGCCTGACAATCGGCGTTGCCGGTGCAATTGCCTTTTACACCCTGCTGGAGATGGGTTCGCCGATTCGGGCGTTCTTGCGCGGTGAGCCAATGGGGTCGGGTGTGGTGAGTGCATGGTTGCCGCTGGCGCTGCCTCTTGCCGGGGCACTCTTTCTCTGGTATCTGGTTAGGAGGAGAGTGCGATGACCTCCATCGCGATTGCCGACAGCCATTTGGTGCCTGAGCCCGGCGACGGTCGCGCTCACGCCGGGCCCACACTCTCCAGATTCCCAAACGGCGGCAGTCAGGTGGAGAAGGCCAATGGGAGGGTAGTCATTGACATTGAGGCCTTCCGGCAGGGTAAGGCGTTTGAAACGGTTCTGGAGCAGTTTGGCCCGCTGATCCTCCGCGTGGCCCGCGCTTATGCCTTTGACGTCGACGACTGTGACGACCTCTATCAGGAGATCTGTCTGCGCGTCTACGATCGAAGAGCCTCGTACTCGGGGTCGGGTTCAATGGGTGGGTGGATCAACGCGGTTGCACATCGAACCAGTCAGAACTGGCGAAAAAAACAACTCGCCAGGAGGGCTGTGATGGAGCGCTATTCGGCGGAGTACGAAGTCTCCGCAGCATCGTCAGACAGGGGTACGGATCCATTGGACCAAGTGATCGGAAACGAGGTCGAGGCCAGGCTTGGGCGGGCGCTCGCACGGCTCAGCACGCGGCAAGCGGATGCGTTCCTATTGACCCAGGTCGAGGGATATGGCACCAGGGAAGCGGCGCAACTGATGGGTGTTCGGGTCGCCACGGTGAGGTCCAACTTGAGACACGCCAGAAAGAAGCTCAGGGAGTACATGGGGAGTGAGACATGACTTGTCCTGATTTGACCGCATTGGCGAAGGTGGCTACCGGCTCCGCTGATTTGGCGGTGCTCCGACACCTGGAGTCATGTGAGACATGCCGGCAGGACCTGGAGATTCTGAAGGTCGCGCCGAGCGCGGTGTATCCCGATGCCGAGGTGCCGGCCTACCTGAATGCACGGGTCATGCGAAGCATCGCCGAGAAGGAATCCAGAGCGCGACGGAAAGCCGGTCCGCTGGACCTCACGGTTTCGGGGATCATTGTTGCAGCGGGTGCCTGCTTCACATACGTGGCCACGAGCGGAGGGATCACACCGGTAGTCCCCTACGCTGTGACATACAGTGCCATATGCGGTGCGCTCGCCGCGTGGTATCACAAGAGGCAGGCTGACCGCGAGATGATGGGAGCGGGGGTGGTGGGATAGGAGGACTGCGGTGTCACCATGCGACTGTCGCCAGCTCCAGCACCCCCACCGCCAGCACCTGTGTGCACGCCACCAGGTCGTCCACGGCGCACGACTCGTCCGGCTGGTGCGCCTCCTCCAGCGGTCCCGGGCCGTACGCCACGCAGTGCTCGATGCCGGCGATCCGCGCGAAGTGCTTCTGATCGTAGGTGCCGGGGCTCGCGACGAGGGCCGGGTTGCGGCCTCTCACGGTTCGGATGGCGTTCGAGAGCGCCGTGACCACGGGCGAGTCGGGGGGCGTCTGCACGGGATGCACCACCATGCGGTCCTCGACGGTGAGGTGCCGGCCGGGGTCCTCGCCGGCGACGCGCGCCACGAGCGCGGCGATCTCCTCCCGCACTTCGTTGAAGGGCTCCTCGGGGATGAAGCGGCGGTCGAAGGTGGCGGTGCAGCGGTCGGCGACGCAGGGTGACTGGACGGCCTCGCCGGTCTGGCCTCCTTCGACGGCGTTGACGTTGAGCGACGGATGGCGCGCGGATTCGGGGACGACCGGCAGCGCGCTGCGGCGGGCGGCCAGCCGGGGGGAGAGGCGTGTGCGGAAGGCCTCGAGCACCGCCCCCATGTCGTCGATGGCGCTGCGGCCCAGGTGTGGCATGCTCCCGTGCGCGGTGCGGCCCCGCGCGACGACATCGAACCAGTAGACGCCCCGGTGTCCCACGCACACCCGATCGGGTCCGAAGGGCTCCGGGATGATCGCGTAGTCGGTGTTGTGCGCGGAGATGATTCCGGCCCGGCAGAGATGGGCCACCCCCGCGAAGCCGCCGCTCTCCTCGTCCACGGTGCCGCTGATGTCGACCGCGCCACCGAGATCGATCCCCGCCCGGCGGATTGCCTCCACCGCGAAGACCGCCGCCGCGATCCCGGACTTCATGTCGGATGCGCCGCGCCCGTAGATGCGCCCATCCTTCACCACCCCTCCGAACGGGTCGACCGACCAGCCCTCTCCCGGCGGCACCACGTCGAAGTGGCCGTTGAGGTGGATGCGCTTGCCGGCGCCCCTCCCCCCTCCCCGCCCCACCACGTTCACGCGCGGATGCGCGGCCGTGTGCTCGGCCCGGCCGTCGGCCTCGATGTACTGCACGTCGAGATCCGCGTCGGCCAGCCGCCGCCCGATCAGCTCGGCGCACTCCCGGTACGCATCGCCCGGGGGATTGACCGTCGGGATCCGGATGAGGTCGGCCGTGAAGGCCACGATTTCGTCGCGGGCGTCCTCCACCTCCTTCAGGACCTGGTCGGCCCGGCTCGGCGCGCCTGCGCGACTGGAACGGTTCCGCATTGTAAATCCGAGTTTACATTGTGTAATGTCGACTTCACAAGTGAGGGCTCCGGATGGCGGATTGCCGGCGGGTGAGGCGGGACCGCGCTCCAGGGCCGGGCACGCCCGAGGCGGGGCACGATGACCTCTCCCTTCAGCCTGGAAGGCCGCTCCGCCGCCGTGGTGGGCGCCGGATCCGGGATCGGCGAGGCGGTCGCGATCGGATGCGCGGAGGCGGGCGCGACGGTGCACTGCCTCGACGTGAACGCAGAGGCCGCGCGCAGGACCGCCGCCACGATCCGCGCGGGCGGAGGCCAGGCGGAGGCCGCGCCCCTCGACATCCTGGACGGCGCGGCCGTCACCGCCGCCTTCGAGGCGATCGCGGCCGAGCGGGGATCCCTCGACGCCGTCGTCTCCACCCCGGGCATCAACGTGCGCAAGCCGCTCCTCGACTACACCGACGACGAGATCGACCGGGTGCTGGGCCTCAACCTCAAGGGCAGCGCGCACGTCATCCAGTCGGCGGGGCGCATCATGCGGGAGCAGCGCTCCGGGTCGATCGTGCTCTTCAGCTCGATCCGCTCCGTGGTGGTCGAGCCGGGACAGAGCGTCTACGCGGCCACCAAGGCGGGGATCGTGCAGATGGTGCGGGCGGCCGCGGCCGAGCTGGGCTCCCGCGGGGTGCGCGTCAATGCGGTCGCCCCGGGCGTCATCGACACGCCCCTCACCGCGCCGATCAAGGACCACCCCGATTGGTACGGAGCCTACGCGGCGCGCAGCATCCTGGGCCGGTGGGGGACGGCCCGGGAGATGGCGGGCCCGACCGTCTTCCTCGCGTCGGACGCGGCGAGCTATGTGACCGGCGCGGTGCTCTTCGCGGACGGCGGCTGGACGGCGATCGACGGGAGGTTCGCGCCACCGGGGATGTGAGGGCGGGGTGGGGAGCCGCGTGCTGGTTGCTCCGGGAACTGCAACCTCTCCTGGTCCGAGACCGTTGAACATGCTCGGACGCGGCAACGCGAGCGAACCTGCGTGCAGACATCATTGAGTATTTTCACTCAATGATTATCTTGAGTACATGCCTGCCTTCCAACGCCCCCATGTCGAACGCCTGGTGACCCTCCTTACGGAGGAACCCCGACGCCGGCTTATCGCCATCACCGGCCCGCGCCAGACCGGCAAGACGACGATCGCCCGTCAGGCGCTCGCGGCACTCGCGTCATCCGGAATCGCCTGGCGATACGTGGCGGTGGATGCGCCTCCGGGTGCGGGTCCGGAACTCCAGCCCGGCGACACCCACTCGTGGCCCCGGTTTCGGGAGCCTTCGCACGCAGATGGTGGCACTTTCCCGGGCGAGCGCGATACACGCTGGCTGGTCGGAATATGGGAACAGGCCCGTTACGCCGCCGAACACTCGCCCCGGGGAGCCGTCCTGGTGCTGGACGAGATCCAGGACATCCGCGACTGGTCCCGCACGGTGAAGGGTCTCTGGGACCAGGACCAGGCAACCGGTTGTCCACTCCGCGTCGTCGTCATGGGATCCGCACCGCTTCAGTTGCTGGTCGGCCTGGGCGAGCGGCTGGTCGGCAGGTTTCTGCCTTTTCCCGTCAGCCACTGGTCCCTGCCCGAGATGGTGCGCGCATTCGATTGCAGCATGGACCAATACCTGTTCTTTGGCGGGTACCCGGCGGGAGCGGAACGGTGGGACGACGAGGACGACTGGCGGAGCTACATCGAGGACGGAATCGTCCAGCGCAATGTCGAGCGGGACATTCTCTCCCTTACGCGGGTGGACAAGCCCGCGCTCCTTTCCAGCCTGCTTGAACTGGGCTCCCTCTATTCAGGGCAGATCCTCTCCTACAACAAGATGCTGGGGCAACTCCAGGACGCCGGCAACACGACTACGCTGGCGCGCTACCTTACGCTCCTGAGTGGCGCGGGACTGCTCGCAGGCCTGAGCAAGTACAGCACGAAAGCCCACCGCCGGCGCGCTTCCAGCCCCAAGCTCAACGTGCTCAATACCGCACTCATGACGGCTTCGTCAGGGTATACATTCGAGGAAGCGAAGGCTGACCGCTCCTTCTGGGGCCGGATTGTGGAGAGCGCGGTGGGTGCCCATCTGCACAATACGCTCGCGCCGGGCGTCCGACTCTGCTACTGGCGTCACAACGGTCTGGAAGTGGATTTCGTACTCGCGCGCGGGCCGCGTTTGACGGCGATCGAGGTGAAGACCGGTGTTTCGCGGGGCAGGTTGAGTGGATTGAAGGAGTTTGAGAGGCGTTTCAGGCCCACACGTTCGATGGTGGTGGGCACCGAAGGCGTGGCGTTGCACGAGTTCCTGTCGGAGCCCGCCGGTTTCTGGCTGGAGAGGGAGGGATGACGACGTTTCGCGTGCCAAGGCGGGTAACCGAGGTGAGCATCAGACCGGACTCGTCCGGGAAGGTTGGTGAAACCACGCCGGCAGAGCCCGTTCCGTTGGCCGAATGGCGGACCGCATCGGCGTATGTCCTGCTTGGTGAGCCCGGAGCGGGCAAGACCACGGCGTTCGAAATGGAATGCGAGGACGACCCCGAGCGAATCGAACTGGTGAGCGCCAGGGATTTCACGGCGTTGGACCCCGAGCGCCATCTGGAGTGGCGCGGCAAGACCCTCTTTATCGACGGGCTCGACGAGATACGAACGGCATCCGGCAACTGGCGCGGGCCGCTGGACTCTATTCGGAGACGCCTGGACGTCCTCGGAAATCCGCCCCTTCGCCTTTCGTGCAGGGCTGGCGAATGGCTGGGCGAGGATGATGCTGCCGCGCTCGGGCGGCTCGGCTCGTACCAGGAATTGGTCGTACTCCGTTTGGAGCCCCTGGACGAAGAAGAGATCCGTATCCTGCTGGAAGAGAGCGTTGGGCAATCGCGGGCCAGCGAGTTCATGAATGCCGCCCACGAGCACGACCTGTTCGGTTTGCTCCAGCATCCGCTACACCTCGAGCTGCTACTCGAAGCCGACATTGTGAAGAGTGGAATCGTCAGTCGGCGCGGCCTGTTCGATGCAGCCTGCCGGGCGATGATACGCGAGAAGAACCCGGCGCACCGCGCCGCGAGGCGCGGGACGCGTCATCCCGCCGAGACCGCGTTGCTGAACGCGAGCGGACGACTCAGCGCTCTGAGCCTTCTGACCGATACTCCGGGATGGTCGGTCGATCCGGCGGAGGCGACTCCGGGGTATCCGGTGCTCCGTGAGATTGAGGATGCGGATTCGTGCATCGTCCCCGACGAATTGGACCGAGCGCTCCGTACCCGCCTCTTCAGGATGACATCGGCCGGCCGTTTCGAGCCGCTGCATCGACAGGTCGCGGAGTTCCTCGGGGGCCGATTCCTGGGTCGGCAGGTCGACAGTGGCAACATCTCGTGCGCCCGGATGCGCGCGCTCATGGCGGGCGGCGACGGCGCACCTGCCCCATCGCTCCGTGGTCTCGCGGCCTGGATCGCCGTCCACAGCCGTAAAGCCCGGTCGTCCCTGATCCGTGACGATCCGCTTGGCGTGGCCAGCTACGGCGATCCTTCGGAGTTCCCTCAACAGGATCAGCGGCAACTGGTGTCCAATCTCCGCGACCGCGCCCGCCAGATCGACATCTGGGAGTGGCCGACGGCCGCCCTTCCATCGCTGGCCACGCCCGGGGCCCTTCCGATCGTGCGGGAAGTGATCTCCGGCCCAGAGCGTGACAACGCGACTCAGTCGCTCGCATACCTGGCGATGCGCGCCATCGCCCACACCGACGGTTCGTGCATTCCGCGAGATCTTCGGGCCCCGCTGCTGGACGTGGTATACGATCCGCGCTGGTGGCCAGGTACGCGGGCTGCGGCCCTGAAGGCCTGGGTCGGAAGCTCGTCCCATGGCGGACATCATATCGAGGAAGCTCCAGGACTCCTCGAGGACATTCGAAACAAGAGAATCGAAGATCCGAGGGGAAGCCTGACCGGCATCCTGCTGGGCCATCTATACCCGACCCACACTGCGCCGGAAGCGATTTGGGACTTCGCGCGACCGGTCCCACCTAATCCGATTGGCAGCGGACACCAGGAATTCTGGCTTTACGAGCTTCCCCGACTCTCCGAAGAAGAGGGCCTGCTGGCAGAGGTTCTCGACACCTTGTGTCAATGGCTGGACGGTAGGCCAGGTGGTATTGGCGACTACACCACTCGCGACGGTGTTGCGAAGATGTTCGCCCGCGCCCTGGAACGGCACGGCGACGACATCGAAATCGAACGGTTGTACGCCTGGCTCAGGGTGGCCCTGCCCTGGATGCGGAACAAGAGCGATTTGGAAAGGTTAAGGATGATTCGACATCGTTTCGGTGTGGGCGCGCCGGAGGAGGACCTCAGAGCGAACACCGACGCCTGGCTCAGGGAACGGCCATCGACCCAGAAGGCGCTGATGCTGGAGATCGTTCGGCGCCAGGATGACGATGAAATCACCGTGCCGGCGGAACCTGCCTTGCCCACCGGCTTGCTGACCCTGGACGACGTACTCGCCGGTGCTCCAACCGCCGACTTCGCCCGCTGGTTCCTGGAACAAGCGGTATCGCTGTCGCAGTCCCGTCCGTGGCTCGCGTGTCACATGCTGCGGCGGACCGGCATTGGAACACGCACATCGGCGGAACCTCTCGACGATCGCCGCCCGCCGAGGGAGAAGAAAGCGGACCCGGACACCACTCCAGAGGCCCCACCGACGGCCGACGGCCTTACTGTTGACGAGGTCCGCGCTCGCATTTCCGGGCACCCGTCGCTCGAAGAGTGCCTTGAATCGCTGCTGGCACCGATTCCGCAACGGAAGCGGCAACACCCGCTTGTCGGCGAGAGGACGCGCAAACGGAGGGAGTGGATCGAATGGATGCTAGATCACAGTGACGCTTTGGGCTGTGGCCAGGGTCCCCCAAGCGTGTACCATGACGTGGCAAGTGCCTATCTGGGAGTCAACAGGTCGCTGGGCGCTGACACTCCCGAGGAGAGAGTTCGCAGTCTCTTCCTTGGCGACGAAGAGTTGTCGCGCGTCGCGCTGGACGGCCTCCGGCGGATGGCTCGTCGCACCGATCTCCCAACTCTGTACGATCTGGTCCAGCTCGATGAGGACGGGAAAGTCTCCTATTTCGTCCTTCCGCTGCTAGCGGCCCTGGAGGAAGAGGAACGGACGGCCGACGAGAACCGCGCACGCATTGAGGGAGACGCGTTGCAACGGGCGCTCGGCTCACTCTTCCTTGCCAGGGACTTCGACGGCTCCGAGTCGGCATGGTATCGACGGGCACTCCGATCCGATCCCGAAGCAGTAGCCGATGCGTACGTCAGGGTGTACCGGTCGCGCATCCGCCGGTCCTCGGGCGTGGACGGACATTTGCGTGCCTTGACTCACGCCGAATCGCATGCGGAAGTGGCTCGGTTGGCTCTTCCGAGACTGTTGAAGTCGTTTCCCGCCAAAGCCACGGCGCACCAGGTATTCCAACTGGATCATCTGATTCCGGCGGCTTTGGAGCGTCTTGACCGGGACGAGCTGGCGTCGATCGTTCACCGCAAGCTCGAATTGTCCAGCTTGCGAGTCGGGCACCGGGTTCGCTGGCTGGCAACCGGCATGTTGCTTGGCGACTCGTTGCTCGCGGAACAACTGAACCGCTTCCTGGCCGATGGCCGGGACGGTCGGGTGCGAGAGTTCGCAGCCTTTCTCAAGGTGCGCAAGGTTGCGGAGCGAATCAGAACGCTACCGGTCCGGTCGCTGGCGATGATTGTCAATAGGCTAGGCGGATACTTCGCTCCAGCTCTTGGCGGAGTTCCAGGCTACATGTCTCACGAGGTGGACGAAGCACTTCAAACCGACGGCCTGATCCGCACGGCTCTGGACGCTCTTTCGTACCACCCCACCCCGGAGGCCACCCAACTCATCAAGGCCCTGCTTGACGATGAGGATCTCTGTGCATGGCAGGAGCCGATTGTCGAGGCATTCGACGCCCAACGGGTCGTCCGGCTGGACGCGGAATTCGAGCCGCCCACGGTCGGCGATGTCGTGCGGGCGCTGAATGGCGGTCGGCCGGCCGGCGCGGCGGACTTGGCCGCACTGACCGTGGACAGAGTCCTGGCGATAAGTGAGCTGGTCCGGGACGGTGACGCCGACCTGTGGCGGCACTTCTGGAGCGAAGGGCAACGCGGAAAGCCGCAGACCCCCAAGATCGAGCCCTCTTGCCAGCAGGCGCTTCTCGCCGCGTTGCGTCCCGAACTCCCGGAATGGGTAAGGTTGGATTCGGAGGTGAGGTATGCGGGCGACAAGCGTGCCGACTTGCAGGTCTCCTTCCGTGACTTCGCCGTGCCGGTCGAGACGAAGATGAGCTCGAGCCGCGACTTGTGGACGGGCGTCACCGATCAACTGATCCCCCGCTATACCCGCGACCCGAGATCGGACGGTTACGGCATCTACGTAGTGTTCTGGCACGGGCCGGACCATGCGAAGAGCCCAACCCCGAAAGGCAGACCGGCCCGGACACCCGACGAGCTGCAGAACCGCTTGACGCAACAGTTGACGGCGGAAGCTCAACGGAAGGTGTCGGTGATCGTGCTGGATGTAAGTCCGCCGTAAAGAAAACATGACATTATGTAATGTCGACTTCACAAGTGAGGTGTTCGGAGGGCGGCTGCCGCTCGCGGCACCGCAGCGACGATCCGCATGGCGAAGGCCACACCGACGACGAGATCGACCGGGTGCCGGGCTTCAACTGCAACCTCTCCTGGTCCGGGAACCATCCCATTCCTGAGCGTCCCAGGGCTGGACCACCGGCCCATCGAAGAGAACCCCAGGAAGCGAGCCCGCGCGTAATGCCGACCACAGGCCCAACCCCAATCCTCCCCCGCATCCTCCCCTCGCTCGCCCTGATCCTCTCGGCCGCGTGCACCGACTCCGGCCCGGCCGTCGCGCCCGCCACAGGCGTCTTGGTCACCGACTCGGCGGACATCGAGCTCGTCGAGGTCGGCGCGGAGGTGCTCGACACCCTGCCGGAGTGGACCTTCTCCCCGGAGCCGATGCTCACCATCGGGCGGACAACCGGAGAGGATCCCTATCTGTTTGCGAGCATCCAGGACGCGTTCAGACTTGGGTCCGGGGAATTCGTGGTGGTCGAGGGATTCGACTTCGAGTTTCGGATCTTCGGTTCAGACGGGCTGCATCGCAGGAGTTTCGGCGGAAGAGGCGAGGGCCCGGGCGAGTTCGGGGAAATCGTGGGGCTGCGCAAGCGGACGCAAGGGGGTATCGCCGTCGCCGACAACAGGCTGCGGAGGGTCACGGTGTTCGACGATCAGGGCGCCGTGTCCGCGATCCGGCCGACGGTCTGTCCTGCCGATGGCTGGTACTTCAACGGCATTTCGCTCTGCTATTTCGGCGGTTTCACCGGCGATGGCGCGGTCTTCTGGTATGGATCCCGTCGTGCCGAGGGATCCCGGCCCCGAATCGACGAAGGCGCGGTGCAAAGGACTCCTGGGGGGACGCGCTTCCTGGCACTCGCATCCGGTGACAGCACCCTGGTTGTCGACTCCGTTTCTGCGCGCGGCCACGTCCGGATCGTGCAATCGCTCGATGGCACGCCAGCTCTGTGGAGCGTTCCGGAGATCTTCGAGCCCGAGGGTCTCTGGGCCTTCGGGCCCCGCTCGGTGGCGCTCGGCGAGTCGTCCGGCTTCGAGATCAGGCTGCGTGACTCTTCCGGTGAATTGCGGCGGGTTCTGCGTGTGGACAGGGAGCCGGAATTCGTGACTTCGGCGCAGATCGACGCGATCAGGGTACTCACGGGGACGCCTGCCAGCATCAGCCCCAGGGAACTGGCGCTACAATACCTCGACGAGGTCCAGCCTGGCGGACAGATCCCCTTTTTCAGCGAGCTGCGGTTCGACGATGCCGGGCGCCTTTGGGTCGCCGACTACGTGCCTCCGCGGGTGCTGCTGGTCCCGGACACGACCTGGTGGACCGTCTTTGACGAGGACGCGCTTCCGCTGGCCCGCGTGGCGACGGGCCGTTCCGACAACATCCTCGAGCTCGGCGAGAATCACATCCTCCTCCGCGAGACGGACGAGATGGATGTCCAGCGGGTGGCGATGTACCGGATCGAGCGGGAGTAGCCCGGAGTTCAGGAACACGCCGCCACAACGTTGCGGCCATACGGGCTCGGGCGTATGCTCTCGAAAACACCAGTTGGGGAAGCAGCTTCGCCTGGCTGCCGGGCCTGAGGAAGAGAGCCATGACCGCGAGACGGATTGTACTGACCATTTCCCTGGCGAGTGTCATCGCCATCCCGGCCCTTTCCCCGACTTCGGCCTCCGCCCAGGTCCCACCGGCCACCGAGTCCCGCCTCCGCTCCATCTTCGAGTCCGGAGACTTCAACGCCCGGTCCTTCCAGGCCACCTGGCTGCCCGACGGGTCCGGATACACGACCCTGGAGTCTCCCCCGGGAGCTTCCGCGCGGGAGCTGGTCCGCTACGACGCCGCCAGCGGAGACCGAACGGTCCTCGTCTCTCTCGCCCACCTCACGCCGGCGGGCGCCTCGGAGCCCATGCGCATATCCGGCCATCAGTTCGCCCCGGACGGCGGCCGGGTGCTGCTCCAGACCAGGGGGAACGGCGTCTGGATGTTCGAATGGGCCACGTCCACGCTGAAGAGGGTGGACGGGGGAGGGGGGAACACGATCTCCCCCGACGGAACCCGGATCCTCTTCACCCGCGACGGCGACCTCCACGTCCATGACCTTGCAACCACCGAGACCGCCCGCCTGACCCATACCACCGCCCAGTCCGTCTCCAACGGCCGCGCCACCTGGAGCCCCGACGGCAACCACGTCGCGTTCGTCCAGTCCGACGCCTCCGGGGTGCGGATGAGGTCGATGCTCGTCCCCACCGATCCCTCCTATCCCGAACTGCGGGAGGTCCGGTTCGCGAGGGTGGGCGAGACGATCACCAGGCTCCGGGTAGGGGTGGTGGACGCCGAGGGCAGGGAGGTCCGATGGATCTCGATTCCGTCCCCGACCGAGGGCTTCTACCTCGGGCAGGTGAGCTGGGCCGGGAACTCCGAGGAGCTGCTGGTGGAGCAGTTCAGCCGGTTCCGCGACGAGCGGGACTTCTTCATCGCCAACGTGAGCACCGGCGAGGTGAAGCGGATCTACCACGAGTCCGATCCGGCCTGGGTGATCGCGAGCTATCGCCTGAACGCCGGCCTGGAGTGGATCCGGGGCGGCGATTCCTTCCTCTTCCTGACCGAGAAGGACGGGTGGCGTCACTCCTATGTGTACTCGCGGGACGGGCGGGAGGAACGCCTGCTGACGCCGGGGCCCAGCGACGTCATGGAGCGGGGGCCGGTCGATGAGCGGGGGGTCGGCGGCGGGCCGGTCGACGCCGGGTCGAGCGACGAGGATGGCGGCTGGTTCTACTTCTTCGCCTCGCCCGACAATGCGACCCAGCGGCTACCTCTACCGGGTCCGGCTGGACGGGTCTGAAGCGCCCGAGCGGGTCACCCCGGAAGACCAGCCGGGAACCCACTTCTACGACTTCTCTCCCGACCTTCGCTGGGCCTTTCACACCTGGTCGACCTTCGACACCCCGCCGGTGACCGCGCTGGTCAGCCTCCCGGACCACCGCGTCGTTCGGGTCCTTGAGGACAACGCCGAGGTCCGGCGCCGTGCCGAGGCCACCACCTCCCACCCAACCGAGTTCCTGGAGCTGGACATCGGCGACGGCGTGGTGATGGACGCGTGGCTGATCAAGCCGCGGGACTTCGACGCGGGCGCGAAGTATCCGGTCTTCATCTACGTCTACGGCGAGCCGCACGGCCAGACCGTGCTGGACCGGTGGTCGACGCGGAACAACTACCATCGGGCGATCGCGGACCTCGGGTACCTGGTCGTGTCGATCGAGAACCGGGGCACGCCCGCGCCGAAAGGGGCCGATTGGCGGCGGGCACCCTTCCCGACGATCGGGGTGCAGTCGACGGAGGAACACGCGGCGGGAGTCCGCGAGCTGGGCCGGATGCTCCCATACGTGGATGTGTCCAGAGTGGGGATCTGGGGGTGGAGCGGCGGCGGATCGAACACGCTGAATTCCCTCTTCCGGAGGCCCGACGTCTACCACGTGGGGATCGCCGTGGTCCCCAAGCCCCAGCCGCACCTCTACAACGCGTGGTTCCAGGAGATCTACATGGAGACCCTGGAAACGAACCCGGAAGGCTACCGTGTCTCCGCGCCCATCAACTACGCCGAGGGGCTGGAGGGGGACCTGCTCATCATCCACGGAACGGGCGAAACCAACACGCACCTGGAGATCGTCGAGGGGCTGGTGGACCGACTCGTGGAGCTGGGCAAGACCTTCGACTACATGACCTACCCCAACCGGAACCACGGACTGTCGGAGGGGGAGGGGACCGCGCTCCACGTTCGCATGCTGATGGTGCGGTATCTGCTGGAGCACCTGCCGGCGGGGCCGAAGGCGGGTGGCTGAGAGTCAATCGCATGCCGGGCCGCTTTCCTGTTCTCTTCGCGCTCTGCGTCCTGGTCACCCTTTCGGGCTGCGTCGAGGAGCCGGGCTCCGAACCGGCGCCGGCTTCCCCGCCGGGAACGCCACTCGCAATCGATGCGGCGCCCGCGCTGAGCGTGGGCGTGGTCGCGGGCGACACGCTCGAGATCTTCGACCGGGTCGTCACCCCGTTCGTCCTGCCTGACGGGCGGCTCGTCGTGCCGCTCGACGGAAGCCGCGACATCCGGGTATTCACGGCGGACGGGGACTTCGCATACCGGCTGGGCGGCGAGGGCGAGGGTCCCGGCGAGTTCCTGTCCCTTTCCGCGGCCTGGCCGCGTGGAGACACGATCGAGGCGTTCGACGGCGAGCTTCGCCGGTTGACTCGTTTTCTGCCGGACAGCCCGGTGACGATCGTCCAGGTCCCCGGTGGACCCTTCCCCGATATGAGTCTCGGCGTGGGGCCACTGGAGCGGGGGTGGGCGCTGGTTGGTGTCGCGGCCGGAGGGCCGGGCCAGCGTGACCGGGTCGAGATTCATCACTTCGACCGGGACGGCGCGCACCTCGGTGCTCTGGGCTCGACCGGTGGCATCGTTCGCTACGTTGCGGCCGGCTTTGGCGGTCCGGAGCCGCTGTCCCCCCGGTCCGTGTTCGCTTCGGACGGAATCCGCCTCTACCTCGGCGACACGCTCGAGCCCTTGATTCGCCTGGTTGGCCCGGCAGGTGTGCCGGGCGGGGAAGTCGCGTGGGAGCCCACGGAGGCCGTGTCGGTCCCGGACGCGCTCGAGCAGGTGATCGACCGGGCGGTTTCCCGGGCATCTGCCGATCAACGGTCCGCCACCCGCGAGAGACTTGAAGGGGCGGCGGTTCCGACTGAACTGTCCGTATTCTGGGACTTCCTGCCGGACGGGCAAGGGTTCCTCTGGGTTCAGCCGTACGAACCGTTGGCGCACGCATTCCCCCTGGGTGGAACCTACCTGGGGGGGACGGCCGGCGAGGGAGCCTGGCAGGTGTTCACCGCAGACGGGCGCGGTGTTGGGACGATCGCGATTCCGGCCGGCCTCGTGGTCACGCAGGTCGGCCCTTCAGCGGTGGTCGGGATCCATCGCGACGACCTTGGCGTCGAGTCGGTGCGCGTCCACCGTCTCCATCGTAAGTAAATTGTTCTTAAGTTAAGAAAATCAACCTAACCCTCCGGAATCAGCTTCACCCCACGGGCTGCCCCCTCCAGCGTCTCCAGCACCTGCCGCCACTGGAACTTCTCGCCGATCCCGCGCACGTAGTAGTCCATCCACGCCATCTCGCTGACGGCCTTGACCAGGCGGTTGCGCGGGTCCGGAATCCCATGGCTCCGCCCCGGGTACATGAACAGCTCGGTGGGCACGTCGAGCTTCTTCAGCGCCATGTGGAGTTCGACCGACTGGGGGCTGGGCACGCGCGGGTCGCCCTCGACGACGTGGATCATCGTGGGCGTCTTCGCGTTGCTGATGTACTTGAGCGGTGACTGGTTGAAGTAATTGTCGAAGTCTTCGTACAGAAACCCATCTCCCACATAGAATTGGCGGTTTCGCTGCACGTCGCTCTGGGCGTACATGCTGATCCAGTTCATGGTGCCCGCGCCCGAGCTGATCGCCTTGAAGCGGTCGGTCTGCGTGAGGATCCAGTTGGACCAGTGGCCGCCCGCGCTCCAGCCGAGCGCGCCCATGCGGTTGCCGTCCACGATGCCCTCGGCGATCAGGTGGTCGACGCCGGTCATGATGTCCTCGTAGCCCATCGTGAAGTAGTCGCCGACGATGTCGGTGCGGTGCGCGTTCCCGTAGTTCCGGGACCCGCGGTAGTTCGGCTTCAGCACCGCGTATCCGGCCCCCGCGTACACCTGCGCGTTGTAGCCGCCGTTGAAGCGCAGCACGTCCGCGGACGCCGGCCCGCCGTGGATGGCGACGATCAGCGGGTAGCGCCGCCCCTCCTCGTAGCCGACGGGGTAGACCAGCACACCGCCGACCGTATTGCCGTCCGAGGAGCGCCAGTTGACCTCGACCTCCTCGCCGAACGCGACGTCCGCGAGCTGTGGGTTCACGTCGACGAGCCGCGTCCAGGCGGAGCGGTCGGGGACGTCATCCACGCTCGCAACCGTGAACACCGTCGGCGGGGTCTCCGGGTCGCTGTAGCCGATGAGGATGGTGCCGGTGTCGTCGTCCTTCGACACCGAGAGCGCGGCCCGCTCGCGGGTGAGCTGCCGGACCTGGCCGCTCGCCACGTCGAGGGCGTGCAGCTGGGTCGTCACCGTCACGCCGGCGTTGAAGTAGATCGTGCGCGAATCGTCGGACCAGAAGCCCACGCTTGAACTCTGGTCGAAGGCGGCACCCAGCTTGCGGAAGGCGCCGCCCCGGTCGCCGACCTCGCGGATGTAGACGCGGTTTTCGGTCATCGAGTAGCGGTCCATCTCGTCCGGGGCGGAGAACGCGATCCAGCGGCCGTCGGGCGAGAAGCTCAGGCCGCTCTCGCCGACTTCGTAGTTGTCGGTGAGGCGCTCGATCTCGCCGGTGGCCGCGTCCATGAGGTAGAGGTCGGCGTAGAGGCGCTGGGCGGTGATGTTGCGTTCGTAGCGCTCGGGCGAACCGCCGGTGAGGCCGATCCAGCGCCCGTCGTCGGAGAGGGTGAAGCCGTTGACGCTGTAGGCCGGGTCGTCGGTTTCGCGTCGCTCGGCGGCGGTGGCGACGCCCACGCTCCACAGGCTCGACAAGGGGGTGACGGCGTTCCGGATGTCCACCGTGAAGCCCTCTTCGCGCCGCCTCTTCTCGTCCTCGTCGAAGGAGTCGGGGCGGGTGAAGTAGATGCGGCTTCCGTCGGGGGAGAAGTCCCACTGGTCGACGCCGGCCGCGCCGCTGGTGAGTTGGGTGGGCTCGGCGTTCGGGAGGTCCGCCAGCGCCAGCCGGTAGAGCTGCTCCTGCCCTGATTCGCCCGATCGGTAGACCAGCCAGCTTCCGTCCGGACTGAAGGCGAAGCCCGACACGCCCTCGTCGGCGTCGGTGATTTTGCGCGCCTCGCCGCCGTCGTGGCGCATCATGTAGAGCTGGGTCCGGTCCCCGTCGCGGTTGGACGAGAAAAGGAAGAACGACCCGTCGGGCGCCCAGGTGGGACTCGTTTCGTTCTTGTCATCGGTGTAGGTGAGCTGGCGCGCCGACGGCACCCCGTCGCCGAGCGACACCAGGTGGATGTCGGTCTGCGACTCGGCGGCCTCCCAGTCGGGCGTGGTCACCGTGTAGAGCATCCACGCGCCGTCCGGGCTCGGCGTCCAGGAGCCCGCCCGCTTCATCTCCTGCACGTCCATGAAGGTGAAGGGGCGCTGCTGGGCGGTGACGGTGGGGGTGAGGGGGGGTGCCGTAAGGAGTGCGGCGGTCGCGGCGATGGCGAAGGGAATGGAACGCATCTGGAACCTCGCTGATGGTGGTGGGCTGCCAGTCATCATGATACGAAGGGGCGCGGGGGTGGACGAGGGGGTTCGGCTGGCTGGGCCTCGGCAGGGATCGCCGGAGTGTCGGCGGATCCAGGCCGGAACCCCCTTGCAGAACGGGGCTTGGTCCCCATCTTGGGGATCAGGTGATCGGGTCTCTCGTCCGGGGGCCGGGTGAATCACCCGGGGCCACCGGAGCGGATGGAAGGGGAATGTCAGAAGCGTTACGGGTCCCACTCTGCGCCGGGCAACTCCGCCGCAGCGGCTCGCGCGATGCGCTGCGGGTGATCGGGTGCACCATGCTCTTCGCGGCTTGCACGGCGGTGCCCGAACAGGACCGCCCGAGCGGACCGCCGTGGGAGATCCCGGTGGTGGTGGTGCGCTATCTCCCCACGAGCGACGGTGACGTGGTCGATATATCGGCCACCGGCGACTGGGGTGAGTCACTGGCCTACACGCGCCGGAAGACGGATTCTCTGACCGCGGCGCTCATCGTGGCGCTCGAGGACGGATCGCGGTATCGCGCCTTTGCCGACCCGGCCGCGCCTCCCAGCCTTCGCTACCGCGTGGTCCACACCGAGGAGCGGCTCGAACCCCTGCCCGTCCTTGACAAGCCCGGGCACGAGGTGCCGATGACGGACTACGGCGCCATCGCGGCCGCTCATGACTTCGCCGGATGGGTTGAGGACGAGGGGGTGAAGGAAGTGTGGATCTGGGGTTATCACGGCGGCGTCATCGACCTGTGGGAGTCCAACATGGCGGGTCCCTGGGGGGATGTCAGCAACAGCGATCGCGATACCCTCGACCTGCCGGTAACCGACCGTACCTATACGGTGTACCACTACAACTACCAGCGCGGTCTGCCGGAGGCGACGGAAAACCATATGCACCAGTTGGAGGCAGTGATAAACGCCGCGGACGGGCGCGATTCGACACCCGACGATGCTTGGGGCGACCTGTTGTTCTGGGGCAAGTTCGTGGGCAGTGACATCTCGCACCGGATCGTGAGTCCGCGGTGCGGGTGGTCGCACTTTCCGCCGAACGCCGAGCGAGATTACGACTGGGCGAACCGGCGGTTCGTCGAGACCGATTGCGAAGATTGGCGTCCCGGCGGCATGGGCGCCACGCAGCGGATGAACTGCGAACGGTGGGGATGCACGGGCCTGGGCTGGTTCCGATACTGGTCCCAGAACATTCCGGGCGCCGGTCACACGCTGTCGTACGACGGTCGGCCGCTGACCAATTGGTGGCGGCTGATTGGGGACTACGACGGGGCCATGCGCGAAAGGTATGGTCTGGTGGAACGATGAGGTTCATCCTCAGCCCCCCACGACCCCCGCCTCCAGATCCACGAGCGGCGCCGAATACTCCCCCGAGAAGCACGCCGCGCAGAACGGCCCGCGCTCCTCGACCGCGGCCACCATCCCATCCAGCGTCAGGTAGCCCAGCGAATCCACCCCCAGATCGGCGGCGATCTCGTCGACGGTCATCTGCGACCCCAGGAGTTCGTCCTTCGACGGCATGTCGATCCCGTAGTAGCACGGGTAGCGCACGGGGGGACTCGCCACGCGGAAGTGGACCTCCGCCGCTCCCGCGCCGCGGATGAACTTGACCAGGCTGCGCGACGTGGTGCCGCGCACGATCGAGTCGTCCACCACGACCACCCGCTGCCCGGCGAGCACATCGCGCACCGGGTTGTACTTGATGCGGGCGCCGAAGTCGCGGTCGGCCTGGCTCGGGCGGATGAAGGTGCGGCCGACGTAGTGGTTTCGCAGCAGGCCGAGCTCGTAGGGGATGCCGCTCTGCTCGCTGTATCCCAGGGCGGCCGAGTTGGCGCTGTCGGGCACGGCGATGACGCAGTCGGCGGGCACGGGGTGTTCGCGGGCGAGCTGGCGTCCGAAGGCTCGCCGCGCGCGGTCGACGCTGATCCCCCACAGGTTCGAATCCGGGCGCGCGAAGTACACGAGTTCGAAGATGCAAGGTGCGGGCGTCTCGGGATGGAGACCCGGGAGGCTCTCGACCTGGCCGCCGCGGAAGCGGACGAGCTCACCCGGCTCGATGTCGCGCACGAAGACGGCCCCCATGATGTCGAGGGCGCAGGTCTCGCTGGCGACGACGTGCCCGCCGTCCAGCTCACCGAGCACGAGGGGGCGGAAGCCGCGGGGGTCGCGAACCGCGTACATGGTGTCGCCCACGGTGAGCACGAGCGCGTAGGCGCCCTCCAGGAAGCTGAGCGCGTCGCGGATCTGCGCCACGACCGACCGGTGGCGCGAGCGCGCGATGAGGTGGACGATCGCCTCGGAATCCGACGAGCTCTGGAAGATCGCGCCCTCGTCGACCAGCTGGCTCTTGATCGTGTTGGCGTTGGTGAGATTGCCGTTGTGCACGATCGCCAGGTCGCCCTCGGAGTAACTCACCACGATCGGCTGGGCGTTGACGCGCTGGCCGCTGCCCGCGGTCGAATAGCGGACGTGGCCGAGCGCGGTGTCGCCGGGCAGCGACGCGATCCGCTCCGCGTCGAAGACGTCCGACACAAGGCCGATCTCCTTGTGCAGCTTCGTGCGCCCGCCGTTGGCCGCGCAGATTCCGGCCGCCTCCTGGCCCCGGTGCTGCAGGGCGTAGAGCGCGAGGAAGGCGAGTTCGGAGGCGTTGTCGATGCCGTTGATCCCGACGATTCCGCACTCCTCGCGCGGCCGGTCGTCGAGAAGGGGAAGATGGATGTCCGTGGGGCCGCGGTCTCGCATTATCCCGCCTGGCAGCCCGCGAACCGATCCCGTGCAACACTCGCATTCTCGGTGCTCACGCGGGTTCGTCCACGGGTTGGCGGGCAGCCCGCGGACAAGGCCCGCGCGGCATTCGAACGGCGATGCATCCACGCTGGACCGCTCCGCACAACAGGCAACGCTGTCATGTCTGCTTTACCAAATGTCATGTTCTCCTTACTGGTTCATGATGTCTGGAATGACGCCATAATAACGCTCGCGGAGGGTTTCCGACTCCAGCCGCAGCCGGGAGGAGGGCGTTTCGATCTCAAGGGGTGCGCGGGGATCGGTGACGGTGCCGATGCGGGCACAGGGGACGCCGTAATTCGCCGCGTGCCGGAGCAGTCGGTCCTCGTCCTCCGGGGCGCAGGTGAGAACGACGCGTCCGTGATCCTCGCCGAAGAGCAGCGCCGTGTCGGAGAGCGCGTCCGTGAAGCGTACGGCCGCCCCCACGCTCCTCCCGGTGCGCGGCCGTCCCAGGCAGCACTCGGTCAGGGTGGCCGCGAGACCCCCGCTCGCCACGTCGTGGGCCGACTTGAGAAGCCTCAGCTGGGCCATCGCGAGGATGCAGCGCTGGAGCGCGCGTTCGGCGGGGAGATCGACCGGCGGGGGCTCCCCGGCGACGAGTCCGTGCAGCGCGTACAGGTACTCGGAGCCGCCCAGCTCGCCGGTGTTCGCGCCCAACAGCAGGATCGGGTCGCCGGGATCGCGGAAGGCGTAGCGCACCACCGCCTCCACGTCGTCGATGACGCCCACCATCCCGATGACCGGGGTGGGGTAGACCGCCTTGCCGTCGGTCTCGTTGTAGAAGGAGACGTTGCCGCCGGTGACGGGGGTCTCCAGGTAGGCGCAGGCGTCCCGCATCCCCAGCACGGCCTCGCGGAACTGGTGCTGGATGTGCGACTTGAGGGGGCTGCCGAAGTTGAGGCAGTTGGTGACGGCCATGGGGACGGCGCCGGTGCACGCCACGTTGCGGGCCGCCTCGGCCACGGCACCCATCGCCCCGGCGCGGGGATTCAGGTAGGTGTGACGGCCGTTGCAGTCGGTCGAGGCCGCCACGCCGCGGTTCGTGCCCGGGATCCGGATGACGCCGGCGTCCCCGCCGGGCCGCTCGATCGAGTTGCCGCGCACGGTTGTGTCGTACTGTTCGTACACCCACTGCTTCGACGCCACGTTCGGCGAGCCCACCACGCGGAGAAACGCGTCCTCCAGCCCGCCCGGCGGCTCGACGTACGGCGCGATGTCCATCTCCCGCAGCTCCCGCACGTCATCCCCCTCCGCGCCCTGGCGCTCGTAGGTCGGACAGCCGTCGGTGAGCGGCAGCGCGGGGATGTCGGCCACGGCCACCCCGCCTTCGAGCACCCGGAAGCTCCCCGTCGCGGTCACGCTCCCGATCGTCTCGGCCTCCAGCTCCCACTTCTCCAGGATCTCCCGCACGGCGTCCTCCTTCCCGGCCTCCGCCACCACCAGCATCCGCTCCTGCGACTCCGAAAGGAGGATCTCGTACGGCGTCATCCCCTGCTCGCGGACCGGCACCAGCGCGACGTCCATCTCCACGCCCGTGCCCGAGCGGCCCGCCATCTCCGCCCCGCTCGAGGTCAGCCCGGCGGCGCCCATGTCCTGGATCCCCACGATGTGCCCGCTGGCGATCAGCTCCAGCGACGCCTCCAGCAGCAGCTTCTCGGTGAAGGGGTCGCCCACCTGGACCTGCGGCCGGCTCGCCTCGTCGTCCCCCTCGGAGAGTTCTTCGGAGGCGAAGGTGGCGCCGTGGATTCCGTCGCGGCCGGTGCGCGCGCCCACCGCCATGAGGGTGTTGCCCACCCCCTCGGCGGTGCCCCGGATCAGGTCTTCCTTGCGCATCAGCCCGAGGCACATGGCGTTGACGATCGGGTTGTCCTCGTAGCCGCGGTCGAAGTAGACCTCGCCGCCCGTCGAGGGGATGCCGACGCAGTTGCCGTAGTCCCCCAGCCCCTTGACCACGCCGCCGAAGAGGTAGCGCACCCGGGGGATGTCGAGGTCGCCGAAGTGCAGCGAGTTGAGGGTGGCGACGGGCCGCGCGCCCATGGTGAAGACATCGCGGAGGATGCCGCCGACCCCGGTGGCCGCTCCCTGGTAGGGCTCCACCGCCGAAGGATGGTTGTGGGACTCGATCTTGAAGGCGAGGGCGTAGCCGCCGCCGACGTCGATCACGCCGGCGTTCTCTCCGGGCCCCTGGATGACCCAGGGCGCCTGGGTGGGGAGCAGCCGCAGGAGCCGCTTCGAGTTCTTGTAGCCGCAGTGCTCGGACCACATCGCCGAGAAGACGCCCAGCTCGGTGAAGGTGGGCTCGCGGCCCATGATGCGCCGGATCTGTGCGTACTCGTCGGGCGAGAGGCCGTGGTCCTCGACCAGCTCGGGGGTGATCGCGGGGTCGCCGGGACGGGGGAGGGGGGATTCGAGGGTCGCCGTGCCACCGGGGCCGCCCGCCGCGGGTGCGCCGCCGTTACCGGACGCCGGGTTCGCCATCAGGCCACCTCCTTGCGCGCGATGGCCCCGACGAGCGACTCGAAGAGGGGCAGGCCGTCCACCGAACCGAGCACAGCCTCGATGGCGCGGTCCGGGTGGGGCATCATCCCGAGGACGTTGCCGCGGGCGTTGACGATCCCGGCGATGTTGTGGAGCGAGCCGTTGGGGTTGGCCTCGGCGGTAGCGTTGCCCCGGGCGTCGCAATAGCGGAACAGGACGCGTCCTTCCGCCTCCAGGTCGGCCAGCGTCTCCGGGTTCGCGTAGTAGTTGCCGTCCGCATGGGACAGCGGCATCCCGAGGACCTGGCCCTCGCGGAAGGTGGAGGTGAACGGGGTGCCCGTCCGCTCGACGCGCATCCGGCAGTGGTGGGACTGGAAGCGCAGCGACCGGTTGCGCAGCAGCGCGCCGGGGAGCAGTCCGGCTTCGCAGAGGACCTGGAAGCCGTTGCAGATGCCGACGATCAGCCCGCCGTCCCTTCCGAAGCGCGTGACCGCGTCCATGACCGGGCTGAAGCGCGCGATGGCGCCGGGCCGCAGGTAGTCGCCGTGGGCGAATCCGCCGGGCACGATCACGGCGTCCGCACCGCCCAACGAGGTCTCGCGGTGCCAGACGTAGCGGGGCGATCCGCAGGCCAGTTCGACGCTGCGGTGGCAGTCCTGGTCGCAGTTGGAGCCGGGGAAGGTGATGATCGCGACCTTCATCGGCCCGCTCCGTCCCCTTCGGCCGCCGTGATGCGGAAGTCTTCGGTCACTGGGTTGGCGAGGAGCTTGCGGCACATCTCCTCGGCCCGTTCCCGCGCGTCCTCGGGCGTGGCGGCGGCCACTTCGAGGTAGATCGCCTTGCCAACGCGCACGTCCTCCACGGCGTCGTACCCCAGCGACGAAAGGGCGTGATGAATCGCCTTGCCCTGCGGATCGAGCAGGCCGGGGCGCGGGGTGACGAGAACCTCCACTGTGAATCGGGTCAAGAACGGATCTCCTTGCTCTGAAAACTATCGGATTCGGCCGAGCCGGGCTTGCGCGTGCCTGGTCTCCGGGTGCGTTCGTCAGGCTCGGGGGGTGGGCCGCCCTCCGGGTCGGGAGCCAGGTCCGGCTCATGGGTCAGTTCGTGGTAGTCCACCTCGCGGGGCTCCACATCGGAGTCCAGTTCGTCCGGGGTGTCCATGAGCGGATCGCGCTCGGGAAGCCGGTCGAGCAGGCCGAGGAAGACGGACCGGAGCAATCCCCACAGTGCGTAGGCCGCAAAGGCGGGAAAGAACCAGTAGGCAGGGAAGGCGATGGCCAGCCCCAGGCCGCCGGCCATCAACGCGGTCCGCGTGACGCCCGAGCGGCTCCTCAGGTCGATGCCGGGCATCTTGGCGTACGGCACATGGCTCAGCATGAGGATCGAGACCAGCACCATCACGATCACCATGATCTCCGGCCAGGGCAGGGAGGCCAGGTTCTGCTGGAAGAAGGGTGTCCGCGAGAGGGGATGGTGGGTGACGAGGATCAGCCCCGCGGCGGGGGTGGGCAGGCCGTGGAAGTGGCGCCGGGCCTCCCCGCCCTGTTCGACGTTGAAGCGCGCGAGCCGGACCACCACTGCGGCGAGGTAGGCGAAGGCGGCCAGCCAGCCCCAGTCGGACTCCTGGAAGTAGAGCAGGATCATCACCAGCGCGGGTGCGACGCCGAAGGAGACCGCATCGGTGAGCGAGTCCAGTTCGGCGCCGAAGTCGGAACCGGTGCGGGTGAAGCGGGCGACCCGTCCGTCCAGCAGGTCGAGGGTCGCGGCGAAGACCAGGAACCAGGCGGACCACGCGAAGTCTCCCCGGAGGGCCGCGACGATCGCGTACGTTCCGAAGAAGAGGTTGCCGAGGGTGAAGGCCGACGGCAGGATGATCACTCCACGGCGCAGGCGCGACTGGCGGTTCCGGGTCCGGCCGGAACTCCGACGTGACCCGTTGGCGCGCAGGCGGCGCCAGCGGCGGCGGGGGCCTTCGCGGGGGCTCATCGTCCACCGTCTCCCGATGGGTTCGTGTCCGCCACCCGTGCGACCACCGTCTCCCCGCCCCGCACCACATCCCCCGGCTGCACGGTCACCGTCCAGGCCGGCGGTACGAACAGGTCCACCCGCGACCCGAAGCGGATCAGCCCGATCCGGTCGCCCACGGCCACGCTGTCGCCCTCGCGCGGGTAGGTCACGATGCGCCGCGCCACCAGCCCCGCGATCTGGCGGACCAGAACCGGCCCGGCTTCCGTCTCGATCCCGAGCGACGCCCGCTCGTTGGCGCTGCTCGCCTCCGCCCTCCATGCGGGGAGATACCGGCCCGCACGGTACGAGTAGTGGCGCACCCGCCCCCCCAGCGGCGCGCGCTGCACATGCACGTCGAAGACGCTGAGGAAGATCGTCACGCGGGCCGCCGTCCCGGCCATGAAGGCCTCGCCGTCCACCGCCTCCACGCTGATCACCTTCCCGTCCGCGGGCGAAACCACCATCCCGTCGCCCGGCGGGACCCGCCGCTCGGGGTCGCGGAAGAACCAGGCCATGAAGAGGGCGAGCACGGCGAATGCGGCCGGCGCGGCGGAGCGCACCCCCCACCCCCCGCTCCGCGCCCACACCAGCGCCGCGGCCACCAGCACCAGGCAGACGGCCAGAAACGGCAGCCCCTCCTTCGCCATCGGCAGCCTCACCGGGCGCGGCCCCGTGCTGCTGCCCGCGCCCCGGCCTCCGCTCGCCCTGCTGTCTGCGCCCCGGGCCCGCCTTCTGTCCGCCCGCCCGCCCGCACCCCGGCCCCGACCCTGGTTCGCCCGGCCATCTCGGTCGCCCCTTCTTCCATCGCCCCGGCCCCGAACCGCGGCGCCTCATACTCCTCGATCCCCATCCCCGTCAGGCGCCGGAACACTCCCCGGTACCGCTCCGCCGTTGCCCCGATCACCCGCTCCGGCAGCGGCGGCGGCGGGTACTGCTTGTTCCAGTCCGCGAGTCCGTCCAGGTGGTCGCGCAGCGGCTGTTTGTCGAGCGATGGCTGGGGCCGCCCCCGCCGGTAGTGCTCCCGCGGCCAGAAGCGCGACGAGTCGGGGGTCAGCACCTCGTCGATCAGGAGCAAATCTCCGTCCGGGGCGATCCCGAACTCGAACTTGGTGTCGGCCAGGATGATCCCGCGCTCCGCGGCCGCCGCGCGCCCCCGCTCGTAGATGTCGAGCGAGCGCCGGCGCAGCTCGGCCGCGAGCTCTGCCCCCACCAGCCCCGTCATCTGCTCGAAGGTGATGTTCTCGTCGTGGCCCTCGGTCGCCTTCGTCGCCGGCGAGAAGATGGCGGGGACGAGCGGGTCGCTCTCGGCCAGCCCGGCGGGCAGAGGCTCTCCGGCGAGCGTCCCCGACTCGCGGTACTCCTTCCAGGCCGAACCGGAGAGGTAGCCCCGCACGACGCACTCGGCGGGGAGGGGCCGCGTGCGCCGCACCAGCGTTGCGCGGCCCGCCCATTCGGCTTCGCAGCGGGCCAGCGCGGGCACCGCATCTGCGATCTCGCCGGGACGCACCGAGATCACATGGTGCGGGATGCCCTGCAGGTGCGTGTTCAGCCACCAGGCGGTGATCTGCGTCAGGACGCGCCCCTTCTCCGGCACCGGCTCCGCCATGACCACGTCGAAGGCGCTGACGCGGTCGCTGGCCACGAGGAGAAGGCGGTCTCCCGCGGACCCGCCATCCGCCGGCACCTCGTAGACATCGCGGACCTTGCCGCGGAAGAGGAGCGGGAGAGGGATCACACCCGCACCTCGGCGGCCTGCGGCGCGGCGTCCGGGTAGCGCTCAAGGACCGGCTCCACATGGCCTTCAAGGAACTCGTCCACCTGCTCCGGCGCCCGGCCCACCAGCTTCTCCGGGCGGGCCATCTCCTCCAGCTCTTCGGCACTCACCCCGAGCGCGTCGTCGGCCGCGATCCGCTCGAAGAGGTCGCCCCCGGCCCCCTCGGTCATGCGGCGGGCGGCCTCCAGCGTGTGGCGGCGGATCCGCTTGTGCGCCTCCTGCCGGTCCGCACCCCCGGCGGCGGCGTCCATCATCACACCCTCCATGACCATGAAGGGAAGGTGGACGGCCAGGTTGGACGCGACCACGCCCGCGTTCACCCGCAGCCGGGAGGCCACGTTGCCGGCCAGCACCAGCAGCGCGTCGGTGGCCATGTAGGCGTCGGGAACGGCGAGCCGCTTGTTGGCGGAGTCGTCCAGCGTGCGCTCCAGCCACTGCGTCGCCGCCGTGTGGGCGGGGTCGGCCGCGAGCGCGATCACGTGGCGCGCCACCGCGCAGATCCGCTCCGAGCGCATGGGGTTGCGCTTGTACGGCATCGCCGAGGAGCCGACCTGCTCCTTCTCGAAGGGCTCCTCGACCTCACGGAGGTGGGAGAGGAGGCGGATGTCGTGCGCCATCTTCGAAGCCGAGGCGGCCACCCCGGCCAGGGTGGCGAGGAGCGCCTGGTCCACCTTGCGCGGATAGGTCTGGCCGGTGACGGGGTACGCGCCGGCAAAGCCGAGGTGGCGGCAGATGGCATCTTCCAGCGCGGCGACCTTGCCGTGGTCGCCGTCGAAGAGCTGCAGGAACGAGGCCTGCGTGCCGGTCGTGCCGCGCACGCCGCGGAGCCGGAGCGCCGCCAGCCGGTGCTCGATCTCCTCCAGGTCGAGGAGGAAGTCCTGGATCCAGAGCGTAGCCCGCTTCCCGACGGTGGTGGGCTGGGCCGGCTGGAAGTGCGTGTACGCGAGGGTGGGGCGGGCGCGGTGCTCCCGGGCGAAGCGCGCGAGGGCACGGACGGTGGCCACGATGCGGCCCTGGACCAGCGTCATCGCCTCACGGTGCTGGATGAGGTCGGTGTTGTCGCCGACGAAGGCGCTGGTGGCGCCGAGGTGCAGGATGCCGCGCGCCGCCGGCGCCACGTCGCCGAAGAGGTGGATGTGCGCCATGACGTCGTGCCGGAAGCGCCGCTCGTAGCGTGCGGCGGCCTCGAGGTCGATGTCGTCGAGGTGGTCGCGCATCTGCGCGATCGCATCGGCCGGGATATCGAGTCCGAGGTCCCGCTGCGCCTCCGCCAGCGCGAGCCACAGCCGCCGCCACGTACCGAAGCGGAATGCCGGGGCGCAGATGCGCTCCATCTCGCCGGAGGCGTACCGCGCCGAGAGCGGGTGCGCGTAGCGGTCCGGCGGCGCTAGCTCCATCGCAGGAGTCCCGTCCGCACCGTCCGGCCGTCGCGCTCGAAGTCGAGTGTGAATTGACTTCGGCTCTGCTGGGTTCTCCGCAGCGCGTCTGCCACATCCTGTGCGTTCCGGAGCCTCGTGTTGTTGAGACGCAGGACAACGTCCCCTTCAACCAGCCCGATGCGCCGCGACAGGGCCGGTGAGATACGGACCACGAGCGCGCCTTCGGCCGATGCGAGCCTTCGTTCGGCCTGGATCGCCGGCGTGACGGTGACGACCTCGAGGTCTCGCAACAGTTCCACCGGCTCGGCGGCGACGGACGGCAGGGGCGCGGTCTGGAGGATTACCGGAGCCCTGCCCTCCACCTCGAGCTCGACCCGGTCGCCTGCGCGCAACCCGAGCTTGACCGCCTCGAAGTCGAGCGGGGTTGCCATGCGGGTGTCCCCGGCCCGGACCAGGCGCGAACCGGCCCGGATGCCGGCGGCCGCGGCCGGCGATCCCGGCGCAACCCGCACGATGCGCACGCCCCGCGAGCGCCCGAAGTCGTCCGCCTCCACGGCGTTCACATCCAGCCCCAGCCATGCCCGCCGAACCTCTCCATGCTCCAGCAGGTCTTCCGCGATCCGGAGAGCACGGTCGATCGGGATGGCGAACCCCAGTCCCTCGCTGCCGCCCGAGCGTGACAGGATCGAGGAGTTGATCCCGATGACCTCGCCGAGCGCGTTGACCAGGGGGCCGCCCGAGTTGCCCGGGTTGATGGCGGCGTCGGTCTGGATCATCCCGAGGTGGAATTCCTGATCCTCCCCCCGGGGGACGATGTGGCGGTCGAGTGCGCTGACCACGCCGGCCGTTACGGAGGGCTCCGGATTCGAGAGCAGTCCGCCGAAGGGGTTGCCGATCGCGACCGTCCACTCCCCGATCATCAGGTCCGATGACGTGCCGAGGGGCGCGACGGGCAGGTTGGAGGCATCTTCGAGCGCGAGCACGGCGATGTCGTTGCGGGGGTCGGAGCCTACCAGCCGCGCGTTGAAGTCGCGAGTGTCGGGCAGTGTCACCAGAATCGCGACGGCGCCTTCGACGACGTGGTTGTTGGTGAGGACGGCCCCGCGCTGGTCGATGATGAAGCCGGAACCCAGGCCCTGCGTCTCCCGCGGGACATAGTAGTCATCGAAGAAGAACGTTCGCTGCCTGACCTGCTCGCGCCTCCGCACCGAGATGGTGACCACGGCCGGGGCGACGTTGCGTGCAGCCCGCACGATCGCGGTGGTGCGGCTGTCGGACAGGGATTGCTGGATGGATTCCGGTGCGCCCGAATCGTCGATGGGTGCGGAGAGGCGCGCTGCTGCGTCCGCGTCGGGGGCGACACCGTCGGCGTAGGCCGCCGTTTCTCCGGGTGCGCCCGGCCTTCCGTCCGGGAGACCTGCCCCTCCATCCCCGTCGGCAAGCCGGCTCTCCGTGCCCTGAGCCGATCCGCAGGCGGCCACTGCCACCCAGAGTCCGACCGTAGCGATACGTAATGTAAGGTTCATGTTACAGAATGTAAGGTTTGGTTTACATCTGACTTGCCGCAGGCCGCGTCGGGGTACTCCACACCGGTCAGGAAGAGGCCTTCCGGCGGTGCGGGTGGCGATGTCGTCAGGGTACGGCCCGCCTGCGGCTCGCGGTCTCCTCCCTGGAGGTTGTGCCCGTCCCCTCTGCCCAGCAGCAGGTGCATGTCCTCCTCCTTCCGGCGGCCCAGTGCGATGTCGACCATCGTGCCCACCAAATATCGCACCATTCGGTGCAGAAAGCGGTTGGCCGAGATCTCGAAGACCGCTCCCAGCTCCTCCCAGGCGCGCCAGCGGGCGCGGATGACGTGACACGCGTGTCCCCGATGGGGCTGTCCGGCCTTCGCGAAAGCATGGAATTCGTGCTCGCCGCGGATGACTTCGGCGGCGCGGGCGGCAGCCTCCAGATCGAGCGGGCGGCAGAGCGGCCAGCACCACCGCCGGTGGAATGGGGACGCGGCCTCCGGGTCCGTGCCCACCCGGTAGGAATAGCTGCGCCCCACCGCGTCCAGGCGGGGATGGAACCCGGAATGGACCGCGGTGGCGTCCTGCACCCAGACGCTGCGGGGAAGCAGGCCGTTGAAGGAGCGCAGGAGCTCACGCGCGGTCCACTTCACGGGCACGGTGACGGCGGCCACCTGACCGGTGGCGTGCACCCCCGTGTCGGTCCGGCCGGCCCCGGTCACGGTGCGGTGCTCGCCGGTGATCCGGGAGACCACCTCCTCCAGCGCGCCCTGTACCGTGGGCTGGCCCGGCTGCACCTGCCACCCGTGGAAGGCGGAGCCGTCGTAGTGGAGTGTCAGCTTGAAGCGGGTCTCTCTATCGCTCATTCTTCTTCGCCAAGCTACATGGGCGGGAGGCGGCCCGACAACCACCCCTTACACAGGAGCGAGCGTGAGCGAGACGCCCATAACCCCCGACTTCAACCTGGTTCCGTTACTCGCGAAGGTGGTGGGCGGCACGGATCTCTCGGCCGGTGAGGCGGCGGCCGCCTTCGGCCACGTCGTGTCCGGGGACGCGTCCCCGATCAGCACCGGGGCGCTGCTGGCCGCGCTGCAGACGAAGGGGCTGGCCCCCTCCGAGGTCGCCGGCGGCGTCGAGGCGCTGCGTGGCGCGATGATCCCGGTTGAGGCCACGGACCCGGGGACGCTCGTCGACACTTGCGGTACGGGCGGTGGAGGCGTGTCCACCTTCAACATCTCGACGGCGGCGGCGCTGGTGGTGGCGGCGGGCGGCGTGCGGGTCGCGAAGCACGGCAACCGTTCCTTCACCTCGAAGTGCGGGAGCGCGGACGTGCTGGAAGCGCTGGGGGTCGCCGTGCAGCTGACTCCCGCCGGGATGGCCGGGGTGCTCGCCGGGGCGGGCATCGTCTTCATGTTCGCGCCGCTCCTCCACCCTGCGATGCGCCATGTGGTGCCGGTGCGCCGGGAGCTGGGGATCACCACGATCATGAACCTCCTGGGGCCGCTCACGAATCCAGCGGGCGCGCGCCGACAGGTGGTGGGGGTGGCTGACCCCGCCTTCCTGGAGCTGGTGGTGCGCGCGCTCGCCGAGCTGGGACACGAACGGGCGCTCGTGGTGCACGGCGAGCCGGGGCTGGACGAGATCAGCCCGTGCGGGCCGACCCACGTCGCCGAACTGAGGGACGGGGCCGTCTCGGACTGGCGGGTGACGCCGGGGGAACTCGGGCTCGACGAGGTCCGTCCGGAGGAGCTGGCCGGGGGGGAGCCGGAGGAGAACGCGGCGGTGGTGCGCGCGGTGCTGGCGGGGAAGAAGGGGCCCGCGCGCACGGCGGTGCTGATCAACGCGGCGGCGGCGTACTACGTTGCGGGACGGACGGAGTCGCTGGCGGAAGGCGTTGACGCCGCCGCGCAGGCGATCGACTCGGGGATGGCGGCTGAGGTCCTCGAGAAGCTGGTGCGCGCCAGCCAGGCCGCGAGCTAGCGGGATCCCCGGGCGGTTCGCTGTGAGGCCCCGCGGCACCGCGGTGTGCTGCGCCAGCCATCGCACAGTGCCGGGCCGAACGTCTCAATACGTTCGCACCAGCCCCACCACCACTCCCTGGATCCGCACGTCGCCGGCGTCCTCGATGATGGGCTGCATGTCCCGGTTGGCGGGCTGCAGGCGGACGCGGCCGTCAGCCTCCCGGTACAGCTTCTTGACCGTCGCTGCCTCGTCACGTACCAGCGCGACCACCATCTCCCCGTCGTGGGCCGTCTCCCGTGCGCTGACGACGATGTGGTCCCCGTCCCGGATCTGCTCGTCGATCATGGACTCGCCGGAAACGCGCAGCACATAGTGCTCCGACCCCTTCCGGATCATCTCCCCGGGGATCGCAAGTGATTCGTTGTCCTGCACCGCCTCGATGGGCTGTCCGGCCGCCACCGTTCCCATCAGCGGCAGGGGTACGGACGGTTCCGTCTCCGGCGGGAACTCGATCGACCGGCTCGCCCGGTCCGTCTTCCGGATGTACCCCTTCGTAGCCAGATTGGTCAGGTGCTCGTGGACCGTGGCGAGCGACGTGTAGCCGAAGGCCGTGCAGATCTCCTCGAAGCTCGGCGAATAGCCGTTTTCGTCGATGAAGGTCTTGAGGAAGTCGAGGATTTCCTTCTGGCGCTTGGTAAGGGCCATGGTTCTTCTCCGAAGGCGAGCCGGGGTCCGTACCGGATGAAACCGAATAACTGCCGAAAAAGGTAACCGAAACTTGACCGAACAGCAAGGGGCGGGCGCCGGGGTGAAGTCCGGCGGACCGGAGCGGTCCGGTAGCCGGGCGGCGGAATCCGCGGTCAGCCGGGCGGCAGATGCATCGGCGAGCCGCGCGGACATCCTCGATCGCATCGTCGCGACCAAGGTGGGCGAGGTCGGCGCGCTTCGCCGGCGTCGGCTCGACCTTCGCCGGGCTGCGGAAGATGCGCCCCCTCCGCGCCCGGTACTGGACCCGATGCGCCGCCACTCCCGGGTCGGGGTGATTGCGGAAGTGAAGCGACGCTCGCCGGGAGCGGGGGAGATCGACCTCGCGCTGGACCCCGTCGCCCTCTCGGCCGAGTACGAAGGCGCGGGCGCGATGGCCGTGAGTGTGCTCACCGACGGCCCCTGGTTCGGCGGCTCGCTGGACGACCTCGGCGCGGTGCGGGGCGCGGGCGCCATACCGGTTCTCCGCAAGGACTTCGTGATCGACCCGCTGCAGGTCTACGAGGGACGCGCCGCCGGGGCGGACCTGGTGCTGCTGATCGTGCGCATCCTCGACCGGGTAATGCTCGCCGACCTGCGGGCGATGATTCACGAGCTCGGGATGACGGCGCTGGTCGAGGCCCACGACGAGTGGGAGGTGGAGACGGCGCTCGAGAGCGGCGCGGCGCTGGTCGGGGTCAATAACCGTGACCTGACCGTTTTCCGCACCGACCTGGCCGTGACCGAGCGGCTGGCGCGGTACCTGCCGGGCGATGTGCTGCTCGTCTCGGAGAGCGGGATTCGCGGCCGGGCCGATGTGGAGAGGGTGGCCGCGGCAGGGGCCGATGCCGTTCTGGTGGGGGAGGCGCTGGTGCGCAGCGGCGAGCCGGGCCGGCTGGTGGAGGAGCTGGGGTCCGTGCCGCGCGAGGCGGGGGTGCGGCCGTGAGCGTGCTCGCCAAGGTGTGCGGTGTGATGACGCCCCGGGACGCGCGAATCGTGGACGGGACCGGAGCCGATTTCATGGGTGTGATCCTCTCGGCCGGGTTCGGGCGCAGCGTGGAGCCGGGCCGTGCGGGGGAAGTGTACTCCGCGTCGGGGGCGCGCCGTGCCGGGGTGTTCGTGGACGCCGCACCCGGCGAGGTGGCGCGCATCGCCGGTGAACTCCGTCTTGACGTGGTCCAGCTGTCGGGGGGTGAGCCCCCCTGGCAGGTTGCCGAGATTGCCGCCGCCGGACCGTGGCGGATCTGGAAGACGATTCACGCACGTTCGGGCCTGTCGATCGCGGGGGCGGCCGCGCGCTACGCGGAAGTCGCCGACGGCATCCTCATCGACGCCTGGGACCCATCCATGCCCGGCGGCACCGGCCGCACTTTCGCGTGGGCGGGCACGGGCGGCGAGGTACGCGGCGCGATCGGTTCGGCCACCTTCATCGCCGCCGGCGGGATGACCCCTGACAACGCCGGCGCCGCCATCGCCGCACTGTCGCCCGACGTGCTCGACGTGAGCTCCGGGGTGGAGTCGTCACCCGGTTCGAAGGATCCGGCGCGGACCACAGCCTTCGTGGAGGCGGTGCGGACCGCGGGCGTGGGAATCCCGTCATGACGCCGTCCACTCCCCACACCGGCCGCTTCGGCCCCTACGGCGGCCGCTACGTTCCCGAGACGCTCATCCCCGCCCTCGACGAACTTGCCGCCGCCTACGCGAAGGCCTCGGGCGACTCCGGCTTCCTGGCCGAAGTCGACCGCCTTGCCGAGGACTACGTCGGCCGCCCCACGCCGCTCTACCGGGCCCGCCGCTTCGAAGCCGAGGCCGGAGTCGGGCCGGTCTACCTGAAGCGCGAGGACCTCAACCACACGGGCGCCCACAAGATCAACAACACGGTGGGGCAGGCGCTGCTCGCCCGGCGGATGGGCAAGCCGCGCATCATCGCCGAGACCGGCGCCGGACAGCACGGGGTCGCCACCGCCACCGCCTGCGCGCTCTTCGACCTGGAGTGCGTCGTCTACATGGGCACGGAGGACGTGGAGCGGCAGTCCCTGAACGTCTACCGCATGGAGCTGCTCGGCGCGGAGGTGCGCCCGGTCGACTCCGGCACCCGCACCCTCAAGGACGCCACCAACGAGGCGCTGCGCGACTGGGTCACCAACGTGGCCGACACCCACTACATCATCGGTTCGGTCGTGGGGCCGCATCCGTTCCCGCTGATCGTGCGGGACTTCCAGGCCGTGATCGGCCGGGAGGCCCGCCGCCAGATCCTCGAGGCGGAGGGGCGCTTGCCGGCGTCGGTGGTCGCGTGCGTGGGGGGCGGCTCGAACGCGATGGGGATGTTCCACGCCTTCGCCGGCGACGAGGAGGTCGCCCTGATCGGGGTGGAGGCGGCGGGGGAGGGGCTCGGCAGCGGACGATCCTCGGCACCGCTCAACGAGGGGCGGCCGGGCGTGCTGCACGGATCGCTCAGCTACCTGCTGCAGGACGCCGACGGCCAGGTTGCTCCGGCGCATTCGGTGGCCGCCGGACTCGACTACCCGGGCGTCGGTCCGGAGCACTCGCACCTGAAGGACTCCGGGCGAGCCCGCTACGTGAGCGTGCGCGACGGAGCCGCCGAGCGGGCCTTCCGCGCGCTGCCGGGGCTGGAGGGGATCATCCCCGCGCTGGAGACCGCGCACGCGCTGGCCTGGGTGGTGGAAGCGGGGCGCAGAGGCGAAGTCGAGGTCCCGGTTGCGATCTGCCTGAGCGGACGGGGCGACAAGGACGTGGTGCACGTGGCGGGCCTGGGGGATGGGGAAGCAGGATCGGGGGATGGAGAAGCAGGGCCGGGGGCAGTTCCGTGACGGGCCGGCTGCGGAGTCCTTGCGTTTCGGGCGCCGGTTCATGATGGGCGATGCGCCACGGGGACGGATCGCCGAACGCTTCGCGCGGCTGGCCGCGGAGCGAAGGGCCGGCTTCATCCCCTATGTGACCGCCGGCTATCCCACCCTCGCGCACACCCGCGAACTGCTGGCTGGTCTGGCGGAGGCGGGGGCAGACGTGATCGAGCTGGGGATCCCGTTCAGCGACCCGATGGCCGACGGACCCACGATCCAGCGTTCCAGCCAGGGCGCGCTCGACCAGGGGACGACCGTCGACGATGCCTTCGCCGTCCTCGCCGAGCTGCGCGAGTCCAGCGACGTGCCGGTCGTCATCTTCTCCTATCTGAACCCGGTCCATTCACGGGGCGTGCAGACCTTCATCCGCCGGGCCGTCGACGCGGGAGCCGACGGGATCCTTCCCACCGACCTGCCTCTCGGCGCCGACCCGCCCCTGGAAGCGGCGCTGGAGGCCTGCCCGCTCGACCTGGTGCGCCTGATCGCGCCCACGACCAGCCCCGCCCGCGTCCGCGAGATCGCCGGGGCCAGCCAGGGGTTCGTGTACTACATCGCACGCACCGGCGTAACCGGCGCCCGGGCCGAACTGCGCGGCGAGCTGGTCCGCGAAGCCGGAGCGGTGCGTGCCGCGTCGCCCCTCCCAGTCGCGGTGGGATTCGGGGTCTCGACCGCCGAACACGCCCGTGCGGTCGGCGCGGCCGCAGACGCTGCGGTGGTGGGAAGCGCCCTTGTGGACCGTCTCGATGACGGCGGCGTGGCCGGGGCGCTGGAGCTGGCCCGGGAGCTGCGCTCAGCGCTGAACGAGGTGCGGCCGGGGTAGAGTTCGCGGTACCGCGCCAGCCCATCGAGCGTCGGCGATGCACGCGGGTTGGGCTGCGGTGCTCACGCGGTCGTGATGTAATGTGGACATTACCAATTGTCGTGTTGTCTTTACTTTTAAGGTCCCCGAAGCTCCCGCTCTGTGTGGCTGGTTCCCCTATTGGCCCTCCGTCGTGCCTTGCCAGCCCGGCAGGTGGTCGCATGCTCGCAATCCGTTGCGGGTATTGAACTTGGGAGTCTGACAGGCCCGATTCCCGCCAATTGACTCCCGCCGATTAGCGGCCTCAGCCGCGAGACCGCCGACGAGCTTCCAGAGCCTTCCGAAGCTGTCCCGAGTCCGGGCGCTGGTAGCATTCAAGAACCGTCTTGGCGGTCTTCCAGCCACCCAAGGCGCAAAGCACCTTCAGCGGCTGTTCCATCAGGTCGCTCGCGAACTTCCGCCTCAGCGAATGCCAGCCTCTTCCGGGCATCGGATCCAGCCCCGCAAGAATCTGGGCCTTGCTCCACCAAACGTGCAACCGAGCGGCCCCGAGACACGCGAGCGGATTCCTGGGCGCGGGCAGCACCGGTGCTTCTCCGATTCCGGGGTTCCTTCTCCGCGCCTCGTCGAGAGCGGCGAGCGCGTCGCCCGTGACGGGCGTGGCGTGTTCGTGGCCCGACTTGTCGTGCTCGGCGCGCCAGAGGATCGTCCCGCCCTCGAAGTCGATGTCCGACCACCGAAGCTGGCGTATGGCTCCGATCCGGTGGCCCGTCTCATGCGCGAGCACGAGTGCGATGCCAAACCGCCAGTCCAACCGCCCCGCCACCTTCAGAATCGCCCGGTACTCGTCCTCGGTGAGCACCACCCGGGTCGGGTTCTTCTCCGTGGGCTTTCTGAAGCCCTTGAGCGGGTTCCTGTCGAGAAGCAGGCTGCCCCGCTCGTCCCTCGATCTCGCGGCCCAATTCAGAACCGCGATCAGGAGCTTGAGGTCGTATTCGACCGTCCGGTCGGATACGGGCCTTCCGCTCGGACCGATCCTTCCCGCCCGACGCTCGCGGATGAAGCGGTCCCAGTCCCGTTGGGACAGGGTGGCCGGGTCGCGGTTCCGTCCGAAGAAGCGGAGGAACATCGCCATCGTGGTCCGGTCGTGCTGCCGGGTGTGCTCGCCCTTCGTGGGCGTCACCTCCTCACCGTAGATGTCAAACAGCCCCCCCAGCGT